>CAZDIJ010000163.1:0-1554 GCA_964505475.1 uncultured Sulfuricella sp. | reverse complement strand
CGCGGAACTCGGTTCAGGAACTGCTCGACCAACTCCAACGGCAAACCGCCGAAACCACCCGGCTAAGTGCCGCCCTCAAACTGGCGGAAGCCAAGAACCAAGCCCTCACCCTCGAACTCGCCCACCTGCGCCGCCTCCGCTTTGGCGTGAAGAGCGAAGCGCTGAGCTCGGAACAGCGCGACCTGTTCCAGGAAACCCTGGAAGCCGACATCGCCGCCTGCGAGGCCGAAGCCGAACAGGCCGTCCCGGAGGCGAAGCCGCGCGCGAAGCGCGAGCGCGCCGGCCGCCAGCCCCTGCCCGAGCACCTGCCGCGCATCGAACACCGGCATGAACCGGAATCCTGCACGTGCGGCCAATGCGGTCGAGACCTGGTGAAGATCGGCGAGGACATCAGCGAACAACTTGACGTCGAACCCGCCCGGTTCTTCGTGCACCGCCACATCCGCCCGCAATACGCCTGCCGTGCCTGCGAAACCATCACCGCCGCCCCGGTCCCGGCCGCGATCATCGATGGCGGCCTGGCCGCCCCCGGCCTCCTGGCCTGGGTGGCGATCGGCAAATACGCCGACCACCTGCCGCTGTACCGGATCGAACAGATGGCCGCGCGCCAGGACGTCATCCTGTCCCGCTCCACCCTGGCGGAATGGATGGGGCGCGTGGGCGTGGCGCTGCAACCGCTGGCCGATCGCTTGGCTGAAATGCTCAAGCAGGAGGACGTTCTCCATGCCGACGAGACCCCGGTGGCGCAGCTTGACCCCGGGGCTGGCAAGACCAAGCGGGCCTACCTGTGGGCCTATCACAGCAACCGCCTGGCGGCGGGGCCGCCGATCGTGGTGTTCGACTACCAGGCGAGCCGTTCTGGCCGCCATGCCAGTGACTTCCTCTCGGGATGGCAAGGCCATCTGATGGTGGACGACTACGCCGGCTACAAGGCGCTGTTCCGGTCGGGAATCACGGAACTGGCGTGCCTGGCGCACACGCGGCGGAAGTTCTTCGACCTGTATGTGGCGAACCAGAGCACGGTGGCCCAGGAAGCCCTGGAGCGGATCGGGAAACTCTATGCCATCGAGCAGGCGGGTCGGGGCCTGGATGCCGAAGGCCGGCGGGCGCTGCGGCAACGCGAGGCGAAGCCAATTCTGGATGCGCTGTTCGCGTGGCTGTATGCCACCCGGCAAAGCATGGCTGAAGGCGGCGCTACCGCGAAGGCGATCGATTACAGCCTGAAGCGCTGGGAGGCGCTGATCCGCTATGCGGATTCGGGCGATCTGCCGATCGACAACAATCCGGTGGAGAACGCGATCCGGCCCATCGCCATCGGCAAGAAGAACTGGCTGTTCGCCGGTTCGGAGCGGGCGGGGAAACGCGCGGCGGCGATCCAGAGCCTGATCGGCACCGCCCGTCTCAACGGCCTCGACCCCGCCGCGTGGCTGCGGGAGACCCTGGAGAAGCTGCCGGCTTGGCCGAATAACCGGATCGATGAGCTGCTGCCGTTGCGGGGCGCTGCAAAACCCTGATTTGCGGGCGTTCGTTCCGGTGGGACGGCTGGACGCTTAC
>CAZDIJ010000162.1:0-1749 GCA_964505475.1 uncultured Sulfuricella sp. | reverse complement strand
TGCTGGAAGACATCGCCATCCTGACCGGCGGCACGGTGATCGCCGAGGAAGTCGGTCTCACCCTGGAAAAGGCCACCCTGAAGGACCTGGGCCAGGCCAAGCGCGTCGAAGTGGGCAAGGAAAACACCACCCTGATCGACGGCGCCGGTTCGGAAGACACGATCAAGGGCCGCGTCACGCAGATCCGCGCCCAGATCGAGGAAGCCACCAGCGACTACGACAAGGAAAAGCTCCAGGAGCGCGTGGCCAAGTTGGCCGGCGGTGTTGCGCTGATCAAGGTCGGCGCCGCCACCGAAATGGAAATGAAGGAGAAGAAGGCCCGCGTCGAAGACGCGCTGCACGCCACGCGTGCCGCCGTTGAGGAAGGCATCGTCGCCGGCGGCGGCGTCGCATTGCTGCGCGCCCGCGCCGCGATCTCCATCAAGGGCGACAACCACGAGCAGGAAGCCGGCATCAAGATCGTGCTGCGCGCGCTGGAGCAACCGCTGCGCGAAATCGCCGCGAATGCCGGCGACGAGCCGTCCGTGGTGATCAACAAGGTGCTCGAAGGCAAGGGCAACTTCGGCTACAACGCCGCCACCGGCGAGTATGGCGACATGTTGGCGATGGGCGTGCTGGATCCGACCAAGGTCACCCGCTTCGCCCTGCAGAACGCCGCCTCCGTGGCCGGCCTGATGCTGACCACCGATTGCATGGTGGCCGAGCAGGTCGAAGACAAGCCGGCCGGCGGCATGGGCGGCATGGGCATGGGTGGCATGGGTGGCATGGGCGGCATGGGAGGAATGGACATGTAAATCGGTTTCACCGATTTGCATGCCCCCAGTTCGAAACAGGGGGAACCCAGGTTCCCCCCGCACCCCCTTCCTACTGGTTGTTGCACCACGAAACCCCCGACTCTGGAAACAGAGTCGGGGGTTTTGCATTGGGCGTCAAAAGTCGGCGCCCGCGCTACGGCGGGCGCGGCTTCATGCAGTTTGCGTTGAAGCGAATTTCCCGATCCGGTTACGGACAGGCTATTATTTCGCCCATACCCCGAAAGTCAGAGGAGGTGTCCAATGGGCAGCGATGGCATTTATCGCAAGACTGAAAAGGGACGAGCCGAGGTGGCAACCCGCGCCGACAAACTCGGACTTCGCGAGCGGACCATGTTGATCATGGTCGATGACAAGACCACGCGCCGTGGCTTGCTGGAAAAGAACACCCATCCGACCAGCGAAAGCATCCTCAACGATCTGCTGGCGCGCGGCTACATCGAAACCACCCCCGGCACCGGCGGCGCACCGCCGGCGGCTGCGGCCGAGCCGCCCGCTGCGACACCCTCCCAACCCGAAGTCGAAGTCTCGCTTCAATCCGCGTCGAGCTATGCCTGCCGCGCGCTGGTGGCCTATCTCGGCCCGAGCGCGGACGATCTGACGGCGCTGATCGAGAAGTGCAAGGGGATCGATGAACTCACCGACCGGCTGCAAAAGTGCCGCGACGTCATCCAGGCAATGGCCGGACGAAGAAAGGCCGAGGAGTTCTGGTTCAGCGTCGGCGCCCGCCTGCCAAAGGCCTGATCTGTGGCAAGCTGGCGGTGATTCGAGACTTGCCTGAAATTCCGTACCGCCGACCGCTCCCATGAGAATACTGCTCGCCGAAGACGACCGCATCATTTCGCAAGGCCTGGTCGCCGCCTTGCGCAAATCCGGCTATGCCGTGGATCACGTGAACAACGGAGCCGACGCCGATACCGCGCTGCTGTCGCAGCAA
>CAZDIJ010000161.1:1138-1791 GCA_964505475.1 uncultured Sulfuricella sp. | reverse complement strand
CGCATAATCCGCTGCTGCTGAATGCAGGGTTCGACAAAACCGACATTGCCGTTCCGTGGTGGGGCGGGCGACGCCTTCAGCTCGCGTTCGGTTGACCCCCCCCGCACAAATCGTTAGGCCGCTCTCCTTGCGTGGGAATCCAGGCTAGGGGTAATGCCTTTCGAAAATACATGGTCAGGCGAGTTTGATGGACACGGGACCAGTCCAGGATTTCGCTTGCAGCAACCGCGGCCAGCCGCTGACCGGCTGACGCACGGCCCGCGGACAACTGCGTGGTCGTCGCCGTGGCGTCAAACACTCTCGGGCTTGTTCGTAGAACCGCTCGGTCAGTTCCCGCTTTTGCCACTCCTCCAACACATCGTCGCCCAACGCCAACACCAGCCACAGCGGGCGCAGCAGTTCCAGCAGTTTCAGAAAACTGATTCGCAATACGGGCACCTGCCCGTTGGCCGCCCGCGCCCGTTCGGCCGCCAGCAGCGACGCCGCCAGCATCAGCGCCGCGATCTCCTGCGCACCCGTTTCTACCGTGTGGCTCTGCAACACCTCGCTCTTGCGCAATTGCCGTTTGAGTTGCCGATAAAACAATTCGTGTTCCCAGCGCTGCGCGTAGAGTTTCACCAGTTCCAAAGCCGGCGCCGCAGCTGGGTCCAGCC
>CAZDIJ010000161.1:0-1128 GCA_964505475.1 uncultured Sulfuricella sp. | reverse complement strand
GATGCCCGTTGCGTCGCACCGTCACGCGGATTTCCCGCAGCTCCAACCATTGCAGAATCACCCGCGGCTTGCCTTTCTGGCGCACCGGCACGCGCACGATCCGACTGCCGTCCTTCAAGCGGCGCACGGTCTGCACCTTGATCTGCGTGCGGGCGCGAATCAGAAAATGACTGCCCACCCGCTGGCAGGCCGAGATCACCTGGGTGACAAATGCCGCACAGCCGTGCAGCCGATCGGCCAGCAGCAACGCGGCTTTGGGCAGTTGCGCCAACAACGTGTGGGCCAATTCCCATTCCGATTCGCCCCGCCGCCCGATGGCCGCGGCCAAGGGATTGTGGTGTCCGACCTCCAAGAGCACGCCGGTGACGATCTTGGCAAAGGCGGCCGTCCCGCGCCGACTCTTGGCTTTTTTGAAGACCCGGCCGATCTGCGGCGTATTGGTCAGACTGAACTGGACGCCATCCATCGCCACCAGGCGCAGACCGCGCCAGAACGATTCGGGGTGGCGCCGCTTCTGCGCCAGCGGCCGCAGCACGCGACGCATCAAATCGGCGAACACTTCCCATGGCAGACGAGCACGGCGGCTGGCGCAAGAACTCTCGTTGAGCGCGTCGTCGAAGAGCATGCACAAAGGCTCGGCCAGAGTGCCCGCGCAATTCATAACGTGGAACACGAGTCCGGCCAGTACACACCCCAGGGGCACGCGCGGTTTGCATCCGCGACGGACCGACAATCCGGGTACAAAGTCGCCAAGCAATTGCTGCCAAGCGGCCAGGAATCCGCTGCCGTTTGGCGCAGTGGTTTGGAATTGGTGAGAGCGATAACGTTTTGTTTTGCGTCGGCACTGAGATGGAGAATGCTTTTGCATTCCCATCTTGAATCAGAAAATTGAACAGGCCGGAAGTAAATACATGATAATAAGCAACTTACACCGTTTTTTCGAAAGGCATTACAGCTAGCCCGGATATTTCATCCCGCAGGCGCGCAGGCGCGTCAAGCTAAGGCGAACTCGCGGCGTTTTCACATCAGAATTGTAGGGCGCCCATCTTGGGCGCCGTCCAATAAATACGGCACCCAAGATGGGTGCCCTACAACTCGGCAATCCCTTGAGCGCGTGTTGGATGCGGA
>CAZDIJ010000160.1:0-1808 GCA_964505475.1 uncultured Sulfuricella sp. | reverse complement strand
AACGCCGCGCTGGTGGAAGAGGCCGCCGCCGCCGCCGAGTCGCTGGAAGAGCAGGGACACACGCTGGCCGACCTGGCGGCGGTGTTCAAGATCGGCCAGGGGACGACGCTCAGGATAGCCAGCCGCGAATCCTTCGATTTCACCGCGGCGCGCTCCAAGCACATGTTGTGGAAGAGCCGCATCCGCGATTTCCTCGACGGCAAGGAATCCATGGATGCCTCGCAAGCGGTTTCCCATCGCGATTGCGATCTGGGCAAATGGATCTATTCGACCGGCCTCAAGCAATATGGGCATTCCGCGGCGATGCAGGAACTGGAAGGCATCCACGAGCAATTGCATGCCACCGTCAAGAACATCGTGGCGTTCAAGAACTCCGGCGACGCTCAAGGCGCCGAACGGGAATTCCCGAAAATCGAGGAGTTTTCCCATCGGGTGGTGGAACTCTTGAGCCAGATCGAGTCTGAAATCCAGAAATCGTAATACTTAAATTTTCATGCCCGTGAACAATATTCAGGATATGGCATTGCATCCCCAGCCCTTCTCCCGCCTGCGCACCCTAAAAGGGCATAAAGGAGAGGGGTTGGGGTGAGGGCGCCTGAAAATTATTCATAGACATATAAATTTTTATGCCTAATTAACCGTTTTCAGGTGATTGCCGGTCTCGGTGTGCTACTCCTTCCCCCGCGCGCCTTGCGCGCAAGGGAGAGAGTAAGCGCGTTTACTGAAAACAGTTCACAGGCATATAAATTTTTGAATAACACTTGCCGCACGCACCAAGAGTTATTCAAACAGCACCATATGACATTGTTCTTGTTAAGATTTATTTAGTTATCCGTGATTGACGGATTTTTCAGGTTTAAGGTTTAATGACCAAGTAACGCGCAGAGAGCACACTGCCCCGCGGGCGCTACCCACGGCTACACTATTTATCGCACGGAGGACGGAAATTATGTTCAACAACATGACCATCAAAACAAAGCTCATATTCGTCATCGGCCTGCTTTCCCTGCTGCTTGCCGTGATCGGCTTTCTCGGCCTGCGCGGCATGAGCGAGACCAATGCCGGGCTGAAAACGGTCTATGAGGACCGGCTGATACCCTCCAACCAGATCGGCGTCATCAACAACCTGATGGCGGAAAACGTGCGCCAGATCCACCTGGCCTCGATGCACGACCCGCGCATTCCAGAAAGCAAGCTGCACGATCACCCGATCACCATGCATACCGACAAGGTCAAGGAGAATATCCAGAAAATCGGTGAAATCTGGAAGATCTACATGGAAACCTACCTGACGCCTGAAGAGAAAAAGCTCGCCGAGGAATATGCCGACAAACGCAAAAAATTTGTCCAGGAAGGCTTGCTGGATACCAGCGAACTGTTCATCAACGGCGACTTCACGGCGGGCAACACCCATCTGGTCAAGGTAACGGGGCCGACCTACGGCGCCGCCAAGGACATGGCGGAAAAATTGCTCGATCTACAATTGCGCGTGGGCAAGCAAGAATTCGACAAATCCAGCGCCGACTTCGCCGCCACCCGCAACATTTCCATCACCTTTATCCTTTTGGGCGTGGCGCTCGCCGCCCTGATCGGCTTCATGCTAATCCGCGCCATCGGCGCCTCCCTGCGCGCCGCCGGCAATGTCGCCAGCAGCATCGCGGCGGGCGACTTGAGCAGCGTCGTCGAAATCCGCCAGAACGACGAAATCGGGCAAGTGCTGGCCTCCATGAAAACCATGCAGGACAGCCTGAAGAAGATCGTTGCCGAAATCCGCGACATTGTCGAAGCGGCGGCGGTGCGCGGCGATT
>CAZDIJ010000159.1:0-1929 GCA_964505475.1 uncultured Sulfuricella sp. | reverse complement strand
GCATCACCTTGACATGGTGGGGGTCGTTGGTTCGAGTCCAATCGCGCCTACCAGCACCCAATCGGCACCCCAATCGGGGTGCCGGTTTTATTTTGGAAAACGGAAAAATGCCCATCGTTCGCTTGCCGGATGGTTCCGAACGTAAATTCGATCAAGCCGTGACCGTCGCCGGGGTGGCTGCCTCCATCGGCGCCGGCTTGGCGCGCGCGGCCTTGGCCGGCAAGATCGACGGGCGCCTGGTCGATACCTCCTTTTCGATCGAACACGATTGCAATCTCGCCATCGTCACCGACAAGGACGGCGACGGCCTGGAAATCATCCGCCATTCCACCGCCCACTTGCTGGCGCAGGCAGTCAAACAGTTGTTCCCCGAAGCGCAAGTGACCATCGGTCCGGTGATCGAGGACGGCTTTTATTACGATTTTTCCATCAAGCGCCCGTTCACGCCGGAAGATCTCGCGGCGATCGAAAAGAAAATGGCGGAAATCGTCAAGCTCGATTTGCCGGTCAGCCGCAAGGTGTTGCCGCGCAACGAGGCTGTCGCTTATTTCACCGGCATCGGCGAGCATTACAAGGCGCAGATCATCGAGGCCATCCCCGCCGACCAGGACGTTTCCCTCTATACCCAGGGCGAATTCACCGACCTGTGCCGCGGGCCGCACGTGCCTTCGACCGGAAAACTGAAGACCTTCAAGCTGATGAAGGTGGCCGGCGCCTACTGGCGCGGCGACTCCAAGAATGAAATGCTCCAGCGCATCTACGGGACGGCCTGGGCCAAGAAGGAAGACCAGGAGGCCTACCTGCATCGCCTGGAGGAAGCGGAAAAGCGCGACCACCGCAAGCTCGGCAAGCATCTCGACCTCTTCCACATGCAGGACGAGGCGCCCGGCATGGTGTTCTGGCATCCCAAGGGCTGGGTCATCTGGCAACGGGTCGAGCAGTACATGCGCGCCAAGTTCGTCGAGCACGGCTACCAGGAAGTGCGCACGCCGCAGGTGATGGACCGCACGCTGTGGGAAAAATCCGGCCATTGGCAGAATTACCGCGACAACATGTTCACCACCGCCTCGGAAAACCGCGACTACGCGGTCAAGCCGATGAACTGTCCGGGGCATATCCAGATTTTCAATCACGGTTTGCATAGCTACCGTGACTTGCCGCTGCGCCTGGCCGAATTCGGTTCCTGTCACCGCAACGAGCCGTCCGGTGCGTTGCACGGCCTGATGCGGGTGCGCGGCTTTACCCAGGACGACGCCCATATCTTCTGCACCGAGGAACAGATCCAGTCCGAGGTATCGGCATTCATCGTCATGCTGTACCAGGTGTACGGCGATTTCGGCTTCAAGGACGTGCTGGTCAAACTCTCCACCCGCCCGGAAAAGCGCGTCGGTACCGACGAAACCTGGGACAAGGCGGAAGCCGACTTGGCGGCGGCGCTCAAGCAGAATGGCCTGGAGTTCGAGTACCAGCCGGGCGAGGGCGCCTTCTATGGCCCCAAGATCGAGTTCACCCTGAAGGATAGCCTGGGGCGTTTGTGGCAATGCGGCACCATCCAGCTCGATTTCAATCTGCCCGAGCGCCTCGGCGCCGAATACGTGGCCGAGGACAATACCCGCAAGATCCCGGTGATGCTGCATCGCGCCATCGTGGGTTCGATGGAGCGCTTCCTTGGTATCCTCATCGAACACTACGCCGGCGCCTTCCCGTTGTGGCTGTCGCCGTTGCAGATGATGGTGCTGAATATCTCGGAAAGCCAGGCGCAATATGTCGGCGAAGTGGTGGAAACCTTGCGGAAAAACGGCTTCCGCGTGCATGCGGACTTGAGGAACGAGAAAATAACCTATAAAATCCGCGAACATAGTTTGCAGCGCTTGCCTTATCTGCTGGTTGTCGGCGACAAGGAAGTGGCGACACGGCAGGTTGCCGTGC
>CAZDIJ010000158.1:0-1994 GCA_964505475.1 uncultured Sulfuricella sp. | reverse complement strand
CCTTGCCGGTTTCGTAGTCGAGCGCGCCGGTGGGTTCGTCGCACAGCAGCACGTCGGGGCGCTTGGCGATGGCGCGGGCGATGGCGACGCGCTGCTGCTCGCCGCCGGAAAGCTGGGCGGGGAAGTGGTCGAGGCGCTGTTCCAGGCCGACCAGGCGCAGCGCTTCCTCGGGTGGCATCGGGTCGGGGGCGATTTCGGTCACCAGCGCCACGTTCTCGCGCACGGTCAGGCTGGAAATCAGGTTGTAGAACTGGAAGACGAAGCCGACGTGTTCGCGGCGATATTCGGTGAGCGCCTTTTCGTCGGCGGCGGCGAGGTCGTGGTCGCGCCAGAATGCCTCGCCGCCGCTGGGCGTATCGAGGCCGCCGAGAATGTTGAGCAGGGTCGATTTGCCGCTGCCCGAGGGTCCCAGCAGCACGATGAATTCCCCTTCGCGGATTTCCAGGTCGAGCGCGCGCAGGGCGGGAACCGTTACTTCTCCCATGTGATAGGTTTTGCTCAAGTTGCGCGCGACGAAAACGACCGCTTTGTCCGGGGTGTCCATGTCCCGGATTATCCGGCAACGGCGGGTTTTTACAACCGTCCGGCGGTATGTCGTTGGCATTAATAAGAGATTTCCACAGGCAAAATTAAGGTTGCGTTTTGTCAGTCGGCTAACTAGAATTAGTGGAGTTCTGGATGGTTGGACACAATATGTTGTGGATATACCTCTGGATAGATTGTGGATAAGTACCAAGCTCCGCGCCGCGCGCCGCGCCGAGACTCGAAGCAAGCAGGGGAGTGGGCTTCGCCGCTCCGCCCGCCCAACATCTAAGGAGGAAACAAACCGATGCAACTCGCCGCCGATACCCAGTCTTCCGCCATGCCCAATCCGGCCGCCGGTTTTGCCTACGGCGAAAACAGCGCCGAACACAAGAATGCTTATTCCGAATATAAGGTCATTCGCCGTAACGGCAGCGTGGTCGGCTTCGAGCCGGCCAAAATCTCCATCGCCATGACCAAGGCGTTCATCGCGGTGAACGGCGGGCAGGGGGCGGCTTCGGCGCGGGTGCGCGAACTGGTGGCGGGCTTGACCGAGGCGGTGGTGGGGGCGCTGGTGCGCCGCCAGCCCCACGGCGGCACCTTCCATATCGAGGATATCCAGGATCAGGTCGAGCTTTCCCTGATGCGCTCCGGCGAGCACGACGTGGCGCGCGCCTACGTGCTCTACCGCGAGGAACAGACGCGCAAGCGCGCCAGCCAGAAGGCGGTCGAAGCGCCCGCCCACACCCTCCAGGTGGTGGAAAACGGCGTGCAGAAGCCGCTCGACATGGCCTGGCTGAACGGCCTGCTGGCTTCCGCCTGCGCCGGCCTGGGCGACGCGGTCGTTCCCGAACCGATTTTGGCCGCCACCCTGAAGAACCTCTACGACGGCGTCGCCATCGAGGAAGTCAACAAATCGGCGATCCTCTCGGCCCGCGCCCTGATCGAAAAAGACCCGGCCTACGGCTACGTCACCGCGCGCTTGCTGCTCAACACCGTGCGCCACGAAGTGCTGGGCGAGGAAGTCTCGCAGGAAGCGATGACGGCACGCTATGCCGAATATTTCCCCGACTTCATCAAGAAGGGCGTGGAAGCCGAGCTGCTCGACGAGCGTCTCGCCCATTTCGACTTGAAGCGCCTGGGCGCCGCGCTGAACGCCGACCGCGACCAGCAGTTCCAGTACCTCGGCCTGCAAACCCTGTACGACCGTTACTTCCTGCACATCGAAGACCAGCGCATCGAACTGCCGCAGGCTTTCTTCATGCGCGTGGCGATGGGACTGAGCCTCAACGAGATCGACCGCGAGGCGCGCGCCATCGAGTTCTACAACCTGATCTCCAGCTTCGACTTCATGAGCAGCACGCCGACCCTGTTCAACTCCGGTTCGCGCCGCAGCCAGTTGTCCTCCTGCTACCTCACCACGGTGTCCGACGACCTCGACGGCATCTACGAGGCGATCAAGGAAAACGCCC
>CAZDIJ010000157.1:0-2124 GCA_964505475.1 uncultured Sulfuricella sp. | reverse complement strand
GTTTGCCCCCATCCCGGCCTTCCCCCGCGAGCAGGGGAAGGAGCGATAGCTGAGACATGGGCTTATCGTTCGGCCTTGGCCAGTGCGTCCTTCTTGATCGCAATCTCGGCCTTCTGTTTCAAGCCGGCCATGTATGCAGCATAATTCTCCTGCATCAGCATTTGCCGGAATTTTTCGGCGTAATCCTTTTTCTTGCCTTCATCCAGCGCCGCCGGCTCCACCGTCCGGTTCACCTTGATAACCAGATAGCCGCCCTTGGGGTCGGACATGCCGGTGAAACTCGGCTTCTTACCGGCATCCGCCTTGAAAATATCGCTCAGCACAGCCTCGCCCAAATGCGCCGCCGCCTGACGGCTGACGACGATTGGCGCCCCCCATTTCAGTTCCGCGGCTTCCTGCCCTTGACGCAGTCGCTCCAGCGCTTCCTTGCCGAGCTTGACCGCCTGGGCGCTGGCCAATTCGCGTTGCAGCCTGGCGCCCAGCTCGACACTCAAACCCTCGAACGGCTTGTAGCTGGCCGGCCGATATTCCACGACGCGCGCCGCCACCAAGGTATTGGGGCGCACTTCGACCGCCTCGGTATTGCGCTTGAGTTGCAGCCCCTCTTCCGAAAAAATCGCCTGCAACAGCTTGCCGTTATTCAGCAACGCCACGTCTCCGCCCTTTTTGCCGAGCCACGGGCTGACCTGGATGTTCAGCTTGAGCGCCTCGGCAACCGGCTTCAGGCTATCCGGCTGCTCATAGACCATGTTGCTGAAGGTCTCCGCCACCTCGGCGAAGCGCTTGCCCGCCTTCTGCTTTTTCAATTCCATGCCAATCTCTTCGCGCGCTTCCGCCAAGGAACGGGTCTTGCCCGACTTCACCCCGGTCAATTTGATGATATGGAAGCCGAAATCGGACTGCACCGGCGCGGAAATTTCGCCAACCGTCATTTTGAATACCGCATCCTCGAACGGCTTTACCATCGCGCCACGGCCAAACATTCCAAGATCGCCGCCGCTTGACGCGGAACCCGGGTCCTGGGAATGCTGCTTGGCCAAATCGGCAAACGCGGACGGCGCCTGCTTGGCTTCCTTATACAGCTTTTCGGCCTTCGCGCGCGCGGCGGCCTTATCCGCCTCGCCCGCCTGCGCCGATGCCGCGATCAATATATGGCTGGCCTGGCGCTGCTCGGCATCCTGGAATTGGGCGGCGTGTTCCCCGTAGTACTTCTTGACCTCGTCTTCCGCCACGCTCACCTGTGACATCAGCTCCTCGACGGAGAGAACCACGTACTCGAGCCTCGCCTGTTCCGGCACGCGGAACTCCTCCTTGCGCTTCTCGTAGTAGCCCTTGATTTCCTCGGTCGTGACCTTGATTTGGGGGATAAACTGCTCCGGGTAAATCACCGCCTGGACGATTTCCCGCTGCTGCTCGCCGACACGGATAAAGTTGTCGAGCGCGGCACGCGAAAACAGGGTGGAAGCGGTCAAGCCTTCCACCAACTGCTCGGTCGCCAGACTCTCCCGCAAGCGCGACTCGAAAATCGCCGGCGTCATGTCCTGATTGCGCAGCAGGGATTCGTAGCGCGCCTGGGAAAAACCGTTCTTGTCCTGGAATTCGGGAATGGCGCCGATAAATTTCGCCAGCATTTCATCCGAAATCACCATGCCCGCCTTGGCGGCGCCGGCCGACAGCAAGCGCTGCTCGATCAGATTATCGAGGATCGACTGCCTGATTTCGGGTTTATCCAGCAGCGCCGGATCGAACGCCGCCTTCATGACGGAGCGCATGCGTTCCTGCTGCTCCTTCAGCACCTGATCGAATTCACGCTTGAATATTTTTTGGCCATCCACCTCGGCGACGAACTCGGCTTCGCCGCCTTGGCGCAAATAGGAGTCCACGCCCCACAGGGCGAACGGGACGGTAATCAGCGCCAAAATCACTTTGGCAAACCAACCTTGGGCACGCTCTCGAATGACGTCCAACATAATTGTGATCCGTAATATCCATGCTCCCGCCCGGACGTTGGAAACATCCGGGCAAGCGATGAGTCAGAAAAAAAAGGGCGAACTATCGTTCGCCCTTATCTGGCGGAGTGGACGGGACTCGAACCCGCGACCCCCGGCGTGACAGGCCGGTATT
>CAZDIJ010000156.1:0-2158 GCA_964505475.1 uncultured Sulfuricella sp. | reverse complement strand
TGAAACAGGCCGACCGCGCCTACGTCTTCGATGGCGGCCAGATCATCGAGGAAGGCGCCCACGACGAGCTAATCAAGGGGGATGGGCTGTACAGCAGGCTGTATGGGCAGTTGCAGCATTGAGATCGGCGGGGTGGTGCGAACACCGTACCCCGCTTGAACCCAGATAATCCATTAGGCGGCGCTTTGCCCCTATGCGGCCGCAAATGCCCCACACCCGCCGGAATCCTGGAAAACCCAAGTGGATACACTATTGCCGGGATGTCCGCCACCCCATTTCACCGTAGGATTTGCCGGAAAAACCAAATAAAAGGGCGGCTCGCACGAGCCGCCCTTTTCCGTTTCGTGCGCGCGATGCTTACTGCACCGTCAATTTCCGGGTGGCCACCGCTTTCTTTTTCGGCAGCGTCAGTTCCAGCACACCGTCGTTGTACTTGGCCGACGAAGCCCCTTCGTCAATATCCTGTCCCAAGGCGAAGCTGCGGTAGGCCTTGCCGAAATAGCGCTCGCTGCGCAACACCTTGTCGCCTTCCTTTTCCTCTTTTTCCTTTTTCACCTCGGCGCTGATCGAAACCTGGTTGCCGTCGATGGTGACGTGAATGTCCTCCTTCTTCACGCCGGGGATGTCGGCATGCACGGTGTAGGATTTATCATTTTCCTTCACGTCCACCTTGATCTGCATTTGCTGCGCCTGCCCCTCGAAACGCACCGGGCGGAAAAATCCCCGGAACAGATCGTCGAACGGCTCGGAGGCAAGATCAAACGGGTCGTAACGGCTGATGTTGGCCATGATTTTCTCCTTTCTAATCGGGTTGATGATAACGGCTTCCGTGCTATTGAATATTAGGCGCCCCCCATCCGATTTCAAGATTTAGATTTTATGACGATGCTATTTCGTTCCTTCGTATGCTCTAGTAATATCCGAATGAAAACCATCGGCTGGTGGTTGTAAAAAAACGATAATTGGAGGCGTGACCATGTTGAATAAACTTAAAATAAAAACCCGGCTGTATGTCCTGATCGGGTTTGCTTCACTGCTGCTGGTATGGGTGGGAGTGACCGGCCTGTCCGGGATCAACACCACTTCGTCGGCGCTCTCCTCGGTCTACAACGATCATCTGGTCGCCATCGACCAGCTCAACGAAGTGCGCAACTATCAGTTGCAATCGCGTCTGGCGTTGTCCGCCGCCCGCCAGGAGACCGACGCTTTCGAGATCATGGGGCATGCCGACCGCATCCGCGGCTATATTTTCAAGATCGAGAATATCCTCAAGGCCTACACCGACCGTCCCATGGCCGCCGAGGAGAAAGCCCTGACGGATGCTTTCATCGAGGCGCGGATCAACTTCGGCCGCACCGGCATCATGCCGATGATCGACCTGCTGCAAGGGGAGCGCTTCGAGGAGGCTGACACGCTGCGCAAGGAGGTCATGGATCCCGCCTACGCCAAGGCCTCGGCGACCATCGACGCCCTGCTCAAATACCAGGTGGACAGCGCCCGCAAGGAATTCGAGCATTCCGCCGCCTATGCCAAGAAAGTCCAGATCATCACCATCGCCAGCATCATCGCCGGGCTGGTGCTGCTGGTGGTGGCGGGGCTGCTGATTACGCGCTGCATCGCCTACGGCGTGACGACTCTCGAAGAAGCCGCCGTCAAGCTCTCCAGCGGCGACCTGACCACCCGCGTCACGCTGCGCAGCAAGGACGAACTGGCGCAAGTGGCGCACGCCTTCAACAAGATGGCGGAAGAATTCGCCACGATCATCGGCCAGGTGCATCAGGCGGCGGCGCAGATCACCGCCGCCTCCGGGCAACTCTCCGAAACCGCCGAGAAGGTGGCGCAAGGCTCCGACAGCCAGACCCGCGAAGCCGCCAGCGCCGCCGCCTCGGTGGAAAGCCTCAATCAGGCCATCCAGGAGGTGGCCAGCCGCAGCCAGTTGGCCACTTCGGCCTCGTCGGAAACCGGCGACCTCGCCACCCAGGGGCAGCAAGTGGTCAACGGAGCCGCCCAGGGCATCCGCGAAATCGCCGAAACCTTCAGCCAGTCGGCGCGCCTGATCGACGCGCTGGGGCAGCGTTCACAGCAGATCGGCCAGATCGTCGATGTCATCAAGGACATCGCCGACCAGACCAACCTGCTGGCGCTCAACGCCGCCATC
>CAZDIJ010000155.1:1932-2193 GCA_964505475.1 uncultured Sulfuricella sp. | reverse complement strand
AGCGCTACCTGGGGGCGGCCAAGGTCGTCTTTGATCCGCGGGTGGTGGTCAGCGGCCCCAAGGTGGCGGAAGATTCGATGAACGTACCGGTGGGCGTCAAGATATCCGGCCTGGCCGACGTGCGCCGCGTGCTGGTGGTGGCCGACCTCAACCCCATCGTCAAGGTACTCGAGTTCTCCGCGCAGGGCGCCTTGCCGGCGCTGCATTTCCGCATGAAGCTGCAGCAGGGCAGCCCGGTGCGCGCCATGGCGGAAACGGCGG
>CAZDIJ010000155.1:836-1922 GCA_964505475.1 uncultured Sulfuricella sp. | reverse complement strand
CTGGCACGTCGGCGGCATCTGGATCGATGCCAGCGGCGGCGGTTGCACGGCGCCCAGCGTCGGCCGCAGCAGCGCGAACTGGCACGAAACGCTGGGCCAGGTGCAATCCCGCGTCTGGCCGGGAGAGCAGCAGAGCCGGGTCAAGATCAACATCATGCATCCGATGGATACCGGCCTGGCACCCGGTATCCCGGCCTTCTACATCGAGCGCCTGGCGCTGCAGGATGCCACCGGGCGCGAGTGGATGCGGATCGACACCTTCGAGCCCGTTTCCGAGAATCCGGTCTTCTCCTTCGACTTTCCCGGTACGCCGCCGCCGGGCCTCACCCTGGTCGGCCGCGACAACAACGGCAACCGGATCAATGCGCGGGTGGCGCAATGAGTTCGAGGCGCTGGCGCAGCGTTGCCGGCCTGTGCTTCGCCGTGCTGCTTTCCAGCCTGCCGGCGGGGGCCGCGGTGGCCGCCGACGATCTCGATTACGGCCTGGCGCCGCGCAAGGTCGCCGACGACACCTGGGTCCTGATCGGCAAGACCGAGGATTTCAATCGCAGCAACGGCGGCAACATCGTCAATACGGCGTTCATCGTCACCTCGGAGGGCGTGGTGGTGATCGACAGCGGTCCCTCGCGCCGCTATGCGCAGCAGATGCGCAGCGCGATCGCCCGTGTCACCGAAAAGCCCGTGATCCGGGTGTTCAACACGCATCACCATCCCGACCATTTTCTCGGCAACCAGGCGTTCGCCGGAATACCGACGGCCGCCTTGGCGGCCACCATCGCCGGACAGAAGGAGGAGGGCGGCGCCTTCACCGACAACGTCTACCGCCTTTCCGGCGACTGGATCAAGGGTACCGAGCCGGCGCCTGCCGGCGAATCACTGCGGCCGGGCGTGCAGTCGATCGGCGGCCATGAACTGGAGTTGATTTCGCTGTCGGGCCACACCTCAGGCGACCTGGTGGTACTCGATCGCAGCACCGGCGTCCTCTTTGCAGGCGACCTGGTCTTTTACCAGCGCGCGCCGACCACGCCCCATGCGAGCATCGCGCAATGGCTTGCCGCGCTGGACAGGCTCGCGGCCGTGCCCTAC
>CAZDIJ010000155.1:0-826 GCA_964505475.1 uncultured Sulfuricella sp. | reverse complement strand
AGCAGACCCGGCGCTACCTGGTATGGCTGGAAGACGCCCTGCGCCGGGCGGCGGAACGCGGCGACGAAATGAGCGAGTTGTTCGGGCTCGCCATACCCGCCGAGTTCGCCGCGATACCACTCGCCCGGGAAGAATTCGCACGTTCGGTGGCGCATCTTTACCGACGTTATGAAAGCGAAACGCTGAAGCGTTCGCGCTAGTGTGAAATGCCTGATTCGAGGCGACGAGTGATAGCCGAGCGCAGCGAGCCGATTGGTAGCCCCCCGTGAGGGGGGATGGGGGGCGGGCCTTCAATTCGCTTTTCCGGCCAAGCAAGAAAACCCGCCAGCGGAGCCTTCCCTGTTTGGTTCCGGCTTGGCCGGCTTGGTCCAGGCGGGTTCCGGCAGGACACGGCCTGTCGCATTCTGAAACACCTGCATGCATTTGAATCACGGTGCGCCGCAGCATTTTTCGCGGGTATCCAAAAAATGCGGGATTGCGGCTTTTCATGAGTTGCTTTCGGCTGGCATCGCGCTTGCTAAGAGGTTCCGGACGGACGTGCGAGGGCATGTTCGATGAACCATAAATTCCAGGAGGTGGATTTGATGAAACGTACCCTGACATCGGTGCTGGTTGCAGGCGCCCTGTTTACTCTGGCTGGCGCTCCGGCCGTCGCTGCAGTCACTGACAAGGACATCGAGAACGACGCCAAGTCGACCGGTGACGTGCTGTCGTGGGGCCTCGGCACCCAGGGTCAGCGCTACAGCCCGCTGGCCAAGATCAACACCAAGACCGTCAAGGATCTGGTCCCGGTCTGGTCCTTCTCCTTCGGCGGCGAGAAGCAGCG
>CAZDIJ010000154.1:0-2350 GCA_964505475.1 uncultured Sulfuricella sp. | reverse complement strand
GATCTCGATCCTCTGGGGGTAGTCAGCCTCGTCGGCGCCGCCCAGGGCGGCAGCCATGTCGTCCAGAGGATGGGCGCAGCGGATGAATCGAATTGCCTTTGTGAAAGGAGGGCGGCATGAGATCGACAATGAAGTTATATCTGCTTCTCCCGTTGCTTGTTTCTTTCCTGACCATGCAAGCATGGGCGGCTCCAGACTATGTGACTGCCTGGCCGAAGCAAGTGCTGGTAGAGAAGCCCGATCCGGTGCTGGGCGACAAATCTTTCTGGGAGCACTGGGTTTACAGCGAGGACTTCGCCAAGCGCTTCAAGGGATTTCCGGTCGAGAAGGCTGATCCAGAGCTACAGGACGGGATCAAGGCCATGGCGCTGCGGATTTTCAAGAGAAATTTCTGGCAAGAGCTGAATCCACGCTACCCGGAACAGTACGCCTGTGAGATTGACGTGTATTTCGACAGTTCCATTGCTTTGCCTTTATCTGAATCCGGCAGGCCACGACGAATTTTTCCGGCATATCCGGCTGGAATCTCCGCGAGTTTCAAGCGGCTTGATCCGGTCGCCGAGAAGGATGCGAAAGCAATTCAAGCGTCGCAACCAGCCCCATCCAACATGAAAACCCAGCCGCTGATCTTTGCGGCACCTTTCGACGGGCGGTATTCTCAGTTTGGTGTGCGAGAGTATCGCCCATCTCTGATACCGGGCATGTCGGTTATCACACTGCTTTCCGGCCTCGAATGCAAAATCACGGCGCCTTTGCAGAATGCGGGGGCACACTGGTTATCCCTGTTGGGCGAGAGGCATTGGGATAAGACAGAGGGTGGGCAGCCCAAGGCGCTGTATGGCTCATATACGCCGCCTAGTACGAGTTACGTGTTCGACCCCGACTCATCTCCCAAATCCAAAGGCTACTTCCGCGTGCCGGAGGTGTTCAACCAGATGGCATTGCCGAAAGTAACGTTGGTCAAGGTGATGAACTGGTGTATCCACAAGAAAGATGCTCACGCCAATCCCGTGGGTAAGCCGATGCCAGCCGAAAGCTGGGAACCAATTGCGATTCGATGTGAAGAGGCGGAGCGCCGGGGAAAAATTCTGCCCGACCCTCAATATTACCCTGACAAGGAAGGTTTGCAGGACACCGGTTATTAGAGACTTCGGACTGTGAGAGAGGAGTAAGAACATGGTTACAAACAATCCGCAAGAAATACTCACGTATGCGAATCTGAGCAACGCGGCCTATAGCAAAGGGGCTATCCCGATGGGGTGGACTCTTCTGAAGATGGCGCCGTCTTCAGAGACGGGCTTCGCCGCCATGGCCGTTCGCAACGAAGCCACCGGCGAGATCGTCATCGCCTATCGTGGTACCGACGGCATCGACGACGTGACCAGCAGTTGGGGCCAGTTGGCGCTGCAAAACGACGTGCCTAGGCAGTATTCCGAAGCCACTAAGTTCTACACGAATATCAAGGACGAATACGGCACCAATGTCACCCTCTGCGGCCACAGCCTCGGCGGTGCGTTAGCACAGTTGGTGGCGGCGGTTGAGAACGCGCCAGCGTACACCTACAATGCCCCTGGCGTTGATGCTATCTACCGCACCTTGCCTGACGCAAATCTGGACGTCTCCGCCTCCAGCTTCGGAAACATCAACAACTACAACATGGCCTTCGACGGCGTGAGCACGCGTGGCGTGCAACTGGGCAACATCACCAACTACGACCCCAGCAGCCTCGAAGGATTGCAGATATTCTCCGGCATCGTAGCGACCGCCGTGAATCCCACCATCGGCGTGCTGATCTTCGGCGGCACCGTGGTCGGGCAGCACTACATCGACCGGCTGGAAAACGCCATTGCTACGCCGAAGCCGACCAACACCCTCAATGGCTATGTTTATGACCAAGACAGCGGCGCATGGTACATGCCGAGCACCGACGGCTCGCCCGCCATTCCCGCCGATGTCGGCACCGCGGCCAGCCTGAGCGCACAGCGGGAAAGTAACATCCAATACAACGATCAAATAGGTCAAGCACGTACCTGGCTCAAGGAATACCGCAACTGGCAGACGGTGACGGCGCAACTTACCCCAAAATACGGCCAGGTCTGGACCGACTTCGATCCGCAATACGACGATATCGGCTGGATTCGGGACGCTAATGGCGATTTTGTCGCCCAGTTCCAGATGGTGGAGGAGAACGGCCAAACATTCATGAAAATCCTCGGTGACGGCGGACAGACAGTCAATCTCACCGATGGAACAATATCGGGTGGCGGTACCCTGCTTCCCGGTGCTGTCACTTCTCCTCCCCCCTTCGACGTCAACGACCTCGCTGCCTGGATTCAATTCATCCAAGCCA
>CAZDIJ010000153.1:0-2351 GCA_964505475.1 uncultured Sulfuricella sp. | reverse complement strand
CCCGCGACCCCCGGCGTGACAGGCCGGTATTCTAACCAACTGAACTACCACTCCACATGAACTTCACTGACATCAAGGGCGCGGATTCTAGCAGAATTAATCAGGCGAGCAAGCCTCTCGCGCACGGATTTTTTCAGGGGCGGGCGCCCACATCTCCTCCGGCAACCACAGGTCCGGCCGATCGGTAAAAAGCGCCGCCGCGCCGAGGGCGAACAGACGTTCCCCGCTGGCGCGGTCGTTGACCGTGTAGGCCGCCCAGATGACGCCGGCGTCATTGAGTGCGGCCGCCTGCCGCGGCTTGAGATATTTCGCGGCCAGATGCAGCGCGATGGCGCCGCGGCGTTCAAGCTGTGCTTGCCAATCGTCAGGCAATTCTTCCACCAGCAGCGCCTGCGGGAATTGCGGCAGCACGCGCCGTGCCGCCAGCGCCGACTTTTCGGAGAAGCTGGAGATCACGCCCGTGCCGTCCCAGTGCTCGGCCAACCAGCGCGCCACCGTCTCTCCGGTGCTTTCATCGTGCCCGCTTGCCGGCTTGATCTCGATGTTCGGCCACAAGCCGAGCCGCCGGCATTCCGCCATTGCTTCTGAAAAAGTCGGCGCTGGCGCGACGGCGAACGCAGCGTGATGGGGGCCGCCGGCATCGAAACGGCGAATCTCGGCAAGCGTCATTTCCGCCACGCGACCACGACCGGTAGTGGTGCGCCGCAGTGTCTCGTCATGGATCAGGAGCGGCACGCCATCGGCGCTGAGCATGACGTCGAACTCGACCGCCCGGCAACCCAGGCGGGCGGCGATGGCGAGTCCGGCCAGGGAATTTTCCGGGGCCAGGGCACCGCCGCAGCGGTGGGCAATGATACGTGGATAGGTGATCAACGCCGGATGGTGGGCGGTGCGGCGAGAACCGGGGCAGCGCGGCGCACGGCGGTGTCGAGCGCCTCCTTGGCCGGCTTCTGGTTGCCCCAGACGAACTCGACTTCCTCGTTGAGGATGGTACGGATGCCGCTCTTGCCGAAACCGCTGCGGGTGCGCGCGGCATCGCGCTTGACCATCGACAGACGCTGGTCGGCACGGTCGAGCAAGACGGGATTGGCGCCGACTTCGCGCAGGGCCTGCACCGCAGCAGACGACATCGGCAGGAAGCCGGTGGCATGCACCCATTCGCGCTGGATTTCCGGCTTCAGCAAAAAGCTGATCAAGCGTGCAATCACCTGTTGCTCCGGTCTCATGTCGGCCGCCAGCACCCACAAGGAGGCGCCATCCGGCAACACGTTTATCGCCTTCACGCCATACACGTCGTCATAGTGGGGCAGCGCGGCAATGCCGAGGGGAAACTCCGGATCCTTCGCCAGCCGGGCATACAGCGACGACTCTCCCGTCAGCATGGCGCACTCGCCCTTGGCGAAACGCTCGTCTCCTTCGATGCCAGGGCCGGAGTAAATGAAATAAAAACTCTTTTTCCAGCTGGTCAGCAAGGCGAGGTGCTTCACATTCACCATGTTGTTGAGCGCCAGTTGATCCAGCTTGCCGTTTTTCACCACCAGCGGCTCGCCATGCTGGGCCGCCACGTTTTCCACATGCACCCAGGCGAAGCGCGAACTGGTCAGGGGACACTTGAAGCCGGCTTCGCGGAGCGCGCCAGCAGCCTCCTGGAGTTCCCACCAGGTCGTGGGCGGCACGGCGGCATTCAGCCCGGCCTTGGCAAAGGCCGCCTTGTTGAAAAAGAGCGCCGGCAGCGACAGCGCCAGCGGCAAGGCCTGCATCTTTCCGGTCAGATCGCTCACCGCATCAATCATCTGGGGATAAAACAGCCTGGCATCGAAACGCTCCTTGCCTACCGCCATCACCTGATGCAAAGGCCGAAAGCGCGGTTGCGTATCAAACATGGTCAAGGCGTCATCCTGGTTGAACAACGCCAGATGCGGCAGGCGCGCCCGCTCACTGCTGCTGATGCCCCGGACATCCTCAAGACGGATGCGCCCGGCGCCCGTCTTGAGCTTCGCCTCCTGGTCATTGAAACGCAGCGCCAGGGTTGCCAGTGCGTCGAGCGGCGCGCCCGACAAGCCGTGACGCAAGACGATTTCCCGCGGAACCGGCGGGGCCGGCGCAGCCAGCGCGGCAGTTGCAACGACCAGCAACAGGGAAACGGCAAAACGTTTCATCGGACATCGCTCGCAAAAAGATGGTCGGGTAGTTTATCGCGCCTCCGGGTAAAGAAACCCGCTGCTTTGCCGTAAACTCCGCACAGCGCAATTCGCGTTCGGGATGACTCCATGCATACAGCCGTGCGTCTGACTTTTTTGGGTCTTCGTGAAAGAGTGTGGGTAAATTTCGTCATGAAATCGCTGGGAAGG
>CAZDIJ010000152.1:0-2493 GCA_964505475.1 uncultured Sulfuricella sp. | reverse complement strand
ATCGGGGTCGGGCCTTCCATCGAGTCGGGCAGCCAGACGTGCAGCGGGAACTGCGCCGATTTACCCATCGCGCCGATGAACAGCAGGATGCAGATGACGGTCAGCAGCGCCGGCTGGATACCCGGGGAGAACGCCATCTGGATACCGGTCATTTCCGGGGCGCGGGCGAACACCGCGGCGTAATCCAGGGTGCCGAAGTGCGCCAGGATCAGGCCGATGCCGAGCAGGAAGCCGAAGTCGCCGACGCGGTTGACCAGGAACGCCTTGAGGTTGGCGTAGATCGCCGTCGGGCGGGTGTACCAGAAACCGATCAGCAGGTAGGAAACCAGCCCCACCGCTTCCCAGCCGAAGAACAACTGGACGAAGTTGTTCGACATCACCAGCATCAGCATGGAGAAGGTGAACAACGAAATATAGGCGAAAAAGCGCTGGTAGCCGGGGTCTTCGGCCATGTAGCCGATGGTGTAGATGTGCACCATCAACGAGACGAAAGTCACCACCAGCATCATCAACACGGTCAGCCTGTCGATCAGGAAGCCCACCTCGAAGCGCGTCTCGCCGCTGGTCAGCCAGGTATAGACGGTGCCGTTGAAAGTGTGCCCCTGCTGGACATCCTGGAAGATCACCAGCGACAGCGCGAACGACAGCGCCACCCCCAGTATCGTCACCCAATGCGTGGCGGCGCGTCCAATCGCGCGTCCGAACAAGCCGGCGATGATCGCTCCGGCGAGCGGTGCGAGCGGCACCAGCAGGTAAAGTGTTTGCATGTCCGTCATGTTAGCCCTTGAGATGGTCCAGGTCGTCCACGTTGATCGTTTGCAGGTTGCGGAACAGCGCCACCAGAATCGCCAGGCCGATGGCCGACTCCGCCGCCGCCACGGTCAGGATGAAGAAGACGAAAACCTGGCCAGCCGTATCGTTGAGATAGTGGGAGAACGCGACGAAATTGATGTTCACCGCCAGCAGCATGAGTTCGATCGCCATCAGGATCACGATCAGATTCTTGCGGTTGAGGAATATCCCCACCACGCTGAGGGTGAACAGCAGTGCGCCTAGGATCAGATAATGGGTTAACGACAGCACGGCTGCTCCTTTATTCTTTGCTTTGCGCGTCGGCGGGCGCTTCCGGCACGGCCGTTTCCGCCGGCATGGACACCATGCGGACGCGGTCGGCGCGGCGCACCTTGACCTGCTCGCCGGGATCCTGGTGCTTGGTGTTCTTGCGGCGGCGCAGGGTGATCGCAATGGCCGCGACGATGGCGATCAGCAGCACCACCGCAGCTAGTTCGAACGGATAGACGTAATCGGTGTAGAGCAAGCGCCCGAGTTCCTTGGTGTTGCTGTAATCGGCGGCATGACGCGGCTCCAGGCTGGCGAAGTCGGCGACGAAGCTCTTGCGCGACAGCACCAGCACCATTTCCATCACCATCAGCCCGCCCACCAGCGCGGCCAGCGGAATGCTTTCACGGAACCCCTGGCGCAGCCGCTTGATGTCGAGATCGAGCATCATCACCACGAACAGGAACAGCACCATCACCGCGCCGATGTAGACCAACACCAGCGTGATCGCCAGAAACTCGGCTTCCAGCATCAGCCACAACCCGGCGGCGGTGAAGAAGGCCAATACCAGGAACATCGCCGCGTGGATCGGGTTGCGCACGGTAATCACGCGCAGCCCGGCGAACAGCAGGATGCTGGCGAGGAAATAGAAAATCAGCGTTTCAAAATTCATTTAACTGTCCTGGTTAAAACCATTTCACCGCAGAGGACGCAGTGGACGCGGAGGAAAACCCTATCAAAATCACATTGCCCCAACGTCTTTCCTCTGCGTCCTCCGCGTCCTCTGCGGTAATTCTCTAACGATACTTGGCATCCGCCGCCCGATCCTTGGCGATCTGCTCTTCGTGCTTGTCGCCCACCGCCAGCAACTTTTCCTTGGTGTACAGCAAGTCGCCGCGCGATTCGCCGTGGTAATCGAAAATCCGCGTTTCGACGATGGCGTCCACCGGGCACGACTCCTCGCAAAAGCCGCAGAATATGCACTTGGTCAGGTCGATGTCGTAGCGCGTGGTGCGGCGCGAGCCATCCTCGCGCTGCGCCAGGTCGATGCTGATCGCCAGCGCCGGGCAGATGGTTTCGCACAGCTTGCAGGCGATGCAGCGTTCCTCGCCGTTGGGGTAGCGGCGCAAGGCGTGCAGGCCGCGGAAGCGCGCCGACATCGGGGTGCGTTCCTCGGGAAACTGGATGGTGATCTTGCGGGCGAACATGTAGCGCCCGGTGAGCGCCATGCCCTTGAGCAATTCCACCAGCAGGAAGGTCGAGAAGAATTCTTTGATCCGGTTCATGTTCTCTACTCCGCCTTAGTGGAACAAGTAGCCGTAAGGCGTTTGCATCATCGCGCCGACCACCAGTATCCACACCAGCGTCACCGGGATGAACACTTTCCAGCCCAGGCGCATGATCTGGTCGTAGCGGTAGCGCGGGAAGGTGGCG
>CAZDIJ010000151.1:0-2517 GCA_964505475.1 uncultured Sulfuricella sp. | reverse complement strand
GAAACCACCACCGGCGGCAACGCGCTCAAGTTCTACGCCTCGGTGCGCCTGGACATCCGCCGCACCGGCGCGATCAAGAAGGGCGAGGAAGTGATCGGTTCGGAAACCCGCGTCAAGGTGGTCAAGAACAAGGTTGCGCCGCCCTTCAAGCAGGCCGAGTTCGACATCCTCTACGGCGAGGGCATCTCGCGCGAAGGCGAGATCGTCGAAATGGGCGTGGCCAACAAACTGGTCGAAAAATCCGGCGCCTGGTACAGCTACAAGGGCGAGAAGATCGGCCAGGGCAAGGACAACGCCCGTGAATACCTCAAGGAGCACAAGGACATCGCCGCCGAGATCGAAAACAAGGTGCGCGCCGCGGTCGGCGTGACCGGCCTGCCGAGCACGGTGGACCCCGGCGACGGGGATGCCTGAAAAAGACTTGCGTGAACGCGCCCTGGGCTATCTCGCCCGGCGCGAACACACCCGCGCCGAACTGGCGCGCAAGCTGGCGGCCTGTTGCGAAGACCGCGATGAAATCGAGACATTGCTCGACGATTTCGCCCAGCGCGGCTGGCTTTCCGAAGCGCGCTACGTCGACATGGTGGTGCAGGCGCGGCAGGGCAAGTACGGTAGCCGGCGCATCGCCCACGAATTGCGCGAGAAGGGTGTGAGCGAAGAAGGCGTCGCGGCGGCGTTATCCGAAGTCCGCGATGGCGAACTGGAAAGCGCCCGCGCCGTGTGGGCCAAAAAATTCGGCAGCCTTCCGGCGGATGCCAAGGAAAAGGCCAAACAGATGCGTTTCCTGGCCAGCCGGGGGTTCGGGCAGGAGACGATATACAAGGTGATGCGCGGGAGTCTGGAGGATCAATGATCGTTTTGACGCCATTGAAAAAAGCCGTGGCTTCGCTCAAGGTGGCTTTGGCGCAGCCGAAGGACGAATTTGTGCGCGATGCGGTGATACAGCGCTTCGAATACACTTACGAACTCGCCTGGAAAATGCTGAAACGCTACCTTGATGAGAGCGAGGGCGCAGCGGCTGTCGATCCTCTGTCGCGGAAAGACCTGTTCAGATTGGGCGGCGAGCGGGGCATCGTCGGGAACGTGGAGGCGTGGTTGGTTTATCATCGGGCGCGCAACGAAACATCGCACGTTTACGATGAGAGCAAGGCCGAGCAGGTTTATGACATCGCCCGGCAATTCGCCGTCGATGCGGAAAAACTGCTGGCCGAACTGGAGCGGCGCAATGCTTGATTTGTTGCCGGAACAACTCGACCTGACCCGCGAAATCCTGCGTAAGCGCGTACCAGGCTTGCCGGTTTGGGCGTTCGGTTCGCGGGTGACGGGAAAGGCTCGGAAATACTCAGATCTCGACTTGGCCGTCGGCGGCGATAAGCCTTTGCCTTTCTCCATCCTGGCCGAACTGGAAAACGACTTTTCCGAATCCGACCTGGGCTTTCGGGTCGATGTCGTCGATTGGGTGAGTGCCAGTGAGGAGTTCAAGGCGGCGGTGGGCGAGCGGATGGCATTGGTGGTTGCGGCGTAGACTTAAAATGCAATGTTATTGCATTCATGAAGAGATAGGGGTGTCAAGCAGCTAACTTACGGAAAAATTGGGGGTATTTGGCTTGAGCGAGAAATAATTTCCTTATATAGAATCTTAAGGCGTCTTGATTATGGGAGCCTTAAAGATGAGAGTTGTTGCCTGCCTGATTTTGTTCGCTGTATTAATGTCTTATTCGAATATTGCATGTTGAATATGTTTTTTTTGAGTGGTTTACGGAGGGTGCATGATGTCAACCTTTACGCTTGAATACTGGCAGGACGATGGTTGGCTCGTTGGACGCATCCGTGAAATTCCGGGCTGCTTCAGCCAGGGCGAAACCCTGGAAGAACTGGAAAGCAATATCGCCGAGGTTTATCAGTTGCTGCATGCCGACGATGACTTGCCGGTTCCGCCGAACGCCATGACCAAGCCGCTGAAATTGGCGGCATGAAACGTGGCGAGTTGATCCGCCTGCTGGTGAAACACCAATGCCACTTGCAACGGCATGGCGCCAACCACGATATTTACATCAACCCGCGAAACGGGAGAAAATCGCCCATTCCGCGCCATTCTGAAATTAAAGACAGTCTTGCCAAGCTGATACTTAAACAATTGGATATTGAAATCTAAGTTGCCTATGAAATCCTCCGAAATCCGCAAGAAATTCCTCGATTACTTCGCCTCCAAGGGGCATGAGGTGGTCGCTTCCAGCTCTCTGATTCCGGGCAACGACCCCACCCTGCTGTTCACCAACGCGGGCATGGTGCAGTTCAAGGATGTGTTCCTCGGCGACGACAAGCGCTCCTATGCGCGCGCCGCCAGTTCGCAGCGCTGCGTGCGTGCCGGGGGCAAGCACAACGACCTGGAGAACGTCGGCTACACCGCGCGCCACCACACCTTCTTCGAGATGCTGGGCAACTTCAGCTTCGGCGATTACTTCAAGCGCAACGCCATCGAATACGCCTGGGAATTTCTCACCGTGACGATGAAGA
>CAZDIJ010000150.1:0-2548 GCA_964505475.1 uncultured Sulfuricella sp. | reverse complement strand
TCAGACACGATTTAACCCCAAATTCGTGTCCAGAAAAATCGGGGGCGGCTCAGTGGTTGAGCGAAACAAGAGTGGGGCGATTACCACGCGCATACTTTTAACGGGCCGCGTATCTCTGACGTCCTCCTGCTTCCCCGCTCCCATTTCCCGCTTGGGGACAGAAGAGAAAACCACCCCCTCGGTAGTCTCGCCGCCGGGCCGCCCCAAGGCGAGACGGCACGCGGCGACAGCCGCAATCCGCACTCAAGCTTGAGTGTGGCGACCCGTAACAAACGAGCGCAGCGACAACAAGCGACGCAGTCGCGCCGTCGCGGCGAAGGCTAATGCCGGCATCGCCGGCTTTAAGCCGTGTAGCGGCGGCCGGAGGCAAAAAAACAGTCTCCTCCCCGCGAGGGTCGGGAGGGGTGGTTCTGAAATTGTGGAAGTCCGCCGATAAGCCGGGTTCTGTCGTGGGCAGCCATTCCTCTGGGACCGCCATTGCTGACGGCCTCGTCGACCATCGTCGCCGATAGTCATTAGCAGCCTACCCGGGAGCGACGCGAGCAACGTCAATGCTCCCCTATTTGGCCTTGCCCCGGATGAGGTTTGCCGTGCCGTCCGTGTTACCACGTCCGCGGTGGGCTCTTACCCCGACGCTGCTTGCGCATCGTCGGCCCGCCTTGCGGCGGGCCACCATTTCACCCTTGCCTGATCTGCACCTTCTCACTTAAGAGGGACTTTGCCGCCTTGCGGCGTCTAAGTCGGGCGAAGCCATCGGCGGTATCTTTCTGTTGCACTGTCTGTCGCCTCACGGCGCCCGGCCGTTAGCCGGCATCCTGCTCTATGGGGCCCGGACTTTCCTCGACACGTTGCCGTGCCGCGGCTGCCTGGCGGACTTCCGGTACGGATTGTAGTGGTTTGCGCCGTCGGCAGCGGTCGATTTCCGGGTTACTCGTTGCCGTTCCTGCTGGGGACGAAAGAGAAAACACCGCCTTTGGGACGAAATGAGCCGATGAATTCGCCGGCCTCGTCAGGCTCTTCCTTGAATTGCTGGAAACGGCAGTCGCGTGTTTCCGCGACGTACCAGTTGTTGCCCTGGTTAAGGATGAACGCACCGGGTTCGACGCGATAGAGATCGACGCGTACTTTTTCTCCGGTCTTTTTCAGCGCATGGCGCCGTTGACAGTCGGGATAGCGCGTCACGACCAGATCGAGTTCCCAGCCGCTACTCCAGAAGTAGGGCTTCTTGCGTTCCACGGTCAGGGAATGGTTGCCGCCATCGATCAGGTAGCCCGCCGGTTCGATCTCGCAGCCGGCCAGCAGCAGGGTCAGCGGCAATACGGCAAGCAAGCGCAAGTTCATTTCGATGTCTCCAGTCGCCAGGCTACGGTTTCGCCCGCCCGCAGGGGAATCAATGCTTCGCCTTCTGGGTAGGGCAGGGCGGCGGGCACGGTCCAGGCTTCGCGCCGCAAGCTGATCGTGTCGCGGTTGCGCGGCAGGCCATAGAAATCCGCGCCATGAAAACTGGCGAAGGCTTCGAGTGTGTCAAGCGCACCGGCCGCATCGAAAACCTCGGCATACAGTTCGATCGCGGCGTGCGCGGTGTAACAGCCGGCGCAGCCGCAGGCGGCCTCCTTGTCGCCTCGGGCGTGCGGCGCCGAATCGGTGCCGAGGAAAAACTTGGGGTTTCCGGACGTCGCCGCCGCCACCAACGCCCGGCGATGTTGCTCGCGCTTGAGCACCGGCAGGCAATAGTGATGCGGGCGGAGGCCGCCGGCGAAGATGGCGTTGCGATTCAGCAGCAGGTGGTGCGCGGTGATTGTCGCGCCCAGGCGCGCGGGGGCGGCCGCCACGAAGTCGGCGGCCTGGCGGGTGGTGATGTGTTCCAGCACGATTCTCAGCCGCGGAAAATCCCTCAGCAGGCGGGTGAGGTGACGCTCGATGAACACCGCTTCGCGGTCGAAGATGTCGATGGCGGTATCGACCACCTCGCCATGCAGCAGGAGGGGCATGCCGACGGCCTCCAGCGCGGCAATGGCCGGATAGGCGCGGGCCAGATCGGTGACGCCGGAATCCGAATTCGTCGTTGCGCCGGCCGGGTAATATTTGACCGCGTGGATGAAACCGCTGTCCTTCGCGCGATAAATCTCGTCGGCGGGCGTGTTGTCGGTGAGATAGAGCGTCATCAACGGTGCGAACTTCATGCCGACCGGTAGTGCGGCGAGGATGCGCTCGCGGTAGGCGGCCGCCTGTGCCACCGTGGTCACCGGCGGCTTCAGATTGGGCATGACGATGGCGCGGGCAAAGCGCCGCGCCGTGTCCGGCAACACAGCTTGCATGGCAGCGCCATCGCGCAGGTGCAGGTGCCAGTCGTCGGGGCGGGCGAGGGTGAGTGTCCGGGTCAGTGTTTGCATGATGTGAAATTATAGGGCTTTCAGTTCCAGCGCCCGCTGGTAAAGCGCGTTCTTTGCCACGCCGGTAATTTCGCTGGCCAGCTTGGCGGCCTGCTTGACCGGCAATTCGGCGAGCAGGATGCGCAGGACGCGCTCGCTCGCAACGTCGAGGCCTT
>CAZDIJ010000149.1:0-2556 GCA_964505475.1 uncultured Sulfuricella sp. | reverse complement strand
ACCCGCTCGCCGAGCTGGTGAAGATCGACCCCAAATCCATCGGCGTCGGCCAGTACCAGCACGATGTCAACCAGGGCGAACTGGCGCGCGGCCTGGATGCCGTGGTCGAGGATTGCGTCAACAAGGTCGGCGTCGATGTGAACACCGCCTCCGCCCCGCTGCTGGCGCGGATTTCTGGGCTGAACGCGACGCTCGCCCGCAACATCGTCGATCACCGCGACGCCCACGGCGCCTTTCCCAACCGCATGGCGCTGAAAAAAGTCCCGCGCCTGGGCGACAAGACCTTCGAGCAAGCTGCCGGATTTTTGCGCATCATGAACGGCGACAACCCGCTCGACGCCTCCGCCGTCCACCCCGAGGCCTATCCCGTGGTGGAGCGCATCGTCGCCCGCCTGAAAACCGGGGTGAAAACCCTGATCGGCGACACCGCCACCCTGCGCCGCCTCGCCCCGGCGGAATTCACCGACGAGCAATTCGGCCTGCCGACGGTCAAGGACATTCTCGGCGAGCTGGAAAAACCCGGCCGCGACCCGCGCCCGGAATTCCGCACCGCCACCTTTCAGGATGGCGTGGAGGACATGAAGGACTTGCAGCCGGGGATGGTTCTCGAAGGCGTGGTCACCAACGTCGCCGCCTTCGGCGCATTCATCGACATCGGCGTGCACCAGGACGGCCTGGTGCACGTCTCGGCGCTCGCCAACAAGTTCGTCAAGGATCCCCACAGCCTGGTCAAGGCCGGCGACGTGGTACGGGTAAAAGTATTGGAAGTCGATCTGCCGCGCCGCCGCATCGCGCTATCCATGCGCCTGAGCGACGATGCCGCCGCCGCGCCGCGCCATGACGCCCCGCGCCGCCATGCCCACAAGCCGGAGCGCCAGCCCGAGCCGCAAGGCGCGATGGCGGCGGCGCTGGCCAAGCTGCGCGGTAGGTGATTTCATGGGGGGATTGCTATAATCCAAAAAACTTCATGCCTCTAAACCATTCTCAGCAAACGCCCCCACCCTTGCGCGCATAGCGCGCGGGGGTGGGTTGGGGTGGGGGCGCTTGCCCGCATCCCGGCCTTCCCCCGCAAGCAGGGGAAGAAGCGATAGCTGAGAATAGTTTAGAGGCATAAAAAACTTAGTTCGCCACGGATTGACACAGATAAGACATCAGGCTGGCAAAGATTTACCAATCACCCGGCGGGTGTAAGGCGTACGCCTTGCAGGCCATTGAAATCCGCGATTATCCGTGGCTGAACGGCTTTTTCCAGGATAATCCTTAAAACCTCTATCAGCCACGGATGAACACGGACATGCACGGATTATCGCCAGGTTTCTGGGATTTTCACCTCAATCAACGGACAACTGGGCACCCATGCGACGCCATGATCCATCAGTGCAAATCCGTGTTCGTCGGTGGCGAAAAAATAGCAGGATAATTCCCCGATGAGCCAGCCGCCCCAGTCCCTCGCCATCCTCTTCGCCGACATCAGCGGCAGCACGCGCCTCTACGACACGCTGGGCGACCAGGCGGCGCTGGAGAAGATCGAGCAATGCCTGTCCCTGCTCGGCGGCATCGCCCGGCGCCATGAGGGAGAGACCGTCAAGACCATCGGCGACGAAATCCTCTGCGCCTTTCCCTCCGCCGCCGCCGCGGTCGAAGCGGCGATGGCGATGCAAACGGAAATCGCCGATCGGGCGGCGGACGGCGCCGGCGCCCTGCGCATCCGCGTCGGCCTGCATTTCGGCGAAGTGATCCGCGAGGGCGGCGATGTCTTCGGCGACGCGGTCAACGTGGCGGCGCGCATGGCCGGGCTGGCCGCCTCCGGGCAGATCATGACCACGCGGGAAACCGCCGACACCCTCCCCTCCCGGCTGCGCGTCGCCATCCGCCAGCTCGGACAAGCCACCGTCAAAGGCAAGCGCGAGGATGTCCCGATTTGCGAAGTCATCTGGCGCAACGACGCCGAAATGACCGTGATGCCTACCATGCTGCCGGGCATGGCGGCGCGCGGCGCGCGCCTCGGCATCGCCCTGCGCCACGGCGGGCGGCAGCTCGCCCTCGACGGCAAACAGCCGGACGCCAGCATCGGCCGGGACAACGACAACGACCTGGTGGTCAACGACCCGCTGGCATCGCGCCATCATGCCCGCATCGGCCTGCGCAACGGCAAGTTCGTGCTGGCCGACCAGAGCACCAACGGCACCTATGTCACCCTCGGCGGCAAGACCCTGTTCCTGCACCGCGAGGAGTTGCCGCTGACCGGCGCCGGCTACTTCGCGCTGGGACACAAGACCTCGGAAAATGCCCCCGAAGCGGTGCATTTTTCCTGTGAATGATAGACATATTTCTCCACTGAACCGTTAATCTAAAAAACGCAGTTCAACCACGGGGAACACTGGGAAAATCAGGGAAACGTCAAGTTGAAAGAGATTCGCCGTTCACATGGTGGGTGAGTGGCATTTTATTTTATGCCTATATGCCTATGAATAATTTTCAGGCGCCCTCACCCCAACCCCTCTCCCGCAAGCGGGAGAAGGGACGGGGATGAGGGAGCATGGGATGCAAGGCAAC
>CAZDIJ010000148.1:0-2641 GCA_964505475.1 uncultured Sulfuricella sp. | reverse complement strand
TCAAGCGCGAGGACATGCAGCCGGTGTTCAGCTTCAAGCTGCGCGGCGCCTACAACAAGATCGCCCACCTGAGCCCGGCGCAGCGGAAACGCGGCGTGATCTGCGCCTCGGCCGGCAACCATGCGCAGGGCGTGGCGCTGGCAGCGCAAAAACTCGGCATTCGCGCGGTGATCGTGATGCCCACCACCACGCCACAGATCAAGATCGACGCGGTGCAAAAGCGCGGCGGCGCCATGGTGCAAATTGTGCTGAGCGGCGACGCCTACGACGCCGCCTATGCCCATGCACTGGAACTGGAGAAAAAACAGAAGCTCAGCTTCGTCCATCCCTTCGACGATCCTCTGGTTATCGCCGGGCAGGGCACCATCGGCATGGAGATCCTGCGCCAGCACCCCGACCCGATCGACGCGGTGTTCTGCAGCGTCGGCGGCGGCGGGCTGATTGCCGGCGTGGCGGCCTACATCAAGCGCCTGCGGCCCGAGACCCTGATCATCGGCGTCGAGGCTGCCGATGCCGATGCCATGTATCGGTCGCTCCAGGCCGGCCGCCGCGTGCGGCTGGATGCCGTCGGTCTGTTCGCCGATGGTGCGGCAGTGCGACAGGTCGGCGAGGAAACCTTTCGCCTCTGCCGCGAGCATGTCGACGAAATGGTGCTGGTCGACACCGATACCATCTGCGCCGCAATCAAGGATGTCTTCGAGGACACCCGCTCGATTCTCGAGCCGGCCGGCGCGCTGGCGATCGCCGGCGCCAAGGAATGGGCGCGGCGCCACAAGGCCAAAGGCAAGACGCTGGTGGCGGTAGCCTCCGGCGCCAACATGAACTTCGACCGGCTGCGCTTCGTCGCCGAACGCGCCGAAGTAGGCGAGCAGCGTGAGGCGGTGTTTGCCGTCACCCTGCCGGAGAAACCCGGCAGCTACAAAAATTTCGTTACGCTGGTCGGCGGCCGCAACATCACCGAGTTCAACTACCGTTTCCATGACTCCGGCGAGGCCCATGTCTTCGTCGGCATGCAGGTCGCCAACCGCACCGAATCGACAAAACTGGTCGAGCAGTTGCAAAAACACGGCTACGCCACGCTCGACCTGACCGATGACGAAATGGCCAAGCTGCACATTCGCCACCTGGTCGGTGGCCATGCGCCGCAGGTGAAGAATGAACTGCTCTACCGCTTTGAATTCCCCGAGCGCCCCGGCGCGCTGATGAACTTCCTCGACAAGATGAGTTCCGGCTGGAACATCAGCCTGTTTCACTATCGCAACCACGGCGCCGACACCGGCCGCGTGCTGGTCGGCATGCAGGTGCCGCCCAGGGAGATGAAGGAATTCCGCGCCTTCCTCAGGAACCTGGGCTATCGCCACTGGGATGAATCGAAAAACCCGGCCTACAGGTTGTTCCTTGGCTAATCACGATATCGCCGGCACTAGTGTCAGGGCGCCACAGGATTCCACGCGCTGGCGAAAATATGCCGGGCGGGATGTCATCCCGCTGTGGATCGCGGACATGGATTTCCCGGTCGCGCCGGCCGTGGTCGAGGCCTTGCAGCAGCGGGTCGCCGATGGCCTGTTTGGCTACGGCCATCCCTGGCCGTCCCTGATCGAGTCGGTCGTTGCGCACTGTGCAAATGAATATCAGTGGGAAATCGACCCTGACTGGCTGGTCTGGCTGCCCGGACTGGTGCCGGGGCTGCATCTGGCCTGTCGCTCGGTCGGCCAGCCGGGCGATGGCGTCTTCACCGCAACGCCGATTTATCCGCCGTTTCTCTCCGTGCCGGTTGATTCAGGCCGGCGGCTGCTGAGCATGCCGCTGATCCAGGACGAAATGGACGGAATGAGCGGCTGGGCCTGGGATTTCGCCGCGACGGATGCGGTAATGAAGGCGGCGCGGCTGTTCCTGCTGTGCCATCCGCACAATCCGGTGGGGCGCGCCTGGCGCGAGGACGAGTTGTGGCAACTGGCCGCCCTCGCGGAAAAGCACGATCTGGTGGTGTGTTCGGACGAGATTCACTGCGATCTGAACCTGAGCGGACGGCATCGCCCCTTCGCCACGCTGTCGCCGGAAATCACAGCGCGCACCATCACCCTGATGGCGCCGTCAAAAACCTTCAACATCGCCGGCCTCGGCTGTTCCTACGCCATCATTCCGAATGCCGAACTGCGGCGCAACTTCCGCGCCGCCGCGCACGGCATCGTGCCGCACGTGAATGTGCTGGGGCTCGCCGCCTGCGAAGCGGCCTATCGCCATGGCGCCGCGTGGCGGGCGACGCTGCTCGACACCCTGCGCGGCAATGCGGCGCGCGTCGAGCAGGTCATCAACGGACTGCCCGGCCTGTCGATGACCCGGGTCGAGGCGACTTTTCTGGCCTGGATCGATTGTCGCGACATGGGCATCGAGCGCCCCGCGGCATTCTTCGAGCAAGCCGGCGTGGGCCTGTCGGACGGCATAGATTTCGGCCCGGGCCGCGAGTACGCCCGCCATGTGCGGCTCAACTTCGGCACACAGCGCGCGCTGCTCGACGCGGCTTTGGTGCGTATCGAACAGGCCTGCAAGGCGGCTTAACCCAAGTTTGTAAACAAACGTCATAACTCGCGGTTTTTCGTCGGCTGACAAAGTGCAACTCATTGATTTTATTGAGAGTGCC
>CAZDIJ010000147.1:0-2695 GCA_964505475.1 uncultured Sulfuricella sp. | reverse complement strand
CTGCGCCCCAAATGGTTCCGGCGCGGGGCATGGATACTACTGAAATAGGCTCTTAGTGCAGGGAGATCGCGCCTGCCCGCTTAGGATTTCAGAGGAATGATGTTGAGGATCGCCACCGGCTCGGCCTGGCCGAGCCGCTCCGCCAGTTCCAGCGCCATGGTGTCTATGCCCGCGGAAGTAAAAAGATCGTCCGGCGTTTCCACCGAGGCGGAATAAAAGTCGCCCTCGTCATCGACGAAGGCAATGTGATAGTGGTTCATGGCATTCCTTGGGTTAATTCCCGCTCAGCATTTTTTCCAGCAACCCCCTGACCACCGCAGGCTCGAAGGGTTTGTCGCACACCCCGGACACCCCGGCCTGGGCTACCGCCGCCAGGCGGCTTTCGTTGCTCTCGCTCGAAACCATCAAAATCGGCACCGAACTTTGCCAACTCTGGGTGCGGATGTATTCGGTCAGCTCCCTGCCGTCCATTTCCGGCATATTGTAGTCCGTCACCACCAGATCGAAATACTGCTGCTGGATCGCGTCCACCGCCTGCTTGCCGTTTTCCGCCTCGGTGAAATACTGGATGCCGAGATTTTCCAGCACGCGCCGCATGAAGCCCCGCGCGCTGCGGCTGTCGTCCACCAGCAGCACCTTGACCGATTCGAGATCGACCTCGCCCTCCACCTCCAGCTTGGCCGCAACCGGATTGAGGTAATCCAGGGCGGTGGCCAGCGCCTTTTTCATCTGCTCCGCCGTGAAAGGTTTTCCCAGCATGGCGCTCGACCCGCTTTGGCGCACCGGCTCCAGGTAATGAGGATTGGATTCGCTGGAAACCAGGATGAAGGCGACATTCCTGGTCGCTTCCCGCGCGCGCATGCTTCCCACCAAATCGCCGCCCGTCATATCCGGCAAATGCATGGAACTGACCACCACGTCGGGACGGCTCTCCGCCATCGCCTGCAAGGCGCTCTCCCCATCCTTGAACGCCACCGTCGACAAGACGCCCAGGCTCTTCAAGTGGCTATCGATGAACTGCGACTGGACATTGGAAGGCTCGACCACGAAAACGGTCAGCATGCCGACACCACCAAGAAATGACATGAAATATCTCCTCTGGATGCCCACCCGGAAAAATCGGGCGCACCGGGAATTTAGAAATAAGTATCCGTTCATTTTCCCTAAAGCAGCGACGAAACGCCAGCGGAACTTCGTCCGGCCTTCCCCCGACCTTCCAGGCCGCGCGCCGCCGCTCGAATCTTGCTATGGGACGGCATGGCGGCTATAGTTAATATGACAACGGAATGAAGCTGCGGGATTGATTGGGGAACATCATGAAATTCATCGAGTGGAGCGACCACTTCAGCGTCGGCAATGCGCGGATGGACAGCCAGCACCGCGAACTGTTCGACATCATCGCCGACCTCAGGACAGCCATGGCATCCCACGATGAGCTATTGGAATATGAAGCGGAATGGGAAGTTGTCGAACGCATGGTCCAGTATGCCGTCAAGCATCTCGCCGAGGAAGAGCAACTGCTCGAGGAAGCCGGCTACCCGGCTCTCGCCATGCACAAGGAATTGCACCGCGTATTCCTGGCGAAAATCTTCGGCATCGAGAAGGCGATCCAGAACGGCGACTCCGCCCCCTCGGTGGAAAAACTCTGTAACTTCCTGGAAAGCTGGCTAATCCATCACATCATGGACGTTGACCAGCAATACCGCCCCTACCTGGAAAAGCATGCCGCCCGGAACGGCCGCCAGGCCGAAAGGCCGGTCACACACGGCACAGCGACATAGCCTCGTCCAGCACCCGCTCCGGCAAATGGTCGAGGCAATCGGCCATCAATTCCGCCGCCTCGAAGCTCTGAAACGTATCCGCGTCGAGATCGTGCATCAGCACCAGCGCCGCACCCACCATGCGGATCAGCCCCTCGCGCTCCGCCAGCAGCCGCTGGTTTTCCGAACGCAACATGTAGAAGTCCTTGACCATCAAGCGATCCATATCATCCTCCTCCATGACTACCCAAAGTCGAACCGCCCCGTTACTTGCCGAAATCCAGGAACGGCTTGGTCGAAACATAAATCACCAGCACAATCACCGCCACATAGACCGCGAAGCGTAGCGGATTCTCCCCGATCACGTCGCGCAATGTGCGGGCGCGGCCTTCCTCCCTCTCGCGCCGGTAGGCCGCACGCACCCTGACCCCGCGCTCTTTTTCATATTCACCGATCACCCGCCGCGCCCGCTCGAACTGCATCTCGTCACGCAACCAGATCGCCGCCGGCGAAACACCCCAATTCCCCGCCTCGGTCTCGTAAAAATCTATCCCCTCCCGCCCCAGCAACTCGCGGATATCCGCTGCCTCGTCATCGGGGACGTTGCTCAGGGAAAAGAGACGTACCGGCATGGAAAAAGAAATCCGTCAATCCGGCAGCTTGGGATTGCGCTTCTCCGACACGATGAAATACATCCCCACACCCGCCACCACCGCCCACAGCACCAGCGCCCCGGCGCCCAGGTATTGCCACAGGGCGCCCATGTAGAAAAGCATCACCAGGGCAATCGCCAGGATGATGTTGCCGACGACGAAATTGGGGCCACGTTCGGGTTCTTGCATGATTCAAACTCCTTAAATTAAATTTCCTGCCGCGCCTAAGAAGCTGTTTTAAAAAATCACGAGAGGCGTTTTAGTAGCAGATGAATCATTGCC
>CAZDIJ010000146.1:0-2783 GCA_964505475.1 uncultured Sulfuricella sp. | reverse complement strand
AGATCGCCGACCCCAACCGTCTCTCCAACAGCACTACCGTCGGCCCCATCACCGGCTTCACCCCCGGCGCTGACGGCATCAGCCCGGCGCAGAACGTCCTCCAGTACCGCAGCAAATATCTCGCGGGGAAAACGGCAGCCGATTTGGGCGACGTGGTGGTGCGTATCGACTATGTCTTCAGTCCTCCCGATTACCTCACCTTGACTATCCTCGGCAGGGACGGAGAAGGCAACGTCACCGAAAGGGAAACGCTCACCCTCAACCCGACGACCGGCTTGGTCAAGGATGTTCTCGAAATCGGCATTCTCATGTCAACCGAGGTCTCGGAAAATGGTACCGCTGTCGACAATATCGTGCAGAAACCAAAAATGACCATCACCACCCTGACCGCGCCAAATCGCAGCCATTTTATCCAGCGGATGAACGCGGCGAATGAATCGAATTACTTCTGCGAAAGGATTGCACGATGAAAATGAAATCGACGTTGCTCCCTTGGGCCTGCCTGGTATTGGTAATAGTCACGTTCAACGCCAATCGAGCGCAAGCAGAAACGCAGAAAGCACCGCCACAGCGCAACGCGCAGTCACAGCGCTATGAAATCAACCAAACCTTCGACGGCCAAGCCTTCGACAAGGACAACAACATCTGGGTCTATACCAAGGCGTTTGCCGACCTGTTCGGCATGCCTGCGCAATATATCGAAGGGGTCGAGGGCGCGGAGGCGGCGGCGTTCCGGATAGAAGACACCTCGTATCAGTTGTGCGGATTCGGAGGCAAAACGGAGAATTGCAAGAAGGTCGAGCAGTGCCTGCTCGACCTTTATTTCGACGAAAGCAAAACCCCGCTGCCGTGGGCGACGGATAGGAAGTCGGAGTGGCTGGCCTGGTACAGCTCGATGCGGTGGCTGAGGACGGGAAATCAGGCATGGCTCTATGAACATGAGGTTCCAAAGGGGGTAATTCGGAACGAAGCATTAAGAAGCCCATTGGTTGCTTTTGCCGACCCGATTTCGAAGCGGGAGGCCATCTTTACCAGCAATGTTAGAACCGCTATCGGTGGGGAAGATGATATCTCGGGAGGCATGGCCGTGATTGGCTATAGCCGCCAGATATACAAGGAATTGACGGTAGTGAGCTTGCGATTCGGATGCAGCATATCCTCGCGGAAAAAAATCAACATTCGCCTTGACGCGCGGCGCGTGGTGTTCGATCAGCCTATCGCCAAGTTCAATCGTGTCGCCCTGCCGGAAGGATTCGTTCAACGGATAAAAGAGCAACTCAAAATCCAGAGCGAACGCAACCAAATTTTTTACCGTAGCCTGTTCCCGCCCCCTTTGGGTACACGAGGCGTCACACCGTCCGTATCAAATCCGTCAGATGACAAACAACCTTAAGGAGCGATGACCATGACTGCTTCAGTTCAGCAAGACGCCTTGCTCGCCAAGTTCTCGGTGCTGGCCTACAAAGATACGACTTTCCTCCAAAACCCCAGCAATCTGCCCGCCGGCTGGGTATTGGCTGATTGGGAAGTGGAGCCGCCATTCGCGGGTTTTGCCTTCAAGAATTCGAACGGTCAGGTCGTCATCGCCTACCGGGGCACCGACGGTCTTAACGATGGCGGCATGGATGCAGCTATTGCCACAGGCAATTGGCACAGCCAGTTTCAGCAGGGGATGGATTTTGCCGGCAGAGTCCAAAGCGACCCAGAAATTAACAAAATGGGTACTACCATTCTCGTCACCGGTCACAGCGCGGGCGGCACCATTGCCCAGATCGTAGCCCATGCCTATGGCTTTGACGGCTCTACCATCGACCCCGGCGGCGCCGGTCGCATCGTCAATACGACTGAGTTCGCGGCGGCGGCACAAGCGGCGGGACTGACTCCCCCTGGCGCCCCGGCCAGCTTCAAGAACTGGCTGGTCGCCGGCAGCACCGTATCCGGCGGTAGCGGCCCACAAATCGGCGACAACAGTTACTTGCCCAGCCTCCCATTCAGCAATGAGCAAGCATTGAAGACGTTCTTGATCACCTTGATCAATCCGGCGGCTGGAGTTGCCTATGCTGTGGGAGTCGATCAGTTTTCCAACAAACACGCCTCGGAGCAGATCAGCCAAGCGCTGGGAATGGTCGCCACCGGGCAAGACGGCGGCAGTCTGCCGGCAGGCAGCATCACGCTCTCTCCCAAGATCGATGGCTACGTCACCGACGAGCTTACCCATGAGTCCGAGCCGATATATTCGCAGGGCGAGTTCGAAGTCAAGGATGCCAATGGCAACGTGCTCAGTACCGTGAAGTTCATCGGGCAAGGGGCTGACCGCAAGATGGAGATTTACGGCGCTGAAGGCACGCTCAAAACCACCGTCGGCACCAGCGCGGACGGCAAAACGATCACCACCTCAAACGACACCAACGCTGACGGCAGCGTTGACCAAAACGTCGTCACCGCCGTATCCCTCAACGCCTCCGGCCAACTCACCATGACCGTCGAGCGGAATGTCAACGGCCACGTGGTCAAGATCGAATTCATCGAAGACGAATGGGGCGACCTCCATGCCGCCCGCGTTATCTCGGTGGACGGGCAGACCCCGGTGAATCCGGGAGCTTATGCCGATGCCCTGAATACCCAAGGCTACAGCCCGTGGGATTTCGCGGAAGGACAAACGCCGACCGGCGGCAGCAGCGTCGAGGCAATTTACACCTCCTTCGACCCCATGAGTCCCGTTGCCCCGCCTCCCCCCTTCGACGTCAACGACCTCGCTGCCTGGATTCAATTCATCCAAGCCA
>CAZDIJ010000145.1:0-2851 GCA_964505475.1 uncultured Sulfuricella sp. | reverse complement strand
GGCGCGTGGCGCTGGCGCGGGCGGTGGCGCTCGACCCGATGCGCATCATGTACGACGAACCGTTTGCCGGGCTTGATCCCATTTCGCTGTCGGTGATCGGCAATCTGATCCGCCGTCTCAACGATGTGTTGGGGGCGACTTCGATCGTGGTCACCCACGACATCCAGGAGTCGCTGAAGATCGTCGATTACGTCTATTTCATGTCGGATGGCGTGGTGGTGGCGGAAGGCACCGCCGAGGAGATCAAGGCGAGTTCCTTGCCGTTCGTCCACCAGTTCGTCTGGGGCGAGATCGACGGTCCGGTGTCGTTCCACTATCCCAGCGATCCCTATCGCCAGGATTTGCGCCTGGAGGATAACCATGCCGCATAGAAAAGTCGGAAGCGGATTCCGCGGCATTGGTCGCGCCGTGGTCGATGGCGTGTGGCGCATGGGGTTTTCCACCCGCTTTTTCGTGAGGACGCTGTTCGGCTCGGGCGACAGCTTCCGCCGTTTCGGGCTGACGATCCGCGAGATTTATTTCAGCGGCGTGCTGTCGCTGATTATCATCCTGGTTTCCGGGCTGTTCGTCGGCATGGTGCTGGGGCTGCAAGGCTATGAAACCTTGCAGAAATACGGTTCCGAGTCGGCGCTGGGGACGCTGGTCGCCCTGTCGCTGGTGCGCGAGCTGGGTCCGGTGCTGGCCGCCTTGTTGTTCGCCAGCCGCGCCGGTTCGGCGATCACCGCCGAGATCGGTCTGATGAAGGCCACCGAACAACTGGCGGCGATGGAAATGATGGCGGTCGATCCGATTTCCCGCGTGGTGGCGCCGCGTTTCTGGGGCGGGGTGATTTCCATGCCGTTGCTGGCGGCGATGTTTTCCGCGATTGGGGTGTTCGGCGGTTATCTGGTTGGGGTGGTGTTCATCGGCGTGGATGCAGGCTCGTTTTGGTCGCAGATGCAGGCGGCGGTGGATTTCCGCCAGGACATCGTCAACGGCGTCATCAAGAGCGTGGTGTTCGGCATCGCGGTGACCGCGATCGCGCTGTTCGAGGGCTACGACGCGCCGCCCACGGCGGAAGGGGTGTCGCACGCCACTACCCGCACCGTGGTGACTTCGGCGCTGGCGGTTTTGGGGCTGGATTTTATTCTGACGGCATTCATGTTTCGAGGGATTTAGGCATTATGGAACGGACGACTTTGGACTTGTGGGTAGGCATCTTCGTGGTGCTGGGGCTTGCCGCGCTGGTGGTGCTCGGCTTCAAGGTGGGGAACCTCGGCACTTACGACAGCTCCGATACTTACATGCTGTATGGCGAATTCGACAATGTCGGCGGCCTGAAAGTCAAGGCGCCGGTGAAAAGCTCTGGGGTGGTGGTCGGGCGGATTTCGCAGATCACTTTCGATCCGCAGAAATTCCTGGCGCGCGTCGAACTGCGCGTTGACAGGCGCTACCAGTTCCCCAAGGACACCAGCGCCGCCATCCTGACTTCCGGTCTGCTCGGCGAACAATATCTCGGCCTGGAGGCCGGCGGCGACCCCGGCAATCTCAAGGAGGGCGACCAGTTCAAGTTGACCCAGTCGGCGGTGGTGCTGGAAAATCTGATCGGCCAAGTTATTTATGGCAAGGCATCCGAAGGCGACGGCGAAAAAGCCGCCAAGCCATCCAAATAAGAACATGCCTATGAATGATTTTCAGGCGCCCTCACCCCAACCCCTCTCCTTTATGCCCTTTAGGGTGCGCCTGCGGGCGAGGGGCTTTTCTCCCTTCTCCCGCAGGCGGGAGAAGGGACGGGGATGAGGGAGCATGGGATGCGGCAACATCCTGAATATTATTCATAGGCATAAATAAGAAACGAGGACGAGAATGAAACGATATTTTGTCGGGCTGGCTTTCCTGGCGTTTTTCCTGGCGGGCAGCCTTCATGCCGCGGAAATGGCGCCGGATGCGCTGGTGAGGGAAACCGCCCAGGACGTGCTGGCGATCGTCAAGAAGGACAAGGACATCCAGGCCGGCAGCCAGAAGAAGATCATGGACCTGGTGGAAGCCAAGGTGTTGCCGCATTTCGACTTCAAGCTGATGACCCGGTATGCCGTCGGCAAATACTGGCGCCAGGCGACTCCCGCCCAGCAGGAGACGCTCACCAACGAATTCCGCGCTTTGCTGGTGCGCACCTACTCCACCTCGCTGTCGGCCTACAAAAACCAGACCATCGAGTACAAGCCCCTGAGGATGCAGCCGGGCGACACCGACGTGACGGTCAAGACCCAGGTCAACCAGCCGGGCGGGCAACCGATTCCCATCGACTACAGTTTGCAAAAAGAAGCAGGCGGCTGGAAAGTCTACGATGTGGTGGTCGATAACGTCAGCCTGGTCACCAATTATCGCGGCTCGTTCGGCACCGAGATCCGCCAGTCGGGCATCGACGGCCTGATTAAGATACTGGCCGAAAAGAACCAGGAAGCGGCGAAAAAATGATAGCGGGCAAAGGCGGCCGTTTTCGCATCGACGGCGCAATCACCATGGACAACGCCAGCGCCGTGCTGGCGGAGGGCTTGGCTAAATTCGGCCAGGCCGAGGAAGTCGATTTGTCGGCGCTGGGCGAGATCGACTCCGCCGCCGTCAGCCTGCTGCTGGAATGGCGGCGCGCCAATCCCGCGCTACGCTACACCGGCTGCGGCGAGAACCTGAAAGGCCTGGTCACGCTCTACGGCGTGCTCGAATTGGTTATCTAGGGATCAGGGTCTAGGGACTAGGGGCTACGCGGGAAGCACTGTACGAAATTGTTGACAGAGCTTCCGCGTCCGAACATCCTCCTTGCCTAGCCCCTAGCCCCTAGCCCCTAGCCCCTAGCCCCTAGCCCCTAGCCCCT
>CAZDIJ010000144.1:0-2852 GCA_964505475.1 uncultured Sulfuricella sp. | reverse complement strand
AACCCTCCCCCGCGCGCTATGCGCGCAAGGGAGGGCGTGGACGTTTGCTGAGAATGGTTTAGAGGCATGTCCATCAATGACGAATATCCGTGTCGATCCGTGGCTAATGCGCTGAATCCAAAATGAAACGTACTCAAACCAGCAAGGCGTGGATGCGCGAGCACGTCAACGATCCCTACGTCCAGCGCGCCAAGCGCGAGGGCTACCGTTCGCGCGCGTCTTACAAGCTGATGGAGATCGACGAGCGCGACCATCTGCTCAGGCCGGGCATGACGGTGGTCGATCTGGGCGCCACGCCGGGCGGCTGGTCGCAAGTGGCGGCGAAGAAGCTGGGCGGCAACGGGCGCATCGTCGCCCTCGATATTCTGGAAATGCAGCCTCTGCACCACGTTGCCTTTATCCAGGGAGATTTCCGCGAGCAGGCGGCGCTCGACGAATTGGTCAGGGTGCTCGACGGGCGGACGGTCGATCTTGTGATTTCCGACATGTCCCCCAATATCAGCGGTATCGGCATCGCCGACCAGGCGCGGGCGATGCATCTGGCCGAACTTGCGCTGGATTTTGCCGTCGAACACCTGAAGCCGGGCGGCAATTTCCTGGTCAAGGTGTTCCAGGGCGATGGTTTCGAGGCGTTTTTGCAGCAGATGCGCGCCGCCTTCAAGCAGGTCGTGACGCGCAAGCCGCAGGCGTCGCGCGGCCGCAGCAGCGAAATTTATCTGCTCGGCAAAGAGAAACGCTGAATTGTTCGGCGATTACGTTTAGAATAGGTTAAAAGGTACATGCGCCGCCGGGCGGCAAGGAGAACTGCTTGAACAACATGATGAAAAATATTGGTATTTGGCTGGTGATCGCGCTGACCCTGATGATGGTGTTCAACCATTTCGGCGCGCGCCAGACGGTGGGGCAAGCCCCCCTGGAGTACTCGCAGTTTCTCGATGCGGTGAAACAGGGGCAGGTCGCCAAGGTGAGCATCGAGGGGCACACCCTCAAGGGCGTCGGCGCCGACGGCAAGCGCTTCACCACCTATGCGCCGTCCGATCCATGGATGGTCAGCGACCTGCTGAAGTATGGCGTGATCGTCGAAGCCCGGCCGGAGGAAGAACCCTCCTTCCTGATGAACCTGTTCGTCTCCTGGTTCCCCATGCTGCTGCTGATCGGCGTGTGGATCTTCTTCATGCGCCAGATGCAGGGCGGCGGCAAGGGCGGGGCGTTCTCCTTCGGCAAGAGCCGGGCGCGCATGCTCGACGAGAACAACAACCCGGTGACCTTCGCCGACGTGGCCGGCTGCGACGAGGCCAAGGAAGAGGTTTCCGAACTGGTCGAATTCCTCCGCGATCCCTCCAAGTTCCAGAAACTCGGCGGGCGCATCCCGCGCGGCGTGCTGATGGTCGGCAACCCCGGCACCGGCAAGACCCTGCTGGCGCGCGCCATCGCCGGCGAGGCCAAGGTGCCGTTCTTCTCGATTTCCGGTTCGGACTTCGTCGAGATGTTCGTCGGCGTCGGCGCGGCGCGGGTGCGCGACATGTTCGAGCAGGCCAAGAAGAACGCCCCGTGCATCATCTTCATCGACGAAATCGACGCCGTCGGCCGCCAGCGCGGCGCCGGCCTGGGCGGCGGCAACGATGAGCGCGAACAGACCCTCAACCAGTTGCTGGTGGAAATGGACGGCTTCGAGGGCACCGCCGGCGTCATCGTGATCGCCGCCACCAACCGACCCGACGTGCTCGACCCGGCGCTGCTGCGTCCCGGTCGCTTCGACCGCCAGGTGGTGGTGCCGTTGCCCGACATCCGCGGCCGCGAGCAGATTCTCATGGTGCACATGCGCAAGGTGCCGATCGCCCCCGACGTGCGCGCCGACATCCTGGCGCGCGGCACGCCCGGCTTCTCCGGCGCCGACCTGGCCAACCTGGTTAACGAGGCGGCGCTGTTCGCCGCGCGCGGCAACAAGCAGTACGTCGATATGGACGACTTCGAGCGCGCCAAGGACAAGATCATCATGGGCGCCGAGCGCCGCTCCATCGTCATGCCCGAGGAAGAGCGCCGCAACACCGCCTACCACGAATCCGGCCACGCCGTGGTGGCGCGCCTGCTGCCCAAGACCGACCCGGTGCACAAGGTCACCATCATCCCGCGCGGCCGCGCCCTGGGCGTTACCATGCAGTTGCCGGTGGAAGATCGTTACAGCATGAACCGCGAACAGATACTGGAGAACATCGCGGTGCTGTTCGGCGGGCGCATCGCCGAGGAAGTCTTCATGGGACAGATGACCACCGGCGCTTCCAACGACTTCGAGCGCGCCACCGAAATGGCGCGGCGCATGGTGACCCAGTGGGGCATGTCCGACAGCATGGGCACCATGGTCTACGGCGAAAACGAGGGCGAAGTGTTCCTCGGGCGTTCCGTCACCACCCACAAGAATGTTTCCGAAGCCACCTTGCAGAAAGTCGATAGCGAAATCCGCCGCATCGTCGATGAGCAATACACCCTGGCGCGCCGCCTGATCGAGGAAAACCGCGACAAGATCGAAGCCATGGCGCACGCCTTGCTGGAATGGGAAACCATCGACGCCGACCAGATCAACGACATCATGGAAGGCCGCGCCCCGCGTCCGCCCAAGCCGGCGGCGGTACCCCCCGCGCCCCCTTCCGGCAGCGCCCCGGCAGCCCCGGCGGCGCCGAACGCAAGCAACCATCCAGCGCAGGAAACCTGATTTTTAGGGGCTAGGGATCAGGGGCTAGGGACTACGCGGGAAAGATTGTGAAAAGATTTGACTTGGTCGCCGCGCCCTGCCAGCCTTCCTAGCCCCTAGCCCCTAGCCCCTAGCCCCTAGCCCCTAGCCCCTAGCCCCTAGC
>CAZDIJ010000143.1:0-2854 GCA_964505475.1 uncultured Sulfuricella sp. | reverse complement strand
CGCAGGTTGATATTCGCCATCAGCTTGCTGTTCTTGGAACGGCTGCGTGAAGTTTCCTGTTCGTAGCCGATGCCGCCAGTGATGGCGTTCCTGACCGAAATGAAATTGGCGCCAAGCGACCAAATCCAAGCGCTCTTGCCCATTTCGGTGGCATTGCGCTGATCGGCCGTCGCGGTTCCCGAAAGTCGGTCTACGGCATAGGCCAGACCGGCGTAGGGCATCACGCCATCCATCCAGTAGGCCGCCTGCCCGCCGAGGCGGAACTGGCCGACTTCGTTGGTGATGCGGGTGTTGGCAAGGGTCACCCCGTTGTTCTTGCTGTCGTCGCTCTTTTCCTGGCCGAACAGGTAGCCGCCCTTGCCTGTTAGCTGCCAGTTGCCGCGCCAGGTGTTGTAAGCGACGTTGGCGCCATAGAAGAAGCGCTTCGAATCGGTCTTCACGGTGCCATCGACAGTGCTGTCACCCTCGCCCCAACCTATGGTCGCGTCCATCGCCCAGTCCTTGGCAAACTGCCAGCCGAGGTAGGGCGCGATGCTGTAGCCGCTCCCGCTCATCGACTTGGCGGGGGTCGGCGCGGCGATCGCGTACGACTCGGTCGAACCCCGGGTGTTGTCGAAGGCGCCGGAAATACCGAAGGCCAGGTCGGGCGCCCACTGGTAGTCGGCGCCGATCACCGCGTTGCGGATGCGGCTATCGAATTTGTTGGTGCGGTTCGCGGTGTTGAAGAAGAACACGCCGCGGTCATACCTGACGTCGTTCTCGCTGACGCTGCCCCAGGCGTTCCACTTGCCGGCCGTATTGCCGGCGGCGACGCCGCGGATCCCACCAGCATCCGCGACGCGACCGGGAGGCGCCGAAACCTGCCCGAACCGGCTGGCCAGGGCGGCCGAGATCACCTGCATTTGCCCCAGCGTGGTGGACTGGATCGCCAGTGATGCCGCCGCCGTGTTCGAACTCGAGCCGAAGCATTCCGGATGGCTGGCGAGAATCTCAGCCGCGTTGTCGAAGAAGCTGAGGCCGATGTAGAAATTGTATTGGGATATCGCGCTCGAACACGTTGTTGCGCTTGCCGCCCCGCTTGCCAGCAGGGCGCCGGCGGTGACCACGAATCTCTGGAATTTCAGCATGATGTCTAACCCCCTTTATTGGCAACGTCCGTAACGCTGCTAAGTATACTAATTTCGACTTTCCCGCGCATTCCTGATCGCCTTCCGGTACAAGGCCACCAGAAGGCTGGCTTCGGGGTTGCCGGGCCGCTCCTGCTTCAGTTCCGCCATCAGCTTTTCCACCCGTTCCAGCTCGCGCAGTTCGAACAGCGCGGACAGCAGGTAGGCTTCCGGCTCCAGGTCATCGGCGGCTGCCCGGCCGCGCAGCTCCTGGTAAGTGGCTTCGAGCCGGGCCAGCGCGTCGGGCGCGGCCACGGAACGCATCCGCGTTGCCGCCTTGCGCCCGTTACCGTCGGCGAGGGGCGTGCGTTCCAGTTGGCGGGCGACCGCCAGCGGGAGCGATTTCACCGCCGGAGCGGCGAGGCCGGCAGCCTCGCCGCCACGCGCCGTCAGTTCCAGTTCGCCGGGACCGGTCCAGGTTTCATGGCGGCCATTTTCGAAATAGGCCACGCGCAACCGCGCATCCTTTTCCAGGCTGAGGCGGTCACCGGCATTGAGCCTGGCATAGGCTTCCAGCGGCGCCGGGACTGCGCCGTCCTGCTTCAGAACCTTGCCCTGCACCGACATGACCAGCGCGACTTCCGCCGCCCAGGCCTGGGCGCAGACCGCTGCAATCAGGCTGACCAATAGATTTCGCAACGACATGGCGTCCTCCGCGTATCCCGCTACCCGAGGAACAGACGGTAGGCGGGATTCTTCGATTCGTCCCAGTAACGATAGCCGAGGTTCTTGAGGAAGACGCGGAAATCCTTCATCTCCTTCGGCGGCACTTCCATGCCGACCAGCACCCGGCCGTAGTCCGCACCATGGTTCCGGTAGTGGAACAGGCTGATGTTCCAGCCCGCGCTCATGCAGTTGAGGAAGTTCATCAGTGCGCCGGGGCGCTCAGGGAACTCGAAGCGGTAGAGCAATTCGTTCTTCACCTGCGGTGCGTGGCCGCCGACCAGGTGGCGCACGTGGTTCTTGGCCATTTCGTCGTCGGTCAGGTCGAGCGTGGCGTAGCCGTTCTTCACCAGCAGCGCTACCAGCCTGCTCGCCTCGGCGCGGTCGGCCACCTGCAGGCCGACGAAGACATGCGCCTCCCCGGCGTCGTGGTAGCGGTAGTTGAACTCGGTGATGTTGCGGCTGCCGATCAGGCTGACGAACTTCTTGTAGGCACCGGGCTTTTCCGGCAGCGTCACCGCCAGCACCGCCTCGCGCTGCTCGCCCACCTCCGCGCGCTCGGCGACGAAGCGCAGGCGGTCGAAGTTCATGTTGGCGCCCGAGGCGATGGCGACCAGGGTCTTGCCCCGCGCCTGGTTGCGCCGCACCCATTCCTTGGCACCGGCCACGGCCAGCGCACCAGCCGGTTCGAGGATCGAGCGGGTGTCCTCGAACACGTCCTTGATCGCGGCGCAGATGGCATCGGTATCGACCAGCACCATCTCGTCGACGTATTCCTGGCAGAGGCGGAAGGTTTCCTGCCCGACGTATTTCACCGCCGCGCCGTCGGCGAACAAGCCCACGGATTCGAGGCGAACGCGCTTGCCGGCCTTGAGCGAACGGTCCATGGCATCGGCATCCATCGCCTCGACGCCGATGACTTTGGTTTCCGGCCGCAGGCGCTTGATGTAGGCAGCGACGCCGCCGATCAACCCGCCGCCGCCGACGCAGCAGAACACCGCGTCGATCGGGTCGGGATGCTGGCG
>CAZDIJ010000142.1:0-3000 GCA_964505475.1 uncultured Sulfuricella sp. | reverse complement strand
CCTCCCCAACCCTCCCCCGCGTGCTGCGCGCGCAAGGGAGGGGCGCGCATCGGCATGATGCTGATTTTTATAACACTTCCATGACAGGAATCCCATGAACGTCGAAACCCTGCGTTACCGCAACGGCAAGCTGGAAATGATCGACCAGCGCGTGTTGCCTGCCCATTTTGAATATCTTCCCTACGATTCGGCGCAAGGCGTCGCCGAGGGCATCCGCAGCATGGTTGTGCGCGGCGCGCCCGCCATCGGCTGTGCGGCGGCTTACGGCGCGGCGCTGGAGGCGGTGCGCTTGCAGGCCTTGCCGTCCGCCGATTTCGCGGTGGCGCTGGAGCGGGGGCTGGCGGTGCTGGCGGCCAGCCGTCCCACGGCGGTGAATCTGTTCTGGGCGCTGGAGCGGATGCGCCGGGCATGGCGCGGATGCGGCGCGGCGGCGCCCGCCGACGTGGCGCAGCGCCTGCTGGAGGAGGCTCATGAGATCCATGCCGAGGATATCCGCATCAACCGCGCCATGGGCGCGCACGGCGCGGCGCTGCTGGCCGATGGGGCGCGGGTGCTGACCCACTGCAACGCCGGGGCGCTGGCGACGGCGGGGTGGGGCACGGCGCTGGGGGTGATCCGCTCGGCGGCGGAAGCGGGCAAGAAAATCTCGGTGATCGCCGACGAAACCCGCCCCTTCCTGCAAGGCGCGCGGCTGACCGCCTGGGAGATGGTGCAGGAGAAGATTCCCGTCACGCTGATTACCGACAACATGGCCGGCCACCTGATGGCGCACGGCGAGGTGGACGCGGTGGTGGTGGGCACCGACCGCGTCGCCGCCAACGGCGATGTCGCCAACAAGATCGGCACCTACATGGTGGCGGTGCTGGCGCGCCGCCACAATATCCCCTTCTACGTCGCCTGCCCGCTCTCCACCATCGACCTCAACATCGCCAGCGGCGCCGGGATACCCATCGAGGAGCGCGCCAGCGCCGAGGTATCCGGTTTCCGCGACTGCCAGTGGGCGGCGCAAGGGGTAAAAATCCGCAACCCGGCGTTCGACGTGACCCCGGCGGAACTGGTAAGCGGCCTGATTACCGAAAAGGGCGTGGTGGCGCAGCCTGACCGGGAAAAGGTTGCGGCGCTGTTCCGCTAGAAGCGGTCGATAACCACTACTTCGTCCATCGCCAACTGCCCGCCGCGCGGCCAGGGTTCCTTGATGCCCTGGCCGATGGCGACGAACATCGCAACGCTGTGATCCGGCGGCAGGTTGATGAGCCGCCCCACCGCCTCCAGATCGGCCAGGTCCATGGGGCAGGAATCGTAGCCCATTTCCCGCGCCGCCAGCATCAAGCCCATCGCCGCGATGCCGCAGGAACGCATGGCTTCGTCGCGTTGCAACTGCTCCCGGCCTTCGTAAAACTGCCGGATCATGAAAACCAGCGCCTCCCGGATGTCTTCCGGCGCGCTGCGCCAATAGCGTGCCGGTTCCTTGTTCCATGCCTGCAAGTCGGCGCACAGCACCACCAGCAAGGAGGCATCCGTGATCTGCGCCTGATCCTGGGAATGTTTTCTGATTTCCCGGCGCAATTCCGGGTCGCGCGCCAGCACGAAACGCCAGTTCTGGATGTTGAAAGCGGTCGGGCTGAGCATGGCGAGCGACATGAGGCGCTCGATTTCCGCTTCGCTCATGCGGTGGTCGGGGTCGAAGGCCTTGACGGCGCGGCGGGTTTCGATGGCATGGCTGACGTTCATGTTTTTCTCCTCAAGAAAACGATTCGGGATTCAGCGGCGGACAGTTTGGCATTCAGATAGGGCATGGCTGTTCTCCTTGCAATTATACCGACTGGTCGGTATGGCTGGGCGGCAAAAAAATTATGCCGCTGAACTATTCTCAGCTATCGCCCCCTCCCCAACTCTCCCCCGCGCGCCATGCGCGCAAGGGAGGGGGTGGAGGTTTGCTGAGAATGGTTTAGAGGCATGAAAAAAATTACGGGGTGCGCAGGCTGCGGATATAGGCTTGCAACTGGCGGCCGCAAACCCGTAGCGCCGCGCCGGATTGCAGGCTTTTGGCCGTGCCGATGCAGCCTTCCCAGGCGGAAAAGATGAATAGCGCGGCCTCGGCGCAGTCCACCCCGGCGCGCAGGTCGCCTTGCGCTTGCGCGCGCCGCAGCGCTGCTTCCAGCGCTTCCCGCCAGGTGTTCATCACGTTGCACAGGTGGCCGCGAAACTCGGCGTCGATGGGACTCATTTCCTGCATCAGGTTGTTGAGCGGGCAGCCCAGCGGCACCAGTTCGTCGGCGCGCTCCGGGGCGATTTCCAGAAAACCCAGCAGGGTGCCGAGCGGATGCGCGCTTTCCCTCAGGGGAATGAAATAACGCTCCTCCAGCCGCCGGTAAATGACCTCGTCCACCACCGCCAGCCCCAATGCCTGCTTGGTCGGGAAATGGTGGTACAGCGCGCCCTTGGTCAGCCCGGTGCTGGCCAGGATGTTGGCGATGCTCGCCGCCTGGAAGCCGCTGCGGTGGATTTCGCAGAACGCCGCATCGAGGACTTTGTCGCGGGTGGTGTCTGGTTGTTTGGTTGACATGGGGGTAATTAGATACCGACCGGTATGGATGCGTCAAGTTTTTTTATCCGGCGCTTTCCTCGGGCAAGAACAATTGCAGCAACTCGTTCAGAAAGCGTTGCCCCAACGCAGTGGGGCGGACGGCGGTCTCGTCGCGCTCCAGCAGGCCGCGCCGCTCGGCTTCCCGCAAGGATGTTTCGCTGGCGTCCAGCGCCAGCCCGGTGCGTTCCGCGAATAGCGCCGGGTCGAAGCCCTCGGTGAGGCGCAGGGCGTTCATCATGAATTCAAAGCCGCGGTCGTCCGGCGCTACTTCGTGCTCCTCGGCCACCGCTTTTCCGTTCGCCAGCGCGGCGAGATAGTCCTGCGGCGAGCGCAGCCGCGCCTGGCGCAGGATGCGGTCGTGGAGGGTGATCTTGCCGTGCGCCCCGGCGCCGATGCCGAGATAGTCGCCGAAA
>CAZDIJ010000141.1:0-3184 GCA_964505475.1 uncultured Sulfuricella sp. | reverse complement strand
TTTTACAGCAGACTACCATCTTAAATCGCTGTCTGGAAATTGGGGTCCACTATACAGAAGATACCGAAACTATGAAAATTCATTGCGACAGCTTCGGCTTTTTTGAGACATAAAAAATCGACCTTAAACGTCGCTCAAAAAATAGGCGGTTTCAAGTTGCAGTGCTAGTACCACTGCAACTAATTCCCAATGATAGGACTTTTCGCTTAAAAAATAGGCAAAAACCTGTTAGTAATTCTTTTGCCATCGTCGGGATGGTCAACAGCCATCGCATTATGCAAACAGCATAACGATTTAACATAATGCACATTATGCGAAGCAATGTAATTATTTAGGCATGGCAAAAAACTGTTCAACCTCTGACAACTCTCTCGTTCGCTTCATTGCTGGCAGGCTTTGCCAGATACGCCGACCGTATTGTTTGGTCAGCAATCTCGGATCGCAGATCATCAGGACGCCGCGGTCGGTTTCATCACGTATCAGGCGTCCGGCGCCTTGTTTCAAGGTGATGACGGCATGCGGCAACTGGTACTCCATGAATGCGTTGCGTCCTTCCCGGTTGATTTTCTCGATGCGCGCCGAGAGTACGGGATCGTCCGGCGGTGCGAATGGCAGTTTGTCGATAATCACCACCGATAGCGCGGAACCGCGCACATCCACGCCTTCCCAGAAACTTTGACTGGCCACCAGCACGGCATTGCCCAATTTTCGGAAGCGTTCCAGCAATTCGGTGCGCGAGCTTTGCCCTTGCAGCAAGAGCGGAAATTCCAATTTTTCCTGCTCGAATGCCGCGCTCAGCAAATCATGGGCTTCGCGCATGGCGCGCAAGCTGGTGCACAGCAGGAATGCCCGGCCGCCGCTGGCCTTGATGACGGGTAACGCCGCATCGACCACGGCCTGAGTGTAGCCGCTGGTATTCGGCTCGGGCATTCCGGGCGGCACGTAGAGCACGGCCTGGTTGCCATAATCGAAGGGACTATCCCAGTAACCGGTGGTCGCCTCCAGCAGCCCCATTTGTCCCTGGTAATGGCTGAAATTCTGCCTTACCGCCAGTGTCGCGGATGTGAAAATCCAGGCTCGCGGCTGGCTGCCGATCTGTTTTTGGAAGATTTCGGCGATGGACAGCGGTGTCGCGTTGAGTTGCAGGGCGCGGTTGAACAATTCGACCCAGCGCACCAATTCACGGTTCTCGTCACCGACCCAGCGTTTGATCTGTTCGGCGAAAAGAACCCCGCGCTGCCAGCAATTTTTCAGTCCTTCGGCGCGCTCGGCCTGGCTCTCCAGCAAGCCGTTCAATTCGGACAGGCTGGACTGGACAGCGCTCACGGCATCCTTGAAACCACTTTTCCCTTCCGCGGCTTGTACCGGCAACCGCCCGCTTTCCTGCGGAAAAACCAGGCGCAAATCGCGCGCGGCTTTTTCCAGTTTGGCCGTGGCTTTCGGCAGTTCCGTGAAATCCTTGGCCGAGGTCAACGCTTCAGACTGGGCATCGCGCGCCAGCTCCAGTAGCTGGTGGGTGCTCAAGTTCTCGCCGAAAAACAGGCTGGCGGTTTCGGGCAGTTGGTGGGCTTCGTCGAAAATTACCGCATTGCTGGCGGGCAGCAGCTCGGCCAGTCCCTCGTCGCGCAGCATGACATCGGCAAAAAACAGATGATGGTTGACCACCACCACATCGGCCTGCTGCGCCCGCTTGCGCGCTTCCAGGACGAAACACTCTTTATGATGCGCGCATTCTTGGCCGAGGCAGTTCTCGCGCGTGGACGTGACGAACGACCAGATGCCGGCATTTTCCGGCACCTCGCCCAGCTGGCTTTTGTCGCCGCTTTGACTGCTGGCGGCATAGCGTTCGATTTTTGGCAGGAACAGGGCATCTTCGCGCGTCAGAAAGCGCCCTTCCGCCTTGGCGCGCGCCAAGTGGAAATGGCAAACATAATTGGCGCGCCCTTTCAGCATGGCGACGGTTACCGGCACCTTGAGCGCATCGCGCATCGCCGGGATGTCGCGGAAGAATAGTTGATCCTGCAAGGTTTTGGTGCCGGTGGAAAGAATCACCTTTCCGCCGGAAAGCAGCGCGGGAGCCAGATAGGCGAAGGTTTTCCCGGTGCCCGTGCCGGCCTCGGCGACCAGTATCTCACGATTGGCGAGCGCCTTGTCGATGGCTTGCGCCATCTCCCTCTGTTGCTGGCGCGGGCGGTAGTCCTTGATGGTCTTGGCGAGCAGGCCGTCGGCGGAAAAAATCGTATCGAGGTCGGGCATGAAGATGGATTTTCGTGAGTCGCCGCAATAGTAGCATGGCGGAGGTCATGCCGGCGTAACATGCTTTTGCTTGAATAGAGGTTCGGTGGTAAATTGGATTCAACCGCAACACGAAAAGGATCAATCAATGATCGAAATCCGCATACATGGCCGCGGCGGGCAGGGCAACGTGGCCGCCGCCTACATTCTGGCCAGCGCGGCCTTCCAGGATGGCCGCCACAGCCAAGCCTTCCCGAATTTCGGCGCGGAACGGCGGGGCGCTCCGGTTACCGCTTTCGTGCGCATTGCCGACACCCCCTTCAGCCGCCGCTGCCAGGTTGTCCATCCGGCCTATCTGGTAGTGCAGGACGAAGCCCTGCTGCACGTTCCCGGCGTGACCGACGGCCTGCTGCCGGGGGGCGGCATCCTGGTCAACTCCATGCGTTCCAGCGAAGAACTGAAGGAACAGATGGGACTGGAACTGGTCGCCCTCCCCGCCAACGCCATGGCGCGCCAAATACTCGGACGCCCGGTGCCCAATACCGCCCTGCTCTCGGCTTTTCTCGCCCTGACCGGCATGGTGTCGCTGGATGCGCTGGTCAAGGGATTGGAACAGCGCTTCAGGGGGGACGTGCTGGAGCGCAATACCCGGCTGGTCAATGAAGCTGCCAAAATGGTGCCGGCCGGTTTATGGAAGGAAAAGAATCATGCCGCAAATGCTTGAAGGCTCGCAGGCCATCGCCCGCGCGGTCGCCTTGTGCCGTCCCCAGGTGGTTGCCGCCTATCCCATCACCCCGCAAACCCACATCGTCGAGAATATTTCCAAACTGGTGGCGGACGGCAAGCTGCGCTGCGAACTAATCAGCGTGGAAAGTGAATTTTCCGCCGCCTCGGTGGTGCTGGGCGCCGCCGCCGCCGGTTCGCGCGCCTATACCGCCAGTTCTTCGCA
>CAZDIJ010000140.1:0-3399 GCA_964505475.1 uncultured Sulfuricella sp. | reverse complement strand
GGCGTTCCCCGCTTCAGTGGCCGGAATGGGCCGAGGGACGCGACGCGCCCGTGCCCTCAAGCTTGACGATCACCCACTCGCCGGGTTTGCGCTCGACAAAAGTAAAGGCGACCGTTGCGCCAGGCTTGAGCGTGCCGATCAGTGCGGAATTGGCGAGCATGAAGTCCATCGTCATCGCCGGCCACTTGAGGCTGTCCACCGGGCCGTGGGCGATGGATACCGTCCCCGCCTTGGCGTCGATGGCGTCGATCTTGCCTTCCGCCTGGTGGCTGGAACCCTTGGCGACAGGCGCCGTCTGCTTTGCCTCGGCCCCCGCGCCAGCAGTCGCCTTGGCTGACGCCTCACCTTCCGCCTTGGGCGCCGCGCCGTGTGCGGAGTGTCCGAAACCGCCAACGGCCGCCTTCAGATTGCTTTCCGCATCGATCAGGAAGTTGGCAGCCACCACCACCCGCTCACCGTCCTTGACACCCTCAATAACCTCAACATAGGTATCGCTGCGGGCACCAAGCTTGACCTCGCGCGGTTCGAAGCGACCTTCGCCGGCCTGGATCAGCACGATGCGGCGGGTTCCGCTGTCGATGACGGCCGAGATGGGCACCGTGACGACGGCTCCTTTCGCCGCGACGGCGACTTCCATCTGGGCGTACATTCCGGGCTTGAGCAATTGCCCTGGATTGGCGAGTTCCACACGAACCGGAATTGTGCGGGTTTCTGTTTTCAGCGTCGGATAGACATAGGTGATTGCGCCTTTGAAAATCTTGTCCGGGTAGGCGTTGATTTTCACCGTGGCGCCAGCGCCGACTTTCACCAGTCCGATGTCTTGCTCGAAGACGTCGGCGACAACCCACACGGCCGACAGATCGGCGACTTGGTACAGGGCTTCGCCTGGCATGAAGCGCATTCCTTGCAGGGCTTTTTTCTCGGTAACGATGCCACTCACCGGCGACCGGAAGGTCAGGGTGCGCTTGGTCTCGCCGGACTTGGCCAACGCCTTGACCTGCTCTTCGGAGATGTCCCAGTTCTTCAGGCGCATCAGGCTCGACGCAGCCAATTGCCGCATGCCGGCCTGGGCTTCGCCGCCGGCTTCGTTCAGGGAATCGACGCCTTGGGCGGCGATGGAGTATTCGCGCTGGGCCGATACGAGTTCGGGACTATAGACCTCGAACAGGGCCTGTCCCTTGGCCACCGGCTGGCCGGTGGCATTGACGTGCAGGCGTTCGACATAACCCTCGAATTTGGGCGAGATGGCATAGGTGCGGCGCTCGTCCGGCTCGACGCGGCCGGCGGCGCGGACGAGCTTGTCCAGCGCACGCAAACTGGCGACCTCGGTCCTGACCCCGAGTTTCTGTATCTTCTCGGTGCTGATCCTGATCTGGTTGGCGGGCGTCGATTCCTCTTCCTGAGCGCCCTCATAGACGGGCACATAATCCATGCCCATCGGGTCTTTCTTTGGCGTCGGCGAGGTGTCTGGAAGCCCCATCGGGTTGCGGTAGTAGAGCAGCTTGGGTTCCTTCTTGGCGCCGACGGGGGCGATAGCTGTCGACTGCGCGGCGGGAGCGGCGCCATGCTCGCCACCGCTCTTGCGCGCTCCGATCCAGTAGCCACCGCCGGCCGCCAGTGCCGCCACCGCGACGGCGACCACCATTCCCGTTCCCTGTTTCATAGATCTTCCCCGATGAGTCGTTCGATGTCCGCCAGGCGCGCCTGCTGCTCCGCCTGTGCCTTGATGACGTCCTGCTTCGCCTTGCGAATCTGCCGTTGCGCGTCGAGCAAGGTGGCGAAATCCACCTTGCCGGTTTCATACCCGGCGAGCGCCGCGCGAAAGGTGAGTTCGGCCTGCGGTAACAGGCTGGATTGCGCCAGCGTTTCCACGCGCCGCGCGGCGTTGATGCCGGCCAGGTTTTCGGAAAGATCGGCCAGCAATTGGTTGGCGGTCGCCTCCTTGCGGGCGCGGCTGGCCTCGATCATTTTCTCGGCTTCACGTTCCTGGCTGCGACGGCTTTCCTGTTGCAGTGGTATGTTTAGCTCGAACATCAGTTCCCACATGTTCACACGGTTGCGCGTCTGGATCGGCGAAATACCAAGGGTGAAATCGGGATAGCGGTTGCGATAGGCCAGGTCGCGGTTCTTTTCCGCCGCGCGAATCCGCGCGTCATCGGCAAAGAGGTTTGGATTCCTGCCGCGCAGGCGATCTTCCAGCGTCACATAGTCGAGCCTGGCGACTGCTGGAATCGGCCGCAGACGTTCCGGGACGGCCAGTGTGGACTGGGCCGGGCGCGCTAGCAGCCCATTGAGGCGGGAACGCGCATGGTGGCTTTCGGTCTCCATCTGGATCAGCTCGCTTCTCATCGCGGTGCGCTCCACCTGGACACGGATCGCGTCTTGTTGCGGCACCAGGCCACCGGCGTAGCGCGCCTGGGTGATACCCTCGATGCGATCGATCAAATCGATGACTTCCTTCGTCAGTGTGACCAGCTTCGCCGCAGCGAAATACTGGGCATAGGTGGCTTTGATGCGCGCCGCCTGTTCGGTCCAGGTGATGCCGGCTTTACCCTGTGCTACTTCGGCTTCGGCCTCGGCCGCTTCGCGCTTGAGATCGCGCTTGCCCCAGAAAGGCAGCGGCTGGGTCAGGGTGTATTTGGTACTGCCGACACGGCTTGGCAGCAGGTTGAAGCTGGTGCCGGACTCCGCGCCGAAGTTGGTGACGTTCTGCAGCTCGGTGCGCAGCATCGGGTCGGGCAAGGCTCCGGCCGGATAGACGCGCTCGCGAGCGGCTTCGGCTTCCAGACGCATGGCGGCATATTCCGGATTGCGCGCCTTGGCATAGTCGAGCAGGCTTTCGACGCTAGTTCCCAGCGCTGCTTCCTGCGCCCGCGCGGGAATCGCTCCAGCAAAAACCAGCAACAGTATCAGTGCCGACACGAAGGGCGTTCCGCGCCTGCGGACTCCCAGGGGAAAATGTAAATGGTTCATGGATGACTTGTCCAAACTTGAAAGGCGATTCCTCATTTGCCGGGCCGACGTGGCTTTTTCTTTCGAGCCAAGCTAGATCCTGACGCTGCATTCTTATTGTCGTGCTTTTTTCTGCAGAGATAGACAATGAACGTTGCAATCCCTGCTGCAACCAATCCCCAAGTCAACATGTATTCGAGGAAGGCAGGCGGCGCAGTTTCGATGCGGCGGACGGGCATCCTAGTGGGTGTTCTCTCTGGTCGTCGGCTCGGACTCCGCTTCATTTCGGGCTTGAGACGGCTCGGATTGATCTGTCGGCGGTATGGGTTGCGCACCTGCAGTGACAGGGTGACTTTGCTCCGCGTGTGACGCGTGACTCCTGCTTTCCTCGCCGGCTCCATGTTTGCTCCCCGTCCCATGCTGACCTCCCGTCATCATGGGCAACAT
>CAZDIJ010000139.1:0-3401 GCA_964505475.1 uncultured Sulfuricella sp. | reverse complement strand
GGGGGAAGGCCGGGATGGGGGCAAACAGCGGCGGCCATGCGGGCAAACGCCCCCCAACCCTCCCCCGCGCGCTATGCGCGCAAGGGAGGGCGTGGGCGTTTGCTGAGAATAGCCCAGAGGCATATTCTGCTATACTGCTGCCGTCGCAAAGCAACGGGTTGAAATAATGGTCTATTTGGCGAAGCGCTGTTCCATATGGTTGGGATTGGTTCTTGTGCTTATGGGGTTTTTTGCGCCCGCCATCGTCAGCGCCGCGGGATGCGGCGACGCCGACCTCTCCGAGGCGGCCTACAACAGGCTCAGCCAGGGGTTGGCGGTCAGCCAGGTGCTGGCCATTCTGCGCTGCGACTACACGACTTCGCCCGAGCGGCAACAATCCCAGGGCGTCATGACCCAGGACTACCAGTGGGCCAGCGCGAACCGTTCAATAACCGTGACATTCCGCTTGGGAACGCTTTTTGCCAAAAGCCGTGGCGGCGTCACGTCCGATAATGCAAGCTTCTCCACTTCCAGCAATATCCTCTCGCTGCCCTTGCTGTCGCTGGATGGCAATACGAATTTCCTCAATGCCCGCGTGCAGTTGATCCCCGGCGGGGGATGGAGTTATCTCGGCGCGGACAGCACGGCAAGCGGTTCGGCCAGCAGCATCGCCGCCACGTATGCCTCGACGTCGGGCGTGCTGATGATCCCTTCCGTCAATGCGGATGGGACGCTGTACAACCAGGTTTGGGTTTATCTGCTACAGGGAATGCCGTGGTCGATTCTGGGGGTCGGGGCGCTGACGCAGCCGCCGCTGCCTGTTCCCGGCACGGCCGCACCCTCCATCACTCTTGCGCTGACCGATCCATCCACCGGCCAGGCCAGAAGCACCGTTGCCAGCGGCAATCCGGCGCGGCTGGCCGCCACGGTGCGGAACGCCAGCGGCGCCGCCGTTTCCGGCGCCGTGGTCACGTTCGCCACCGACAACGCTTATGGCACATTCACCCCCGCCGCCGGAACGGCGTTGACCGACGCCAACGGCGTAGCCACTATCACGCTCAATGCCAGCGGCACGGCCAGCGGCGCCGCCACCATTACGGCAAGCGCCCAGGTATCCGGTTCGCCGGTGACGGGGTCGCTCAGCTATGCAGTCGGGGTGACCGACATCACGCTGAGCGCGCTGACTTTTGGCGCTTCTCCGCTTTCCGCCTATGGCACCACCAGCATCAGCGTTACCGCGCTGAACAATGGGACAGCCTACGCCACATCCGTGCCGGTCGCCTTCACCTCGGCCTGCGCCGCCAGCGGCAAGGCGTTCCTGACGGCGTCGGTGGCCACGGTAAGCGGCGTGGCTACCGCCTCCTACCGGGATAACGGCTGCAACGGCACGGATACGGTCACCGCCACTCTGGCCAGCGGCGTTTCTTCGAGCGGAAACCTGGTGGTGACCACGCCCGCCGCCGGCTCGATCCAGTTTGTTTCCGCCACGCCCAGCGCCATTGCGCTAAAAGGCACCGGCGGCACGGGGCGGCAGGAAACGGCGGCGGTAACCTTCCGCGTGGTGGACAACAACAACAACCCGGTAGGCGGCAAGGTCGTCACCTTCAGCCTCAGCACCACGCTGGGCGGGGTGACGCTGTCTTCCTTCTCGGCGGTTTCAGATCCCGCCACCGGCAATGTCGTCACCAACGTCATCGCCGGCACGATGAGCACCGCCGTGCGCGTAAGCGCGGCTACCGATGGCCTTTCCACCCAGTCCGACCAGCTTGCCGTTTCGACGGGGCTTCCCGCGCAGGGCAATTTTTCCCTCAGCGCATCCACGACCAATATCGAGGGGTGGAACTATGACGGGACGAAAACCACCCTGACGGCGCGTCTGGCCGACCATTTCCACAACCCGGTGCCCGACGGCACGGCGGTGTATTTCACCAGCGAGGGCGCTTCGGTGGCGCCATCCTGCGTCACGGCGGGCGGCGCGTGCTCCGTGGAATTCACCAGCCAGGCGTTCCGCCCCGCCAATGGGCGGGTGACCGTGATGGCGCGCGCCATCGGCGAAGAGGGGTTTGTCGATCTCAACAGCAATGGCGTGGTGGACGACGCCTCCGAAATGATCGACCCCGGCGGTGGGAGCACCGATATAGGCGAGGCTTATGTCGATTACAACGAAAACGGCGCGCGCGACGCCAGCGAACCTTATTTCGACTTCAACGGCAATGGCGCTTACGATGCGCCGGACGGCAAATACAGCGGCCTTCTGTGCCGCTCCGGCGCGGCGATTTGCAGCGCCAGCAAATTCATCGACGTGCGCGACAGCAAGGTGATCGTGCTGTCGTCCTCGAGCGCCAACGTCACGATCACGCCAACAATAATTGCCTTGCAAGCCTGTACGGCGGGAGGAGGGGTGAAGCCCACGACATTTACCGTGACCGTCGTGGATATCAACGGCAACGCGATGCCCGCTGGTTCGACGATAGACTTCACCACGACGAATGGCACGATTGTTTCCGCCAACCGCGTCGTCGAGAATAAGTCAGGGTGCCGCACCGCCGGTTATGCGGGTTGTCCGGCGGCGGCTGGGTCGGCTACCTTCGGTGATTATTCGGTCACCATGCAGACCGACGTAACGTGGGATGCGACCACCGGCGTGTGTGCGGTCGACCTGACGCCCGGCGGAACATTCAAGGTTACCGTGACAACCCCGAATAAGGAGGTAACGGAGGCGACCGCGGAGGTGACCGATAATTAAGAGACACTTTCCCTCCCTCCCGAAGAGGGAGAGGGGCGATGGCTCGCTATGCGAGTTTCACGTTAAAAAGAGCGTATTGCAGCGGAAACCCACGTTCTTTGACTTTACGCCGCTAATATTTGGCTGGCGTTTCGCGTATTTGATAGAATGCGCGGATTCCTTACAAGCTTCGGCATTCCCAACGTGTCCTCCGAAAACCTGGTCGAACTCACCGATTTGACTTTTGCCTATGGCAAACGCCCGATCCTCAAGGGGATCAACATGACCATACCGCGCGGCAAGGTGGTGGCGGTCATGGGGTTGTCCGGCTGCGGCAAGACCACCACCTTGCGTCTGATCGGCGGTTCGCTCACGCCGAGCGCCGGCAGCGTCAAGGTGGCCGGCCAGGAGGTGTCCGAGCTGGACCGGGAAGGCCTGTATCTGATGCGCCGCAAGATGGGCATGCTGTTCCAGTTCGGCGCGCTGTTCACCGATTTGTCGGTGTTTGAAAACGTGGCGTTTCAGATGCGTGAACAGACCGATCTGCCGGAAAGCGTGATCCGCGACCTGGTGTTGATGAAGCTGCATGCGGTGGGTCTGCGCGGCGCGCACAACCTGATGCCGTCGGAGCTGTCCGGCGGCATGGCGCGGCGCGTGGCGCTGGCACGGGCGGTGGCGCTCGACCCGATGATCATCA
>CAZDIJ010000138.1:0-3576 GCA_964505475.1 uncultured Sulfuricella sp. | reverse complement strand
ACTGCCTCGCAATCCGTCTCGCCATCATCTCACGCCCTAATGGATAATTTGGGTTAACCTCGAAACCGCAATAAACTACGGGGAACACAGGGACAAGATTTTCCCCATGTTCCCCGTGGTTGCGTGATTTCCCTTCAGGAATGGCGCGGTTTGCGCGCCACCATCTCCACCAGCGCCGACATTCCCCGGTGCCCCGCGCCTTCATCGACCTCACGCTCGCATTCGCGCAACTCCAGAATTTCCAGAGCGGCGAAATCGCTGCGCAAGTCGTCGGCGGTGTATAGGTTATCGCGCTCGGCCGGCCCGCCGGTTTTAAATTCGAGTTGCTTCGGCGTATAGCCTTGCAGCAGGATCAGCCCGCCTGGCTTGAGCGCCTGGCGCATCAGTTGGTGAAGGCGGCGGCGCCCCCCCGCCGGGACGAATTGGATGAATATCGCCACCACCGCGTCGAAGCGGTTTTCTCCCCACTCCCAGGCAAACAGGTCGGCCTGCTCGGTTTCCAGCGTCACGCCATGCCTGGCGGCGAGTTTTCGCGCCTTGTCCAGGGCGGGCGGCGAAACGTCCACCGCCAGCACCTCCAGCCCCTGCCGCGCCAGCCACACGCCGTTGCGTCCCTCGCCGTCGGCCACCGCCAGCACCTGCTGGCCGGGAACGAAACGGCGCGCCTGCGCGGCCAGAAAAGCGTTCGGCTCGGTGCCGAAGACGTATTCCTCGACCGCGTAACGCTGGTTCCAGAAGTCGCTCATTTGCCGTTCAGATATTTCTCCAGTTGCTCGGCGGACGCCAGGCCGGGCACGCGCCGGCCATCGGCGAAGAATAGCGCCGGCGTGCCGCGCACGCCGAGCCGGACGCCGAGTTCGATGTTCCTGGCGACGGGGTTGTCGCAGGTGCCGGGGTTTTTCGGTTCGATTTTCTTGTTGATGAGGTCCTCCCAGGCCTTGACGCGATCCGGGGCGCACCACACCGCGCGCGATTTGCGGGCGGCGTCGGGATGCAGGCTGTCGATGGGATAGAGGAAGGTGTATACCGTTATGTCGGTGATCTTCGCCAGCTCCTCTTCCAGGCGCCGGCAATATGGGCAGTCCACGTCTGAGAATACCGCCACCACGCGCTTGCCGTTGCCCTTCACCACCTTGATCGCGGATTCGAGGGGCAGCTTGTCGAACTGCGCTTTTTGCAGATCGCGCGTGCGCGCCTCGGTGAGATTGCGTTGGGTTTTGCCATCGAACAGATTGCCGTGAAAAATAAAATTCACCTTGTCGTCGGTGTAGAAAATGAATTCGCCGTCGGCCACCACCTCGTAAAGATTGCCGGACGGGATTTTGGTGACCGCCAAAGAGTTGGACTCGGGAAATTTCACTTGGAGCACCTTGCGGATCGCCTCCTCGGTGCCGCCGGCCTGGACGGAGGAGACCGCCATGCCGGTCAGGAATGCCGCCCACAAGACTCGTTTTGTCAAAAATTCAATCATTGCTTTTCCTTGTCGTTTATTAAGCTTTCGATGTCCGCCACGGTTTTCGGCGCGCCGTGGGTCAGCACCTCGCAACCTCCGGCCGTCACGGCCACATCGTCCTCGATGCGCACGCCGATATTCCAGAAATGCTCCGGCACATCCTCGGCAGGACGGATATAACACCCCGGTTCGACCGTCAGAACCATGCCGGGTTCAAACCGGCGCCATTCGCGGTGGCGCTTGTAGTCGCCCACGTCGTGCACGTCCATGCCCAGCCAGTGGCCGGTCTTGTGCATGTAGAACCGCTTGTAATGGCCTTTTTCCAGCACCTCGTCGAGACTGCCGCGGCACAACCCGAGGTCGATCGCCCCCTGCGCCAAGACCCGCAGCGCGGCCTGATGGGGTTCGTCCCAGTGCCTGCCGGGACGCACCTCGGCCAGCGCCGCCCCCTGCGCCGCCAGCACCAGTTGGTAAACGTCCTTTTGCGCTGGCGAAAACCGGCCGTTGACCGGAAAAGTCCGGGTAATGTCGGCGGCGTAGCCGTCCAGTTCGCAGCCGGCGTCGATCAGCAACAACTCGCCGTCCCGGAGGATGGCGTCGTTGGCGACGTAATGCAGGGTGCAGGCGTTGGCGCCGCCCGCCACGATGGAAGGATAGGCGGGCGCGGGCGCGCCGCGGCGGCGGAATTCGTGGAGCAACTCGGCCTCGACTTCGTGCTCGCTGACGCCCGGTCGCGCGATTTTCATGGCGCGGACGTGGGCGGCGGCGGAAATTTCGGCGGCGCGGCGCATTACTTCGATCTCGCCGCCGTCCTTGATGAGGCGCATGTCGTCGAGCAGCACCCGCACGTCGCGGATCGCCGTGGGTGCGGCGACGCCGCTGCGCACCTGTTCGCGCACCCGGTTGAGCCAGCCCACCGCGCGCGCATCCCAGGCACTGTCCGCGCCGAGATGAAAAAACAGGTTTTCCCGATCGGCCAGTAGCTTGGGCAGCATCGCGTCGAGCTTGGCGATGGAATAGGCGCCCTCGAAACCGAAAATCTCCCGCGCCGCCGCCTGACCGTAGCGGAAGCCGTCCCAGATTTCGCGCTCGGGGTGCTTTTCGCGGCAGAACAACAAGCTCCTGGGGCGTTTTCCGGCGACGACCACCAGCACCGCCTCCGGTTCGGCGAAGCCGGTGAGGTAATGGAAATAACTGTCGAAACGGTAAGGGTACAGGCTGTCGCGGTTGCGCGCGCGCTCCGGCGCGGTGGGGATCACCGCCACCCCCTCGCCCATCAGGCGCGCCAGGCGCCGGCGGCGTTCGCGGTAGATTTTCGCTGCGATCATGCTCGTCCCCTCAGTTCTTCGTCCAGGCGGCGCAGGCGTTCCGGCGTGCCGACATCTTCCCAGCGTCCCCGGAAGCGTATGCCGCCGACCTGGCCGAGCGCCATCCGTTCGCGCAGCAGCGGCGCCAGCTTGGCTTTCGCCCCGCGCGCGATGCCGGCGAACAGTTCGGGACGGTACACGCCGATGCCGCTGAAAGTAAGCTTGTGCGCGCCCTCGGCCAGCACCTTGCCGCCGGCCAGGGCGAAATCGCCGCCGGGATGCTGCGGCGGATTGTCCACCAGCGCAAGGAAAGCGTCTTCATCGCCATTTAGCGCCAGGCTGGCGAAATCCATCTCGCAGTAGACATCCCCGTTGACCACCAGGAACGGTTCGCCGCCGAGCAGCGGCAGGGCGTTGGCGATGCCCCCCGCCGTCTCCAGCGCTTCGGCCTCGGGGGAATAGCGAATGGTCACGCCATAGCGGCCGCCATCCCCCAGGCGTCTCTCGATCAGCGCCCCGAGATGGGCGTGGTTAATCACCAGTTCGGTGAATCCGGCCTGCGCCAGCCGCTCGACATGCCACACGATCAGCGGCTTGCCGCCGGCTTCGAGCAGGGGCTTGGGAACCGTGTCGGTGAGGGGGCGCATGCGCTCGCCGCGGCCGGCGGCGAGGATCATGGCTCTCAAAAAGTATAGCCCGCCGCCGCCTGGCGGTTTTCCAGACTATCCAGCAAGCGCAGCAGGGGGTGGAGTTCGCCGTAACGCTCGCATGTCTTGCGCAGGTAAGCCATCACCAGCGGCATGTCCTTGAGGTAAC
>CAZDIJ010000137.1:0-3630 GCA_964505475.1 uncultured Sulfuricella sp. | reverse complement strand
CGACACCAGTGTATCCATTGCTCCAATGCGAATCGAGCAAGTGATTCTGTTCGATTTTTAACCGGACACTAGTGATGCCGTACAGAGATCAAACACAGCCGGTATAGGAGAAATCGGCTAATTCACATACGGCGCAATGCCCTTCGGGGATTGTGCCTTACGAGTTACTCGTTGGGCGTCGGACTCACTCGATGGCCGCAACCAGTTGTTTGATATTCGGCTGCTGATTGTCAAGCTGTGACTGATTAACCATTACGTTCCGTCCAACTACCATGTGAGAACCAGCAGTCAGGCGAACAATGGGTATTCCGAGAGAACTGGAAACAACTGACGCCGTATTTGCATCGACAATTTCAAATTGAAACATTTTGTTGAATGCACTTCGACTTGCAGGGCTTCCTGATCCAGTCGGATGGATATGGAACACATTCGGGTTTTTTTGCCAAACAGCCCAAATTTCATCCCCGATCTCGTGAACGACGGTACGAAATGCCTTAGCAGAGCTGATGTACTGAGTCAGACGATTTCCTGCGTAGCAATAGATTTTTGGAATGGGCAGTCTAAATTGCTGGGAATTCAAATAGAACTGCGATTGCTGGCTTCCGGGGGTACGCATAATTCCATATAACAACGCAAGGACAGCTCGAACAGCACGCTTAGAGGAACCATCCGCAGAAAAAGGAATAATGAGCCTATCGGAAGCGGATAGCGCGAGTTCGGTATAAATCGAAAAGCTAGGGTTGCAGTCAATGAATACCGCCGTGTCTTCTTGACTCCAAAGTCGCTGAACATCCTCGATGAGATCACTTATCCAAGTATGAACAATTCTCCATGCATCGGTAGGGCCTGGCGCTGTTGCACCCAGCACTCGGGACGCCTGTATTTCTAACTGTTCATCACCTGGCACTAGAAATAAATTTGCAGGGATGGCCGAATTTTGTTGTGAAACCCCAACAAGATAGGTGGAGCCAGTCTGAGGATTAACGTATGGACTAAGTATGCGGTCTTCAATATAGCCGGAAATGGTTTTTCGTGGTGCTTGGTTGCTCAAACTATCGAGAGCGCGTTCTCCAGCCTCCATACCGCCAAGTAACATGCCAGATGCATTTGCTTGCGGGCACAAATCAATTACCAGAATCTTCTCATCCGGGTGGGTTCTAGCATACTCGCTAGCAATTTGAAAAGTTAGATAGCTCTTCCCAACGCCACCTTTGTTGTTCCATATTGCGTAAATAGCCATTTATCCCTCTGCTGGGTAATAGTGGATTTTGATTCGTAAGTTTACCGAGAACCGGGCTATTAATGTTAAGAAATGAAGATTTTTCCAGCCAGTTCCAGCACCGCCTCCAGCCCGCCCTCCGAATGATTGCGCAGCTTGAGCATTCCGCCGTGCTTGGCGGCGATGTTGCGGGCGATGGTGAGGCCTAGGCCGGTGCCGCCGGTTTCGCGGGAGCGGGAGCTTTCGCGGCGGTAGAAGGGGTCGAAGACGGTTTCCAGTTCGGTTTCGGGGATGCCGGGGCCGTGGTCGCGGATGCGGATGACGGCGTGCGCTCCGGCGCGGCTGGCGCTGACTTCGGCGCTGCCGCCGTATTTGACGGCGTTGTCCACCAGGTTGTCGAGGCAGCGGCGCAGGGCGTTGGGCTGGGCATGGAGGGAGATGCCGCTGCGGCCGGTGAATGTTACGTTCTGCCCGGCGTCGGCGGCGTCGGCGCAGACGCTGTCGAGCAGGGAATCGAGGTCGAGGCGCTGCATTTTTTCGCCGGAATCGAGGCTTTGCGCCAGTTCCAGCCCTTCCTTGACCATCCCTTGCATGGCCGAGAGGTCGGCGATCAGTTTTTCGCGCAGGGCTTCGTCCTGCACTTTTTCCAGGCGCAGGCGCAGGCGGGTGAGCGGGGTTTGCAGGTCGTGGGTGATGGCGGCGAGAAGGCGCGTGCGTTCCTGGACATGGCGGCGGATGCGCGTCTGCATGGCGTTGAAGGCGCGTGCGGCGTTGCCGACTTCGGTCGGGCCGTGCTCCGGCAGGGGCGGCCGCTCGATGTCGCGCCCCAGTTCGATGGAAGCCTGTTCGAGCCGGCGCAGCGGGCGGGTCGCCATGCGCGCCACCACATAGGCTAGGCCGCCGATGCACAGCAGGAAAAGCAGGAGGTACGGCAGGGGGCGCGCATCGAACAGGGGCTGCCGTAAATCGCGCCAGCCGCCGAGCACCAGGCGCAGCGGGGCGCCGTCGCGCAAATTCAATTGCACGGCGCGGCAGGACGGCGGTGGATGCCCATGGTTCGCCGCGCCGCCGCGGTGCATGCGAAAGAAGCACTCGGCGCCGCGCACTTGCGCCGCGGCGATCCCGCCCGCTTCGCCCAGCCGCTCGCGCAGCGCTTGGGTGAAGGTTTCGTCCGGCTCGCCCGGCACGCTCCCCGCCACGAATTCCGCCCGCATCCCGGCGCGGCGCGCGGCGGCGGCGATGCCGGGGCGCGCCTCGGGCGCGGCGGCTTCCAGGGCGACCACCAGTTGCTCCACCCGGTCCACGGCATGGTTGATGCGCACCCGGCCGATTTCCGCCTGGCGCTCGCGTCCCGCCAGCGCCAGCGTCAGCATCACCGAGGCGACCACTCCCGCCACCAGCAGGAGGAATACCCGCCCGGCCATCGAGCCGAAGAATTTTTTCACGGCGGCGGCTCCGCCGTCACTCCCGCCGCCAGCACATAGCCTTCGTTGCGCACGGTCTTGAGTATTCGCGGCGAGCGGGCATCCTCGCCGAGCTTCTGGCGCAAGCGGCTAATCATCAGGTCGATGGAACGGTCGAAGGGGTCGGCGTCGCGCCCTTGGGTCAGGTTCAGCAACTGGTCGCGGTTGAGCACCCGGTTGGGATGTTCGAGAAACACTTTGAGCAGGCGGAATTCCGCGCCGGAGAGGGCGACCACCACCCCTTGCGGGTTGACCAGGTGGCGCGCCGTGAGGTCGAGCGTCCAGCCGGCGAAGCCCAGGCGTTCGGCGGCGGGCGCTTCGAGGTTGGGCGGCAGCGCCTGGGTGCGGCGCAATACGCTGCGGATGCGCGCCAGCAGTTCGCGCGGCTCGAAGGGCTTGGGCAGGTAGTCGTCGGCGCCCATTTCCAGGCCGAGGATGCGGTCGAGGGCGCTACCGCGCGCGGTGAGCATCACCACCGGCAGGCTGGAGTGCGCCCGCAGGTTGCGGCACAGCGTCAGCCCGTCCTCGCCGGGCAAGGTCAGGTCGAGCACGATCAGATCGACGCGGGCGCTCGCCAGGACGTTGCGCATCGCCGCCCCGTCCGCCGCCGTGACGGTCTGGCAGCCGTTGGCATCGAGGTACTCGGCGAGCAGGGAACGGATGTCCCGGTCGTCGTCCACGATCAGGATGTGCGGTGAGCTTTCCATGACGCCATTATGCCCGCGCCGCCCGGCGCCGGGTATGGCGCTTTGTATCGGCATGTATCCATGGCCGGAACGGACACATGACGATACAAAACGCCGCCCGGCGGACACAACCGGGATACATGGGGCGGGTTAAATGCACAGCGTGCAAGCCGCACTTCACTTTACTTTCATCAAAAGGAGATCGTCCCAGTAGTGTCCGGTTAAATTGAGTCACGCACGCTGTAAAACCAATATTGAAGCC
>CAZDIJ010000136.1:0-3690 GCA_964505475.1 uncultured Sulfuricella sp. | reverse complement strand
AACGCGGGCGGCATGGAGGTCGCCCCATTCGTCTTCGATGAATTCGATCTTGACCTGGTGGCCGTTGACATTCCGCTCGACGGTCATGGTCAGTTGACCGGAGGCGTTGAGGGTGACACTGGAGTTGTAGGCGGGGGTGGTGAGAATCTTGGTGGGAGGCTGCGCGCCGACGGGGCGCATCAAACGACTGCCCGGAGTGCCGTATTCTTCCCAAATTTTGTTGCCATAGCTGTCCACGCCTTCCGTGTGGATACCGTGAGACTGGTCGGGGTTGAATTGCCGATCGAGCGGAACATCCCCGATGGGCAGGCCCGCGTTTTGGAAAAAGTCGGTGCCGCCTTCCAGCCAAATCGCTCCCAGGCCCTGGTCGTAAAACCCGCCGACGTCGCCGTGGTTGCCGATGGAGGTGAGGATTCGCACATTGGGGTTGGAGGAATGATCGTCCAGCTTGAATTCCACGCGATACTCGTCCTGCGCCGATACGATGGCGATGTTGTCCAGGTTGACGTTGGATGGGATGCTCAGATCGCCGGTGAATCCCGTCGAAACCGGGTCGAACAGAAGCATGGCGGAGACATCAACCTGACCGGGTGCAATGAGAACAGCGCCGGTATCTGGGTCAACCAGCCCTTGTTCATTGAGCAGTTGGGCAAACACCACCCCGGTCGCCCCGCCTCGACTGAAGCCGGTGATTGCCGTGGTGATCGAGCCGCCGGGATTGGCTTTCAGCCACGCTGCGGACTCATGAGCAAAATCGTCGTAGGCTTGGTTGGCCGTGTTGATCGTCTGTTGTGTGACTTGTGAGGGCAGGACGGTGGAGCCGACAAGGGTGCCCGGCGTGCCGGGGCCGGAGTAATAACGGGGTACAAGATTTGGATTGGAGGCAGAAACAGCCTCCACCTGATCTGATAATTTCCCCACGTTGGTGCTCTGGCGGTCATTGGAATAATCTGGATTGCTTTTGATATTGTTGGTACCGTCAAACGCCGCGAAAAAAACGAACTGATCAGGCCGGATCACCGGCCTTGGCATTGTCCCAAGACTATGGGCGGATTGCTGCGTCTGTTGAAGTTCTTCCGGGGTTACGATTCTGACAATGCTGCCCATGAGTGCCTCCCTCAGTTGGATTTGTTCAGCTTGGGTTGATCGGGATAGATGGTGACGATCTTGTGTCTTACGTACTTCCTAAGAGCCTTCTTATGGGGGGTGTTCGCCTCGCGATCAGCCGCCGCCACTTCTTCTGATGAGAGGTACCCTCGTTTCGGGTCGCGCGAAATCAAATACACATATAGCTGTGTTCCATCAATCACGAAATAAATGCGCTGGCCGGTGATGTCTTCCGGCAGGCGACTCTTCATATCCACCGTGTCCTCGAACACCTCGCCCGTGGCCTTGATGCGCCATTTGACATAGAGGGAGTCGCCGCGAGGGAAGGCGCCGTTGATACCAGTACTTCCACTAACTCCTCCTTCTCTCAATAGAGCAGCAGGCATGCGCGTTCCCGGAAGATTTGAATCACCGTAGCGATAGTTCAATATCTCCACATCTGGGCTATCCCATCGTGCATCAAAACTGAAGGCATGGTCGGTCAGCTTCTGCCCGGTAGCGCAGGCCGATAGGCCGGCAATCGCCAGCCCGAGGACAATCCAGGCCAGCCAGCGCAACAGGAAGTTTGGTTTCAACCTTGTCGTCGGTTTCATGCTGCGATCCTTTCTTGGAAGTAATTCGGCTCATTCGCCGCCTTGATTCCGTCCTGGTTGGCGACCACCCAGAAGAGCGAAGCCAGCCTCTTCAGGTCGTCGGCAACTTGGGCGTTGCTGAAGAGTTCTTCGCCGGTATCGGCCAAGCCGTTGTGGTTGCGGTCGAGCACCAGGAAGCCGGTGCCCGCACCCGCCCAGGCAGCATGCCGCAGGTAGCCGCTGTCGTCCACGTCGAAGGCGACCTGGTTGGTTTTGTCGTCCTTAGAGTAGCTAAAGGGAGCAATTTTGCTTTTTCTCACGAACGCCATTTCATCTCTCATGTTCAGAATTCGAAATCGGTTTGTGTTTCTGCATAACCCGAACAAATGTCTCTCTTCTTCATTCTTTCCCCTCCCGCCGCTCTTCCTCCACCACCGCCATCTTCGTCGCGCCCTGTCCCAGGCTGAACACCTCGTCCACGTGCAGCCCCTTGGGTATCTGGTGGGTGATAAAGAGCATGGTCACCTTGCCGCGCAGTTGGTTGACGGTGCGGGCGAAGTGTTCGGCGGTGGCGGCGTCGAGGTTGCTGGTGGCTTCGTCGAAGATGAGGATTTTCGGGCGCTTGAGCAGGGCGCGGGCGATGGCGAGGCGCTGGCGCTGGCCGCCGGAGAGGCCGCTGCCGCGTTCGCCGATTTCGGTCTGGTAGCCTTGCGGGAGTTTTTCTATGGTTTCGTGGATTTCCGCCATGCGGCAGGCCTGGACGATTTGCTCGAAGGTGGCGTGGGGGTCGGCCATCAGCAGGTTGTCATAGAGGGTGCCGGAGAACAGCACGGTTTCCTGGGGCACCACGCCGAAGCGGCTGCGCAGTTCGTTGGCGGAGAGGTGGCGGATGTCGGTGCCGTCGAGCCGGATATGGCCGTCGCTGGGCTGGTAGAAGCCCTGGAGCAGTTTGGCGAGGGTGCTTTTGCCGGAACCGGAGGGTCCCATGATGACGACGGTCTTGCCGGGGGCGACGCTGAGGGTGAGGTTGCGGTAGAGGTAGGGGAGGTTTTCGGCGTAGCGGAAGCTGACGTTTTCGATCTCGATTCGGCCGTGGCCGCCGCCGGCGCGGGTGGGGATGAGGGAATAGGGTTCGGTGGGGGCGTTCATGATGTCGCCTAAGCGCGCCACCGACAGGCTGGCCTGCTGGAATTGCTGCCATAGCCCGACGAGGCGCAGCATGGGCTGGGAGAGGCGCCCGGCGAACATCTGGAAGGCGACCAGCATGCCGATGGTGAAGTCGGTGCCGTTCATCACGGTGTAGGCGCCGACCACCAGGATGAGCAGGGTCATCAGTTGTTCCAGGGTGTTGGCGGCGGCGTTGTAGGTGTTGCCGAGCTGGCGCATGTGGAAGCCGGCGTGCAGGTAGTCGGCGAGGTAGTCGCCGTAGCGGCTTTTCAGTTGGGGTTCCATTTGCAGGCTTTTGACGGTTTCCAGGCCGGCGACGTATTCGGTGACGAAGGCCTGGTTGCGCGCGCCTAGCAGGAATTGGCGGTTGAGGCGTTCCTGGAACAGCGGCGCGACCAGCAGGCTCATGGCGATGATGACGGCGAGGATGGCGAGCACGATCAGGGTGAGGCCGACGCTGTAGTAGAACATGATGGCGACGAAAATCAGCAGGAACGGCAGGTCGAGGAGCAGGGTGACGGCGGCGCCGGCAACGAATTCGCGAATGGTTTCGACGCCGTTCAGGCGCGCGGCGATGACCCCGGTTGGGCGCTGCTCGAAATAGCGCGGCGGCAGATGGAAGAGATGCTCGAAGACGGCGCTGCCGAGCACGGCGTCGACGCGGTTGCCGGTGTGCAGCACCAGGTATTGGCGCACCCAGGAGAGCAAGGCGGAGAAGACCATGAACACCGCCAGCCCGACGCCGATGACGATCAGGGTGCTTTCGGTGTGGTGCACCACCACTTTGTCGATGATCACCTGGGTGAAGAGCGGCGTGGCGAGCGCCAGCAACTGGATGGCCAGG
>CAZDIJ010000135.1:0-3778 GCA_964505475.1 uncultured Sulfuricella sp. | reverse complement strand
GACCGCTCCTCATGAAGTGGATGTAACCCTTTATCGACAACAATTCTGATTTTTTTAAAACAGCTTCTTATCGATTCAAGCGTCCCTTGAATGGAGGAATAAACATACGTATCAATATTGCATATTGCCTTTGTCCCCATCGAACAAAAGGAAAAAACCGACATAGCGAAGCTCTTGTAAAAATCGGCATACCGACAAAGTTCTCCAAATACGTGGCGCCCTTTATATCGCTCATCTGCCACCATCATCATCTATATCCCTAGACTTAATTTTGGCCTAACGAAAACTCGGAGTAATTCATGAAATCAAGATACCAACGTTTAACTAAGCCGCCTCCCTCAACAACCTAACCTCCTCATCCGTCTTCTTCTGCCGCGCAATCCACAAATCATGCTGCGCCTGCATGTTGAGCCACAACTCCGGCGTGGTATTCAGCGCCTTAGCCAATCGCAGCGCCATTTCCGGGCTGATGCCGGCCCGCCCATTGACCACTGCCGAAAGCGTCTTGCGCGCGACGTTCAAGGCCACAGCCGCCTCGGTCACGGTGATTTTCAAGGGTTCGAGGTAGAGTTCCTTCAATAGCTCGCCAGGATGAGGCGGGTTGTGCATGTTCATTGCACCCTCCTAGTGGTAATCCACATAATCGACTTCATAAGCGTCCTGGCCTTCGAACCGGAAAATCAGGCGCCAATTTCCGCTGATTTTTACCGACCAGAAACCGGCCAGGTTTCCGCTTAAACCATGAAAGCCGGAACCGGGAAAATTCATATCCTCCACCCGGTTCGCGCCATTCAGCAAGAAAAGAACCATTCGCAGCCGTTTTTCATGGCTGGCCAAAATACCGGCCTTGCTCCCGGTACGGAAAAACGCTTCCAGCCCTTTGTGCGAAAAGCCTTTTATCATTTGTCGAAGTGTAGCCTGTAACCATATAGGTATCAACACAACCACAAAAAAGGCGCAGTCCCCTGCGCCTTTTCCCCGAGCCTCAATCCCAGCTCAACGCCCCGCCCGATTGATATTCGGTCACCCTCGTCTCAAAGAAGTTCTTCTCCTTCTTCAAGTCGATCATTTCCGACATCCACGGGAACGGATTCGTCGCCCCCTGGTACAACTGATCCAGCCCGATCTGCTGGCAACGTCGGTTGGCGATGAAGCGCAGGTATTCCTTGAACATCGGCGCGTTCAGCCCCAGCACGCCGCGCGGCATGGTGTCCTCGGCGTAGCGGTATTCCAGCTCGACGGCCTTCTGGATCAGGACGGCGATTTCGGCGCGGAATTCCGTGGTCCAGAGGTGCGGGTTTTCCATCTTGATCTGGTTGATTAAATCCACACCGAAATTCAGGTGCATCGACTCGTCGCGCAGGATGTACTGGTACTGCTCGGCAGCGCCGACCATCTTGTTCATGCGGCCCAACGCCAGAATCTGCACGAAGCCGACGTAGAAGAAGATGCCTTCCATGATGCAGGCGAAGACGATGATGGAGCGCAGCAGCTTCTGGTCATTCTCCGGGGTGCCGGTGTGGAAGTTGGTGTCGCACAGGGTGTCGATGAAGGGGATGAGGAACTCGTCCTTGTCGCGGATCGAGGGAATCTCGTGGTACATGTTGAAGATTTCGCCCTCGTCCAGGCCCAAGGACTCGACGATATACTGGTAGGCGTGGGTGTGGATGGCTTCCTCGAAGGCCTGTCGCAGCAGGTACTGGCGGCATTCCGGCGCGGTGATGTGGCGGTAGGTGCCGAGCGAGATGTTGTTGGCGGCCAGGGAGTCGGCGGTGGAGAAGAAGCCGAGGTTGCGCATGACGATGCGGCGCTCGTCCTCGGTCAGGCCGTTGGGGTCCTTCCACAGCGCGATGTCGCGGTTCATGTTCACTTCCTGGGGCATCCAGTGGTTCGCGCAGGCGTCCAGGTATTTCTGCCAGGCCCACTTGTACTTGAACGGCACCAGTTGGTTGACGTCGGCCTGGCCGTTGATGATGCGCTTGTCCTCCGCCTTGATGCGGCGGGTGTCGCCGATGCCGGTGAGCGCAGCGGAAACCGGCTCGGCGATGGGCATGGCGGGCATGCGCGGGGCGGCGGGCTTGGCGGGGGTGGCGTCTTCGAAGTTCAGCATTTGGTTTTATCTCCTCGTTATCGTTGACAACGGTTAATTCAATTTCGTGGAGGCTGGGTTTCCCTCACCCCCGGCCCCTCTCCCGCCTGCGGGAGAGGGGAGGTCGTGTTACTGGCAGGCCTCGCAATCGGGGTTGTGGCTTCGACATAACCTTGGCGCTACGCGCAAAGGTTAGTCTTCGCCGTAATCCAGATTGTGAACCTGCCTATTGGCAGGCTTCACAATCTGGATTATCAATACTGCAAGCCTTCGGCAATTCCCCGCCCAGGCCGCCGTCCACCGGCACGGCGTTGAGGCTGCCGGCTTGCACCGTGGATTTCTCGGCGTGGGTTGCGCCCAGGCTGCGCAGGTAGTAAGTGGTCTTGAGGCCGCGCAGCCAGGCCAGCTTGTAGGTTTCGTCGAGCTTCTTGCCGGACGGCTGGCTGATGTAGATGTTCAGGCTCTGCGCCTGGTCGATCCACTTCTGGCGGCGCGAGCCGGCTTCCACCAGCCATTGCGGGTCTACTTCAAAGGCGGTGGCGTAGAGCTGGCGCAGTTGCGGCGGGATGCGGTCGATCTTGCTCAGGGTGCCGTCGAAGTACTTGAGGTCGGCCATCATCACCTCGTCCCACAGGCCTTCCTTTTTCAGGTCGTCCACCAGGTACTGGTTGGCGACGGTGAATTCGCCGGAGAGGTTGGATTTGACGTAGAGGTTCTGGTAGGTCGGCTCGATCGACGGCGAGACGCCGACGATGTTGGCGATGGTGGCGGTGGGGGCGATGGCCAGGCAGTTGGAATTGCGCATGCCGTATTGCTTGATGCGGGCACGCAAGGCCTCCCAGTCCAGCGTCACCGATTCGTCGACTTCCAGGTAGCCGCCGCGTGCTGCACGCAGCAGGGCATTGGATTCGTGCGGCAGGACGCCCTGGTCCCACAGCGAACCGCTGAAGGTCGAATAGCGGCCGCGTTCTTCCGCCAGCTCGGTGGATGCCCAGTAGGCCGCGTGCGCCACCGCCTCCATCGAACGGTCGGCGAATTCGACCGCCTCCTGGCTGGCGTAGGGCACGCGCAACTGGTGCAGGCAATCCTGGAAGCCCATGATACCCATGCCCACCGGGCGGTGCTTGAGGTTGGCGTTGCGCGCCTTGGGCACGGCGTAGTAATTGATGTCGATGACGTTGTCCAGCATGCGCATGGCGGTGTGGACGGTGCGACGCAGCTTTTCCAGGTCGAGCTTGCCGTCGTTGATATGAGCGGCAAGGTTCACCGAACCCAGGTTGCACACCGCGATCTCGTGGTCGTTGGTGTTGAGGGTGATCTCGGTGCACAGGTTGGAGCTGTGCACGGTGCCGACGTGCTGCTGCGGGCTGCGCACGTTGCAGGGATCCTTGAAGGTGATCCAGGGATGGCCGGTTTCGAACAGCATGGAGAGCATCTTGCGCCACAGCACCACCGCCGGCATGCGCTTGAACAGCTTCAATTCGCCGCGCTCGGCCTTGGCTTCGTAGGCGGTGTAGGCTTCCTCGAAGGCCTTGCCCCACTTGTCGTGCAGGTCGGGGCAGTCGGAGGGGCTGAACAGCGTCCATTCGGCGTTTTCCACGACGCGCTTCATGAACAGGTCGGGAATCCAGTTGGCGGTGTTCATGTCGTGGGTGCGGCGGCGGTCGTCGCCGGTGTTCTTGCGCAGCT
>CAZDIJ010000134.1:0-3790 GCA_964505475.1 uncultured Sulfuricella sp. | reverse complement strand
GCTTCAATATTGGTTTTACAGCGTGCGTGACTCAATTTAACCGGACACTACTGATTCGTGGTAGGCATTGAGGCGCACCGTGCCCTTGGCCGGCTTGCCGCGCTGCGCGCGCAGTTCGGACGGCTCGATGCCGTGATCCATGCTGTTGCGCACCAGGTGCATGAGCGGATCGCCGATCTTTTCGACCACCGACTTGTCGAGTTCGGTTTCGCCGCCGCTGATTTCCAGGGCGATTTCCTTGCCCAGCTCCTTGCCGACATCGCGCACCACGCGGTGGAAGCGGCTGAAGGTCTCGCCGATCGGCACCATGCGCAATTGCAGGGCGCCGTCGCGGATTTCCTCGACCAGCCGCGAGATGGCCGAAGTCGTTTCGCTCAGCGCCGCGTCGCGCAGGCGCTTGGCCAGCAGTCCCGCCGAGGCGCCGGCGATGACCAGTTCGCCGACCAGGTTGATGAGGTCGTCGAGCTTGTCGGCGTGCACCCGGATGTACTTGCTTTCCTGCGCCTTGTGCTCGCGCACCTGCTTTTGCTTTTCCAGCGCCGCGTCCACCAGTTCTTTTTGCACCATCCCTTCGCGCACCAGGATTTCCCCGAGCGGCGGAATCGGCGGGGGGCTTTCATGGGGCGGCAGAATCTCCGCGGCGCTCGTGCGTATGGCCTGGCACAGCAGCATTTCGTCGCGTTCCTTTTGCGTCACCGCGCCGCTGCTAAGCAGGATTTCGCCCAGGCGGATATTGTCCTCGGGCAATTCGTTGATAAGCTGGATATATTCGTCGATGCGGCTGTGCGGCGGCAGAATGCGCAGGTTGCAGTCGTCGCGCACGAATTCAAAAACGCTCTCGATGGCGGCCTTGTCGGCATCGCTTTTCAAGTCGATTTCAAACCCCAGGTAGCAGCATTCCGCATCCATGGTTTCCGCCGGCGGCATGGCGTCGGGCAGGGTGGTGATGGTGGTGATTTCGCCCAGGGTGGCGAGATAGCGGAAGAACGACATGGGATCCATGCCGTTTTTCAGGACATCCTGGCCGAAACGCAGGGAAATGTGCCAATTGTCGCTGCCCACCGGACCGCCGCCGCAGGATTGCAACTCGGATTCATGTTCGACCGGCACCCCGCCGGATTGGCCGCCGCCGGGCGCGGCGCCGAGAAAGGCGCGCATTTTTCGCAACAGTTCTTCGCCGGCCAGGCGGGTCGCCTCGCCGGGCGCATCCTGTTTTTCGGCGACCTGATCGACCAGCGTGCCGATATGGTCGCCTACCGACAGCAGCAGCGCGATCAGGTCGCCGTTTATCGCCACTTCGCCGGAACGCACCTTGTCCAGCAGATTTTCGGCCACATGGGTGAAAGCGACGATGCCGTCCAGGCCGAACAGTCCCGCCGACCCCTTGATGGTGTGCGCGGCGCGGAAGACCGCCGCAATCGCTTCCTGGTCGCCGGGTTCGGATTCCAGTTCGAGCAGCCCCTCCTCCATCGCCTGGAGCAATTCCCGGCTTTCCGCCAGGAAGGTTTGCAGGGCTTGCTCCATGTCCATGCCGCTCACCGCGTTTTACCGGAAATGACCACCGGGTCGCCGAAATACGACGCCATGTTGAACATGTCCAGCGCTTCCAGGGTTGCCGGGCTATGCGCCACCAGGCGCAACGGCTTGCCGGCGGCGGCGGCTTCGCGCTTGGCCAGCAGCAAAAGCTGGAAGCCGGCGGTATCCATCTCGACGACATCGGAAAGATTGAACTCGATTTCCCCGCCGCGCGCGATGCAGTCCAGCAGCCCCTGCTTCATGGCGGCGGCATGGTAGATCGTCATTTCGCCCGCCAGCAGGGCGTGGCACACTCCGTCGGCGGTTTTCTCGATGTGGATTTCCATGGTTTTTAGGGACTGCTGTCCCTTATCCTTAAGGCATCACCAGTTTCGCCACCGCCGCCAGCATTTGCGCGGGCTGGAACGGCTTGACCACCCAGGCCTTGGCGCCGGCGGCCTGCCCCTCGGCTTTTTTCGACTCCTGGGATTCGGTGGTGAGCATGATGACCGGCGTGAACTTGAGGTTGGGCATCTGCTTGGCGGCTTTTACGAAGGTGATGCCGTCCATGTTGGGCATGTTGACGTCGCAGATGATGAGATGCACTTTGCTGCTGGCGTCGAGCTTGGACAGCGCATCCTTGCCGTCGCAGGCCTCGACGACCTCGTATCCCGCGCTTTTCAGGGCGATTCCGACTACCTGCCGCAAGGAGGCGGAATCGTCCACTATCATGATGGTCTTGGCCATGTCTTGCTCCTGCTAAAAATAGGTGATTTCCGTCGCCGCCGCCGCTTCCGCCGCTTTCGCGCGGTTTCCCGTGCTTTCGCGGTGTATGTCGCGCTGTTCGGCGGTGGTGTAGCCCAGTTCCATTTCATCCAGCCAGGCGTCGGCGTCGATGGCCGGGGCGCCGCCGCCGCCGCGCTCGGCGATGTGTTGCGCGAGATGCGCGTGCAAGCCGTCGAGGTTGTTGCGCACGTGCGCCAGGATTTGGCTGACCCGGTCCTGGAATTGGAGATAAACCAGCGCATCGGAAATTTCCGCGCCGATGCCTTCGCTTTCGCGGCGCAGCATTTCGGAGGAGTCGCTCAATCCCTTGGTGACCGACTCGAAGTTGGCCAGCACCCGATGGATGGTTTCTTCCGCCTCGGCCACCGAGCGCGCGTCTTCCTCGCCGAATTTCCTGGCAACGTCGATGACCGCCGAAATCGCGCCGTTGATGACGTTGACCTTTTCCGTCATTTTCTTGCCGGTGTCGCTGGAAAGGCTGGAGAGCTTGCGCACCTCGTCCGCCACCACCGCGAAACCGCGCCCGGCTTCCCCGGCGCGCGCCGCCTCGATGGCGGCATTGAGCGCCAGGAGATTGGTTTGCGAGGCGATTTCGGCCACTTCGGCGGCCATTTGCTTGAGTTCGGCGGTATAGGAGACCAGTTCCTGGACATCGCGCACCATCTCGGCGCGTTTCTTCAGCGCCGCATCCATCGAGCGGTTGACCGCCACCAGGTCGGTTTCGCTTTGCGACAGCACCGCCGCTTCACTGCCTCCCGCGGTCTGCTGCGAGGCGATGGCCGAAGCATGCAGGCGCTCGACGATGGCGGCGAAGCGCGCCGCCACCTCGGTGATGCCTTCCTCGGTCTGGCTGCGCGCGGTTTCGATTTGTTTCACCCAAATCGGCGCGGCCTTGCCGCAAATCTGTTCCAGGCCGTCGATGTTTTCCGCTTCACGGCTGGTTTGGCGCCGTGGTTCGGCGAAATCCTGGGCTTGCCGCGCCAGGCGCGCCAGATTGTCGCGTTGGCGGAATGCGCTGCCCCAGGCGCAGCCGGCGGTAAGCACGGCCAGCGCCACGGCGAACTGGGCGCCCGCGCCGCTCATTCCCGATACCCCCAGCAGCGCCGCCACACCCGCGCCGCCGCAGAGTAGCGGCGCCAGCCACATCCAAGCGTCCGTATCCGTTTTCATTGATTTATTAATCCCTTAATGATTATCCCGCCATGGCGGCCAATTTCATGGAACGCACCGCACGGAAAACGGCCATTTTGCGTCAATATCCCGCATGCCCGCAATGATTCCGGGAGCCTTGCCGGAGATGGCGCATGCCGGGATTGGAGATCAAAGTTATACATGCCTCTAAACTATTCTCAGCAAATGTCCACCCCCCTCCCTTGCGCGCATAGCGCGCGGGGGAGGGTTGGGGTGGGGGCGTTTGCCCGCATGGCCGCCGCTGTTTGCCCCCATCCTTCATGCCCTTCAGGGTGCGGCCTTCCCCCGCAAGCAGGGG
>CAZDIJ010000133.1:0-3846 GCA_964505475.1 uncultured Sulfuricella sp. | reverse complement strand
GTGTCGGTCGCCGCCGCCGTCGCCTATCTCCGGCAGCGGTTCGGCCGCCCGGTGACGGTGGCCGGCACCTCCCGCGGCTCGCTCCGGATCGCCGAGGCGCTGGGCGCGCGCCCGAACGGCGTCGTCATCACCGCGGGCTTCCTCGATCAGCTTCGCGGCCAGATCGGTTCCCCCGCGGCCCTGCCGCCGACGCTGGTGGTGCATCACCGCCGCGACGGCTGCCGTTTCACCTCGCCCTCGGGCGTCGAGCCCTTCAGGGCCTGGGGCGGGGCGCGGGTCCGGGTGGCGTGGTTCGACGGTGGACCGGATGCCGGGGACCCCTGCCAGGCGCGCGGCTATCACGGCTTCGCCGGCCAGGACGGGCGGGTGGTGGGCGTGGTCGCCGGCTTCGCGCGAGGCCTGCGATGAGGGGCCGGCGGGGTCCGCCTTGCCAAAGTGCTGGTCATGCCATATGTTTGGTCATGATTTCCTGCCATTTGGACTGGATCGGATCATGACCACCAAGGCAGCCCGGGTGCCCTCGCGGCGGGCCGCGACAGTCGCCCCGGTCACGGGCGGCGTCCGCACCTCCGGCTATTTCGACGCCGAGGGCCTGATCGCCATCGACCGCGTGGCCGACCGCTTCGGCGTGTCGAAGGCGCAGCTCGCCGACACCATGGGCGTGAGGCCGGAGACCTTCCACCGCGCCGCGCGGGCGAAGGCGCCGAAGACGCAGGAACGCGTCACCGAGATGATCGAGATCGTCGCGCGCGTCGCCGACTGGGCCGGCGGCGAGAGGCAGGCGCTCGCCTGGTACCGCGCCGCGCCGCTGCCGGCCTTCGGCGGCCGCACGGCGGAGAGCCTCGTGAAGGACGGCAAGGCGGCGGCGCTGCGCGACTGGCTCGACCATGTCGCCACCGGCGGCTTCGCCTGAGGGGTGGCGCCAGGACGGGCAAGCGCAGGAGCCGGAAGAGGCACTCGAACCTCCACCCGTCATGCCCGGGCTCGGCCCGGGCATCCACGAATTGTCTTCCCGCTGCGGTGTTCAAGTCGTGGATGCCCGGCACACGGCCGGGCATGACGCGATGAGGGCAGCGCCAAACAACCGGGACCCCGTGCCGGCAGCATCATGAGATCCCCGCCCCTCCCCCTCACCCGCTATCGCGGCCTCGCCTACCGGGCGCACGACCCGCGCTGGGCCTTCGCGCCGACCTCCGGCGCGGGCGCGGCGATCCATGGCGGGCGGTTCAACCCCAAGGGCATGGCGGCGCTCTATCTCGCCCTCTCCATCGAGGGCATGTTCGCCGAGGTCTCCCACGGCTTCGCCCACCGCTTCCCGCCGCTGACGGTGGTGACCTACGACGTGGACTGCGCCGGCATCCTCGACCTCACGACGGAGGCGGGCCGACAAGCCGCCGGCACGGACCTTCAAACCCTCGGCTGCGCCTGGATGCTGGACCGCGCCGAGGGGCGCGTGCCTCCCACGTGGACGCTGGCGAAGCGGCTCATCGCGGCGGGGGCCGCCGGCGCGCTGGTGCCGAGCTTCGCCACCGGCGCGACGGAGGGGATGCGGAATCTGGTGCTGTGGAGGTGGGGAGGGGAAGCGCAGAAGGTGGTGGCGTGGGATGAGGAGGGGCGGCTGGGGTGAGGGTGCCAGACTTGGGTGCAAAGCCCCTTTTGCGACTTGCGCTTCCAATCGCGAGGCGACAAGAATACGCAACCAGTGAGTGCGAACTACCACCCGATACAATTTTGCCAGTCCGCCTAGAGAACGCGGCCGGAGGAAGTTGAAGGTTTGTTCATGGCTTGGTCTGACGGCATCGTACCGGGCTCGCCCGCATTTCAAATTGCGTCTTCAGAAGATCGACGACTTCGTGTCGTCGCAGGACCCGGCACTGGAAAATCGTTCGCGATGAAGCGGAGGGTTGCAAGACTGCTTGAAGTTGGCGTGCCGCCAAACGCAATCTTGCCCGTTACATTCACACGGGTAGCAGCAGAGGATTTGCACCGCGAACTGGTGGGGATGGGCGTCCCAGGGTGTGACCAACTGGAAGGCAGAACTCTTCATAGCCTTGCGTTCAAGATTTTGATGACAACTCATGCGCTTGAAGCGACCGGACGTGTTGCTCGCCCTTTAAATGATTTCGAGATCGAGCCCCTTCTTGCTGACCTTGCCGGTGCCCATCAGGGCAAGCGGAGTGTCAAAAAGCGCATCCGCGCCTTTGAATCGGCCTGGGCCAGACTTCAGGCCGATGAACCTGGATATGTGCAGTCACCAGAGGATGCATCACTTGAGCTCGATTTGAATAACTGGCATCGATTTCATAATAGTATGCTCATTGGCGAAGCAATTCCTTTGGCATACAGGTATTTGCTGCACAATCCTGCCGCCCCCGCTCGAACTGAATTTTCCCATATACTTATAGATGAGTTTCAGGATCTAAACAAAGCTGAACAAGGTGTCTTACATTTGCTGTCGGACAATGCCAACGTTTGTATTGTTGGAGATGACGATCAATCCATATACAGCTTCAAGCACGCTCACCCCGAGGGCATTCGGCAGTGGCTAGCCGCAAACGGAGGCGGAGTGGATGTGGAACTTGGCGAATGTCATCGCTGCCCATCCCAAGTTGTGGCGATGGCAAACGCGCTCATCGCCCGAAACCTCGATCGCCCGGTGCGAAGGGCGCTGACACCGCGCCCACAAAACGGCCCGGGTGAGATACAAATCATACAGTACACGACGCTTACCGAAGAAATTCAGGGCGTAGCTAATGTAATTCAGGCCCTAGTGACCGCTGGAACTCATCCCGGAGACATTCTCGTTCTTGCTCAGCGCGGCGTCATTGGCACCCCCATCTATCACACCCTTTCCGCTATGGGGATACCGGCGCGCTCATACTACGCAGAATCGGAACTCGACTCTGAAGATGCCCAAGAGAGGTTCGCAAAGCTAAAGCTTTACGTAGATCGTGAAGATCGCGTTGCTCTAAGGTGGCTTCTTGGTCTTGGTCACAACGAATGGCGCGCCAGAGCCTACCAGCGATTGCGGTTGCACTGCGAGGAACAGGGAATCACACCCTGGGAAGCATTGGAGCGCTTGTCTAGAGGGATATTCTCGATTCCACATACCGCAGCAATTGTTGAGCGTTTTCAGCGCGTTGCGGCAGAGCTCGAGCAGCTTGAAATGCTAACCTCTGTCACAGAGGTAATAGATAGCCTTTTCCCAGCTGAGAACGCCGGGCTGCAAGGCCTGCGCGCTGTAGCGCTCGAGGCATCTTTGTTGGCAAACGGCGATCGTAGAACATTTCTTGCTGAACTTAGCTCGCTTATTGCCAAGCCTGAGGTACCCACCGAGGTTACCGACGTTCGAATAATGAGTCTCCACAAGAGCAAGGGACTTAGTGCCCCGGTAACAATTATTGCCGGATGCATTCAGGGCCTATTGCCTCGGCTACCTGAAGCGGATTTGCCGGCTACAGAAATGCAATCGCAAATGGAAGAGCAGCGTAGATTGCTCTACGTGGGGATCACGAGGGTTAAGGCGGCTCCACAACTTGGGAAGCCCGGCAGACTTGTATTGACCTGTTCGCAGCAGATGCCTCTGGCGAGCGCAATGCAAGCAGGCATTCAACCCGCATATTCGAGCTTCGGGACCGCCCACCTTGTCGCGAGCCAGTTCCTGAATGAGTTTGGTCAGACGGCCCCACGTCCCATTCGAGGTTGATCGAGCGAGACCATTGAAGGCGCGAGGAAGTCCCCCCTCCTTGACACCCTCCTTCCCCCTCCCCTATGGTCCCACCCTAACTAATCGGAGCCGCACGCCGTGCGTTTCATCCTTATTGTATCCGGGGCGCCATCGACGGA
>CAZDIJ010000132.1:0-3946 GCA_964505475.1 uncultured Sulfuricella sp. | reverse complement strand
GGCGCATTTCTTCTTCGAGGCTGACGGGGAGGGTTTCTTTGGCGAATTGGTCCATATGCGGGGTTCTTGAGGTTCTACCGGCCTGTTGGCATGGGCATACAGAAAAATAATTATTCTAGCACGCCAGGTTCGGCAGAAGCCAGATTCGCATGACCGGCGATTTCGAAATTCCGTCGCCCGCGTGATTTCTTGAGATGGCTTCTTGACAAAATCCTTACAATGCGGGAATTCAGGTTTCCCAATTGTCTTGGGATTGTGTAGAATGTCCACCGAAGTAGGTCTATTATTGAATCGGTTAGGTTTTGCAAGGCTAGCAGCTTGTTTTCATATTGATATTGAAAGTTAAAAGGAGAATAAAATGTTTATCGCGCCCGCTAAGAAGAAACTTGCGCTTGGCATCGTTACCCTGACCGCCATGCTGGCTATGGGCAGCGCCATCGCGCATCCCGTCGAGAAGGAAGGTTACCTGATTGATTCGCGCGGCACCCTGGTCAAGAACAACTATAACCAGTGCTGGCGCACCGGTTACTGGACGCCGGCCATGGCAATCGCCGAATGTGACCCGGATCTGGTCAAGAAGGAAGAGCCGAAAAAAGCGGCGCCCGCTCCTGCTCCCGTCCCCGCTCCCGCTCCGGCTCCGGTAGCCGGACCCGACAAGCCCGCCGTCAAGGCCGAATTCAAGGCGGAAACGCTGTTCGATTTCGACAAGGCGGTCGTCAAGGCCGAAGGCCAGAAGGCGCTGGATGAGAAGATCGTCGCCGGCATGAAGGAGCACCCGGAAGTCGAAATGCTGCTGGTGACCGGCCATACCGACCGTATCGGCACCGCCAAGTACAACCAGAAGTTGTCCGAGCGCCGCGCCGCCGCCGTGAAGGCCTATCTGGTGAAACAGGGCGTTGCCGCCGAGCGTATCCGCACCGTCGGCAAGGGCGAATCCGAGCCGAACCCGGATGCCAACACCAAGCAAGATTGCCGCCGCATGCCGGCCAAGAAACTGATCGCCTGTCTCCAGCCCGACCGCCGCGTGACCGTCGAGCCGGAAGTCCAGGTGCCGGTCAACAAGTAATTCCCTTCAAGGGATAATCAGCCCCGCCGTTGTGCGGGGCTTTTTTATTCGCTAAATTGCTCAGATGTCCGATCAATCAAGATTGACCGTCGATACCCTGATCGACGCCCGCTGGATCGTCCCGGTCGAGCCGGCGCGCCAGGTACTGCCGCACCACAGCATCGCCGTGGACGGCGGACGCATCCTGGCGATCCTGCCCAGCGCCGAGGCGCATGGCCGCTACCATGCGAAAAACCATTTCCGGCTGGAAGACCATGTGCTGATTCCCGGCCTGGTCAACTTGCATGCTCACGCGCCGATGAGTCTGCTGCGCGGCCTGGCCGACGATTTGCCGCTGATGGACTGGTTGAATCATCATATCTGGCCAGTGGAGGGCAAATTCGTCTCCCCGGAATTCGTGCACGACGGCACGTTGCTGGCCTGCGCGGAAATGCTGCGTGGCGGCATTACCTGTTTCAACGACATGTATTTCCACCCCGCCGCGGCTGCCCAGGCGGTGCTGTCGACAGGCATGCGCGCCGCCATCGGGATGATCGTGCTCGAATTTCCAAGCGGCTATGCCGCCGATGCGGAGGATTATCTCGCCAAGGGGCTGGAGTTCCGCGACGAGTTCATGAACGAGCCGCTGATCTCCGCCTGCCTCGCGCCGCATGCGCCTTATACGGTAAGCGACAAGACCTTCTCCGCCATCCTGACTTATGCCGAACAGCTTAATCTGAATATCCACGTCCACTTGCACGAAACCCGCGACGAAATAGCGGAAAGCTGGGCGCAACACCATCAAAGTCCGCTGCAACGGCTGCACAACCTGGGTCTTCTGGGACCCAACCTGATCGCGGTGCACGTGGTGCACCCTAGCGAGGACGAGATCGGCCTCCTGGCGGCGCAAGGCTGCCACATCGCGCATTGCCCAACCTCCAACCTGAAGCTGGCGAGCGGCATCGCCCCCGTCTCGACGATGCTCCAAAAGGGCGTCAACGTCGGCCTCGGCACCGACGGCGCCGCCAGCAACAACCGTCTCGACCTGTTCGGAGAAATGCGGCTGGCCGCCTTACTGGCGAAAGGCGTCAGCGGCGACGCCAGCGCGCTGCCCGCCCACCAGGCACTGCAAATGGCCACCCTCAACGGCGCTCGCGCACTCGGCCTAGATGCGCAAATCGGCTCGCTGGCGCCCGGCAAGGCGGCGGATATCGCAGCACTCGACCTCTCCGGGCTGGAAACCGCGCCATGTTATGATATCGCCTCGCATCTGGCGTATACCGCCGGACGCGATAACGTCAGCCACGTCTGGGTCAACGGCGAATTGCTGCTCGACGGGCGGCGCCTGACCAGGATCGATTCCCGCGATCTGGCGGCCAAGGCCGCCTACTGGCAAAAGAAAATCAGTCAAGGATAGTTATGCAATCGCTCAACGCCGACCAGCAAGAACTCGATAAATTCAGCGAACTGGCCCACAAGTGGTGGGACCCCAACAGCGAATTCAAGCCGCTGCACGACATCAACCCGCTACGCCTAGATTATGTCGATCAATTGGCCGGCCTGGCGGGCAAGGCCGTCCTGGATGTCGGCTGCGGCGGCGGCATCCTGGCGGAAAGCATGGCGCAGCGCGGCGCCAGCGTGACCGGCATCGACCTCGGCGACAAGGCGCTCAAGGTCGCCAAGCTGCATTTGCTGGAAAGCGGCGCCCAAGTGGATTACCGCCTGGTGGCGGTGGAAGAACTCGCCAAGGAACAGCCCGGCCATTACGACATCGTCACCTGCATGGAAATGCTCGAGCACGTGCCGGAACCCGCCAGCGCCGTCCGCGCCTGCGCAGAACTGGTCAAGCCAGGCGGCCAAGTGTTTTTTTCCACGCTCAACCGTAACGTCAAATCCTACCTGTTCGCCATCGTCGGCGCCGAATACCTGCTCAAGCTCCTGCCGCAAGGCACCCACGACTATGAAAAATTTCTCAAACCGTCCGAACTGAGCGGATTTTGCCGTTCCGCCGGGCTTACCGTGGAAAGCATGGCAGGCATGAGTTACAACCCGCTTTCCAAAGCCTACTCCCTGGGCGACGACATCAGCGTCAATTACCTGATCCACTGCCGCCGCAATGGTTGAAGCGGTTTTCTTCGACCTTGACGGCACGCTCGCCGATACCGCGCCGGATTTGGGCTACGCGCTCAACCTGCTGCGCGAGCAGCGCGGCCTGCCGCGATTGGCGCCGGAAATCCTCCGCCCCTACGCCTCGCACGGCGCACGCGGCCTGCTCGAAATCGGCCTCGGCCTGACACCCGCCGCCCCGGATTTCGGCGCGGCGCGCCTGGAATTCCTGGCTTATTACGAACGCAATCTTTGCCACCACACCCAGTTGTTTTCCGGCATCGCGGAATTGCTGAACGGCCTGGAGCAGCGCGGCATTCCCTGGGGAGTGGTAACCAACAAACCGGCGCGCTACACCGAACCGCTGATGGAAAGTTTCGGCTTGGCGCAACGCGCCGCCTGCATCGTCAGCGGCGACACCTGCGCCAACCCCAAGCCCCATCCCGACCCCCTGCTCCACGCCGCACGCCAAACCGGACTGGAACCGGCAAAATGTCTGTACATCGGCGACGCCGAACGCGACATCGAAGCGGCGCGCGCCGCAGGCATGCCCTCGCTGGTGGCATCCTACGGCTACCTCGGCGAATCCGACCGCCCCCAGGAATGGCGGGCGGAAGGCATCATCGGCACTCCGCTCGGCGTATTCGATTACCTCTGAACGAGGTTGTCCGCTATAATCCCGATTGAACTTTCTCCGCTGGAGTTCGTCTACTTGAAGTCACAATGGGGGCGACCTGGTCTCGACGTGGGTTGCAAAGCAGAGTAGGGCATACCGAGGTTCAGTCACCTCGTAAA
>CAZDIJ010000131.1:0-4039 GCA_964505475.1 uncultured Sulfuricella sp. | reverse complement strand
CGCGCTCGAAGTCCGGGACGGTGGCGCCGGGCGACAGCCAGCCGAGGTCGCCGCCCCTGGCGGCCGAGCCGTCCTCGGAATACTGGCGCGCCAGTTCGGCGAAATTGCCGCCGTTGTCGAGGCGTTCCTTGATCTGCATCAGGCGGTGCTTGGCGTCCGCCTCGGAAACGGTTTCGTTGGTCTTGACCAGGATGTGGCGGGCATGGGTTTGCTGGACGATCAAGGGCGAATCCTTGCCGCGCCGGTCGAGCAGCTTGAGGATGTGAAAGCCGTTGGGGCTGCGCAGGATGGCGCTGTTCTCGCCGGGTTTCAATTCGTTCACCGCTTCGATGAACAGGGCGGGCAGCCGGCTGCCGGTGCGCCAGCCGAGCAGGCCGCCTTGCAGGGCGTCGCCGGCATCGGAATAGGTGGCGGCGATCTGGCCGAAGTTGGCCTGATTTTTCAGGGCGGCCAGCGCCTGTTCGGCGCGTGCGCGTTTTTCCCGGATTTGCTCCGGGCTGGCCTGTTCCGGGACGCGGATCAGGATGTGCGCCAGGTTGAATTCTTCCTCGCCGCCCAGTTGGGTGGTGCGGGTGTTGAGGTGGTTGTCGATCTCGCTGTCGGTGATGGTGACTTTGTTGTCCACTTCCCGTTCGCGCAGGCGTTCGAGGATGATTTCATTGCGGATTTCCTCGCGGAAATGGGCAAAGCCGACGCCGTCCCGCTCCAGCGTGGCGCGGAATTCCTCCAGGCCGAGGTTGTTTTGCTGGGCGATGCGCAGCAGCGTTTTATCCAGTTGCGCCTCATCGACGCGGATCCCGGTTTCCTTGGCGAAATGCAGTTGCACCCGTTCGGCGATCAGCCGTTCCAGCAATTGTTTTTCCAGCAGTTCGCGCGGCGGCAGCGGCGTGCCCTGGCGCTTGAGTTGCTGGGTGGCGAGCTTGACGCGGTCGTTGAGGTCGTATTGGGTGATGACTTCGTTGTTGACCACGGCGACGATGCGGTCGAGCAGGCGGACCTTGGCGTCGGCGGCCTGGGCGGCGGCGCCCAGGCAGGCCAGCAGGAGGCCGCCCAGCAGCAGGAATCTAGCGGAAATCGGTGGGTTCATAATTGCTCTCGTTGGATTTGGTGTAACCATAAATGTTGCGCTTCAGCACGTCAAACGGGTTGGAGCCGATATGGCCGATGCCGTTGAGTTCGAGTTGGAAGAATATGGCGTTGGTGCGTTGCGCCGCGGCGGTCGAGAAGCTGTGCAGCACCGAGCGGAACGCCCAGCAGCCGGCATGATATTCCAGCCCGGCCAGTCCTTCCAGCAGCTTGCTGTCGGGAACCGAGTAATTCCACCGGGCAAGCGCGCTCCAGCGCCCGGAAAACGGCCATTGCGCGGACACGTCGAGCTGCTTGAGCGCTTCCCGGGTGTAGCGGTAGCCCATGTTGAGGGTTTTGCCCGGTTCCGGCTGGTAGCGGGCGGCGAGATTGGCGCGTTCCGTCAGCTTCTGGCCGGGGTCGTACTGCCAGCCGCTGTCCAGCGCCCAATTGCCGGAAAGGTTGCCGCTCAACAGCGCCAGGATGTCCGAGGTCTTGCTGGACTGGGGCGCCCCGCCGAGGACAACCTGCTGGTCGGTGAAATAATAGCGCTGCCCCAGGGTGGCGCGGATGCGCTCGCGCCCCGATTCCGCTTCCAGCAGCCGCGAAGTGACCGCCAGGGTGATCTGGTTGGCGTCGTTGATGCGGTCGCCGCCGCTGAAACGGTTTTCGGTGAACAGCCGGGCATAGTTGAAATCCGCTTCGGCGCTGTCGAAATTGGGTATCTGCGATTGGTCGCGCTTCGGCACATAGAGATAATACAGGCGCGGCTCCAGCGTCTGCGCGTAGGACTGGCCGAACAGCCCGGTCTCGCGCTCCAGATGCAGGATGCCGTCGAGGCTGAAGACCGGCAGGCTGCGCGTGGCATCCGGCAGGGCGGTGGTTTCCTTGTCCAGCGTGTAGCGCGTCATGTGCCAGCCCAGCTTAGGCGTGAGGCTGCCGAACGATTCGGTCAGCGGCAGGCTGATGCTGGGATAGAAGGTCAGGCGGCGGCCGTTGGGCAGGCTGGGGTGGCTGAAATTGACGAATTCCCCGGTCAGCGCCAGATCGCCGCCGAAGATGTCGCGCTGGCCGCCGCTCAGCAGCAGTTGCGGGGTGCGGTGATAGGGCGCGGTGACGGGCGCGTTGACATCTTGCAGAGTCTGGAAGGTCTGGACGCGGGTGGCCAGGTTCCAGCCGCCGAAGCCGTAATTCAACAGGCCTTCGCGCGGCAAATGGATTTGCGAGGTGGCGCTGATCTGGGTGCCCAGGTCGCGGAAATAATTGTTGTCGGAAGCCTTGTGCAAATTGAGGGCGCCCGACCAGCCCCCCCCCAGATGCTGGTTGTGCGCCAATGACAAATAATAGCGGTCGATGCCGAGCAGGGCGTCGTTCGGCAGGATTTCGGCGCGCGCCTCGCCGCGGTAGGCAAGGTTGAGATAACGCAGTTCGTTGCGCAACTGCAAGCCGCGCTTTTGCATGAAGCGCGGTGCGATGGTCGCATCGAGGTTGGGTGCGATGTTCCAGTAATAAGGCAAGGTGAATTCGCTGCCGCTGCGGCCGGTGCTGCCGAAATTCGGCGCGAGAAAGCCGGATTTGCGCTCCCGGCTGAGGGGAAAGGTCATCCACGGCGCGTAGAGGATGGGCACGCCCTGGAATTCCAGGCGGGCGTCCCGGGCGGTGCCGGTCTGGACGTTGCGGTCGATATCCAGGGCGGCGGCGCGCAGCAGCCAGTCGTCGCTGCCCATCGGACAGGTGGTGTAGCTGGCTTCCTCCAGCCGGTAGCGGTTCTCGCCCTGGAACAGCATCTTGGTCGAACTGCCGCGCCCTTCCGGCGTTTGCGCGCCCATGCGGAAGACGGCGGCGTTCATGTGGCCTTGTTTTTTCTCCAGCTTGAGCAGCAGTTCGCTGCCCTCGGTGAAATCGTCCTTTTGCTCCAGGCGGACATTGCCCTCGGCGAACACTTCATCCTGCGGCTGGCGATAGACCAGGTGATCGGCGGTCAAGACCTGCCCCCATTGGCGCAACTCGGCATCGTCGAAGGCTTCCACCTCGGCATCCTTGTGTCCTTGGATACGCTGCGCCTGGATGAATACCGGGGTCGCTCCCGTGCCGGCCGGCGGTTCGACGGATAGTTTGCGGCTTCTTTTCAGGCGTGGCGGCGCGTCACCCGCTTCTCCCGCCCGGACGGCCGGCGCGCCGGGAATTGGGCGCGGCGCGGCGGACGGCGGCGAAACGCTGGCAGGGGGCGCCAGCAACCCCGGATCGACCGCCAGCGGCGGCAGTTTGCCGGCAGCCAGGGAGCAGGTGGGGAAAAGGCCAATCAGGATGGCGGCAGCCGGTTTCGGGCGGAAAATCTTCATTTTGAATGTTGGGCGGCTATCGGTGATAAAATCGCACAAATTCACGTTTTACGCAATGCGGAGTTGGTTTTTGGATCGAACCGGGTTACTCGACGACTGGCTGCAACGGCAATTTCCCGCCACCCCTTTCTCCTATGCGCCCGCCTCGGCGGATGCCAGTTTCCGCCGCTATTTCCGGGTAACGCTGCCGGAGCGCAGCGTCATCGTCATGGACGCGCCGCCTCGGCACGAGGATTGCCGTCCGTTCGTCCACGTCGCCGGGCTGCTGCGCCAGGCCGGAGTGAACGCGCCCGAGGTGCTGGCGCAGGATTTGGAACAGGGGTTTCTGCTGCTTACCGATCTGGGCGACCGCACCTACCTCGCCGCCCTCGATGAAACCAGCGCCGACGGCCTGTACCGCGACGCCGCGGCAGCCCTCGTCAAATTCCAGCTCGCCAGCCGCGGCGGCGAATTGCCGCCCTATGACGAAGCCTTGCTGCTGCGCGAAATGCGCCTTTTTCCGGATTGGTACGTGAGCAGGCACTTGCAGACGGCGCTTTCCAGCGAGCAGGCCGTCCAACTGGAAGAAACCTTCGCTCTGCTCAACCGCAACATCCTCGCGCAGGGGCAGGTATTCGTGCACCGCGACTACC
>CAZDIJ010000130.1:0-4144 GCA_964505475.1 uncultured Sulfuricella sp. | reverse complement strand
CGACGAACGCACCGTAGTCGGTGATGTTCTTGACGATACCCTTGACGATCGCGCCCTCCTTGAGGTTTTCCAGCAGCGCTTGGCGCTCTGCACCCTGGCTGGCTTCCAGCACGGCCTTGCGCGACACCACGACGTTGTTGCGCTGGCGGTCGAGCTTGATGACCTTGAATTCGAGTTGCTTGTATTCGTAGGGGGTGGTGTCCTTGACCGGACGAATGTCCACCAGGGAACCCGGCAGGAAGGCGCGAATGCCGTTGACCATCACGGTCAGGCCGCCCTTCACCTTGCCGTTGACCACGCCGGTCACCACGGTGCCTTGCTCCATGGCTACGCCCAGATCGTTCCAGGCGGCGATGCGTTTGGCTTTTTCACGCGACAGCTTGGTCGCACCGTAGCCGTCTTCCAGGGTTTCGATGGCGACACTGACGAAGTCGCCCGGCTTAACTTCGATCTCGCCCAGGTCGTTCTTGAATTCGTCGGCGGAAATCACGCTCTCGGATTTCAGGCCGGCATTGACGATCACGGAATCCTGATCGACGTGCAGAACTTCGGCGGTAATTACTTCACCCGCGCGCATTTCCTGGCGTGTGAGACTTTCTTCAAAGAGGGCGGCGAAACTTTCGTTGGAGGAGGCAGCAGAAGAGACGGCAGCAGTAGTCATTAATAAAGTGTCCAAAAAACATAAAAACCGTCAAACGACGGCGTTCGTTAACAAAACCGGCCTGCCAAAACTTCGGCGGCCGGCGCCAAAACGCTAGCTCTTGGAATACCTCGCCAACACCGCGGCAACCGCCTCGGCGATGGTCAACGAACTGGTATCCAGCAAGCTGGCGTCGTCGCATTGTTGCAGGGGAGCGGCGCTACGGGCGCTGTCGCGTTCGTCGCGCTGCCGAATATCCTGCAAAATTTGAAAGAGTGAAATGTTATCACCCATTCCTTTCTCAATCAACTGCTTATAACGGCGATCCGCGCGCGCCTCGGCGCTGGCGGTCAAAAATATCTTGGCCACCGCATCGGGGAACACCGTCGATCCCATGTCGCGCCCGTCCGCCACCAGCCCTGGCGCCCTGCGGAAGGCGCGCTGCAACTCCAGCAGCGCGGCGCGCACCGCGGGAAAAATCGCCACCCGCGAAGCACCGTTACCGCACGCTTCGGTGCGGATATCCTCGGTCACCGCCGCGCCGTCGAGCAAAACCGCATCGCCATCGAAACGGATATCCAGCCCCGCCGCCAGGCGGCTCAACCCCGCCTCGTCGTCGAGCGCCACCCCGCGCCGCAAGGCGGCCAGCGCCAGCAAACGGTACAGCGCGCCGCTGTCGAGGTAATGAAAGCCCAGTTGCCGCGCCACCAATTGCGCCACCGTACCCTTGCCGGAAGCGGAGGGTCCGTCGATGGCAATCACGGGAATGGATGCGGCGGGCATATGAGCCATATTGATAAACTCGGCATTTGGTGGAAAAAGAGGGCGGATGCTAAACCGGTTTACTTGGAAAATCAATGGCGCACGCATGGAAATCAACATTTCCACCCCCTTGCGAAACGGAAGATCGTCACACCAAGCTCCAAGCCGACTGATTATCGAATTCGACGATATATACTTGGTATATCTCACCGCGCTGGAGCAGCCCCATGGAAACCGCCAAATTCTTTTTCAACGGACGCAGCCAAGCCGTGCGGCTAGCCTTGGGCATCTGCCTGGTGAGCAACAATACCCACGAATTCGAGCGGGTGGCGGGGTTGACATTGGAGAATTGGGCTATCTAATGCTATAAGTCGGTTGCGGCTAACATGTTGCATCCAGCACGAATACCCTGCCCATGGGAAAATTGCTCGCCTGCCGGGTTAGTATTTCGCGGAGCGCCTCAAGGGAAGCATGTTTCTGGCATGCAGCCTTCTTCGCCCTCGTTTTCCAGCGGTCACAGGCGAACCACCCCACCAATATAGATGCCATGCCTCGGCATGGGTTTGCTTCATGCAACGCTCATGGAGCGGCGATTCCATTGCCGTGAGCAGGCCATCGTTCCAGCAGCCTTTGCTTTCGATGATGAGCACCAGTGGATTGCCTTCGGCATCCCGTGGTTCCACGTTGAGATCAGCCTACTCGCCGACACCCTTTCCTTATTGTGCGCCGCAACCCGACGCCAGCAGTGGCATTCCTCGCAAACGGCCATTACACTTGGGGCTTTCCTACACACGAAATACCGCATCCGGCATTTCAGGACAATACGGAAACCATAATCAATGTTGCGTTTGACCGAAATCAAACTCCCGCTCGACCATGCCGAGAAGGACATTCAGACGGCCATCATCGAGCGTCTTGGCATCAAGCCTGGCGATCTTATTGGCTACACCATCGCACGGCGCGGTTACGATGCGCGCAAGCGCGATGCGATTCATTTCGTCTATTCGCTGGATGTCGAACTGAAAAACGAGCCGTCCGTCCGGGAGCGGCTACGCGGCAACCGGCATATCTCCCCCACTCCCGACATGACCTACCGTTTCGTGGCGCAAGCGCCTGGCAATCTCGATTTCCACCCAGTAGTAGTCGGAACCGGGCCGGCCGGGCTTTTTGCCGGACTGATCCTGGCGCAGATGGGATTTCGGCCTATCATCCTGGAGCGCGGCAAATCGGTACGCGAACGCACCAAGGATACTTTCGGGCTATGGCGCCAGGGTAAGCTCGATCCCGAATCCAACGTCCAGTTCGGTGAAGGCGGCGCCGGAACCTTCTCAGACGGTAAACTGCATACTCAAATAAAAGACCCCCACCACTATGGCAGGAAAGTTCTCACCGAATTCGTCCAAGCCGGCGCACCGCCTGAAATTCTGTATGTGAGCAAACCGCATATCGGCACTTTCAGGCTGGTAAGCGTAGTGGAAAAAATTCGGTCAACCATCCAATCCCTGGGCGGAGAAGTCCGCTTTCAGAGCAAAGTGGCCGATATTGAGATCGAGAATGGGCAAGTAAAGGCAGTAATGCTAGACAACGGAGACAAGATTCTAGCCCGCCATGTCGTCCTTGCAGTCGGCCACAGCGCCCGCGACACGTTCCAGATGCTTTACGAACGAGGTGTGTACATCGAAGCCAAACCCTTCTCCATCGGCTTTCGCATTGAACACCCGCAAAATCTCATTGACCGCTGCCGCTTCGGCAAATTCGCCGGAAATCCTCGGCTCGGCGCTGCTGACTACAAGCTGGTGCATCACTGCCGCAATGGCCGCAGCGTTTACAGCTTTTGCATGTGCCCAGGAGGAACCGTGGTGGCGGCCACTTCGGAACCCGGCCATGTCGTCACCAACGGCATGAGCCAGTATTCACGAAGCGAGCACAACGCAAACAGCGGCATCGTCGTCGGCATAACGCCCAGCGATTACCCCGGCCACCCGCTTGCCGGCATCACTTTTCAACGCCACTGGGAAAAACGCGCCTTCGAACTGGGCGGAAGGAACTACCATGCGCCGGGACAACTCGTCGGGGATTTTCTAGCCAAGCGCCCATCCAACGCATTCGGCTCGGTTCAGCCTTCGTACACACCCGGCGTGCACTTATGTGACCTGAATTCCGCCCTACCAGACTATGCCGTCGAAGCGATACGTGAAGCACTGCCAGCCTTCGACAAGCAAATCAAGGGATTTGCCATGCCGGATGCGCTCCTGACCGGCGTTGAAACACGCACCTCGTCACCGGTATGCATAAAACGCAACGACCAACTCCAGAGCATCAACACCAAAGGGCTATACCCTACTGGGGAAGGTGCCGGCTATGCAGGCGGCATCCTCTCCGCGGCAGTGGATGGAATTAAAGTTGCTGAAGCAGTTGCGCTAACGATACAACGAGACTTGGAGTTACCGCAAAAATAACTCTCAAAGCAAGGAAACCATTTTGGACATGATCGACGTACCTAGCCGTAACGGGGATACTGGGCTGACAGCATCGTCATGCTTACCAGCGCCGGGGCATTCTGCACGGACTCATAGTGCAGCGCTGATCAAGCCACACCTAACAGCGTACGCGCCCGCCGCGCCGACAGTCCGCGCTGCTTGGCGTAGGCGACCTGTTTGCGGCGGGCGGGTACGTCCACCATTTTTTTTATGCCTCTAAACTATTCTCAGCTATCGCCCCTTCCCCTGCTTGCGGGGGAAG
>CAZDIJ010000129.1:0-4306 GCA_964505475.1 uncultured Sulfuricella sp. | reverse complement strand
GGCGATGGCGTCGCTGCCCCAGAACGATTGGCCGCGAAAGGCCAGCGTCGGCACGCCGAACACGTCCTGCGCTGCGGCCTGCGCGGTGTTGTCGATCAGCGTCTGCTTGACCACCGCATCGGCGATCAATGCGGTGGCAGCGTCGACGCTCACGCCCAGTCGCTCGCAGAACAGCGGCCATTCCGCGGCGAGATCGCGCCCCTCGCCCCAGACGAAATCGTAGGCCGCCTCCACCGCCGCGCGCGGTGAGCCCAGCGCCACCAGCAGGCGCTGCCCGTGCAGCGGGTTGAAGGGATGGCGCGGCGGAATGCGGAAGGGGATGCCGTGCTGCGACGCGCTCCAGACGCAACTGCGATAGGTGTGCAGGCGCTTCGGCGCCATTTCCGCCGGGCCTTTGTTGTCCCAGTGCTTGAGCAGGCCGGCGAACAGCACCGGCACCGGCTCGATGGCCAGCGCCGGGTGCAGCTCGCCGAAGCGCTTGAGGTGCAGATAGGCGTAGGGCGAGACGACGTCGAAGTACCAGCGGGCGGGAATGTCGGGGTACATGCGCGTCTCCTCGGTGTTCTCGGTGCGACAGGCTACGACGCCTGCCGCGACCGCACAAGGCCCCACCAAAGCCCTCGCCCGGGAAGAAGCCACCAAATGGATTCATAATTGGTCTGAAGCGAAACAGGGGGACAGGAATGCTGCAACTACGACCGAACTGCGAATGCTGCGACAGGGATCTGCCGCCGGAATCGACCGAGGCGCGCATCTGTTCCTTCGAGTGCACCTTCTGCGCCGCTTGCGCGGATGGCGTACTCAAGGGTATCTGCCCGAACTGCGGCGGTGAACTGCTGCCCCGCCCGCGCCGGCCGGCGAACAAACTGGCCGACAATCCGGCCTCGACGCAACGCGTCAGCAAACCCGCCGGCTGCGTCAAGGCTGCCTGAGAGTCCTGGCGGCGACGGTCGCAGCCAGGCCTGTCGATAGCCTGGCGTCAGGCGTATGCTTCTCGGGCGGGAGGCAGGCCCAGCCAGGTGTGGGCACCGTCGAGCGACCCGAAAATCCGGATCGGATGGACGATCAGTGGTGAGCTCGAATAGTGATGGGCAAGCGCAATGGCTTCCGGGGTAGTCGCAACCATGGCGATCCGGATGTCCCTGTTGCTTATCGCGGCGGCGCCTTCTATGGCGGCAATTTCGTCGATCTCGCTGGTGCTGACCATCAGCCCGGTACTGCCCTGGAAATCGTTGATGACATAGCGCAGGTCGTCGAATCGACTGTCTCCCTGCATTTTGGTAACGGACCCGGACAATTCATGGGCGGTCACGTGTCCAAAGTAGCGCCGGATCACGCCACCGGGTTTCCAGATGATTTCGTAAGCCAAGAATCCCCCTGAAAGGCAGCGGCGCGTTCTAGGAAAAAACCTTCTGGATGAAGAGCTGATAAGCAAGCAGGGTTTTCCTGCTCAGCGAATAGCTGACAAGCCGCCCGTCGCCGCGCTGGGGCGATCTGCGGATCGTCCGGTCGCACAGAAGTACGTTGAGCCTTCGCCGCAGCGTCGTCGGCGGTGCCAGATCGAGCAGCACCAATTGCTTGTATCCGAGCGGCGCATGGATTTCGTTGGCGGCCCCAATTGCCACCAGGATGTCATGGTCCAGCAGCGATCTGACGAACGGCAGCAGAACCTTCCGATCGACCGAGGCCGCCCTTAGTTTTTGGAATGACATGTTGTTTTGATTGTTGAATCTTCTACATTCTTGTAAGGCTAACTTACTGCTCTGGATGCAAATCAACAAGAACGATTTACGCCCAGAATGGTCTTGAATTGAGCGTAATGAAAAATTACGCGGCGGGCCGCCTGCGGACTTTTGGCAACACCCCGCTGCCGCGGCCCGCGTCGGCCTCGCGCCGGGTTTGACAATGCGCCGCGCGCACCCGCACAATCGGGCCATGACTTTCGCCAGCTCAATCTACTTTCCTGCCGCCCCGCGCATCGCGCGACTGTGGCGCGCCATGCCCCGCGCCTGCCGCGGGCCAGCGGAACGACGATGAGCAACTAAGCGTTTTTCGTTTCCGTCCGGGCCGCGCCACCAAAAGTTGCGCGGCCTTTTTGTCGTGCCGCCCCACCGGGCGGCTTTCTGCAGGAGGCAACATGTCGGTCCCCGCCGCCTATCTCGGCATCATCCTGATCTGGTCCACCACGCCGCTGGCCATCCAGTGGAGCACCCAGGGCAGCGGCTTCGCCTTCGCCGTCTTCGCCCGCATGGCGATCGGCGTCGCGCTCGCCGCGCTGCTGCTGGCCGGCTGGCGCATCGGGTTTCCGCTGCACCGGCGCGCGCGCCTCAGCTATCTCGCCGGCGGGCTGGGCCTGTTCGGCGCCATGACCCTGACCTATTGGGGCGCCCGCCACGTGCATTCCGGACTGATCTCGGTGCTGTTCGGCCTTTCGCCGCTGGCGACCGGCGTACTGGCCGCGCTCTGGCTGGGCGAACGCGCGCTGACGCCGCTGCGCCTTGCCGGCATGGGGCTGGGCCTTGCCGGACTGGTGACGATCTTCATCCACGGCGATGCCGCCGGCGGCGAACATGCCGCGCTGGGCCTTGCCGCGCTGCTGCTGGCGGTGCTGATCTATTCCGCCACCCTGGTCTGGATCAAGCACATCGGCGATGACAGCCCGCCCCTGGCCACCACGGCCGGCACGCTGGCCGTCTCGCTGCCGCTGTTCGGCCTGGTCTGGTGGTTTGCCGAAGGCAGCCTGCCGACGCAGTTGCCGCCGCGCGCCGGCGCCGCCATCGTCTACCTCGGCGTGTTCGGCTCGGTGCTTTACTACTACGTCATCGGCCGGATGGAAGCCGGGCGAGTGGCGCTGATCACGCTGGTCACCCCGGTGCTCGCCCTGCTGCTCGGCCAGGCGCTCAATGGCGAGGAAATCACCGCCCGCGTCTGGCTGGGTGCCGCCCTGATCACCGGCGGACTGGTGCTGCACCAATGGACGGGGCTGGTCGGGGCGGTGCGGCGGGCGGGGTAGGGGGCGACGGCGGGGCGGCGACTTTTCGTATGAGGTCCCGCAGGCCGGCCACCGTCCGCCGCCTCAAGGGCTTCCGCCCTTCGGGTTCCCTTGCGTCGCAGCGCCGTTCGGCCTGCTTTGCATGGTGCATCGGTTGCGGCGGTAGGCGGCCACAAGCAGCCTGTCGCTGTTACATTTCGATTGTGATGGACTTGGTGCTATCGGCCAACATAGCCGGTCGGGGTTGCCAGTCGATTCCCTAAGTGGATGACAAGCTAAGTATCAGCCCCGCGTCAGGTTCTATTGACGCCGACATACACGCCACTGGGATAAAATGTGGGCGCGCATTGTCCCGCGTGCATACATGTAAGTCGCGGCCCCACTCCAAACTGATACTTAGATGCTCTTAACGATAACGACCACGCATCAGCCGGCTACGGACTTGGGTTATCTGTTGCACAAAAATCCGACGCGCCTTCATACACGCAAGGAGTCGTATGGAACGGCACACGTTTTCTATCCCGAAGCCCACCTCGAGCGGTGTACAGCGGCTCTGTACGTTGAAGTCGACCCAGTAGGACTGGTGCGGAATCGACGGGGTTCGTCTGGCGATGCTGGGCTGCTGGGTCAGTACGTCAACGACCGTCCCTATGCGGCGTCCTCGCTTCTTAGCGTTGCTATCGCCGATACGTTTGGCAGTGCACTGAACGGTCGATCAGCCGACCGGCCGGACCTGGCGTTAGCAGAGATTCCTCTGGAATTGTTCTTACCTACGGTGCCTTGCCGTGGCGGCGAGGGTCTATTGCGCTCGTTGTTCGAGCCACTTGGATACAGCGTGGAGGCCACGCAAACAGTGCTCGACGAGAGATTTCCTTCGTGGGGAAACAGTTCATATTTTTCGGTCCGGTTGACCACAAGGAAGACTTTGCAGGCCGTTCTCACCCATCTGTACGTCTTGATTCCCGTACTCGACAACAACAAGCACTACTGGGTTGATGAGGCCGAAGTGGACAAGCTCCTACGACACGGTGAGCCATGGCTGAACACTCACCCGCAACGCGATCTCATCGTCCGGCGTTACCTGAAACATATGCGCAGCCTTGCTGACATGGCTATCGAACGCCTCATGGAAGAGGACTGCCAGGGTCCGGACCCATTGGACGAAGGCTCACCCGATGTCGGGCGCTCCGACGAACGGGAACACGCCCTGGAAAAGGGAATTTCACTCAACGATGAGCGTCTGGCGACGGTCGCTGGCATCGTCGAGTCCCTCGGTGCGTCCAGCCTAATCGACCTTGGGTGCGGTGAAGGAAG
>CAZDIJ010000128.1:0-4421 GCA_964505475.1 uncultured Sulfuricella sp. | reverse complement strand
CGGCACGCGCCCGTCACAAGAAAGTTCTGGAACAAGCCAAGGGTTACCGCGGTCGCCGCGGTAACGTATTCCGCGTCGCCAACGAAGCGGTGATGAAGGCCGGTCAGTACGCCTACCGCGACCGTCGTCAGCGCAAGCGTCAATTCCGCGCCCTGTGGATCGTGCGTATCAACGCCGCCGCACGCGAATTGGGCATGACCTACAGCGTGTTCATGAACGGCCTGAAGAAAGCGGCGATCGACATCGACCGCAAGGTTCTCGCCGACCTGGCCGTGTTCGACAAGGCGGCTTTCGCCAAGATCGTGGAACAGTCCAAGGCAGCCAGCCTCGCTTAATTGGTGCCGCAAGGAAAAGGAGGCTCTGGTAGCCTCCTTTTTTAACGCCTGAACTTTCGAGAGGCTAGGGACTAGGGGCTAGGGACTAAAAACCATTGCGTTTACTAGCCCCCTAGTCCCTAGCCCTTAGCCCCTGACTAGGAATATGCAAAATCTCGATCAAATCCTGAACGAAGCCGTCGCCTCCTTCGCCGCCATCGACAACCTCGACGAACTGGAGCAAGGCAAGGCGCGCTATCTCGGCAAGAGCGGCGCGCTCAGCGAACTGCTCAAGCAGCTCGGCAAGATGCCGGCCGAAGAGCGCCGCGAAGCGGGGGCGCGCATCAATCAGGTCAAGGATGGCATCGAGCAGGCGCTGCAAGCGCGCCGCGACAGCCTGCGAGCGCAGCAGTTGCAGGCGCAATTGGCCAAGGAAGCGCTGGACGTCACGTTGCCCGGGCGCGGTTCGTCCGGCGGCGGCTTGCACCCGGTGACGATGACCTTGCGCCGCATCGAGGAACTGTTTCGCTCCGTCGGCTTCACCGTGGCAGAAGGCCCGGAAATCGAGAGCGATTTCTATAATTTCACTGCGCTGAACACGCCCGAAGACCATCCGGCGCGTTCCATGCACGATACGTTTTACGTCGAGGGCGGCGACCTGCTGCGTACCCACACCTCGCCGATCCAGGTGCGCTACATGATGGAGCGCCAGCCGCCGCTCAAGGTGATCGCACCGGGACGGGTTTACCGCGTCGACAGCGATGCCACCCATTCGCCGATGTTCCATCAGGTGGAAGGGTTGTGGATTGACCGCGATGTCACTTTTGCAGATCTGAAGGGCGTGGTGGCCGATTTCCTGCGCCGCTTTTTCGAGCAGGAAAATCTCAAGGTGCGCTTCCGCCCGTCGTTTTTCCCCTTTACCGAGCCTTCCGCCGAAATCGACATGGGTTGCGTATTCTGCGGCGGCTCAGGCTGCCGCGTTTGCAGCCATACCGGTTGGCTGGAAGTGGGGGGGTGCGGCATGGTGCATCCCAACGTGCTGAAACACGTCAATATAGATTCGCAGAAATATCAGGGATTCGCCTTCGGCATGGGGCCGGACCGGCTCACCATGTTGCGCTATGGGGTGAACGACCTGCGCTTGTTTTACGAAAACGATTTACGCTTCTTGAAGCAGTTCAACTGACGAAACTAGCCCATGGGGCGCGCGGCGGCTTACGATTTCGCCGCGACCCCCGGTAGAAAACTATGAAATTTTCCGAAAACTGGCTACGCACCTTCGTTAATCCGCCGCTCGACAGCGCCGCGCTGGCGCATGCCCTGACCATGTCCGGCCTCGAAGTGGAGGCGCTGGAAACCGTGGCGCCGCCCTTTGAGAAACTGGTGGTGGCGCGGGTGCTGGAAGTTACCAAGCATCCCCAGGCTGACCGTCTCAATGTTTGCAAGGTGGAAGTCGGCAGCGGCGAACCGCTGCAGATCGTCTGCGGCGCCGCCAACGTTGCGGCGGGACTGAAGGTGCCGTGCGCCATGGTGGGAGCCAAATTGCCCGGCATCGAGATCAAGCAGGCCAAGCTGCGCGGGGTGGAGTCCTCGGGCATGCTGTGCTCGGCCAAGGAACTCGGCTTGGCGGAGGAAAGCAGCGGTCTCCTGGTGTTGCCGGCCGATGCGCCGGTGGGCGAGGATATTCGCGCCTATCTCGATCTCGACGACAAGCTGTTTACCCTGAAACTGACGCCCAATCGCGCCGATTGCCTGTCGCTGTTGGGCGTGGCGCGGGAAGTGGCGGCGATTGCCGGCACGCCCTTGAATTGCCCGCAAATCAAGCCGGTTGCTGTGGCTTCCGCGAGGAAAATCGCGGTGCGTCTCGATGCGCCGCAAGCCTGCCCGCGCTATGCCGGCCGCATGGTGGTTGGCGTCAATGCCGGCGCGGCCACTCCGGCGTGGATGGTGAAGCGCCTGGAACGTAGCGGGCTACGCAGCATCAGCGCCATCGTCGACATCTCCAACTACGTGCTGCTCGAACTGGGGCAGCCGATGCATGCTTTCGACGCCGCCAGGATCGCCGGCGCGGTCACGGCGCGTTTCGCCAGGGACGGTGAAACCTTAAAACTGCTCAACGAACAGACGGTGACTCTGCAATCCGACATGCTGGTGATCGCCGACGACGCCCAGCCGCTGGCGCTGGCCGGTATCATGGGCGGCGCGGACAGTGCGGTGTCGGGCGCGACGACCGATATTTTCCTGGAAAGCGCCTTCTTCGCCCCGGCGGTGATCGCCGGCAAATCGCGCCGGCTCGGTTTCGGGTCGGATTCCTCCTATCGCTTCGAGCGGGGGGTGGATTTCGGCGCCACGGTGGCCGCACTGGAGCGCGCCACCGCGCTGGTGCTGGAGATTTGCGGCGGCCGGGCGGGCGAGATCGTTGAGGCAGTGGCGCAATTGCCGGCGCGCGACAAGGTTATTTTGCGTGGCGAGCGGGTGCGCCGCATTCTCGGCATCGACCTCGACGCCTCCATGATTGCGGAAATGCTGAAGCGCCTGGGGCTGGAGTTCGGCGAGCGCGATGGCTGTTTCGAGATCGTTCCGCCGAGCTACCGTTTTGATCTCGCCATAGAGGAAGACTTCATCGAGGAAGTGGCGCGCCTGCACGGCTACGATAATGTGCCGGAAAACCCGCCGCGCGGCGAATTGCGCATGTTGCCGCTGCCGGAAACGGTACGTCCCGCGCATACCCTGAAAATCTTGCTGGCGGACCGGGATTATCAGGAAATCGTCAGCTATGCCTTCGTCAACGAGGCATGGGAGGCCGACCTGGCGGGAAATACCCAGCCGGTGAGGCTGCTCAACCCGATCGCCAGCCATATGAGCGTGATGCGTTCGACGCTGTTCGGCGGCTTGCTGGAGGCGCTGTCGTTCAATCTCAACCGCAAGCAGGAGCGGGTTCGCCTGTTCGAGAGCGGGCGCTGTTTTAATCGTGCCGAGAGCGGTTACACGCAGCCGGAAAAGATCGCCGGTCTCTGTTATGGCGCGGCGAAACCGGAACAATGGGGCGAGGCGGCGCGGGCGGTCGATTTTTACGATGTCAAGGCAGATGTCGAGGCGCTCTGTCTGCCGGCGCGGTTACGCTTCGAGGCGGCGGTGCATCCTGCCTTGCATCCCGGACAATCGGCGGTGATTCGTCTAGGAGAGACGACAGTCGGCTGGATCGGCACCTTGCATCCCCAGTGGCAACAAAAATACGCTTTGCCGGGCGCGCCGGTGCTGTTCGAGTTGGATTTGCCGCCCTTGCTGCGGCGCACGGTGCCGGCGTTCACCGAAGTGTCGCGCTTTCCCCCGGTACGGCGCGACATTGCGGTCATCGTGGATGATGCGGTCAATGTCCAGGCCATGCTGGATGCGCTGTACGAGAGCTTGCCGGCCAGCGTGGCGGATTTAACCCTGTTTGACGTGTATCGTGGCAAAGGTGTTGATTTAGGTAAAAAAAGTCTTGCATTCCGGGTGCTGATGCAAGATACTCAAAAAACTTTAACGGACGATGAGACCGACGCGGTCGTTTCGTCCCTGGTGCAAATACTGGCTGCCGGTTTCGGTGCCAAGCTACGCAGTTGAGGAGCTGTAATGACATTGACTAAAGCCGAATTGGCCGATCTCCTGTTCGAGAAGGTCGGGTTGAACAAGCGCGAAGCCAAGGATATGGTGGAGTCGTTTTTCGAAGAAATCCGCATTTCCCTGGAAAAGGGCGAAGGGGTGAAACTGTCTGGTTTCGGCAATTTCGAATTGCGCGACAAACCCGAACGTCCCGGCCGCAATCCCAAGACCGGCGAGGAAATTCCGATTACCGCCCGCCGCGTGGTGACTTTCCATGCCAGCCAGAAACTCAAGGCGTTAGTGGAATCCGCTAACCATGGAACAGGCAACTAAGTCCGAACTGCCGCCGATCCCGGCAAAACGCTACTTCACCATCGGTGAGGTGAGCGAGCTGTGCGACGTCAAGCCGCATGTGCTCCGCTATTGGGAGCAGGAATTCACCCAGCTCAAGCCGGTCAAGCGGCGCGGCAACCGCCGTTATTACCAGCACCATGAGGTGCTGCTGATCCGCCGCATCCGCGA
>CAZDIJ010000127.1:0-4562 GCA_964505475.1 uncultured Sulfuricella sp. | reverse complement strand
CTCGGCGGCGGCGCTGCCGGTCAAGTCGTCGCGGGCCGCGCTGCCGGTGAGGGTGTCTTCGCCGATCAGGCCGGCTTCGCCTTTGCCGCTAATCCGGCGCTCAACTCCGACGCGGCAAAAGCGCCGCGCCGGTTAGCTTTACGTTGACGCTGTAGAAAAACCCCTAAAACCCCCGCCGCGGCGATAATTCGCCGACGCAGAAATTCCTTGGGAGGAAAGCCCGCATGCCGCGCTTCAAACCGGTCCACCAAGGCCTGAAATTGATCCCGGTCGACTTCGACCGGCAAATCCAGCCGGGCAGCTTCGAATACGCGCTGTGCTACCTGATCGATCACGAACTCGACCTCGCCGCCTTCCACGCCCGCTACCGGAACGACACCGAAGGCGCGCCCGCCTACGACCCCGCCGCCCAGGTGCTGACGCTCTGCGACCGGCAAGGCCTGATCGGGCGCGAGATGTTCGCCATCGACGGCGAGACGGACGCCGCGCGCGAAGCGCGCAGCCTCGAACGCCTGCAACCCGAAAAGCGCCGCTGGAATGGGCAGCCGGCCGCGCCTTGACATCGGTTATATCGCGCACCGGGCTGCGCGCCCATACTGCCGCCCGATAGGAGAACCGCGATGAACCGTCTGCTCTGGATACTGTTGGTACTGCCCCTGCTCGGCTGCAATGAGAAAGCGACGCCGCCCGCGGCGCAGGTGCGCAGCGTGTTGGCGCATACGGTGCAAGCCGGCAGCGCCGCCGCGCAGGCCGAGTATTCCGGCGAGGTGCGGGCGCGGCATGAAATCAGCCTGGCGTTCAGGGTCGGCGGCAAGGTGACGGCGCGCCTGGTCGACGTCGGCGATCGGGTGGCGGCCGGCCAGGTGCTGGCGCGGCTCGATCCGGCCGATCTGATGCTGTCCTCGTCGGGGGCCGAGGCCAATCTCGCCGCCGCCGCTGCCGACCGCAGCTATGCGCAGGCGGAGGTGAATCGCTACCGCGAGCTGCGCGCGCAGCAGTTCGTCAGCCAGGCGCTGCTCGATGGCAAGGAAACCGCGCTCAAGGCGGCCGAGGAGAAGCACCGCGCGCTGGCCGCGCAGGCCGGCCTGGCGCACAACCAGCGCGGTTATACGGAACTGCGCGCGGATGCCGCCGGGGTGGTCGCTGCCGTGCTGGCCGAGGCCGGACAAGTCGTGGCGGCGGGGCAGCCGGTGCTGAAGCTGGCGCGCAGCGGCGAGAAGGAAGTGGTGGTCGCGGTGCCGGAGAACCGGGTGGCGGAACTGGAGGGCACGGCCCCCGGCTCGGGTAAAGCGTCCGGGCCTCCCGGCGAAGTGGCGGTGATCTTGTGGGCGGCGCCGGAGAAACGCTATCGCGGCCGCGTGCGCGAAGTGGCGCCGCAGGCCGACCCGGTGACGCGCACCTATGCGGCCAAGGTGTCGATCCTGAATGCGGATGCCGACGTGCGCCTGGGGCAAACCGCGCGGGTCTCGTTGAAAACGACCAGCGGCGGGTTGGCCTTGATTCCCCTGGGCAGTGTGTTTCAGCAGGGGCAACAACCGGCCGTGTGGCTGCTCGCCCCGGCCGGCGGGCAGACGAGCCGCGTGCATCTGCGCCCGATCCAGGTCGCCGCCTGGCGCGAGGACGGCGTCGCCGTGAAGGCCGGCCTGGCGGAAGGCGAGCGCATCGTCGCGGCCGGGGCGCACAAGCTGGTTGAGGGTGAACTTGTCCGGGTGATGGAGCGATGAAATCCTTCAACCTGTCCACCTGGTCGCTGCAGCATCCGAGCCTGATCGCCTATCTGATGGCGGTGCTGACGCTGGGCGGCGTTCTGGCTTACTTCAACCTGGGGCGTTCGGAAGACCCGGACTTCACCATCAAGCTGATGGTGGTGCGCAGCTTCTGGCCGGGGGCGACCGCGCGCGAGGTGGAAATGCAGGTCACCGACCGGGTCGAGAAGAAGCTGCAGGAATTGCCCTATCTGGATAACGTGCGCAGTTATTCCAAGCCCGGCGAGTCGCTGGTGTTCGTGGAATTGCGCGATTTCACGCCGCCGAAACAGGTGCCGGAACTCTGGTATCAGGTGCGCAAGAAGCTCAACGATATCCGCCATACGCTGCCGGCCGGCGTGCAGGGGCCGTTTCCCAACGATGAATTCGGCGACGCCTTCGGCAATGTCTTCGCGCTCACCGGCCAGGGCTACACGCTGGCCGAGCTGCGCCGCCAGGCCGATCGCATCGCGCAGGAACTGCGCCGGGTGCCGGACGTGGCCAAGGTGGATCTGATCGGCGTGCAGGACGAGCGCATCTGGATCGAGATGTCGGCGGCCAAGCTCGCCACGCTGGGCCTGGACCCGCGCCTGATCATGCAGACCCTGCAGGCGCAGAACGCGATGACGCCGGCCGGTTTCATCGACAGCGACAGCGATCGCGTCCGCCTGCACGTGACCGGGAGTTTCGACAGCGTGGAATCGATCCGCGCGATCGGCATCCGCGCCGGCGACAAGCTGTTCAAACTGGGCGACGTGGCGAAGGTGTGGCGCGGTTATGCTGACCCGCCGCAGCCGCGTTTTCGCTGGCAGGGCAGGGAGGCCGTCGGCCTGGCGTTGTCGATGACCCGCGGCGGCAATGTGCTCAACCTGGGCGAGCAGCTGCAGGCCGCGACGGCGCGGCTGCGCGCCGATTTGCCGGTGGGCCTGGAGCTGCATCAGGTGTCCGATCAGCCGGCGGTGGTGAAGCGCAACGTCGACGAATTCATGAAGAGCCTGCTGGAAGCGGTCGCCATCGTGCTGGCGGTCAGCTTTCTGTTCCTCGGCCTGCGCACCGGCCTGGTCGTGGCGCTGTCGATTCCGATCGTGCTGGCGGTGACCTTTCTGTTGATGAAGCCGGCCGGCATCGACCTGCAGCGCATCTCGCTGGGTGCGCTGATCATCGCGCTCGGCCTGTTGGTGGACGATGCGATCATCGCGGTGGAAATGATGGTGGTGAAAATGGAGCAGGGCTGGGAGAAGTCGAAGGCGGCGGCGTTCGCCTATACCTCGACCGCATTTCCGATGCTGACCGGCACGCTGATCACCGCCGCCGGCTTTCTGCCGGTGGGCTTCGCCAAGAGCGCGGCGGGGGAATACACCTTTTCGATCTTCGCCGTGGTGGGCATCGCGCTGTTGACCTCCTGGGTGGCGGCGGTGCTGTTCATCCCCTGGCTGGGGTCGCGCCTGCTGAACCGCGAGGCGCTGATGGCGAAGGCGGCCAAACATGCCGGCGACCCCTACGCCTCGCCGTTCTATCGACGTTTCAAAGCCGTGGTGCACTGGTGCGTCGGGCACCGCTGGACGGTCATCGGCCTGACTTTGGCCGCCTTCGTTCTGGCCATCGTCGGCTTCAAACAGGGGGTGGAAAAGCAGTTTTTCCCGACCACCAACCGCCCGGAACTGCTGATCGACCTGTGGCTGCCGCAGGGCGCTTCGGTCAAGGCCACCGAGATCGAGGTGAAACGGGTGGAGGCGATGCTGGCCGGCGACCCGGAACTGAAGGGGCGGATCAGCCATTACGCCGCCTATGTCGGCATGGGCAGCGTGCGTTTCTTCCTGCCGCTGGACCCGCAGTTGCCGAACGACAATTTCGCCCAGTTCGTGCTGATGACCCAGGGGCTGGCCGAGCGCGAGGCGGTCAAGGCGCGCCTGGAACAGCGTCTGGAAAAGGAGTTCACCGGCCTGCGCGGGCGCGTGCTGCGGCTGGAGAACGGCCCGCCGGTCGGTTTCCCGGTGCAGTTCCGGGTCAGCGGCCGCGATCCGGAAAAGCTGCGCGCCATCGCCGGCGAGGTGGCGGCGGCGATGCGCGCCCATCCCTATGCCAAGGACGTGCATTTCGACTGGAACGAGCGCATCAAGCAGGTGCGCCTGGCCGTCGATCAGGACAAGGCGCGCGCGTTGGGGGTCAGTTCGCAGGAACTGTCGTTGATCGTCAACAACCTGCTCAACGGCATCGCCATCACCCAGTTCCGCGAAGGCGATCAGTTGATCGACGTGATGGGGCGGGCGGAAGGCATGGAGCGAAAAAGCCTGTCGCAATTGGCGGACCTGCAGGTGCATACCCGCGACGGCCGTTTCGTGCCGTTGTCGCAGATCGCTACGCTGACGCCGGAACTGGAGGAAGGCCTGGTCTGGCGGCGTGACCGTCTGCCGACCATCACGGTGCGCTGCGATCTGCGTGAAGGCATTCAGGCGCCGACGGTCACCGCGCAGATCAACCCGCAGCTGGATGCCCTGCGCGCGAAACTGCCGCCCGGCTACCAGATCGACGTAGGCGGCACGGCGGAGAAATCGGCCCATGCCGAGAACTCCATCCGCACCGTGTTTCCGCTGGCCATCATCGTCGTGGTGACGTTGTTGATGATTCAGTTGCAGAGTTTTCAGCGCACCTTGCTGGTGCTGCTGACTGCGCCGCTGGGCATGATCGGCGTCACCGCCGCGCTGCTGGTTTTCCAGGCGCCGTTCGGCTTCGTCGCGCAACTCGGGGTGATCGCGCTGTTCGGCATGATCATGCGCAACTCGGTGATCCTGGTGGACCAGATCGAACAGGACATCG
>CAZDIJ010000126.1:0-4588 GCA_964505475.1 uncultured Sulfuricella sp. | reverse complement strand
TCGTCGGCCACCACCGCGAAGCCGCGTCCCTGTTCGCCGGCGCGCGCCGCCTCGATGGCGGCGTTGAGCGCCAGCAGGTTGGTCTGGTCGGCGATCTCCTTGATGACGCTGACGATTGCCGAAATCTGGTCGGATTGCTGGCCGAGGTCCTGGATGATGGCGGAAGATTCGTTGACCGACGCGGTAATCTTGTTCATCTCCGCCGCCGCGCTGTGGATGACTTCGCCGCCATGCCCGGAAAGCTCGCTCGACTGGGTGGAGACTTCCTGCACATGCTCGGCCTGGCTCGCCACGCCGTCGATGTTGTAGGTCATGATCTCCACCTGCGCCGCCATGGAATAGGCTTCCGAGCTTTGCACCTGGGAATTGGCCGCCACCTGCGCGGAAACGCCGGCCAAGTTGTTGGTGGTGACCAGCACTTGCTCGGCGCTGCTCTTGACCTCGCGGATGATGGATTGCAGCTTGTCCATGAAGACGTTGAAAACTTCCGAGATTTCGCTGATCTCGTCCTTGCCATCGACGCCGAGACGCCGCGTCAGATCGCCCTCGCCCTCGGCGATGTCGCATAAATTGGCGGAAACCTGCTTGAGCGGGAGCGTGACCGAACGCTTGATGAACCAGTATACGAAAAGGATTACCGGGATCATCAGCGCCACGGCCACCGCCATGATTTGCAGGCTGAATTCCTGCACCGTGCGGTTGACCTTGTTGAGCGAAATGCGCATGCTCACCGCCCCCAGCACCGTACCCTCCGGCACCGTGTGGCACATCAGGCAATCCTTGCCGAGATAGTTTTTCTGGGCAATCGCCGGGATGACGGCGTGCAGGCTTTCCCCATCCTTGTCCTGGATGACCTGGAAATACGGCTTGGCGCTTTGCAACACCTGCTGTTCGGCGGCATTGTTCTTGCTCTCTTCCGCCGCACCGGGTCCGAATTGCTTGCTGACTCCCTCGCCACGGATCACTCGCAGTTCCTTGACATCCTCGGACTGGCGCACTTGGTCGAGATAAACCGCGCGCTGCGCCACCGTGCCGGTAATCATCATCCCGGTCAGGCTGGCCATGGTCATGCGATGCACGCTTTGCGAAAAATCGCGCGCCTGGTCGATGGCCGTTTCGCGTTGCTGCGCTGTCGCCCACCAGATCATCCCCGACCAGGCGGCCACCAGCATCACCGAAATCCCTACCACCAGGCGAACCCAGACTTTCAGGTTGCGAATTTTCATTGTCTCCATCCTTGTTTTTCTCGGCTCTAGCAGCCGATTGGTTGGATACTTCTGCTTCCCGCTCCCTTGAATCCTCACCCGGAAAAATGCAAAAAGTACTACTATATTATGCGAACCGCGGAAAAAATAAAGGGATTATCCCGCGCCCCCCAATTAATCGCGGTTTTTTAACCCAGATTATCCATTAGGGCGCGAGATGATGGCGAGGCAGTTTCGTCGCTTGTGGGGCGTTCATGGCTATTCCATGGACGACGAACAAGCGGCGGAAATGACCGCAAACTGTCCGCCAGCGCTCGCGCAGGCTCGAAGAACCGCCTAATGGATAATCCAGGTTAATGCATTCCAATTACCTCCGCCGGCCTCCCTTTTTTCAGAGTTCTTCCGGCAAATGGTACAATCGCGCTGTAAGCCTGCAAGTGCCCCGGTAGCTCAGTGGATAGAGCAACCCCCTCCTAAGGGGTAGGTCGGACGTTCGATTCGTCTTCGGGGCGCCAATCAGCCCGGCGGCAATTCCGCCCGCAGTTTCTTGACGGTTGCCGGTTCGATGTCGTAACCGAGTTCCAGCACCGGGTTGAGGGAAATCCCCACGCCATCGTCGATCTTTTCCAGCACCCACTTGAATTCCGTCAGCAGCCCGCCGCCGAAACCGGGAAACTCGCGGACGACCGGCTTGGCGCGCTCGGGGCTGGTAAACAGCAGCATCACCGGAATGCCGCTTTCGTCTTCCACCACCAGCGGCTTGGCGCGGGTGGAGCGCTGGATACCCTGCGCCGTGCTGTCGTCCTGGATCGGCATGAAAATTTCCGCGTCGATCAGTTGGCCGAGAAAATCCGCCTCGCTGATTTTTCCGTCGTGCAAGGCTTCCAGCTTGCGTTCCAGTTCGTTTCTCGCTTCAAATGGGGTTTCGTTCACTGTCCAGCCTTTTCGCTAGTGTTGTTTGAATTCGCCGCCGGCGCCTTGGGCTTGGCGGCTGCCGCGACAAAACGCGGCGGCAGTTCCGGCGCCATCTCGAAAGCCCCTTTCAATTCACCGGGGTCATCGACCTTGGCTTCCACCAGCCCCACCGAACAATCGGCCAGATTGGCCAAGTATTGGCCTGCCTTGTCCTTCAGCAGGAAATAGCCCTCGCCGCCGTCGTAAATCTCCACCTTGCCAATGTCGCCAGGGTCCGCGGGCAACTTGTAGCGCATGATGCATTTCGGCCTGGACATCACCACCACGGCGCGCATATAAGCATCGTCCCAGGGGTAGGCCTTTTCGCGCACGATCGTCAGCGCCTGTTCCGGGCCGATCACGTAGGAGGCGGTTTCGCTGGAACAACCGCCGAGCAGTATGGGCAGCAGCGCCAAGCCTATGATTTTGCTTTTCACGTCGGGAGAAATTCCATCATTCACGGTGATATGTAAGCCTAACGCTTTTGTTTCCCGGAAGGCAACAATTTCAGCACGATGTCGCCGCGTTCCTTCGCCACCTCTTCGAGCAGCGCGGCCAGCTTGACGTAATCGCCGCACATGGCCTCCCGCGATAGCCGGGTATCTTCCCAAACGATTTCCAGCGGCCCCTCGACATCGTTGACAAGCACGTCCCACAAGGCATCTAGGTTGCGCCCGAAATGCGCGGGAAAATCCAGTTGACGCGCCAATTCGTCATAAAAGCGCGCGGTGGAGCGGATTTCGCTCAAACGGCAGGATTTCATCGGCACTCCGGTATTTCGACAAAGGTTTGGTAATGATCGACGCTCACCCGCCGCTGTCCGTCGCGGGAAAACAGCAGGCGCTTGGCGCCGCGGCGCCCGCCCCGGTAATCGAGGTCTGCTTCGCGCCAGTCGCCGCGCGGCAAGCGGCCTTCGCGGTTGGCGAAAGGGTCGCCGCCGATGCTCTTGCCGTACAGCGCCGGGATCTCCCAGAGGTCGCGGCCGGGACGCCAGCCCGCCTGGCGCGCCTCGCGCTTGGCGATGAATTTTTCCGGCAGCCGGCTGTTGCGGCTGGCATCGAGCGCAAGCAATATCCCGCGCAACTCGCTTTCGTCGATTTTGACCGGCAGGCGCTGATTCAGCACCCGCGCGATGTCGCCGCAAGCGGCGGCGTTTGCCGTGGGGAAAACCAGCAGCGCCAAGAATACCGTGATAAATTTCAAGACCGGATTCATACCGCCAGTTTAACCCAGATAATTCATCCCCAAAAATCCATTAAGGGTAAATTCAGGCATTCCCCCTTTTACAAAGGGGAGGCCAGTTGAGTTTTTCAATGGATAATCTGGGTTGAACATCGCCAGGGGTTGAATATACCCGACAATTTTGTTAAGGTAATAACCAGCTTAATTCGATCAAGTAAAGGTATGCACATGGAAAATACGCAAACTCCCCCCACCCCCAGCAACATGACGTTCGACGAAACCCTGGCCTACCTCGCGCGGCCCGGACAGGCCGCTTTCGTTTATCTGCCAGTATTCGAAGACAACCCGGAGGAAGCCAGCGGCGCCCGCGTGCTGGTGCTGTTCCGCGACGAGGAAGGCATCAAGCTGCGCTACGCCGCCGGCCCGCTGTTCATGCACGCCTTTTTCGAGGACGAGATCATGCCGCTGGCGGAAGCCCCGGAGAAAGCCCGGACGCTGCGTTACATCCCGACCTCGTATCAGGAAGAATACTTTACCAGCAACCTGCAAAGCGCCATCCAGTCCTTGATGCAAGGAGCGCGCGATTTGCTGGGCGGCGGCGCCCCGCAGCAGAAGAAAGTCATTCCGCTGCACCCGGTTTAGGCAGGAACGCTTCAAGTGGATTTTGGCGGTAAAACCGCGCCAACTGGCGGTAGACCGCCGGGTAGGCGGCGAACAGGCGTTGCGGATCGACAAAAAACGCTTCGCTCGCCACCGCGAAAAATTCCGCCGGATGCTCGCCGGCATAGGGATCGAGCGGTGTATCCGCGCCATTGTCGAGGCGGGCGGTGAAATCTTCGTAGGCCATGGAAAAATCCCGCTGCCAGGCCGAACGGCTCATGCCGGGATGCAAGGGTGGCTGGCCGCTGGGTACGCCGTTGAGCATGTCGAGCTTGTGCGCGAATTCGTGGATCACCACGTTGATGCCGGCGGCGGCGTCGCCTTCCTGCGGCCAGGAAAGCACCACCGGGCCGTCCTCCCAGGCCTCGCCGGAAAGCACGTCGTCGTATTCGTGGACGATGCCGTCCTCGTCCACGATGCTGCGCGGCACCACGAATTCGCCGGGATAGACGATCGCCTCCGCCCAGCCGTCGTAGTAATCCAGGCCGAGATGGAGTATCGGCAGGCAGGCTTGCAGGGCGATGGCCAAACGGTCGTCGACGGGCAAGACAAAATCACGGACGCCGTGCAGCTCTGCTTCGCCGTGC
>CAZDIJ010000125.1:0-4701 GCA_964505475.1 uncultured Sulfuricella sp. | reverse complement strand
AAAATCACCGGGGAGCGATGAAATTGCACAGTGGGATGTTTATGCAATATTCAGGATAGCTGTTGGTGCCGCTGTAATAGCGGTAGGTGTAGCCTTGCAGGCTCTGGGTGTCGGCATTCGCGGGGGCGAAAAGATGGGGATAGGCGCTGGCACCCCAGTTGAAGACACGCACAGACGAGGCGACGGGCGCAAGCTGTGCGCTACTCACGAGTCGAACGGGGTAGCGGAAGGTCTTATCGTGAGCGCCGGAACCGCCATTATAGAAGTCAACGTGCCATGCAAGAGACGGATCAGACGCATATGCCGAAGCAGACCAGAAACTCCCTGCCCGCGTTCCGGGGAATACTGTGGTGTTGATGGCCGGTCCGGGACTAGCAATGCTGTATTCGACCAAGGTGGACAATTCGTTGGCAGTAGGCAGGCGCCACTCCCCCGTGCTGAGCGCGGTGGCCTGTTCCCAGGTGTAGGTGCTGGCCGTGCCGCTACAGGTCGTCCCTGTCCAGGTCATGCCTTCGATACAGCGTTTCCAGGTCAGCCCGGTGAAGCGGTGCGTGACGGTGCCGTCGCCGTTGTCGGTGAAATCAGTTGTCGGCGTGGTGGGTGCGGCCTGTGTCGGCGGGACGGCGCACAGGAATGAGAAGGCGGCAAACCACGCCGCAAGATGACGGGAAAACGCAAACAGGCTGCTGCGGGAATTCATGGCTTGCTTCCTTTCAGTGTTGAGGGGGTGGGAAAATCGGGGCGCCAGACCAGGCGTAGAACGCGGCGCGGGCGCCTGTGGGGCGACAACGGACGCCGTGGGAGCGACGGCAGTCGCGATTCTTTCGGCAATGCAGCATGCTGCAACGGCTTCGCGGCTGCCGCCGCTCCTACGGGGAGGCGGCACTTTCTGCAGATGGGGGAAAATGCCAGGCGGGAGCCTGGACGCGGTTTAGCGGCTCGGCTCGGCTCGGCTCGGCTCGGCTCGGCTCGGCTCGGCTCGGCTCGGCTCGGCAAAAATATTGGCGAGGATGGGGTTCAGGTCAAGCATTATCAAGTGAAAGCGCGAAAAAGCACCACCCATGCGCTAATATTGCGCCATGAACTTCGGCATCCTCATCATCGGCGACGAAATCCTCTCCGGCAAACGGCGCGACGGGCATTTCGCCCACGCCGTCGAAACCCTGGACCAACGCGGACTGGAACTGAAGTGGTGCCGCATCATCGGCGACGACCCGGATTTCATCGTTGAAACCCTGCGCCAGACTTATACCGGCGGCGACATCGTGTTCAGCTTCGGCGGCATCGGCGCCACGCCGGACGACCACACCCGGCGCTGCGCGGCCATCGCGGCGGATGCCGCATTCGTCCGCCACCCCGAGGCGGTGGCGGAAATCGAGGCGCAATTCGGCGCGGAAGCCTATCCGCGCCGTATCCTGATGGCCGACCTGCCCGCCGGCAGCGCCATCATCCCCAACCCGTTCAACCGCGTGCCGGGTTTTTCCCTCAACCGCCACCATTTCCTCCCCGGTTTCCCGCAGATGGCCTGGCCGATGATGGAATGGGTGCTCGACAACCATTACCCGGAACTGCGCGACCAGTTGCCGGAAGCCGAATTCGCCATCACCGCCTATGACGTGATGGAAAGCCCGCTGCTCGACGCCATGAACGAACTGGTGCGCCGCTGGCCGCAAGTGCGCTTCGCCAGCCTGCCGCACATCGGTGCGGACGGACGGCGTCTGGAACTGTCGGTGAAGGGGAGCCGGGAAGAGGCCGGAACGGCGATGGCGTGGCTGAAGGCGCGGGTCGAAGAACTGGGCTACCGCTGGGAAGATCAACGCTAGTGGTCTGTTTTTGAAATACCGGGTTTATTTGTCCCTCTATTTCAAAAACAGCCGCCAGCCCGGGAAATCAGCCCTTTTCGGCGGGCTGTTCCTCGGGCAGTTCCGGCAGGATATAAAATGCGCCGCTCGCCGCCGCGCCCATCAACACCATGCCGGCATGGGGCTTGTCGATGCCGGCGGCAAAATAGACGAACTCGAAAATCTCGTCGGCCTGCTCCGCCGCAACCAGTATCGTGATGATGTCCCGTTCCAGGAACAGCGGCTGGTTCTTGCCGTAGCGGTTGGCCAGCCCCGCGCCCCGCGCGTGATGGGCGAACGCGCTATGGATGCCCTTTTCGACGCGCAGCCGTTCCAGCACCGCCGGGGCGCGCCCGACCGGCAGGAAGCAGGTGATGGTCTTGTTGGCCGGCGCCTTGCGCTCAGGCTTCATGACTGAGGAAACGTCCGGTGATCTCGTGCGGCACGTAGGTCGCCATCTTTTCGATCGGCATGGTGTAGATCATGCCCATGCCGGGGGTATCAAGCTTCCCCGCGACGAACATCTTCTCGAAGATCCGGTCGGCCTGGTCGGTGGCGGCGACGATGTGGATCACTTCCTTCTCGGCGTTGACGGTAACGCCCAGCACGCCGAGATGGCGCTGGCGCACCCCGGTGCCGCGCGCGTAGAAGGTAGTGGCGCCCTGCGCCCCGGCCTTCTGCGCCGCCTTGATGACGGCCTCTCCCATGCCGCGCTGGACGATGCAGGTAATCAGCACCGCGTCGGTCAATACCACCAGTTCCTGTTCCATGGCTTCCTCAATCCGTAACCGGAGCGCGGCGGACATTGATCGCCGCCCGCAAGTTGATCCACATGCCGACCGCCAGCACGCTGACGATCGGCCCGACCGAGGCCATCGCCAGGATGCCGAAACCGTCCTGCGCCTTGACCGCCTCGCCCAGCCCCAGACCCATGGCCATCACCAGCGGCACCGTCACCGGCCCGGTGGTCACTCCGGCGCTGTCCCAGGCGAGATTGACGTACTCCTCGCCGGAAAACACCGTCATCGCCAGCGCCAGCAGATAGCTGGGCAAGAGCAGCAGGGCGATGGGCAGGTCGAACAGCACCTTGACCACCCCCAAGGCGGTGCCCAACGCCACGCCAACGGCCACCGCGCGGATCAGCAAATCCTTGCGGAAAGCGCCGTTGGTGAGATTCTGCACGGTAATCCCCATGGCGTTCAAGGCCGGTTCGGCCATGGTCGCGCCGAAGCCGATCATGGCGGCGAACAGCAGCACCAGGCCGATCCCCATTTCATACGGGTAGAGCGGTGAGTAGGGAATGACCGGGAAGGAGGCGAAGGCCGCCGGCAGCAGTTGCCCGGCCTGGACGCCGAGCGCGGTCAGGCCGTAGTCCAGGCCGACGGCGAACGACAGCATGCCCAACACCGCCAGGACGATGCCGTATGCGATGATCCGCGGCTGGCTGAGTTTTTCCCGCAGCACGCCGCGCTGCACCAGCCACAGGAACAGCGTCAGCGGCAGGATGGCGCGCAGCGCGGAAACGATGTCGGCATAGGGCGAGACCTCGTACCAGGCCGGCGCCTGGGGCGCATCGGGCAGCGGCAGCGCAACGCTCAAATCGCCCGAAGCCACGAACAAGCCCAGCAGCATCACGGCGATCGGCGGGAACAGCGAGGCCAGGGTGACGATGCCGAAGCCGGACAGCGGGTTGTCTCCCTCGCCCACGGCGGCAGCCACGCCGATGCCGATGGCCAGCACCAGGGGGACAGTCACCGGCCCGGTGGTGATCGCGCCGCAATCCCAGGCCAGCCCGAGGAACGGCGCCAGCGCGGGGTCCAGCGCCATGTAGCCGGTCAGCCCGAGGCACAGGGGCAGCGTCAGCAGCAGCAAGGTCTTCAGGCTCCAGCCCCGGACGAAGCGCAGGATGCCGAGCAGCACCGCCAGGCCGACTCCCAGGCCGACCGCCAGCACCAGCCAATCGGAACGGTGGTAGAGCAACTGGTAGAGATGCGGCGCCTCCTTCTCTCCGACCAGCGAACCGGCGGCCTTGAGTCCGCCGATCGCCGGTTCGGCGAACGTGGCGGCGACGCCGAGGATGAAGGCCACCGTCAGCACCAGGGAAAGCGGCGAGCGCGCCGGCATCTTGTAGCCGATGTTCTCGGAAAACGGCATCAGCCCCTGCTTGACCCCCTCGATGAACAGCATCAGCCCCACCATCACTGCGAACAGGCCGCCCGCCACCGCGCCCGCTTCGCGCACCGGCGTTTGCAGCACGAATACCTGAAACAGGGCGAGGAACAGGGCGATCGGCGCCACCGCCTTGATCTGGTCGATAAAGCGGACGCTGACGTAAGGCGCCAGCAAGCGGTAAACGTCGAGCGGGCGTAAGCGCACGCGCCGACGGTGGCTGGCGTCGTAAGCGGTAACGTCGTTGTAGCTGATTACCCGCTGGCGCAGCCGCACCACGCCCAGATAATCGCCGTAACGCAGGTGTTTTCCCATATGGACAGGAGGGCGCCCGGAGGCGCCCGCCGCGATCGGTTACGCTATCAAATGCCGTTCAGCCGCGGAGGGAGACCGATATACATCGCCCAATCCGGGCAACTCCGTGGATAAACAGCCCTGTTGGATTATTTGGCCTTGATGCGCTTGAGGTTCTTGAGCGCGCCCTCGATGCGTTCGCTCAGGGTCTTGAGCACCTTGATGCGGGCGAAGCTCTTGTCGTTGGCCTCGACCAGCGTCCATGGCGCGAATTCGGTGCTGGTGCGGTCCACCATGTCGCAGATCGCCTGTTCGTAGGCATCCCATTTCTCGCGGTTGCGCCAGTCCTCGTCGGTGATCTTGAAACGCTTGAAGCCGATCTTCTGGCGATCCTCGA
>CAZDIJ010000124.1:4404-4752 GCA_964505475.1 uncultured Sulfuricella sp. | reverse complement strand
CGGAACTCAGCATGTTCAGACGTAATTGTCCAAGTTATTGTTGCTTGTTTTCTTAGCGTGAAAACCGCCGCAGCGTTTGCGCCGGGCCGCCCCAAGCAAACGTGGCACGCGGCGCCAGGCGCAATCCGCACCGAAGCACAAACGGGAGCTCCCCGTAACAGACGAGCGCAGCGAGCCGTTTAGAACCCCCCGCGCGGGGGGCGAAGGGGGGGCGGGCGTTTAATTGCGTTCAATTGCCGTTCAGACCGCTGATCGCGGCGCGCATGCGCCACACCATCCAGATTCCCGGCACTGCCGCCACCACCGAGAACAGGAAGAAGGCCGGCCAGCCAATCGATTCCGACAGCA
>CAZDIJ010000124.1:0-4394 GCA_964505475.1 uncultured Sulfuricella sp. | reverse complement strand
CAGGGCGTAATGCGTCGCCGAGAAACGCTGGTTGCACAAGCTCATCAACAGTGCGACGAAAGCCGCCGTGCCCATGCCGCCGGAGATGTTCTCGAAGGCGATCACCGTCATCAGCAAGGCGTCGATGTCCGCCGGCGTGGTGATGGCGACAAAGCCGAGATCGAACGGCTGCAGCGTGAAGCCGCCCCAGGCGCCCTTGCCGAGCACGGCCAGCACGTAAAAACCGAAATTTGACAGCAATTGCAGAAGGCCGAAAATGAGCAGGGCCTTGTACAGGCTGATGCGCAGCATGATGGCGCCGGCGGCGAGGGCGCCGAAGATGGTCAGCCAGATGCCGATGATCTTGTTGACGATGCCGACTTCCGCTTGCGAGAAGGCCATGCCCTTGATCAGGAACGGTGTGGTCAGCACCCCGGCGAAGGCGTCGCCCAGCTTGTACAGCACGATCAAGACCAGGAAGGCGATGGCGCCGGGTTGCAGCATGAAACTGTCGAACGAGCGGTTCAGTGTCTCGAAGCCGGCGCGGCGCGCCGCCCAATAGCCCAGCGGCAGTGCGGCGGCGATGCTGGCCATGATGAACAGCAACTGAATCCATTTGTTCGCGTCCTGGGGATCCAGGCCGAGGCCGATCAGCAGCCAGCGCGCGCCGAAGGCGCCGGCCAGCACCCCCCCCAGCATGGCGAAGAAGCCGATCAGCTCACGGCTGGGCGCCGACGCCAGCGGTTTCAGCGCGCTGTCGACGCGCGGCAGGGTCAGCAGCGATACAACGGCGGCGACCACGAAGATCGCCGCCATGACCTGATATACCTGCCCCCAGCTGCCCCACTGATCCGCCCAGATCAGGCTGATGCCGCCGGACAGGATCATGGCAATGCGATAGCCGAACACCGACATCGATGCGCCCAGGCCGCGCTCGTGGGCTTCCAGCACATCGGTACGGTAGGCATCCACCACCACGTCCTGCGATGCCGACAAAAATGCCACCAGCACCGCCGCGGCCGCGAACGGCAGCGGCTCGGTAGTGGGCGACAGGCCGGACATCAGGTACAGCATCGCCGCCAGCGCCAGTTGCGTCAGTACCAGCCAGCCGCGTCGCCGCCCGAGGAAGGGCGGTTCGAAGCGGTCCATCAGCGGTGCCCAGAGGAACTTGAAAGTGTAGGGAATACCCACCAGGCCAAGAAAGCCGATGGTGGCGATATCGACGCCGTCCACCGTCAGCCAGGCCTGCATTGCCTGACCGGTCAGCGCCAGCGGTAAGCCAGAGGCGAATCCCAGAAACAGGACGGCGGCGATGCGGTGTGCGGAGGAAAGGGGGGAGCTCATGATTCGGTCAAGGCTGGGCTGCCTGTTGGTGCGCCGCCGCCCATGCTAGCACCGAGGTTTGCGGTTGATCCATAATGACGTCTGTCGAAAACCGCCTTTTCCCATGTACCCAGATTTTCCAATCCGCTACATCGAGCCGGTGTTTCGCCCGCCGAGCGAAGCCGAGTCGCTGATCCTGCCCGTCACCGACGGCTGCTCGTGGAACCACTGCAGCTTCTGCGAGATGTATACCGCGCCGCAGAAGAAGTTCCGGGCGCGCGACGAAGCGGAGGTGCTGGACAGCATCCGTCGCTGCGGCGAACGCCACGGGGCGGAGGTCCGCCGCGTGTTCCTCGCCGATGGCGATGCGCTGGTGCTGCCGACACGCCGTCTGCTGAATGTGCTGACGGCCATCCGCGAACACCTGCCCGGCGTGCGCCGCGTCTCCAGCTATTGCCTGCCGCGCAATTTGCGCAGGAAATCGGTCGCCGAACTCAAGGAACTGGCCGATGCCGGACTGAAGATCGCCTATGTGGGCGCCGAATCCGGCGACGACGAGGTGCTGGCGCGCGTGAATAAAGGCGAAACCTGCGCGTCGACCGTGGACGCTTTGCTGAAACTGGGCGAGGCCGGCATCACCCGCTCGGTGATGATCCTCAACGGCCTGGGTGGTCGTGAGCTGTGGCGGCAACATGCCGAAAATTCCGCCCGCCTCGCCAATGCCACGCAGCCTGAATATCTGGCGACGCTGGTGGTCAGCTTCCCGCAGGGAGAAGAGCGCCTGCGCGCCGGGTTTCCCGGCTGGGAGCCGCTGTCGCAGCACGAATTGTTCGTCGAGATGGAATGCTTCCTGACCGGGCTGGAACTGGAACGCACGGTGTTTCGCAGCGACCACGCCTCGAACTGGTTGATCCTCAAGGGCACGCTGGGGGCGGACAAGCCGCGCCTGCTCGCCCAGGTGCGCAGCGCCATTGCCGCGCCGGAAAGCGTCAAGCTCAGGCCGGCTTGGGCGCGCGGGCTGTAGTTTAGGCCCGTCCCCTCCCGGCCTCCCCCTCGCGGGCGAGGTGACTGTTGCTCGCTGCGCTCGTTTATTACGGGGCGCCCCCGTTCATGCTTGGGAGCGGATTGCGGCTGGCGCCGCGTGCCGTCTCGCCTTGGGGCGGCCCGGCGGCGAGACTGCTGGGGGCTTAGAAATACAGTGACGCCGCGAGTAGCAGCGCTGCGGCGGCCAGTGCCAGTGCCAGCCGGGCATGGCGGCGGCTGGTGGCGGTTTCCTCGCGCAGGCGGGCAAGCTCGGCGGCGGCGCTGTCCTGTTGCGTTACCAGGGTCAGCGCCTGGTGCGCCAGACGCGGCAGTTGCGGCAGCAGGGTCGCCCACTGCTGGCTCTCGCGTTTCATGTGCTTGATGAAGCCGCGCGGCCCGACCTTCTCGCTCATCCAGCGCTCGAGAAAGGGCTTGGCGGTTTGCCACAGGTCGAGGTCGGGATCGAGTTGGCGGCCCAGCCCCTCGATGTTGAGCAGGGTTTTCTGCAGCAGGACGAGCTGCGGCTGGATCTCGACATTGAAGCGGCGCGAGGTCTGGAACAGGCGCAACAGTACCTTGCCGAAGGAGATTTCCTTGAGCGGCCGGTCAAAGATCGGTTCGCAGACCGTGCGCACCGCGGCTTCGAGTTCATCGACGCGCGTCGCGCGCGGCGCCCAGCCGGATTCGATGTGCGACTCGGCGACGCGCTTGTAGTCGCGCTGGAAGAAGGCGAGGAAGTTGATCGCCATGTAATTCTTGTCGTTTTCGGTGAGCGTGCCGACGATGCCGAAATCGAGCGCAATATAGCTGCCGAAACTCGCCGGGTCGGTGGATACCAGGATGTTGCCGGGGTGCATGTCGGCATGGAAGATGCCGTCGCGGAACACCTGGGTGAAAAAGATTTCGACGCCGGCGCGCGACAAGGCCTGCAGATCGACGCCGGCCTCGCGCAGGCGGCCGATCTGGCTGATCGGGATGCCATGCATGCGCTCCATGGTCATCACCGTATGGCTGCAGAAATCCCAGTACACTTCCGGTATCAATAACAGTTTCGAGCCGGTGAAGTTGCGCCGCAACTGCGAACAGTTGGCCGCCTCGCACATCAGGTCCAACTCGTCGTGAAGGTGCTTGGCGAATTCCCCCACCACCTCGCGCGGCTTGAGGCGCCGGCCGTCCGACCAGAAACGTTCGAGCAGGCCGGCGAAGGTGTCGAGCAGGGCCAGGTCGTGGGCGATGACCGGCGCGATGCCGGGCCGCAGCACCTTGACCGCGACCGCGTGCCCGCCATGGGTCGCGGGCAGAGTGGCGAAGTGGACTTGGGCGACAGAGGCCGAAGCGACCGGCGTGTGCTCGAAACTGTCATAAATTTCCGCCAGCGGCCGGCCGAAGCTGCGCTCGATTTCCGCAATGGCCTGGTCGGAAGGAAAGGGCGGGACGTTGTCCTGCAACTGGGCCAGTTCATCCGCCAGGTCGGCCGGCAACAGATCGCGCCGGGTGGACAGCACCTGGCCGAACTTGACGAAGATCGGCCCGAGCGCCTCCAGTGATTCGCGTAGGCGCTGCCCGCGCGGCGCTGAAACATCGCGCCAGAAACACAGAGTATCGACCAGTTTGAGCGGCAGCGCCAGCCGGCCCTCGGGGTCGTGTTCGAGAATCAGCCGGTCAAGGCCGAACCTGAGACCGACACGGGCAATTTTGGCAAGACGGAAAAGGCGCACGGCAGGTCGGGGTGGGGCAGGCACAAGAGAGGACGCACTTTATCATCGAACCCGGCCTAAACGCCGTCCCGCAGCAGGGAGGCCGTCAGGCCGGAAGCGGCCCGAAGAGGCTGCGCCGACTTTTCGCTGCGCTGGCCACGTTCAGGTGCTTGCCAACAATTCCCCAATCTTGTTGTTGCCCAGCCTGAACACCATTGCGACAGTCCACCTGCCGGCGCTGCATGACTATTACAATCAGCCAGTGTCGACAATCTTTACATTCTGGCGAAAAATCAGTCGAGAGTATAAATATAAGTACGAGCCTCTTGCAAAACATCGATTGCACGCTGTTTTTTCGCGGCACGAGGCGAA
>CAZDIJ010000123.1:0-4776 GCA_964505475.1 uncultured Sulfuricella sp. | reverse complement strand
CTGCCTGTAGAGGGCTTGCGGACGCGGGTTCGATTCCCGCCGCCTCCACCAATAATACCCCCAGCACCATCCAACGCCGTCCAAGTGACGGCGTTTTTCTTTTCAAAATTTATAAAATCGCGCATCAAGATACGCGACGACATCCTCGTTATCCTGGAGCGTCAGCGCCGGGCTGTAATAATCTCCCCAGCGCGCCACCTCCCGGCGCAACGCTGGTAGAGACTTGATCTTGCGTTCCGGCGCCGCATATAACTCCGTACCATGACAGTCGAGGCAGACTTCGTGAATTTTCTCGCCGCGAACCGGGTCGCCCTTGAATTCCGGGGCGGGATCGGCGCAGCCTCCGAGTTGTGCGATGGCCAGCAGCGCCAGCGCGGCTTTCCCATATAAGGTTAAGACGTTCACTGCCCGCCCCTCGTGCGCTGGCGTAGCCGCAACGATTCGCACTGCGCCTCGGCGCCGCGCTGTTTTGCTCGCACCTGCATTTCCTGCCGATGCGTCTGACGCACCGCCGCCTTTTCTTCATCTGTCCGAGCCGCGCGCATTTTTTCCCGATAGGCTTCGCGCTCCTCGTGAGTCATCAAATCAGCGCAATAAATCAATTCCCGTTGCCCGATTGTCGCCGGCGGATTCTGGGAATGTGCCGGGAAAGCTAGGCAGAGAGCGGCGGAGAAAACCGCCCAACTGGCTCTTAGGTTTTTTCGCATGATGGAATCTCCTTATCACCGCGCAAAATGGCGCATGAAGCGAAACAGACAGTCTGGCTCGATGACTCCGGTTGCAGCGTGACATGCTCGATGCCATAGCGCTCGGCCAGCATTTCCCGCAACCCCGCCAACACGCCTTCCCATTGCCCCATATCGGCGACGAGCACGTGTGCCGAGAGTGCCGCCCGCTCCCCGTTCAAGCTCCAGATATGCAGATCGTGTACCGAATCCACGCCCGCGACACCGGTCATGGCCTCCCCTACTTCGGGCAGGGAAATGCCGAACGGCACGCCTTCCATCAGGGTATGCAGGGTTTCGCGCAGCAATCCCAGGCTGGAATGCAGGATCAGCGCGCAAATGAACAGCGAAAGGATGGGGTCGATGGGCGTCCAGCCAGTATAGCTCACCACCACCCCGGAAATCAGCGCGGCGACCGAGCCGAGCAAATCCCCCATGACATGCAGCAGCGCCCCCCGGGTATTGAGGGATTGCTCACCGCGACTGAGCACCAGCGCCACCGCCACGTTGACGGCAAGCCCCAGCGCGGCGACGACGGTCACCGCCATGCCGTTCACCGGCTGCGGCGCGGACAGGCGCTGCACCGCCGCCACGGCGATACCCGCAACCACCGCCACCATGAACAGGGCGTTGAATAACGCCGCCATCACTTCCAGCCTGCCCAACCCATAGGAATGGCGCGCCGACGGCGGCCGCCGCGCGAGCCACGCCGCCAGCGCCGCCATCCCCAAGGCGGTGGCGTCGGTGAGCATGTGGCCGGCATCGCCGAGCAGCGCCAGCGACCCCGACCACCAGCCAGCCACCGCCTCCACCCACGAAAATCCCAGGGTGAGCGCCAGCGCGGCCAGCAGCGTGGATCCGGGTTGGCCACCATGGCTGTGGCCATGATTGTGATTATTGCCGTGGTGCTCGACGTGCTCCAAGAAAATCACCTCATGCAAAAATAGCGGCGAAGTTGCGCCGGAAATTTTTTGATCTGGCAAACCGCTGTTTCAGTGTAGGCCATTTGCACGACCGGCTTGCGCCGGCACCCAGAACTTGAGCAATGCCGCCGCCAGCGCCGCGCAGCCGGCGGCAAAGCCGAACGCCCATTCCGGGTTCAAAGTCTGCCACAGCCAGCCGAACAGCAACGAGGCAGGCAGCAGCATGATGCCGGCGATCAGATTGAACCAGCCATAGGCGGTGCCGAGCGACTCCTTGGGTGCGAGGTCGGCGACCAGGGCTTTTTCCGCGCCCTCTGTGGCGGCCACAAACAGGCCGTAGAAGGCGAATAGCGGCCACAACAGCCACAAGCTGCCTCCGTTCAAGCCGAGCAGCAAATAAAACAAACCGTACACCGCCCAGCCGCCGACGATCAAACGGGTTCTGCCGAGACGATCGGACATCGCCGACAGCGGAGTGGAAAACAGCATCGCGGTGGCTGACACCAGCGCCCACAGCAGCGGCACCTGATATTCCGGCAGCCCCATTTCGCGGGCGCGCAGCAGCAGGAACATATTGGAGGAATTGCCCAGGGTAAACAGCGCCAGCACCAGCAGATAACGCTTGAACGCCGGCGGAAAGCCTTGCAGCGTCCAACTGAAGGAGACTTTGGGCAGCGCCGCATCGCGCTGCGGTTCGCGGATGGATAAGGCGAAAGCGACAGTCAGCCCCCCCCCGGCACCACCGTCCACAAGAGGATGTCGCGGATCGGCATGCCACGCGCCAGCAGCCAGGCAGCGAGCAGAGGCCCGGCCACCGCGCCGGCGTTATCCATCGCCCGGTGCAAACCAAACGCCAGGCCACGCCGTTCGGGCGGCACGCTCAATGCCAACAGAGTGTCGCGCGGCGAGGTGCGCAGCCCCTTGCCCACCCGGTCGGCGAAACGCAACGCCAGCACCGCCGGCCAGGAACCAGCCAGCGCGAGCAGCGGCCGCCCCAACGCGGCCAGACTGTAACCGCCAACGACCCACCACTTGGTGGAGCGCATTTTATCGGCCAGCACGCCGGAAAATAGCTTGAGCAGACTACCAGTCGCCTCGGCGATGCCCTCGATGATGCCCAACGCCTTGGGGCCGGCCATCAGCACCGACGCCAGATACAACGGCATCAGCGGGTAAATCAGGTCGCTGGCCGCATCGTTGAAGAAACTCACCAGCCCCAGCAACCAGACGGCTGCGGGGAGATTGGATAACGCCTTTAGCATTAGGCGAAATTCCCCAAATTATCCGTTTTCCAACAGGTGGATTCACCCCCAATAGCTCACTGGAAAATTCAACCGCCCCCCTTTGCAAAAGGGGAAAACGCCTGAATTTACCTCCAATGGATTACATGCCTATGAACAATATTCAGGATGTTGCCTTGCATCCCATGCTCCCTCATCCCCGTCCCTTCTCCCGCCTGCGGGAGAAGGGAGAAAAGCCCCTCGCCCGCAGGCGGGAGAGGGGTGGGGGTGAGGGCGCCTGAAAATTATTCATAGGCATAATGGATTATTTGGATTGAAAACAGGACACAACTCCGTTTCGTCAACCTGCCGCGCAACATGGCCGACACCTGCGCCTCCCCCGAGCCGCCATCAATATCCGGCGGCTCTTGCCTGGGACAACCAGTCGCCAATCGGCCCCAGTGGCAAAACGCTCTTGCCGTCGTAATAGTACAGCCCCTTATCGGCGGCGCTTACTCCCAGCGCCGCGCCGCTTGCCGGATAAAGACGCGCCCAGTAAGGCGCATAATCCTCCGAGGAAGACTCCGCCCCACCCGCTTTCAGGAGTTGCGCGGCGGCAACCTGCTCACCCCACATGAAGACGCGCTCCGCATCCAGGTTGGGAACATACTGCCCCGTCCAGTCGAGATAGTTCGACACCTTGGCATAAACACCATAATTGGTCGCGCAAGTCAGTCCAAAGCTGACGATCCCGACCTGTATCCAACCACTGTTTTGCGTATTGCGCGCCACCAAGGGGCCACCGCTGTCGCCCTGGCAGGTATCCTTGGGGTTGCTAAGATAACCGGCACAAAGCATATTCCCGCTTAGGTTCAAACCGAGGGAACTCTGGCAGGCGCCACCGTCTACAAGCGGGAGATCGACTTCGCGTACCTCATCCGAGCCTCCGGCCGCATCAACAATAGCATTGGCCATGCCATCGACGCTTATTCCCCTGACTTTCAGGTCAGCGACGAGTGTATCCACATCGGGCGTCGAGACGGAAGCCAACCCCGACATGGCAAGCAATTGCGCATACCCTATTCCCTTGACCGGGTCGCCAAGACCGTTTGCGCGCAACATGGTGCTCACGATGGCGGAATCCCCCGCACCTTTTTGTCTGGCCTCGCTGATGCAGCCGGAGATATCCTTGCCGCAATCCGTCGTCAATTTATAAGCATCGGCGAGATAACCGCCCGGCGCAGCCAATCCACCCCTTCCGACCGCTTTCGTTATCGCCCCTGCCGTCAGCACCTGCGCCGGCGGCGCCAGCTTCAGGGTTTGGAGGTTAACCCGCGAAGCCAGCTCGATTAGGGCAATGTCGTTGTCCTTGGATACTGAATCATATTGGCCATGCATAATGATTCGTTTTATTGCGACTTCCTGGCCGGTATCCGTGCGACTCAACAGTTGGCGTCCTGCCACCACCGAAACCGTGCCGGGAGACTGCCCAGACGTAAAACAATGCGCCGCCGTCAGCACCCATTGGGGATGCACCAGGGATCCGCCACATTGTCCGTCATTGCTCCGCACGGTGACATACCACGGGTAACTCGCCGCAGTGGCCGCACTACCGTTGACAATGGAAAAATCGTTAGCGGTCGCCACGCCCGTCGGCATTAAAACAAGCATGGCCAAAAATTTCAGCATAGATTTCATATCAAATCCCTTGTGTCAATTGCGCCCACGTTGACCGTTTTTCCACTGCTCATTATGACATATGCAACCTGCCAGGCAGCATGAAAAAACACTGGAACAAACCAGATGCTTGTTGCTATAATTGCGGGCTTGGATATTTCCAAGCTAGTGGTGGATGTAGCTCAGTTGGTAGAGTCCCGGATTGTGATTCCGGTTGTCGTGGGTTCGAGT
>CAZDIJ010000122.1:0-4875 GCA_964505475.1 uncultured Sulfuricella sp. | reverse complement strand
TGAAGGCCCAGGGCAAGGCCGCCGGCGCCACCGGCTGGCTGGTCAAGCCCTTCGACCCGCAAAAGCTGCTGGAAGTCGTCAAGAAAGTAATCGGCTGAAAATCAGGGGTTAGGGACTAGTAACTCAGTCATGGTGAATTTGCGTGATGTAGCGCCATCGTTTCATGTTGACTGACTACATAGCCCCTCAAAAGGAAAAATCATGACCATCGACATGAGCCAGTTTTACCAGGTGTTCTTTGAAGAAACCGCCGAACACCTGAATGAAATGGAGCAACTGCTGCTCAACATAGACGTCGACAGCCCGGACCCGGACGACCTCAACGCCGTATTCCGGGCGGCGCATTCGATCAAGGGCGGCAGCGGCACTTTCGGCTTCACCGACATGACCGGGGTGACGCATATCCTGGAAACCCTGCTCGACCGCATCCGCAAGGGCGAACTGGCGATCCGCCCGGAAATGATCGACGCCTTTCTGGAGGCGCGCGACGTGCTGGGCGCACAACTGGCCGGGCACCAGAACGGCGAGGAAGTCGACGAGCAGGCCGCGAAGGACGTGTGCGAAAAGCTGGGGCAGCTTACCAAGGACGAAAGCCCACCGGCCCCCACTGCCGCGCCGGCTCCCGCACCGGCAGCGCAAGCGGCGCCCCCCCCCGCCGCCATACAGACCTTCCGCATTCAGTTCACGCCCTCCCCCACTGCCCTGGAGCAGGGGATCAAGCTCGACGGCCTGTTCGAGGACCTGCGCGCCATGGGCAGCTTCGAGGTCAATGAATGCGCCGCCACGGCCGACTGCCCTCAATGCTGGAAAATGACGCTCACCACCGATGCCGGACAAGCCGCGATTCAGGACATTTTCGACTTCTTCGCCGAACCGGATCAGCTTCGCATCAGTGTCGAAGAGCCTGCGGCGGAAGACCCCGGCTACGGTTTCTTCGAGGACCTGCCGCCCCCCAGCCAGCCCCAGACAAGTGAAGAAGACGCCCAAGGCTACGGCTTCTTCACGGATTTGCCGAAGAACCAGGAGCAAACCGAACAGGAACAGGGCTACGGCTTCTTCCAGGAAATTACCCCGCCGCCCGCCAGCGAAGCGGATACACCCCCACCCCAACCTATTGTTTCCGTGCAGGAGGTGATCGAACATCCCACTCCGCAGGCCCACCCCAACCGCCGCACGGCCGACATGGCCAAACCCGCCGAAAAGCCGGGGGTACAGGGCGATGCCTCAATTCGCGTCAACGTCGAAAAAGTCGATCAGCTCATCAACCTGGTCGGCGAACTGGTGATTACCCAGGCGATGCTGGCGCAGACCGCCTCCAAGGTCGATCCGGTACTGTACGAAAGCCTGCTCAACGGCATGGCCACCCTGGAGCGCAACACCCGCGACCTGCAGGAAAGCGTGATGTCGATCCGCATGATGCCCATCGGCTTTGTCTTCAGCCGTTTCCCGCGCGTGGTGCGCGACCTGGCCGGCAAGCTCGGCAAGAAAGTGGAACTGGTCACCGTCGGCGAAGGCACCGAACTGGACAAGGGGCTGATCGAAAAGCTCGCCGACCCGCTCACCCACCTGGTGCGCAACAGCCTCGACCACGGCGTTGAAATGCCCGACAAGCGCGCCGCCGCCGGCAAGCCGGAAAAGGGCACCATCACCCTGCGCGCCTCGCACCAGGGCGGCAACATCATGATCGAAGTGATCGACGACGGCGCCGGCTTGAGCCGCGACAAGATTCTCGCCAAGGCGCGCGAAAAAGACATTCCGGTCACCGACGGCATGTCCGACCAGGATGTCTTCGGCCTGATCTTCGCTCCCGGCTTCTCCACCGCCGAAGTCGTCACCGACGTTTCCGGGCGCGGCGTCGGCATGGACGTGGTCAAGCGCAACATCTCGGAAATGGGCGGCCATGTCGAAATCGACTCGTCGCTCGGACACGGCACCCGCATCATCATCCGCCTGCCGCTTACCCTGGCGATTCTCGACGGCATGTCGATCGCCGTGGGCGACGAAATCTTCATCGTGCCGCTTACCTATATCGCCGAATCGCTGCAACCGGGAGAAAGCGACATCAAGACCATCTCCGGCAGCGGCCGGGTGGTGCATGTGCGCGGCGAATACATTCCGCTGATCGCCCTTTATGAAATTTTCGGGATGACGCCAAAAATCACCGATCCGAGCAAGGGCATCGTCGTCCTGCTCGAAGCCGAGGGCAAGAAGGCCGCCATGTTCATCGACGAACTGGTCGGTCAGCACCAGGTCGTCATCAAGAGCCTGGAAACCAACTACCGCAAGGTTTCCGGGGTATCCGGCGCCACCATCATGGGTGACGGACGGGTCGCCTTGATTCTGGATGTCGGCACACTGGTAAGGATGAGCCAGAGTTAAAAGCTGGGGCTAGGAGCTAGAGGCTAGGGACTAGGAATAATCCGGTGCACAGCACCAGACAAAACCTCTAGTCCCTGGCCCCTAGCCTCTAGCCCCTGGAAAAATAAGGAGGAGGAAAGCATGCGCAACAATCAGCCTGTCACCCAAAAGGAAGTCACCGTCGGCGAGGACGTCACCATCGTCTCCAAGACTGACCTCAAGGGCGTCATCACCTTCGTCAACCCGGAATTCGTGGAGATCAGCGGCTATACCGAAGCCGAGCTGATCGGCCAGCCGCACAATGTTCTGCGCCACCCGGACATGCCGGCGGCGGCTTTCGAGGATCTCTGGAGCACCGTCAAAACCGGTTACGGCTGGGAAGGCATCGTCAAGAACCGCTGCAAGAACGGCGACCATTACTGGGTGCACGCCCATGTCACGCCGATCCACGAAGGCAAGGCCATCACCGGCTACACCTCGGTGCGCCGCCGCGCCACGCGAGGCGAAATCGAACGCGCCGAAAAACTCTACAACGCCATGAACAGCGGCAAGCATATCGACCTGCACGCCGGCGAAACATCGCTGCTTTCCAAAGTGTCGATGCGTTATCGCCTGCTCATGCTGCTGTTTTTCCCGATCATGGGATTGCTGTATTTCTCGATCGGCAACGTCCTGGAAAAAACCCGCAACCTGGGCGACATCCGCGCCATGCAGACCATCACCGAACTGGCGGTGAAATCCAGCGCGGTGATCCACGAAGCGCAAAAGGAACGCGGCATGTCCGCCGGATTCCTGTCCTCCAAGGGCGCCAAGTTCGCCGAGGAACTGCCCAAACAGCGCGCGGAAACCGACAAGCGCATCGCCGACCTGCGCGAACAAATCGCCGGTCTGGATCAAGCCAAGCTGGACGAGGGCTTCCGCGCCACCCTGAGCGCGGCGCAGGACAAGCTGCAAGCGCTCGGCGACAGCCGCAGCGGCATTTCCGAGCAGAAACTGGCGCCCAAGGATTCGTTCGCTGTCTACACCGGGCTGATCTCCTCCTGGCTGGATGTCATTTCCTACTCGGCCAAGATCGGCACCAACGAAAAACTGGCGCGCGCCACCACCGCCTACCTGATGTTCCTCAACGGCAAGGAAATGGCCGGCCGCGAACGCGCCACGGCCAACAACGCATTCGCCGCCGACAAATTCGAATGGGAAGTCTTCCAGCGCTTCATCGGCTTGATCGCCAACCAGAAAACCTATTTCGAACTGTTCCGCGCCTATGCCGGCAAGGAAAGCATCGACGCCTACCAGGCCAAGATGAACCAGGAAGCCACGGCGGAAGTCGAGCGGCTGCGCCAGATCGCCATCGAAAAAGCCGTCAGCGGCGGCTTCGGCGTCGATCCGGCGCACTGGTTCAAGGTCATCACGCAAAAGATCGACTCCATGAAGGAGGTCGAAAACTTCCTCTCCGACGACCTGCAAGCGTTGGCCACCCGCCTCGGCGCGGAAGCCAACCGCCTGTGGTGGACATACGTGCTGCTCACCGCCATCTCCCTGCTCGCCACCCTGCTGTTCGGCATGTGGATCATCCGCGTGCTGCTGCGCGAACTGGGCGGCGAACCGAACTACGCCCGCGAGGTGGCGCGCGAAATCGCCGCCGGCAACCTCGACATGGAAATCCACTCGCGCGAGGGCGACAACATCAGCCTGATGGTCGCCATGAAAAACATGCGCGACACCCTGGTCTACATGCTGCGCGAAAGCCAGCGCGTTTCCGAGGAAGCGCTGCGGGTGCGCGCCGCGCTCGACAACTCCACCGCCAACGTCACCATCGCCGACCCGGACGGCAAGATCATTTATCTCAACAAGGCGGTGCAGCGCATGTTCAGCGAGAATCAGGAAGCCATCCGCGCGGTCATGCCGCAATTCGACGCCGACAAGGTGCTGGGGTCGAATTTCGACAAATACCACAAGAATCCGGCGCACCAGCGGCAAGTGCTCGCCAACCTTTCCGGGCTGCACAAAACCGTGGTGCGCATCGGCGGCCGCACCTTCAACCTGGCGGCCATCCCGGTCAACAACCAGAAGGGCGAACGCATCGGCACGGCGGTGGAATGGGTGGACGCCACCGACGAACTCAAGATCGAAAGCGAAGTACAGGAAATCGTCCAGGCCGCCCTCAAGGGCGACTTCACCAAGCGCCTCGACCTTACCGGCAAGGAAGGCTTCATGCGCGAACTTTCCTCCGGCATCAACCAACTGGTGGAAACCAGCGAAATCGGCCTCGGCGAAGTGCTGCGCGTACTGGAGGCGCTGGCGCAGGGCGATCTTACCGAAACCATCGCCAACGAATACCACGGCACCTTCGGTCAACTCAAGGACTACAGCAACACCACGGTGGCCAGCCTGACGCAATTGGTAGGCGACATCAAGGTCGCGGTCGATTCGATCAACACCGCCGCCCAGGAAATCGCCGCCGGCAACCAGGACTTGAGCCAGCGCACCGAGGAGCAGGCTTCCAGCCTGGAGGAA
>CAZDIJ010000121.1:0-4955 GCA_964505475.1 uncultured Sulfuricella sp. | reverse complement strand
CCTCCCCCCTTCGACGTCAACGACCTCGCTGCCTGGATTCAATTCATCCAAGCCATCCGCAGCGGCCAGCCTTTGCCGATCATCAAAAGCGGCGCCGACCTGGCCGCCACTTTCGACAAAAAGAACCTCCCCCTGGCCGGTGCATCCGCCACCCTCGGCGGCATCAGCAGCCTACTCGCCCTGCAAAGGGCCATCCAGAACGACGACCTCTTCGGCACAGTCAACAGCGGCGTCCAGCTCATCAACTACGGCGCCCGGCTCTACGCCGCCGCCAATGGCAAGACCCTGGCCGACGCCCTTGCAGCCGGCAACTTCGGTGAAGCCACCGGCTTCATTGCTGACGTAAGCCAGATCGCCGGCCCCCTCGCCATCGCCTACAGCATCACACAAGGCGACACCAAAGGCGCGATACTAGGCATCGTCTGGGCCGTCAACCCGGTTGCCGGCATCGTTTTCACCGGCATCGACATCGTCGCGGACATGATTTTCGGCGATGGCCCAGCGCCTTCCCCCCATGGACAAGGACGATACTTCAACAACGCCGACGGCAGCCTCGGCATCTACATCGGCGGCAACCAGTATGACGGCGGCGCCGTCGTGCGCGGCATACTCGGCCAAGTCAAAACCAGCCTCGAAACCCTCATCACCCAATCCGGCGGCAACCCCGCCACGGCGGGACTCATTGCCGAACGCCTATCGGGGCTCGCCTACAACAACAGCGAAGGCAAGAACCCCCTATTCAGCCTTGATCCGGTCATCGATCCCGCGACCGGCCACACCACCATCCCCCTCTATGACGGCACCGGCCAGCGCATCGGCGCCATCGTCGGCAGCGACGACTATTTCCGCACCCTGGGCGAAGCCATGATCCACGACGCCCTCAGCCGCGAAGCCATCGCCGCGCCCTGGGAAATCGAAACGGCGCGGATGCAAGCCCTGGCATTGCATGCGGCGCTCAGCCCGCAATACGCAGGCAACCAAGACCCTTACTTCATTCCCGTTATTCCGCCGCAATTTGCCAACCCCGGCCACAGCGAAGTCGAAGGAGCCACCGCGCTGGGCAAACTCGCCAACCCTGCCGAGCACGCCTTCAAGCCCATCCTTCTCGATCTCAGCCCCAACGCCGGCGGCATCCAGACCGTCGCCAAGCAAGTTGCCTTCGACGTGGACGACAGCGGCTACCTGCGCAACGCCACCCGTTGGGCGGGAGCGGACAGCGGCTTCCTGGTGCTCGACAAGAACCACAACGGCCTCGCCGACAACGGCACGGAACTCTTCAGCAACGCCCTGGTGGCCGACAGCATCAAGGGGCTGGCTGCACTGCGCTGGGTGGACGGCAACCGGGACTTGGTCATCGACCGGAACGCCCCGGTCTTCGGACAACTCCGAAGGTGGCAGGACAATGACGCACTAGGTCGGTTCTTGGGGAGCAACTACTGCGTCAAAGCGGCGTTGAACGATTCGAACTGGAGAATTGCAGCATGAAAACTCTTAAAGAATTCTATGTAACTCGAAAAGCAATTGTTGTTTTTATCGCGGGTTTAATGCTTATGATCGGGGGATGTATGTTTCAACAAGGCAGTAAAGCAAGCGACTCATCAGAGTACACATATGCAGCGATCAGCTTCACGCCGGACAGCCAGAAGCTGGTATTCAATCGAAGCAACCCTGGTCGTTCCGATCACTCTCGTATCCATATCCTTGACCTCAAAACCAAGGCGCTGTCTTACTACGAACCGCCCGCGAATCAGGTCTGGTACGCCGCCAAATTCTCGCCATCGGGCAAGCAGGTGGTATTCGTCATGGCGCCACGGACGCCTGGCTCCTTGCCTAAGGAAGACAAAAATCAATTTTATACGGACTGGGGAAACGCCCAGATCGCCATCATGGATGCCGATGGTCGCAATGTTCGCCGCTTGACCAACACCAGTGGCTACAAGATGTCACCCAACTTCTCGTGGTCGGGGAAGAAGGTGATATTCACGCAGGGCGAAATGCGTGCGCCAGGCTCGAAAAGCATTGCGGCGGGGCTGGATGCATACGAGATCGATCTGGAGAGCGGCCATATCCGGCAACTGACTGACTTTCGGTTCTTCCAGTTGGGACGCCCCAGTTACCTGCCCGGCGATGAACAATTTGTAGTGGATGCAAATGGGCCGAGCAAAATCCCCGGTGTGGCGAGGGGCGGCAATGTCGAATATTGGCGTAACTCCGAAAAAAAATATAACGACAGCCAAGTCTATGTCTTCAATGCGATGGCGGGCTCGCAAAAGCTGGAACCCTTGTTTGGCCAGTTGATTCATGCGAGCGCCCCCGTCGTTGATGCCCAAGGCAACCTGTATTTTTATGCCAGCAATGGGCGGACATTGCGTCATTATCAATCCATGAAGGATGGAGTGCTGCGTAACTATTCGGATCTCCCACCGCCAAACCAGTTCAGAGGCATCACCCTACAGCCTCGGTACAGGGAAGTGGCGCCCGATGGCAGCCGCCTGGCCGTGGTTACCGGCAGCCGTGATCCAGGCGATTACAGGGGCATTTTTTTGCTGGATTTTGCGACAGACCGATGGGAAGAAATCCACGTGCCTGTAGAGGCACATCTCATCAATCGGTAACTTCGAGAGTGGGTTTCTAAAAAATCAGAACAGGGGGGGTACTATGGGTGCGAACATCAGTATTGAAGGTTTCAATCTATTCTCGCCGAGCACCTGGGTGCCGGTATTTGGAAAATGGGGCGGGCCGGGCTGGTCTGGCGGAAAGCGCATACCAGATGACGTAGAACCGGATTGGTCAGTGGAGTCCGAACGCATTGTTTTGCCGGATGGCACTTCATATGAGAGCCCCGTCGATGCGGCATGCAAGAAACACGACCGCGCTTACTGGGAAGCCAAGGGCCAACCAGACGAGGCACAACGGATTTTGCAGGCAGACTTGCAATTGCGGCGCGATCTTGGCGCGCTAGATTGGGATAGTCTTTCAGCCTCTGAACAAGCCTATGCGTCGTTGGCGGATGTGGCTTTTGGACTCAAAATCGCGTCAGTCGACACTGTCAGTGTCGTTGTTGAACAAATACAAGCGGAGTCCAAGTCGCTGGATCAACAGCGCATACAATCGGGCATCGAACCGGATGGCATGACCTTCACAGACTCACAAGGGAACTCAATGACTTGCGGCCAAGATGCTGACGGCAACTATGTACTTGAGTGCAGTGAAGTGTTGGATGACGGAACGACAGTGCGCACGTCGTTCGATTCGACTGGGCGTGCAAGTTCATTCGATAAAACTCCCCCCACCTTCGACCTCAACAGCATAAACGCCTGGATCACCTTCCTACAAAGTATGCGAAATGGAACCCCCCTGCAAAAGGTCAGTGGGGTCGCCAATCTTGTTTCCGTCCTCAATCCCCAGAGTGCGCCCCTTGCTGGAGCCAGCGGCGCACTTGGCACCCTCGGAAGCCTGCTCGCGCTGGAGCGCAACCTCGAAAGCCGCGACTTCATCGGCAGCCTTGCTGCCGGCACCCAACTCATCTCCTATGGCGCGCAAACCTACGCTGCTGCTCTGGGGTACACCAACAAGGCCGGACAGACAGCGCTTGAACAAGCCTTCGGTAAGGAAACCGCCGCCACGCTCGGCAACATCGGGCAGGCGGCTTTTATCCTCAATCTCGTCAACATGGTAGCCCACGGCGATGGCCGTGGTGCCGTCCTCTCCGCAATGTCCGCCGCCTTCGGCCCTTGGGCACCTCTAGCCTACATTGTCGGGGACTGGCTCTTCCCTGCCGACAAACCAACCCCTCACGGGTTGGGGCGTTTCGTTTGGAACTCAGATGGCAGCGTCGGCCTGCAAGTCTTCGGGGGCGACGGCGGCAACAAAGCGGTGGATGCGGTACTCGGGCAATTCTTCCTGGGCACCAACGGCCAAGGCGGGCTCCTCAATCTCATCTCCCAATTACAGCAAAGCCATCCGCAATTCCCCGTTGGCCTTGTTGCCAACCGTCTGCCGGGTATCGACTACTACAAAGGGGTCTATACCGACGGCAACGGATTCAAATATGACAGTCAAGGCTACCGCATTGGCGTCGATATCGGTTCCGACGCTTACTTCAAATCGCTGGGGCAAGCCCTCCTCGACACCGCCCTGAAATCCAACGCCATCGCCCCCCAATGGGAAGTGGACACGGCCAGACTTCAATGGCAGTTTAATCCTCCCCCCGCCCCAACAGGTGACATTTATGTTTTTGAAACTGGCCTTCCCCGGGGATATACCGAGGTTCAATACGCCAAGCTTCTTGGCAGTACCGCCAACCCCACCACTGCACGCACTTTTCACCCCATTCTCCTTGACCTAAGCCCTGACTGTAGCGGCATCCAGATTCTTGCCAAGGACGCCGGTACCAACCATGTCGCCTTTGACGTGGATGACACAGGCTTCCTGCGTAAAACTGACTGGGCAGGGGCGAACACCGGCTTTCTGGTACTTGACAGAAATTACAACGGCAAGGTCGATACGGGGTCTGAGCTCTTCTCCAATGCCCAGGTGGCAGACAATCTCAAGGGTGTTCATTCTCTTGGTTGGATCGATGCTAACGTGGACGGCGTCATTACTGACGGCAGCATTCCCGGTTTTGCCAAGGACCCCGTTTTCGACCAGCTCAGCGTCTGGAAGGACACCAGCAACGACGGCATCGCCCAAGCGGACGAGTTGTACACGCTTGCATCCCTTGGAATCAACGCGTTCGGTTACAGGGGCCAATTTACCGGCCAATTCCTCATGAATGGACAATTGCGGACGATAGCCTCACCCAATCTAGCGGTAGACAGCGTCGGCTACGTCTTGGCGCCAGTCACGGGCAGCAGTAGCAATATCTACTCGATGGATAGCGACGGCACCAAGGCCCTCATCGTCAACGCCCTGCAAACCGACGCCAAGGGGCACAAGTACATACTCGGCGGGGT
>CAZDIJ010000120.1:0-4963 GCA_964505475.1 uncultured Sulfuricella sp. | reverse complement strand
CCTGCATGTTGGGCAGGGTTTTGAGGGGCTCGGGCACTTCGATTTCTTCGGCGAACTTCGTGTCGAAGGTATCCACCGCCAGATGGAATTCGCCCATGGCGGAGATGCTGCCGTCGGCGCGGGTGAAGCTGCCTTCGCGGGCCAGCGTGTTGCCGTTGGTCAGGCGCTGGTTCTTGAGATCGTGGGCGAGGTTGAGAGAGACGATGCCGGCATCCAGCAGGGAGATGAGTTCGCCGGCGCCGGTGACGCCGTTCTGGTCGGTGTCGCGCCAGAGTTTCAACTCGGCGAAGGCAGGGTCACTGGCGTCAAGGATGCCGTCGCCGTTGGCATCCAGGGCGGCGAGTGCGGCAAAGCCATTCGGGGCGAGTGTGCCGTCAGGCAGCGGGGTGAAGTCGCCGAAGAGTTCGGCACCGGTGCCGATCTGGCCGTTGGCGTTCCTGTCCCAGACGAGAAGGGCGTCGTCCTTGCCCGCCCAGCCGGTGCGGGTCAGGACGCCGTCGCCGTCGTGGTCGAAGTGGATGTTGGCGGCTAGGCCTACCGTCTCCAGGCCGTTGCCGTCGAGGTCGAGGATGATCGGGTCGCGGGGCCAGAGCCAGTTTTTGGCGTCACCGAAGTGTTTCTTGCACTCAAATTTGGCATATGGGTCATATTTTGGCTTTGGTTTTCCCATTGCCTGATCAATAAGGTCATCCCATTTTCTATATCGATCGTATTGTTGACCTTTGAAGTCCTTAATTATCTGTGGAACGCCTGGGCTCCAGCCTGGTATTGGGCTTGGTATGACGCCATCCATCACCTCTGCATCGTATTTCTTCCACGCATTCTCTACTGCTTGAAGATTTTCTGCGTTCGGGTCCTTAAAGTAACTTTCACAAGCGTCCTTCATGTCGTTTTTGGCATTATTAATGCCAAGAAATGTAAAAACTGTATCAATGACGTCAGCAGCGAAGCCCATCGTTACTCTCCTTTTGCATGTCCATAACCGATTACCAGTGCTTCCATGTAGTAAGGAAGCTCCTGCGCCATGGTGGCGCATCCCTGCGGCCCAAAACGACGTATGCATTTATCAAAATCAACCTCGTTACGAGTCGGATAACCAAAGTTCTCCAAATAAATATCACGTACAGAGTCAATACATTTTCCATCGATTGAACCAGATATCTCACGTTGATAATTGCATTCAGCTACCAACCACCTGATCCTGTTTATTTCACATCGGTAAAGGTTTGTTGCACAGAGAACGCTCTGCGACTTTTCATGCATCTTTCGTATTGGCACCAGTATTGATATCAATTTATTATTCGCTTCCTCTGTATTCGCAGAATTCTTTAGCCTGCTTCCTGCTACAAAAACAAATGTCCTATAGTCGTCATACGCAACCTCTCCCTGAAGCTCGTTTAAATCATTGGCTCCCAGTGATATTGAATGTTTACCAAGTCTCTCCTTGATAATGCTTGCGGCACCGATGTCCCCCCTCATATTTGATTGTCTAGCAGCCCAGATAAATTCTTTTGCTGACACTTCATTAGGAAACTGATATTTATCTCCAAGCAGCGAATGCGTTAGTAATGCAGAGAAAATCCCGTTAACCGGGCGTTCAGCCGCTACTGTTAGAGCGACTTGTTGGTCTATCGTTTTCTTCATGTCAATCGTCACTGTGGGTGATAAATCAGACAGCTGTTGGGACAGCATCGCCGCATATCTTGCACCCGGGTAGTTCTCGGCAAGTAGTTTTGTATAAGAATTTAAAAGTGTGAGACTCACCGCGACGTGTAGACCAACTATGCAAAATACGAAGAACAAAAATACCAAGAAGATGCGCTTAAACAACCTTATTTTTGAAGTGTCTGATACCGCTGCGTTTGGTAATAAACCAGAATTACTTCCGGTCATCGGCTCGGCTTGGATCCGCTTGATATCGCATTGTTCGTCGCTCACGCCGCCATCCTCCACGTCTCATTCGCGCATGCATCGCCGTCCCGCCAGCGCCGACTTTTGTCCGTCACACGCTCCTCCAAGCTCCCCGCCATGCCGGAGGTACCGGCCCAGGTGGTGAGCAACTGGTCGAGCAGGGCTTTCTGTTCGGTGCGGGTGGTGGCGGACTGGAATTGCGCCAGCACGCCGGCCACGCTGCCGGACTGCGCGGCGGCTTGTTGCAGTTCGCGCACGTTGCCGGCGCCCTGCATGTTGGGCAGGGTTTTGAGGGGCTCGGGCACTTCGAGTTCTTCGGCGAATTTTGTGTCGAAGGTATCCACCGCCAGATGGAATTCGCCCATGGCGGAGGTGCTGCCATCGGCGCGGGTGAAGGAGCCTTCGCGGGCCAGCGTGTTGCCGTTGCTCAGGCGCTGGTTCTTGAGATCGTGGGCGAGGTTGAGGGAGACGATGCCGGCATCCAGCAGGGAGATGAGTTCGCCTGCACCGGTTTGGCCGTTCTGGTCGGTGTCGCGCCACAGCTTGAGTTCGGCGAAAGCAGGGTCGCTGGCGTCGAGGATGCCGTCGCCGTTGGCATCCAGGGCGGCGAGTGCGGCAAAGCCGTTGGGGGCGAGGGTGCCGTTGGGGAGCACGGTGAAGTCGCCGAAGAGCTCGGCGCCGGTGTCGATGGTGCCGTTGGCGTTGCGGTCCCAGACCAGGAGGGCGTCGTCCTTGCCGACCCAGCCGGTTTTGGTGAGGACGCCGTCGCCGTCGTGGTCGAAGTGGATGTTGGCGGCTAGGCCGACGGTTTCGAGGCCGTTGTTGTTGAGGTCGAGGATGATGGGGTCGCGGGGCCAGGTCCACTTCTTGGCGCTATTCCATTGCCCCCGAAATTCGCGATTGAATTCCGGGCGGCGGTAGTACTCGTAATACGCGTCGCGATACCAGCCGGAGTTCGGCAGCCACCAGGGGAAGGGCGACTTCAGGATGTTGGGAATATTGGTGATGCCTGCTTTATTGGTGGCGGACTGTACGAATGAGGTGCAGTTGCCGCCGGCGGCTCCGCTGATATCGTAAGAGGGACGGCTGTCATTGATTTCTTTGGGGAACTCTTTGAGCTTCTCGTATTGCTCCTTGGTGATCGGGATTTCCTGCTTCCAGTCCGGATTGGGGTGTTGGTTCTTGTCGTAGTCCACCCGAATTTCTCCTGGGCCAATCGCCTTTTCCAGTCCGCTGCCGCTTGGATAGTAGCCATAACTCGTCGTATTGGTTCCATCGGATATTTGGTACCAGACGTGGCCGGGCGAAACGTCGCTCAAATTCGGTTTTACCGCTGCGATAGTAATTGTGTAATTAGACATTGTTCTTTCTCCTTTCAACAAGAGCACACAACTTATTTGTCAACCACCATATGGCTAACGTAATACCCAAATAGAACGCGCCGTATCCAATTTCTGACAGGTCCGAGATATTCATACCGATACCGAATATCCACCACCCGATAAGAGGGCCATAGAGTGCGCCCGCCGATAGTGGGAAAACAAATCGGCAAATGAATATGGCCGCCGCCATTACGCCTAACACAAAAAAAATCCAATCGAGCCAAGGCGTTTCACCCTTACCTGCATAACCCAGAAACAGAAACAACAAGACAAAGCCAAGAAGCAGACTTGTTTCGTGCCTGTGTCGATTCAAGAAAATTCTCACGCTGCCACCCGCCATTCTTCATTCGCGCATCCGTTGCCGTCTCGCCAGCGCCGACTTTTCTGCGCCGTGATGGCCGCCGTCTGCGGCAGGGTTTCGACGAGGCTGTCGAAGTCGGCCAAACCGCTCCAGTTGGTGCCGGAGAGGAAACCGCCGGCGTATCTGTCCAGGTCGAGCAGGTCGGCCAGGAAGTTTTCCGGATCGGCGGCTTTCTTGTCGGTGAGGCGTTGGTTGAGTTGCGTGGCATCCAGGCGCAGGCCCGTGGCGTCGATGACCAATTCGATTTGGTCGAGATAGGGCTTGAGGCGCGTCTGCATCACTAACTCCCATATGTCATGAAGCTTTATCCATAATCCCTGATCCCAAGGGGTCCATCGCCAAGTATTGGTTACTCCGAATTGCTCCGGGAGACCGTTCTTGTTCCAGATATTAACGGCCCACCCTGTGCAGTTCGTTCCATCATTACCCGGCCACCATGAACCGGGGAGGATGTAGTCTGGAGGGCTTTGAATCGAATTCTCAATATCACGCATGAGGTCGCGATATTGTGGGTCGGTGAGCGGTTGTTCCGGCCCGGCTACGCTCCACTCGTGAGGTTCACCTTTAGGCGAGTTAGGTCCTGTTACATCGATGTTTCCAGGACCTTCGGGCGACATCGGCGTAGCAGGCACGAGACCATATTCCGTTTGAGTTCCGTCGGGATGGGTGATAGCGATAAAAGTGTGCGGAATACCATCGCTGCCACCCAGATCGACGCGCATTTGAACCGAAGCTTGCCCACTCATTTGTTCACCTCCAATGCGAGAAAGGGTTTAACTGGAGAAAAGATTCCAGATTTTCTATATTCTTCGTGGCTTTCCTTGTATGCCGTGATCGTGATCGGCACACCGGAAGTGGTTTCCAGCCCGCAGCGGACCACAATTTCTACCAAAAAGGATAGCGCCTCGATATTCCTTTCGCTTATCTCGTAATATGCAATTCTTACTCTATCGCCATGTGCAGCAGTCCCCGGAAGAAGACTTTGGCACTCCTGCGGGGATTTGCAGAAACCTTTCTCGATCATGGCAGTACGCAATACCCCAGTAAGGCGTCCTCCCTGCTCAGCGTACTTCTCTCCCATTGCCATTACCCCCTCGCAATAAAACATAGTCGTCATTAAAGAAATCAGCAGAGGCCGCCAGACGTGATGCAGGTGAGTAGTATTTCGGTTGCTCACGCCGCCATCCTCCATGCTTCGTCATTCGCGGCCACGCCGTCCCGCCAACGCCGACTTTTGGCACGCATATGCCGCTCCTGGCCGTTGAAGGCTTCGAGCACATGCAGCTTCCTGCTCCACTCGGCAATCAGG
>CAZDIJ010000119.1:0-5398 GCA_964505475.1 uncultured Sulfuricella sp. | reverse complement strand
TCAACATGCTCGACCCGATCAAGGCCACCGTCATCACCCCCGGCCTCGACGTGGACGGCGATTTCTCCGAGTGGGGCATCCCCGCGGCGATCCTCACCAAGTATCTCGCCGAGCACGGCGTGATCGTGGAAAAGACCGGCCTCTACTCGTTCTTCATCATGTTCACCATCGGCATCACCAAGGGACGCTGGAACACCATGGTGACCGAACTCCAGCAATTCAAGGACGATTTCGACAAGAACCAGCCGCTGTGGCGCGTGCTGCCGGAATTCGTCGCCAAGCACCCGCGCTACGAACGGGTCGGACTGCGCGACCTGTGCGGGCAAATCCACGATGTCTACCGCGCCAACGACGTGGCGCGCCTGACCACCGAAATGTACCTCTCCGACATGGTGCCGGCGATGCGTCCGGCGGATGCCTTCGCCAAGATGGCGCACCGCGAGATCGAACGGGTGGAGATCGACGACCTCTCCGGGCGCATCACCAGCGTGCTGCTGACCCCTTACCCGCCGGGCATTCCATTGCTGATCCCGGGCGAACGCTTCAACGAAACCATCGTGCGCTACCTGCAATTCGCCCGTGAATTCAATGAAAAATTCCCCGGCTTCGAAACCGACATCCACGGCCTGGTGCGCGAAGGCCTGAACGGCCACAAGCGCTATTACGTGGATTGCGTGAAGCAGGATTGAGACCGGCAAACCGCTTGACCGCGGAACGCCGCCCCCGTTTCAGAGCGCGCCGAACAACTCCTGCCGCGCCGCCAGGCTGATGGCGACCACGGCGGGGTGGGTGAGCTTGCGTTCCACCGAAATGGCATAGAACTGCTCGATCACCTCGTCGGTCGAGCCGATACTCACCACGTCGTATTGCCGCATCACCTGCCCGGCAATCGCCGTGGGCGCGGGAAAAATCCCCACGCCGGCCTGGCCGAAGGCTTTTATCAGGGCGCCGTCGTCGAATTCGCCGACGATGCGCGGGCGTATTTGCCGTTCGCCGAACCAGCGCGTCAGCTTGGCGCGCACCGCGACATCATCGCCGGGCAGAAGCAGCGGCGCACCGTCCAGGCAAGCGGGGAATTCGCCGGAATGCCGCCGCGCCAATTCCGCCGTCGCAAAAAAAGTCATCCCGCACTCCCCGAGAAAGTGGCTGAAACCGCGCACGTCCACCGTATTCGGCATGGGTGCGTCGGCAATCACGATGTCGAGCCGGTGCACCGCCAATTCCGCCAGCAGCCCGGGAATTTTGCCCTCGCGGCAAATAATGCGCGGCGGCTCGGCCACTTCCATCGCCGGCCTCAACAACTGGTAGGCCACCGACTTCGGCACCGCGTCGGTGATTCCCACCCTGAATTGCAGCGTCCGCCCCGCCGGACTGTGATGCAGAACCTCTTCCAGCTCCTGGCCGAGCGTGAATATCTCGTCGGCATAGCTCAGCACCAGCCGCCCCGTCTCGGTCAGATCGAAGTGGCGCCCGGCGCGGTTGAACAGCTTTTCGCCCAGCACCTCCTCGAACAGACTCAACTGGCCGCTGACGGTTTGCGGCGTCAGGTTCAGGCGCTCGCTGGCGCGCGCCACCCCGCCGCTCTTCGCCACCGCCCAGAAATAATGCAGATGCTTGTAGTTGAGTGCGCCCATGACTTGTTCACGTTCGATATTTTCGAATAGACAGTCAATTATATTCGACTTTTTGGGTGGATGCCGAGGCATTACACTGGTTTCATTGCAACCCGGCCAGGAAAACCGCCATGCAGATACACATTCAATCGCTCGGCTTCGAGCTAAGCGAAGCCATACGCGAGCACGCCCTGCGCCGCCTGCGCTTCGCGCTGGCGCACGCCGCCGACCGCATCCGGCGCGTCACCGTCCGGGTTTCCGACATCAACGGCCCGCGCGGCGGCGCGGACAAATGCTGCCACATCTTGATAACGATGGAAAAACTCCCCGAGATCGCCGTCGAGGACATCGAAAGCGATCTCTATGTCGCCATCGACCGCGCCGCCGACCGCGCCGCCCGCACCGTGACGCGACGCATCGACCGTTCCCTAGAACACCGCGCCGCCAGCGCGGCGCCGCCGGCGGCGGAATAAACCCGCACCCTTTTCATTTTTTTCACGCCCACAGGAGAACCCTCATGAACCCGGCCAATCAAACACAATCCCTGCCGCTGCAAGCGCCCGGCCAGATCGCCGCCACGCTCGCCACCAACAAGGTCATCCGCAACACCTATCTGCTGCTGTCCATGACCCTGCTGTTCAGCGCCGGCGCGGCGGCGGTTTCGGCGGCCATGAAGCTGCCCCACCCTGGCATCATCATCACCTTGATAGGCTATTTCGGCCTGCTGTTCCTCACCGCCAAGTTCCGCGACAGCGCGCTCGGCCTGGTGCTGGTGTTCGCCCTCACCGGCTTCATGGGCTATACCCTGGGGCCTATCGTCAGCCATTATCTGTCCCTGCCCAACGGCGGCCAGATCGTGGCAACCGCCATGGGACTCACCGGCGCGATATTCCTCGGCCTGTCCGGCTACGCCCTGGCCAGCCGCAAGGATTTCAGCTTCATGGGCGGCTTCCTTGCGGTCGGCATCCTGGTGGGGTTCCTGGCGGGACTCGCGGCGATGTTCTTTGAAATGCCTGGTCTGTCGCTAGCGGTTTCGGCGATTTTCGTGCTGCTCATGTCCGGGCTGATCCTCTACGAAACCAGCAACATCATCCACGGCGGCGAAACCAACTACATCATGGCCACGGTGACGCTGTTCGTTTCCATCTTCAACCTGTTCACCAGCCTGCTGCATCTGCTCGGCTTCATGAACAGCAACGACTAGCAGTCAGTCATGGCGAAACGCATGGACGGGATAACGACGCGCCGCCTTCCCCTTTGTAAAAGGGGGGAAGGCCTGAATTTACCCCTAATGGATTTTTTGGGATGAAAGCCATTATCACTTTTTCCCTGGCCGCCGCCATTGCGCTGGCGGGGTGCGGCAAGACGCCGCCCGCCCCGCCGCCGCCCGTCACCGCCGGCCAAACGGCGGAAGCGGGCGATATTGCCCACTGGCTGGCGGAAATTTCCGCCGGCGCCGAACTGAGCAAGGACGATGCGCGCGTGGCGAGCGCCGCCGGGCTGCTCGCCAGCGCCGCCGCCGCTTACGGCGAACCCGAGGAAGCCCTCGCCGCCGCCGGCAACCGGGTTTCCCGCCTGCTGCGCGACATGAATGTTCAGGCCAGCCCGCTGGAGGTGATCGAGGCGGCCACGGGAAACGCCAAACAAGGCGCCACTTTCCAGGACATCGCGGGACATTATGTCTCCCTGCGCAAACAGGGGCGCACCCACGACAAAGCGCGCGACCTCATGCAAGCGCCGCCCGGCGCGGGTTGACGAAAAGGACGGCGGCGATGGATCGGACGCTCCAAAAAGACATCCAGGCGGCGGCGGATATTCTGCGGCAGGGCGGCGTGGTCGCCTTTCCCACCGAAACGGTATACGGGCTGGGCGCGGACGCCGCCAACCCGGAGGCGTTGCGGCGGGTGTTCGGGATCAAGGGACGCCCGGCGGATCATCCGCTGATCGTCCATTTCGGCGACGCCTCCCTGCTGGATTACTGGGCCGGCGGAGTGCCGGAGGGCGCCTGGCGGCTGGCGCTGGGGTTCTGGCCGGGACCGCTCACCCTGATCCTGCCGCGCCGCGTCCACGTGCAGCGGCTCGTCACCGGCGGCCAGGATACGGTGGGGCTGCGCGTGCCCGATCATCCGGTGGCGCTCGCCCTGCTGCACGCCCTGGGAAGCGACAAGGGACTGGCGGCGCCTTCCGCCAACCGCTTCGGGCGCATCAGCCCGACCACCGCCGCCCATGTGCAAAACGGGCTGGGCGGCGCGGTGGACATGATCCTGGACGGCGGACCTTGCCGGGTGGGCGTGGAATCCACCATTATCGGCTTCGACGGCGCCCGTCCGATGCTGCTGCGTCCCGGAGGGATAGCCGTGGCGCATCTGGAGGATGTACTCGGGCAAAAGATCGCGCCGCCCGACGCCGCTCCACCGTCCCTGCGCGCGCCGGGGCGGCTGGCCTCTCACTACGCCCCGTCCACGCCGCTGGAAGTCTGGCCTGGCGAAGCGCTGGAACGGCGCGCCGGGGAACTCACGACGCAAGGGCAGCGCGTGGCGCTTCTGGAATTGACGGCGTCTTCTTCCGCCACCCCGGATGCCCCGCGATTGTTCCGCTTCCCCATGCCGCCGCGGGCAACGACATATGCCCGCGCGCTTTACGCCGCCCTGCACAGCGCCGACGGCGCGAATTTCGACCGCATCCTCGCCGAGGCGCCGCCGCTGGATGCGGATTGGCAGACGGTGCACGACCGCCTGCGCCGCGCCGCCGCGCTATATAGCCTTCCCGGAACCCCGGCGCGGGAGATGGCCGATGAAAGTTTTGCCTGACGGCGCCGGATCAGGCCGCGGCGTTTTTCTTCCGTCCCCGCGCCGGGGCGGGAAAGCCGGTGATGCCGCGCAAATAGTTTTCCCCCAGCAGCTTGCTTTCCTCGCGCAGGAAATCGAGAAAGGTCTGCGCCACCACCGACGGCTGCTTGTCCTTGGGGTAGGCCACGTACCAGTGGCGGCGGATCGGAAAGTCCTCGGCATCGAGAAGCGCCAGCTCGTCGCTGGTGCGCTCCAGCGCCAGCGCGTGCGCCGACAGCACGGCGATGCCGAGGCCGCCGATCACCGCCTGCTTGATCGCCTCGTTGCTGCCGAGTTCCATCCGCACCTGGACTTTCAACCCGCGCTCGGCGAAAAAACGCTCGGTGGCCAGGCGGGTGCCGGAACCCGGCTCGCGCATCAGGAACGGAAACTCCACCAGGCGTTGCAGCGCGATATGCTTCTCCGCCGCCAGCGGATGGCCGCGCGCCGCCAGCACCACCAGCGGGTTCTCCAGAAAAGGTTCGATTTCGACTTCCAGGTTCTCCGGCGGCTGGCCGAGCACGTAGAGATCGTCGAGATTGTCGGCGATGCGCTGCAACACCCGCTCGCGGTTAGTCACCTTGAGCGATACCTCGATGCCGGGATAGCGCTGGCAGAACAGCCCGAGCAGACGCGGCACGAAATACTTGGCGGTGGTAATCACCGCCAGGCGCAGCTTGCCCGCCTTCACCCCCTTCATGTCCGACACCAGCATCTCGAAGCGCGCCAATCCCTCGAAAATGTCGCGGCAAACCTTGAGCAGCTCGCGCCCGGCATCGGTCAGGAACACCCGCTTGCCGACCTGCTCCAGCAATGGCAGTCCGGCGATGTCGGCAAGCTGTTTGAGCTGGATCGACACCGTCGGCTGGGTCAGGTGCAGCTCCTCGGCGGCGCGGGTGTAACTGAGATGGCGCGCCACCGCCTCGAACACTTTGAGCTGGCGCAATGAGGCATGTT
>CAZDIJ010000118.1:0-5449 GCA_964505475.1 uncultured Sulfuricella sp. | reverse complement strand
TAGCCCCTAGCCCCTAGCCCCTAGCCCCTAGCCCCTAGCCCCTAGCCCCTAGCCCTGATGTCTCCCGCTATCGAAATCCACCAAGTTCATAAGCGTTTCGGCGAGTTGCGCGCCTTGCGCGGCGTCGATTTGGCCGTCGAGCGTGGCGAGTTCTTCGGCCTGCTGGGTCCCAACGGCGCGGGCAAGACCACCCTGATCAACATCCTGGCGGGGCTGGCGCGCGCCACCTCCGGGCGCTGCGCGGTGATGGGGAACGATGTCGTCGGCGCTTACCGGGAAGCGCGGCGTTCCCTCGGAGTGGTGCCGCAGGAATTGGTGTATGACGCCTTTTTCACCGTGCGCGAAATGCTGCGTTTCCAGTCCGGCTACTTCGGCCTGAAGCGCAACGACGCCTGGATAGACGAGCTGCTGGAGAATCTCGGCTTGACCGACAAGGCCGGGGTCTATACCCGCAAGCTCTCCGGCGGCATGAAGCGCCGCGTGCTGGTGGCGCAGGCGCTGGTGCACAAACCGCCGGTGATCGTGCTTGACGAGCCGACCGCCGGGGTCGATGTCGAACTGCGCCGCGGACTGTGGGATTTCATCCAGCGACTCAACCGCGAAGGCCATACCATCGTCCTCACCACCCACTACCTGGAAGAAGCGGAAGCCTTGTGCAGCCGCATCGCCATGCTCAAGGAGGGACGGGTGATCGCGCTGGATACCACGGAAAACCTGCTGCGCGGCCAGGCGGCGACCGAAGTCCGGCTGCGTCTCGATCCGCCACGCTTGCCCGATTCCTTGCGTTCCGCATTGGTATGCGAGGAGGCCGGGTGCTTTCGCCTGACGCTGTCGCGTTGCGGCGAACTGGAAATGGTGCTGGCGAGCTTGCGGGAGGCGGGAATCGCGGTGATCGACATGGAAGTGTCGAAACCGGCGCTGGAGGAAGTGTTCCTGCGGATCATGGCGAACGATTCCTCCCTCCCCCGCGAGCGTGGGAGGGGCGGGGAGGGGGCGATACCATGACCGGCTTGTGGACGCTGTTCTACAAGGAACTGCTGCGCTTCTGGAAAGTCAGCCTGCAAACCATCCTGTCGCCGGTGGCTTCGACCCTGCTTTACCTGCTGGTCTTCTCCCATGTCCTGGAAGCCCATGTCCGGGTTTATCCGGGGGTGGGCTACACGGCTTTCATGATTCCCGGCCTGGTGATGATGGCGATGCTGCAAAATGCTTTCGCCAACAGCGCCTCCAGCCTGATCCAGGCGAAAATGGGCGGCAGCATCGTGTTCATCCTCCTGCCGCCGCTGGCCTACCGGGAATTCTTCGCCGCCTACGTCGCCGCCTCGGTGGTGCGTGGCGCGGTGGTGGGGCTGGGCGTGGCGCTGGCGGGCTGGTGGTTCGCCCCGCTGCAATTGGCGCAGCCGCTGTGGATATTGGTTTTCGCCCTGCTCGGCTGCGCCGTGCTCGGCGCGATGGGGGTGATCGCCGCGCTGTGGGCGGAAAATTACGATCACCTGGCGGCGGTGCAGAATTTCGTCATCATGCCGCTGACTTTCCTTTCCGGCGTATTTTATTCGATCCACTCACTGCCGCCGTTCTGGCAGGAACTGTCGCGCTTCAACCCCTTCTTTTACATGGTAGACGGCTTCCGCTATGGCTTCTTCGGCGTCTCCGACATCTCGCCTTGGTTGAGCTTGTCGATTGTCTCGGGGGCCTTTTTGGCCTTATCATTGGCAACCCTGCAATTGCTCAAGAGCGGTTACAAACTACGGAATTGAACATGGAAAACCCCACTCCGCAAAACGTCAAAACCTATATCGAGAACGCTTTGCAATGCGATCTGGTGCGCGTCGAGGGCGACGGCCGCCATTTCGAGGCGGTGATCGTCAGCCCCTTGTTCCAAGGCAAAAGCATGGTGCAGCAGCACCAGCTGGTTTACGGCGCGCTGGGTGACCGCATGCGAGAGGAAATCCACGCGCTGTCGATGCGTACCTTCACGCCCGAGGATTGGGCGGAAAAGAACCAATTTTAATGATGGAACCCATGGATATACTGGAACAAATCAAGCAAACGCACCACGAAAACCCCATCGTGCTCTACATGAAGGGCACGCCGACGTTCCCCCAGTGCGGCTTTTCCGGCCGGGCGGTGCAGGTGCTGCGCGCCTGCGGCCTGACGGACAAGGACTACCTCGCCGTCAACGTGCTGATGGATCAGGCCATCAACGAAGGCATCCGCCAATACGTCAACTGGCCGACTTTCCCGCAGCTTTACCTCAAGGACGAGCTGATCGGCGGTTCCGACATCATGCTCGAACTGTACGAGAAGGGCGAATTGCAGAAGCTGATCGCCGCCGCCCGCCAATAACCTAAGAGATTTATGGACAAATTAGTCATCCAGGGCGGCGTGCCGCTCGCCGGCGAAATCCGTATTTCCGGCGCCAAGAATGCCGCCCTGCCCATCCTCTGCGCCGCATTGCTGACCGAGGAGCCGCTGATCGTCAGCAACGTGCCGCACCTGCGCGATGTCACCACCACCCTCGAACTGCTCAACCAGATGGGCATGCAGGTGTCGGTCAACGACAAGATGCGGGTCGAGCTGACCGCCTCCAAGCTTCACAACCTGGTGGCGCCCTACGAACTGGTCAAGACCATGCGCGCTTCGATCCTGGTGCTGGGGCCGATGCTGGCGCGCTTCGGCCAGGCCAAGGTGTCCCTGCCCGGCGGCTGCGCCATCGGCTCGCGCCCGGTCGACCTGCACATCAAGGGTTTGCAGGCGATGGGCGCGGAAATCGACATCGAGCACGGCTATATCCTGGCTCGCGCCAAGCGCCTCAAGGGGGCGCGCATCTTCATGGACCTGGTGACCGTGACCGGCACCGAGAACCTGATGATGGCGGCCGCACTGGCCGACGGCACCACGGTGCTGGAAAACGCCGCGCGCGAGCCGGAAGTGACCGACCTCGCCCACTGCCTGATCGCCATGGGAGCCAGGATCGAAGGTGTCGGCAGCGACGTGATCACGGTTCACGGCGTCGAACGCCTGCACGGCGCGGCCTACCCGGTGATGCCCGACCGCATCGAAACCGGCACCTTCCTGGTGGCGGCGGCGGCCACTGGCGGCAAGATACACCTGCGCGACACCCGCGCCGACATTCTCGACTCCATCCTCGACAAGCTGCGCGACGCGGGGGCAAAGATCAGCCACGACGACACTTCGATCACCCTGGAAATGGACAGGCCGGTGCAAGCGGTCAACGTGCGCACCGCCCCTTACCCGGCTTTCCCCACCGACATGCAGGCGCAGTTCATGGCGATGAACACCGTCGCCCAGGGAACGGCCACCGTCACCGAAACTATCTTCGAGAACCGCTTCATGCACGTGCAGGAACTGCGCCGCCTGGGCGCCAACATCGAAGTGGAAGGCAACACCGCCGTGGTGCGCGGCATGCCCAAGCTGGACGGCGCCACGGTGATGGCCACCGACCTGCGCGCCTCGGCCTCGCTGGTGATCGCCGGGCTGATCGCCCAGGGCGAAACCACCATCGAACGCATCTACCACATCGACCGCGGCTACGAGTGCATCGAGGAGAAGCTGTCGCAGCTCGGCGCGCGCATCAAGCGGGTGCATTAAAGAAGCCCCTCGCCCGCAGGCGGGAGAGGGGTTGGGGTGAGGGAGGCGGCGCATCGGCAATGGTTGCCGGTACGCAAAAAACCTCCTCCCCGGAATAACGTAACGGATAAATCTATGACCATCACCATCGCCCTTTCAAAGGGACGAATTTTCGAAGAAACCGCGCCGCTGCTGGCGGCGGCGGGTATCGTGGCGCAGGACGACCCGGAATCGTCGCGCAAGCTGATCCTGGACACCAACCAGCCGGACATCCGCCTGATTATCGTGCGCGCCTCCGACGTACCCACCTACGTGCAGTATGGCGCGGCGGACATGGGGATCGCCGGCAAGGACGTGCTCAACGAGCATGGCGGCGTCGGCCTGTACCAGCCGCTGGACTTGCAAATCGCCCGCTGCCGCATGATGGTGGCGGTGCCCAACGGCTTCGACTATGAGGCCGCCGTGCAGCGCGGCGCGCGTCTCAGAGTGGCGACCAAGTACGTCGAAACCGCGCGCGAACACTTCGCCCGCAAAGGCGTGCACGTCAACCTGATCAAGCTCTACGGCTCGATGGAACTGGCCCCGCTGGTCGGTTTGGCCGACGCCATCGTCGACCTGGTCTCCAGCGGCGGCACCCTCAAGGCCAACAACCTGGTGGCCGTGGAAGAAGTCATGCCGATCAGCTCCCGCCTGATCGTCAACCAGGCCGCCCTGAAGCTCAAGCGCGAGCGCATCCAGCCGGTGCTGGATATTTTCGAGAAAACCGTAGCAGCCCGTTCGGCAGCGTAGGAGCGGCCGAACGGGCGCGATACGCTCCCAAGTCACCACGACACGACCGTTTTCTAATGGTATTTGTGCTCGCTCTGGTTGCCTTCCGAATGATCTATATGAAGGTTGCACTGTGTATTTTTATTGGCTACGGCCCCTTGAGGGCTTTGCTTTTCTGTGAAATAGTTAAGGCCAGCAATTCAAGTTGATATGAATAGCGCTGTAACCGAAAATTCATGAATACAGCACCTAGAGCAAGGCCGGCCAATAAGCAGGTTCCGTAGATAAATACGTCATGCATTCCTTCCCAGCCAGCTATGACTTGCTTTGATATGGTGGTTCCTTGTTGGGCCGAAAATTCCTTCCAAACAGCCCAACCCATCCCGGCTAAAGAAAAAAAAGCAGTTCTTTCTGGATTGCCAAAGAGAATATTTATTCGGTTTTTGATTCGTGTTGCTTGTAGTTGTAGCCAAGTTTGTGCGGACTCCAATGTTTCTGCGTCAAACGCCATCAATTGGTTAACGTAATCGCCATCATGTTGAATAGTTAGCAACAATGAATCTAAGGAGTCCCTATTGAATCTGAAAATTATTGCCAGTGCAGATATGATTTGAGCCGTCATAGATAAAAATGGCAATATCATCGCGCCGATTCCCGACAATAATGCGATAGAGCGCCAAATACCTACCAGAGGCGATAGCCACTTATGCCAAGCTGCAAGAATGCAAAGGACAATAAACAATGCCGTGGCAGACCAAATTAACCATGATGTGACTTTCTCCGTTCGACGGATAAAGGGTGTTTGCGTTTGCTTTGGCCCGACTGGGGGCATTTCATGTAGCGCCTGCAAAACGTGAGTGGGATCTTTCACGACAAATTCCTTAGTTTGTGCAGTGTTTCGCCTTTGAAAACTACGCCGCAAGCAGTTCACGCGGTTTGACGTTTTTCTCGATTTCCTGACCCACCGCCTCGCGCGCTTTTTTGACATCGTAGCTGCTTTGCAGGCTCATCCAGAATTCAGCGGTGGTGCCGAAGAATTGGGCGAGGCGCAGGGCGGTATCCGCGGTGATGCCGCGTTGCTCGTTGAGGA
>CAZDIJ010000117.1:0-5608 GCA_964505475.1 uncultured Sulfuricella sp. | reverse complement strand
CGCGGCGCCAGCCGCAACCCGCTCCCATGCATCTATGGAGCGCCCCGTGATAAACGAGCAAAGCGAGTCAACAGTCACCGCCCCCGCGAGGGGGAGGTTGAGAGGGGGTGGGCCTAATACCCGGGTACTGCGCGCCAGCCTTCAAAGCAGGACTGTACGTAGGGGTAATAGGTACGGGCGGATTCGCAGAAGTACCACATGCGCTCGGCCGGACGCGCCGGCGGCGGTGCGACCGGTACCACGACCACCTGCGGTGGTCTGGGTGCTTCCAGTGCGAGCATGACGCCGCCCACCGCCAGACCCAGGCCCAGCGCACCCCAGGCGGGGCCGTGGCCGTGATGGTGATTCCGCTCGAAATGCTTGTGGTGGCGCGGGTGTCTGTCGTAATGGCGCTCATGGCGATCAGACTTGAAATGCCGCTCCCCCCGGTCAGCCAGCGCGGGGACGGCAGGGGCCAACAGCAGGCAAACGATCAATCCGGTCGTGAGTTTTTTCATGGTGGTCTCCGTAGTACGTCAACCAACGTTCCGGCGACGGCGCCGCTGACGGGCGGTTTGTAACTGTTTGTGTGAAGACGCGGCGCGCGCTCATGCAAACGCGCTACATCAGCACGATGTCGTATTGCTCATGGTTGTAGCTGGGTTCGGCCTGCAGCGAAATGGAGCGGCCGATGAAGTCGGACAGCATCGCCACCGACTGTGATTCCTCGTCAAGAAACAAATCGATGACGGCCGGGGCGGCCAGCACGCGCATTTCGCGCGCGGAGAACTGGCGCGCTTCGCGCAAAAGTTCGCGCAGGATTTCGTAGGCGACGGTCTGGGCGGTCTTGACGATGCCGCGACCGCCGCAGGTGGGACAGGGCTCGCAGAGAATCTGGGCCAGCGATTCGCGCGTGCGCTTCCTGGTCAGTTCGACCAGGCCAAGCTGGGTGAAACCATTCACCGTGATGCGCGTGTGATCGCGGGTGAGCGCCTTGTCGAGTTCCACCAGCACGGCGGAGCGGTGGTCGGGCGACTCCATGTCGATGAAATCGACAATGATGATGCCGCCGAGGTTACGCAAACGCAACTGACGGGCGATGGTCTGCGCCGCTTCGAGGTTGGTCTTGAAAATTGTGTCGTCGAAGTTGCGCGCGCCGACGAAAGCGCCGGTATTCACGTCGATGGTGGTCAGCGCCTCGGTCTGGTCGAAGATCAGATAGCCGCCGGACTTGAGATCGACGCGTCGCCCCAGCGCCTTCTGGATTTCATCCTCGGCGGCGTAGAGATCGAAGCGCTGCCGTTCCCCGGTGTAACGCGTCAGGAGCGGCGCCAGTTGCGGCATGTATTCGCTGGCGAAGGTGGCCAGCTTCTGGAAATTTTCGCGCGAGTCGATAATGATGCGGGTGGTTGCGGGCCCGGCCAGATCGCGCAGCACGCGCTGGGAGAGCGTCAGGTCGTGATGCAGCAATGCCGGCGCCTTACCCGCTGCGGGACATTTCATCCCGCCGGCGCTCGCCCCGCGGTGACGAATTTCCTGCCACAGGCGCCGCAGATAGGCGATGTCGGCGGCCAGTTCCGTATCGCTGGCGTTCTCGGCCAGGGTGCGCACGATGAAGCCGCCGGTTTCATCGGCGGGCAGCAGGCTGGCGATGCGTTCGCGCAACTGCTCGCGGCGGCCGGCCCCGCTTCCGGTTCCATCTTCGATCTTCTGCGAGATGCCGATATGCTTTTCCTGCGGCAGATAGACGAGCAGGCGGCCGGCCAGCGAAATCTGCGTCGTCAGGCGCGCACCTTTGGCGCCGATGGGGTCCTTGAGCGCCTGGACCATCAGCGTTTCACCCGCGACAATCAGTCGCTCGATGGGATGCGGCCCGGCGCCGTGCCGCTCGCCGTTCTTGCCGCTCCAGATGTCGGCAACGTGGAGGAAAGCGGTGCGCTCCAGCCCGATCTCGATGAAAGCCGATTGCATGCCCGGCAAAACGCGCACCACACGCCCCAGATAAATGTTGCCGACGATGCCGCGCCCGCCAATGCGCTCGACATGCAATTCCTGCACGGCGCCCTGCTGCATCAGCGCAACGCGGGTTTCCTGCGGGGTGAAATTGATGAGGATTTCTTCGCTCATGGCAATGAAAGTCGGCGCTGGCGGAACGGCGACTCTACACGGGATACCCGAATTCGCGCAGCAGAAGCGCGGTTTCGCACAGCGGCAGGCCGACAATTCCCGAGTGGCTGCCGCGAATCTCTTCGATGAACATCGCGGCGAAGCCCTGGATGCCGTAAGCGCCCGCCTTGTCGCGCGGTTCGCCGCTGGCGACATAACGCTGGATTTCGGCGGCGTGCAGCGTGCGGAAACGCACTTCGCTGACCGACAGCCGCTGTTCGATGCGCCCGTTGTGCGTCATGGCGATGGCCGTCAGCACGCGGTGTGCGCGACCGGAAAGGCGGCCGAGAATTGCCTCCGCAGCGGCATCGTCCGTCGGTTTGCCGATAATTTCGCCAGCGACATCCAGCGTGGTGTCGGCGGCCAGCACCGGGCGAATCGGCAGCCGCCGCGCTTGCAGCAGCGCGCTGCCGTGGCGCGCCTTGGCCGCGGCCACGCGCAGCGCATAAACATCCGGCGTCTCGCCGCTCAGCGGGTCCTCGCGGGTGGCGGCGTCCGCGCGACTGCCGCCGCGAAACAACAACAGATCGAAACGCACGCCGATCTGCGCCAGCAACTCGCGCCGCCGCGGGCTTTGCGAAGCCAGGTAGATGCGGGGTTCGAGGGTGGTCATGAATATTTGGAGGTATCTAGTCGCGGTGGTAAGGATGCCCCTTTTGCAGGCTGTGGGCGCGATACAGCGCTTCAGCCAGCACAACACGGGCAAGGCCATGCGGCAGTGTAAGCGATGACAGGCGCAAGCACTCATGGGCGCCCTGCTTGAGCAGCGGATCGAGACCATCCGGGCCCCCAATGAGGAAGGCGACGTCGTCACCCGCATCCTGCCATTGAACGAGGCGCTGCGTCAGCGCGCGGGTATCGGGCGCATCGCCGTGCTCATCCAGCGCGATGCGCCGGCAGCGGGCTGGCAGTGCGGCTTCCATACGTTTTGCTTCAGCAGCCATCATGGCGTCCACCGGCTTGCCGGTGGTGCGCGGTTCGGGCTTGATCTCGCACAGTTCCAGCGGCAGTTCGCGCGGCATGCGCTTCGCGTATTCGGCAAAACCGGTGTTCATCCAGTCGGGCAGGCGGGTACCGACGGCGACGACCAGCAGCTTCACTTTTCCGGCGTTGCGGCCTTGTCGGCCACATCCCTTTTCGGCTTCATCTGCCAGAGCGACTCAAGGTCGTAGTGCAGCCGCACATTGGGCTGCATGACATGGACGACGATGTCGCCCAGGTCGACCAGCACCCATTCGCCGGCATCCTCGCCCTCCATGCCCAGCACCTCGCCACCCGCCTCCTTGACCTTGTCATGGACGTTGCGGGCCAGCGCCTTGACCTGCCGCGTCGAATCGGCACTGGCAATGATGATGCGGTCAAACAGCGAAGTGAGCTTTTTGGTGTTGATGACTTCGATGTCGCGGCCCTTGATGTCTTCGAGAGCCTTGACGGTGATTTTTTGTAGTTTGCGGATGTCCATGTCAGTTGCAGTAAAGTGAATGTTGATGAATATAGTCGAGAACGTCCGGTGGCACCAATTTTGCCACTGCCGCGGCTGGCGCGTGCGCGGCAAGCAGGTCGCGCACTTCGGTGGCGGAAACCGTGCCGGCGATCAGCTCAAAAGTCAGGATGCGGCCACAGGGAGTGGCGGCGATGGCGTCAGGGTCAAGGCTATGACGCTCCGCCATTTCGGCCGCCAATGGAAGAGAAAGGCTTTCAAGCGGGAAACCCGGGCGAGTGGCCACGGCGAGGTGGGCAAGACCAAACAGTTCCTGCCAGCGATGCCAGCGCGGCAGCCCGAGAAAGGCATCCGCACCCATCAGCAACACCAGCGGGCGAGCCGGGCCGAATTGCCGGCGCAGGCGCTGGAGGGTGTGAACGGTATAGCTGGGCGCATGGCTGGCCACCTCACTGGCATCAAGTTGAAAGCGTGGCTCGCTGGCGATGGCAGACTGCACCATGGCCAGGCGATCGGCTGCCGCCACCTGTGGCGCGGCGCGGTGTGGCGGTAATCCGGCGGGGATCCACAACACCTTCGCAATGCCCAGCCGGTCAAGCGCAGCCCGTGCCAATGCCAGGTGGGCGTTATGCACCGGATCGAAGGTGCCGCCGAGAACGCCCAGGGGGCTTGAATCACTACCGGTCATATCGTGCCGTCTCTGGATGTCCCGGCTGCAAGCGGGGGATGGATACCCGGGGCGTTCAGGCATTCTCGTCCACGGATGGACGGAAAATGTCGCGATAACTGACGTAGATGCTGGCGGTCAGCACCGGCGCAACGAGAAAAACCAGCAACATGCGCACGGCGACAAAGGCAACGTTGGTCGCCACGCCGGCGATCTGGCTGACGAGAATCAACAACAGGCCGGGCACCAAGCCCGCAACGACCACTGCGGCGAGCGTAAACATGACGAACGCGCGCCAGTTGCGCCAGGTGGCAACCGTGCTGAAAAACATCGATTTGAGCGGGCTGACACGATCCCAGCCGGTGAGGAAGGGCGCAAACCAGAAGGCGATGATCAGCGGCGTGGCCAAAAGCATCAGGCGCAGCAAGGCACCCAGCACGTCGGCATCGCGTGCCGCCTCGGCGCCCACCGCCGCCGTCCCTGCCACCCCCGCCATGTCGGGGGGCAAACTCGCCGCGCGCTCCAGACTGGAAAACGGATCGACACCATTGCCCAGCACCGAGTTCAGCCACACCAGGATCAACGCCCCGATGAGTTGCAGCAGCCCCAGGCGGAGCATGGCGAGGGCATTGCCCTCCCTGCCGATCAGGCCGCGCAGCAGGGTGGTTTTCCCGGGTGGAAGTCCCTCATCGACCAGCCGGCAACCATTGGCGACGATCAGGGTGAGGGCCGGCAGCGCCAGCGGCAGGAGGATCGGGCCGATGCCCGGCAACAATACCGCGACGCCCTGTACCAGCAACAGATAGAGCAGCGTCAGCGCGGTGATCAACGGCGGGTTGCGGCGAAACAGCCGGAAGCCCTCAAGCAACCAATAGATCCCGCGCGCGGCGGGCAAGCGGCGCGCCTGCATGGTGCCGCGTCAGAAGCTGCGAATGACCCACATCGGCACGGCAAGCGTCTTGTCGCCGATATCCTGACGCACGAAGCTGCCATCGCCCTTGGGGTCGATCAGATAATAGGGTGTACCGTGGGGGGGCGTCACCTTGACCATGTAGAGCTTGCCGCCCATGCGGAATTCCTCGACCTTGTCCTCGCCGCGCTTGGTGATGGTGACTTGCGGTTCCAGTGCGGGATCGACCAGACCCGGTGGCGGCGGCGGCGGTTCGGGAAGCGGTTGCAGATCGGGTGGACGAGTCTGGGCGGCAGCCGGCAAGGCAATGGCACACAAGAGGGTGAGCAGGGCGAGGCGAAATGAATGGTGGCGCATGGCAGGGACCCGGAATGACAAAACTATTCTAACTTGAGCCTCTTGCAAAACATCGATTGCACGCTGTTTTTTCGCGGCACGAGGCGAA
>CAZDIJ010000116.1:0-5636 GCA_964505475.1 uncultured Sulfuricella sp. | reverse complement strand
GCGCGCAAGGGAGGGGGCGTTTGCTGAGAATAGTTTAGAGGCATGATAAGAAATCAGATTACCGCTGCGGAAAGGAAGTCATGTCGCTGAATAAGGGAATCGTCGTAGTCGGAGCCGGGACGGGCATCAACCTGGCACTGGGGGTGCTGTACGCCTGGAGCATCTTCAAGGAATCCATCCAGGCCGACATCGTCGCCGCCGCGCCCGATTCCTTCGACTGGAACCTGGCCGCCGTCAACGATCCCTACGCGGTGGCCTGCCTGGTCTTCGCCTTCACCATGATCCTCGCCGGACGCTTGCAGGACATCGCCGGGCCGCGCGTCACGGCGGCGTGCGGCGGCGTGCTGATGAGCCTGGGATTTTTCCTGGTGGCGCATTCGGTGGACTACTGGATCTGGCTGATCGGCTTCGGCGGCCTGGTGGGCGCGGGAATCGCCTTCGGCTACGCGGCGGTCACGCCCGCCGCGCTGAAATGGTTTCCGCCGGCGCGCAGCGGCCTGGTCACCGGCGTCGTGGTATCCGGGTTCGGTCTGGCTTCGGCCTATATCGCCCCCCTTGGCGCCTACCTGGTCGGCCATTACGGTTTGCTCCACACCATGCTGCTGTTCGCCGTGGGAGTGCTGGTGACGGTATCGCTGCTATCCACGCTGCTGTCCGTGCCGGCCGCCGCCGCTCACCCGGCGTCACCGGGCGACCCAGGCGCGGCGGCGAAAGACGGCCATGACGCCGTCGCGGGCGGAAAGGAAATCCCCTTGCTCAAAAAACCCCAATTCTGGGTGCTGTGGCTGATGTACTTCATCGGCGCTGGCGCGGGGCTGATGGTGATCGGCAGCATCTCCGGCATGGCCAGGCTCGGCATGGGGGAAAGCGCCTTCCTCGCCGTCGCCATACTGGCGGTGGGCAATGCCGCCGGACGCATCCTGGCGGGCATGCTGTCGGACCGCTTCGGCAGGGGGCGGGTGCTGGCCGGAGTATTCCTGTTCCAGGCGGCGCTGATGTTCGCGGCGGTGTTCGGCATCGGCTCCGGTTCGCCGCTGGTCATCGTTTTCCTCGCCACCCTGATCGGCTTCAATTACGGCGCCAACCTGTCGCTGTTCCCCGCCATTGCCAAGGATCTGTGGGGCTTGCGGAGTTTCGGCGGCAACTATGGGATGCTCTTCACGGCCTGGGGCGTCGGAGGCTTCGTCATGAGCAAGCTCTCGGAATCGCTCAAGGCCGCCAGCGGCGACTATACGGCCTCCTTCGCGGTGGCCGGCGGACTCTTGCTGGTGGGGTTCACCGTCGCGCTGCTGTTCCAGAGTGGAAAAAGCCTTTCCGCGCCGCGCTCCGCCAAGAGCTTCGCGGAACGCAAGGCGAAACCGGCGGACGCGGCCGCCTAATGGGTTATCCGGGTTCATCATGTTGCGACAACTCCCCCACCCCCCTTCCGGGTGATCGGAGCCGATTCCATAACCATTCGTTTCTACTCCGCGGTCTCCGTGCCTCTGTGGTTCAACTGAGTTTTTCAGGATCCATCCGAAAGCGAGACCCCCTGCCAACATCATGAAATCCATCCTCACCCTCAACAGCGGCTCGTCAAGTCTCAAGGCGAGTCTGTTCCGCGCCGACGGGACGCGCGTCAACTTCCTTTACGGGCATATCGGCCAAGGGGAATTCCCCGGCCATGCCGCGGCTTTCGACCGGCTGCTGGCCGACCTGGGCGGCGAAATTCCCGCCGCCGTCGGCCACCGTTTCGTCCACGGCGGCGAGATCGCCGACCCGGCGCGGCGGGTGGATGAGACGGAGCGGGCGCGCTTGGAAAGCATCAGCCACCTGGCGCCGCTGCATATGCCGGGCAATTTGCTGGGGGTGGACTTGTGCCGCGAGCGCTTCGATGTCCCGCAAGTCGCCTGCTTCGATACCGCGTTCCACGCCACCTTGCCGGAACTGGCCTGGCGCCTGCCGATCCCGCGCGAACTGGGATTGCGGCGTTATGGCTTTCACGGCCTCAATTACGCCCATGTCGCCGGCGTCCTGCCCGCTCTGCTGGGCGAACAGGCGCGCGGCCGGGTGGTGGTGGCGCACCTGGGCAGCGGCGCCAGCCTGTGCCTGCTGGAAAACCTTAAATCGACGGACACCACCATGGGCTACACGCCGGCCGGCGGCATCGTCATGGGCACCCGCGGCGGCGACCTCGACCCCGGGGTGATGCTGGAGCTGGCCAAGCGCTACTGCCCGGAGGAATTGAGCGACCTGGTTTACCACCGCATGGGGCTGCTGGCGCTCTCCGACGGCCAGGACAGCGAGATGGCCGCCCTGCTGGAAAGCCGCAGCGCGGGCGCCAGCTTCGCCATGGAATATTTCTGCCGCCAGGCGCGCGCCGCCATCGGGGCGCTCGCCGCCAAGGCCGGCGGCATCGACGCCCTGGTGTTCACCGGCGGCATCGGCGAACACGCCTTCCTGATCCGCTTCATGATTTGCGGCCCGTTAGGCTTTCTCGGCTTCAAACTGAACCACTACGCCAACTACGACAATGAAACCGTCTTAAACTACGAGGGTTACAAGCCGATCCTCAACATCCCCGCCGACGAGGAAAGCGTCATCTTCGGATTGGTCAAACAGACGGTGGGCACACCGGGGTAATCCTCGATAAATCGCCCGGCAACGGGGTGGGCGGGCACCCGGATCTCAGACGAACAACCATATTTTTATATGGGGTTTCATGCGCCACTCTGCTAAACTGATTTCATGAAGAAAACCCGGTTCGAGTGGGATGCAAACAAGGACGCTGAAAATCAGGAAAAACATGGAATAGCGTTTTCCCTGGCACAGCATGCCTTCGCCGACCCCCGCCGGGTCATGGCCGAAGACCTCGCTCACGGCGAAACCGAAAAACGCTATTTCTGTTTCGGCGAAGTCGATGGCGGCATTCTCACCGTCCGCTTTACCTATCGCGGCAGTGTGATTCGACTGTTTGGCGCCGGTTACTGGCGCAAGGGAAAGGCAATTTATGAGCGCGAAAATCAAATACAGCGATGAACCCATTGAGGCCAAGGTCATCCAAGACTTTCTCCCCCCCCCCGAGGAGCTTGCCTTCCGGGAGGAGGGAGTGAAGGTGACCATGGCACTCAGCAAGAAGAGCGTCGATTTTTTCAAGGCCGAGGCCGTCAAACACCACACCCAGTATCAGCGCATGATCCGCAGGCTCATCGACAGCTACGTGGATGCCTATGATCCCTCCACGGCGCCTCCCCACAAGCGGAAAGCCGGCTAGCTTCCACGTTCAGCCACGGCGCCAAGCGGGCTTTCCAGCCTTGCATGCTCCCGGCGAATCGTAAACACTCTGCAACTGCACGCCTTGTCCGTGGCAAATGCGGTTTTAGGTTCGCGCTATCCCGCCGCCCGCCGCACCGCCTCGGCGATCGCTTCCGCCCAGCGCCGCACGGCCTCCCCGTCGCGCCCTTCGACCATCACCCGCACCACCGGCTCGGTGCCGGAGGCGCGCAGCAGCACGCGCCCGGAGCCGTCGAGGTCGCACTGCGCTTCCGCCACCGCCGTCTGCACGGCGGCGTCGTGGCGGAAATCGAAGCCCTTGGCGACCCGCACGTTGAGCAGCATTTGCGGGTAAATCCGCACTTCATGGGTGTAGCCGGCCAGGGTGCTTTTTGTCACGCGCAGGGCTTGCAGCACTTGCAGGGCGGCGACGATGCCGTCGCCGGTGGTATGGCGGTCGAGGCAGATGATGTGCCCGGAATTTTCGCCGCCCAACTGCCAGCCGCGCTCCTGCATCAGTTCCAGGACGTAGCGGTCGCCTACGTTGGCGCGCTCGAACGGGATGGCGAGCTTTTCCAGGGCGTGCTCCATGCCGAGGTTGGTCATCAGCGTACCCGCCATGCCGCCCTTGAGCGTGCCGCGCTGCTGGCGAAACTTGGCGATCACGTAGAGCAGCCGGTCGCCGTCGAAGATTTCACCGCTGCCGTCCACCATGACCAGGCGGTCGCCGTCGCCGTCGAAAGCCACGCCCAGATCAGCCTGATTTTCGGCCACCGCCGCCTGCAAGGCCGCGACATGGGTCGAGCCGCAGCCCCGGTTGATGTTCAGCCCATCGGGCTGAACCCCGACTTGCAGGACTTCGGCGCCCAGTTCGTGGAACACGTGCGGCGCGATGTGGTATGTCGCGCCGTGGGCGCAATCCACCACCATTTTCAAGCCGCGCAAATCCAGCTCGGTGGGGAAAGTGCTCTTGCAGAATTCGATATAGCGCCCGGCGGCATCGTTGATCCGCCGCGCCTTGCCGAGCTGCGCCGAGGGCTTGGTGAGCAGCGGCGCCTCCAGTTCGGTCTCGATGGCCTGCTCGATATGATCCGGGAGCTTGGTGCCGCTGCCGGAAAAGAATTTGATGCCGTTATCCTCGAAGGGGTTGTGCGAGGCGCTGATGACGATACCGGCCTGGGCGCGCAGGGCGCGGGTAAGATAAGCCACCGCGGGAGTCGGCATCGGCCCGAGCAGCAACACGTCCACCCCCGCCGCCGACAGCCCCGCCTGGAGCGCCGATTCCAGCATGTAGCCGGAAATCCGCGTATCCTTGCCGATCACCACGGCGGGGTGGTCGCCTTGGGCGGAATGCTGCTCAGAGACCAGCACCTTGCCCGCCGCGTACCCCAGACGCATCATGAAATCCGGCGTGATCGGCGCTTCGCCGACCTTGCCGCGCACCCCGTCGGTGCCGAAATATTTTCTGCTCATTTATCCTGAATTCCTTATTCAAACCACGGGGGATTGCGTTTTACGTTTCCACGGCTTTTCCCCGTGTTCCCCGTGGTTGCGCTGTTTTTTCCCGGATTATGCCGCCCCTTGAATCGCCTCGACCACTTGCAACGCCTGCCTGGTCGCCCGCACGTCGTGCACCCGGATGATCTTCGCCCCCTTCATGGCCGCGATCACGGCGGCGGCGACGCTCGGAATCAGGCGCTCGCCGACCTCCAGGCCGGTAATCGCGCCCAGCATCGACTTGCGCGACAAGCCCGCCAGCAGCGGCACGCCGAGTTCCCGGAAGCCATCGAGACGGCGCAGCAATTCGATATTGTGCTCCAGGGTCTTGCCGAAACCAAAACCGGGATCGGCCACCAGCCGTTCGCGGGCGATGCCCGCCCGCTCCGCCGCCGCCAGGCGTTCCGCGAGAAACGCCATGACCTCGGCGGCCACGTCGACGTATTCGGGCTGCCGCTGCATGGTTTGCGGCGTGCCCTGCCTGTGCATCAGGCAGGCCGCCGCCCGGCTGGCCGCGACCGCCTCCAGCGCCCCTTCGGCGAGCAGGGCGTTGACGTCGTTGACCATGTCCGCGCCGGCGGCGATCGCCGCCCGCATCACTTCCGGCTTGCAGGTATCCACCGACAGCGGAATATCGTGGCCGCGCAACGCTTCGATTACCGGAATCACCCGCCGCAATTCCTCGTCGAGCGGCACCGCGAGCGCGCCGGGGCGGGTCGATTCGCCGCCGATGTCGAGAATGTCGGCGCCCTCCTCGATCAGGCGCAAGGCATATTCAGTGGCGGCGGAAGTCGTATCGTGGCGGCCGCCGTCGGAAAACGAATCGGGCGTGACGTTGACGATCCCCATGATGAGCGGGCGGGAGAGGGAGAAATGAAAATTGCCGC
>CAZDIJ010000115.1:0-5937 GCA_964505475.1 uncultured Sulfuricella sp. | reverse complement strand
GCTTCCTCACCGTCAACGGCCAGAAGATGTCCAAGTCGCGCGGCACCTTCATCACCGCGGCGAGCTACCTCAAGCACCTCAACCCGGAGCACCTGCGCTATTACTTCGCCGCCAAGCTGAGTTCCAACATCGAGGACATCGACCTCAGCCTGGAGGATTTCACCGCGCGGGTGAACAGCGACCTGGTGGGCAAATTCGTCAACATCGCCTCGCGGGCGGCTGGGTTCATCGCCAAGCGCTTCGCCGGTAAGCTGTGCGCGACGTTGCCGGATGTTTCGTTGCTTCAGCAATTGCAGGCGGCGGCGGGGGAGATTGCCAGCCAATACGAGTCGCGCGAGTACGGCAAGGCGCTACGCGAAGTCATGCGCCTGGCCGACCTGGCCAACCAGTATGTGGACGAGATGAAGCCCTGGGAGTTGGCCAAGCAGGAGGGGCGGGAAGCCAGACTGCACGAGGTCTGCACGGCCAGCATCAACCTGTTCCGCCTGCTCGCGCTCTATCTCAAGCCGGTGCTGCCCAAGCTGGCGGAAAATGTCGAAGCCTTCCTCAATATTCCGCCGCTCGTCTGGCGGGACGCGCAGGGCTTGCTGACCGACCATGCCATCAATCCCTACCAGCACCTCATGACACGCATCGACCCGAAACAGGTGGAAGCCATGATCGAAGAAAACAAGGCCAGCCTGACACCCCCCTCCCCCGCAGGCGGGGGAGGGGCTGGGGGAGAGGGTGCCCACCCGGCGCGCCATGCCGAGAAACAGCAGCATCAGACGCAGTCCGCAACGCCCTCTCCCCAACCCTCTCCCGGAACGGGAGCGCCCGCAAGGAGTGTTGGCGGCATAGCCGTTCAATCCGGCGAGAAGGGAGCGAACGTGGGCGCTATTGCGCCGCTTGTTACGATCGACGATTTCTCCAAGATCGACCTGCGCATCGCGCGCATCGTCAATGCCGAGCATGTCGAGGGTGCGGAGAAGCTGCTGAAGCTCACCCTGGATATCGGCGAGGAAAACCCGCGCACCGTGTTCGCCGGCATCAAGTCGGCCTACGACCCGGAAACGCTCAAGGGGCGGATGACCGTGATGGTCGCCAACCTGGCGCCGCGCAAGATGAAATTCGGTCTGTCCGAGGGGATGGTGCTGGCGGCTTCCGGCGAAGCGCCGGGACTGTTCATCCTCAGTCCCGACGAAGGCGCCCTGCCGGGGATGCGCGTCAAATAGGCTCTGCGAAAACGATCCGCGTGCCCGCCACGCGGTCGTGCCAGAACTGGCGGTCGCGGTCGAAAAACGCCCAGAATATTCCGAAGCCCAACAGAAATATCCCGACCGCCGCCAGCAGGTAGCGCAACACGGCCTGCCTGAAGCGGATGGGGCAGCCATCCGCCGCCGTCAGTCTCAAACGCCAGGTCTTCATCGCCAGGGTTTGTCCACCGCGCAGCCAGAAACCGACGAAGTAAATGCCCGCCACCAGCGCCAGATACGCCTGGAACGCGAGGCGAAACAGCGGCGACTGGGCGTTGTGGGTGGCGGCGGTGAAAATGAAGCTGGCGATGAAGAGGATGGCCAGCAGCAGCAGGGTGTCGTATAGCATGCTGGCGAGGCGGCGCGCGATGCTTGGCGGGGAGGCGTCCATTCCGTGGTATGCCGCGCCTAGTGGTCAGCCAACACGAATCGCAGGTATTCCCCTTTTGCAAGGGGGAGGTGGTGCGTCGCTATCCCATCCATGCGTTTCACCATGACTGACTGCTAGCGGCCTGCCGGTTTTGGCGCGGAGGCCGGCTCGCTTTTCGCTTCCTCGATGGTTTCCGGGGCGGCGGTCTTGCGGCGCAGTTCCTCGCGCTGTTCTTGCGACAGCCGCTGGTATTCCCGCCATTTCTTGTGGATTGCCGCCCGTTCTTCCTGCGATAGCTGTTGCAGCTTCTGGTATCTTTTTCGCGCCTGTTCCCGCTCCTGAAACGACAGTTGCGCCCATTCCTTGAGACGCGCCTGGATGCGCTCCTGTTGCGGCGGCGTCATTTTGGAGTAGCGCTTGGCGATGCCGAGCAATTTTTTGCGCTGGGAGGCGGGCATGCTGTCCCATTCGCCGGCGACGGGCGCGAGAATTTGCTTTTGGGTCGGGGCGAGTTCGTTCCAGGCGGGTTGCCTGGCCGTTTGGGTGGCGGATTCGGCTGCGAGCGGCGCCAGCAGGCAAAACGCGAGAGCTATTGTTGCGCCGTATCTTCCAACCATGCATCGAATCCGCTGTCGAGGTAGGCATTGACCGGCAGATCGGCTGCCAGCAGGAGGGTGTCGATTTCGGACTGTTCGTCCAGCGGCTGGTAGTAGGTTTGCCAGTAGTTGACCAGCAGCAGCCCGAAGATCAGCGCCGCCAGGGGCACCCAGGCGCGGTAGAACGGCTGGTAGGCGCCGTTGCCCATGCTGATTCCGCCGCCTCCCGCCATGGCCAGGCCGGACGCGGTTCGAGGGGCGGGCTGATAAGCGCGCAACGCAGCCTTGCGGGCGGCTTGCAGGCGCGACAGCGCATCGTCCGGCACTTGCGTCAGGCCGAAATCGAGGTGCCGCGCGATCTTCTTCGCCAGTTGCGATTCGTTCATGGCTCGATCCCCTTGGTTTTCAGAAATGCCGCCAGCGCATGGGTGGCGCGGGAGCAATGGGTTTTGACGCTGCCTTCGGAACAGCCCATGGCGGCTGCCGTCTGTGCAACGTCGAGTTCCTCCCAATAACGCATCAGAAAGGCTTCGCGTTGACGCGCTGGCAGGGTTTTTACGCCTTCTTCAATCAATTTAGCGACTTGCGAACGCTCCAGTTGCCGGTGCGGCGTTTCGATCGGGTTCGACTCGCGATCCACCTCCAAAGTTTCCAGCGGATCGAAATCGTCGTTTTCGCTGTCGTGTTTGCCGGTCAGCGCCGACAGCAGCGTCGTCCACAGCGAGCGCACCTTCTGTCGCCGATGGTGATCGTGGATGGTGTTTTGCAGGATGCGCTGGAACAGCATGGGATACTCTTCCGCTGGGCGGTCGGGGTATTTTTCGCTCAGCTTGAGCATGGCGTCCTGGACGATGTCGAGCGCCGCGTGCTCGTCGCGCACCGCGAATGCAGCCTGCTTGAAGGCGCGCCGCTCGACGCCGGCGAGAAACGCGGAGAGTTCCTGATAAGTTGCCAGGGGGAAGAACCTTGAGGTTGTCGTATCCCGCGTATCTTATCAAATAATGCGTTTTTTCCGCAGGGGAAAGCTTGCCCCTTGACCAAAAGGGCGCCAACCATTACTGTTTAAACCTTTTCTTGAAAATATCCGGTGGCAAGGCTTTATTTATGGAATTGACGGGCGCAGAAATCGTTGTGCGCTGCTTGGCGGAGGAAGGCGTGGAATTCGTCTTCGGTTATCCCGGCGGGGCGGTGCTGAATATTTACGACGAAATATACAAGCAGAACAAATTCAAACACGTGCTGGTGCGCCACGAACAGGCGGCGGTGCATGCGGCGGACGGTTACGCGCGCGCTTCCGGCCGCGTCGGCGTGGCGCTGGTGACTTCCGGCCCGGGGGCGACCAACGCGGTGACCGGCATCGCCACCGCTTACATGGATTCGATCCCGATGGTGGTGATCTCCGGCCAGGTGCCGACGCCGGCCATCGGCATGGATGCCTTCCAGGAAGTGGACATGGTGGGCATCACCCGTCCCTGCGTGAAGCACAATTTCCTGGTGAAGGATGTCAAGGATGTCGCCGCGACGATCAAGAAGGCCTTCTATATCGCCGCGACCGGCCGTCCCGGCCCGGTGGTGGTGGATATTCCCAAGGACGTGACCCAGTTCAAGGCGGAATTCGACTATCCCAAGAGCGTCAAGATGCGCTCCTACAACCCCACCACCAAGGGACACACCGGGCAGATCAAGCGCGCCGTGCAGATGCTGCTGGACGCCAAGCGCCCGATGATCTATACCGGCGGCGGCGCGGTGCAAAGCGACGCGGCGGAGGAGCTGACGCAGTTGACGCGCCTGCTCGGTTTCCCCATCACCAATACGTTGATGGGGTTGGGCGGCTATCCCGCCACCGATCCCCAATTCCTCGGCATGCTGGGCATGCACGGCACCTACGAGGCCAACATGGCGATGCAGCACTGCGACGTGCTGGTGGCCGTCGGCGCGCGCTTCGACGACCGGGTGATCGGTAATCCCGCCCACTTCGAGCAGGGCGAGCGCAAGATCATCCACATCGACATCGACCCGGCTTCCATCGCCAAGCGCGTTAAGGTGGACGTGCCGATCGTCGGCAACGTCCGCGATGTGCTGAAGGACATGATAAAGCTGATCCAGGCCAGCAAGGAGCGCCCCGAGCAGGCCGCGCTCAAGACCTGGTGGACGCAGATCGAATTGTGGCGCTCGCACAATGCGCCGCGCTATGACCGCGCCAGCGACATCATCAAGCCGCAGTACGTGATCGAGAAAATGTACGAGATCACCCAGGGTGACGCCATCGTCTGTTCGGACGTGGGCCAGCACCAGATGTGGGCGGCGCAGTTCTACAAGTTCGACAAGCCGCGCCGCTGGATCAATTCGGGCGGCCTGGGCACCATGGGCTTCGGCCTGCCTTCGGCGATGGGGGCGCAGCTCGCCAACCCGAACGCCACGGTGGCGTGCGTCACCGGCGAGGGCAGCATCCAGATGAATATCCAGGAACTGTCCACCTGCAAACAGTTCAACATGCCGATCAAGATCGTTCTGCTCAACAACCGCTATCTCGGCATGGTGCGCCAGTGGCAGGAATTCTTTTACGGCGAGCGCTATTCCCAGTCCTACATGGAAGCCCTGCCGGACTTCGTCAAGCTGGCGGAAGCCTACGGTCATGCCGGCATGACCATCGAAAAGCCGGGCGATGTCGAGGGCGCGCTGAAGGAAGCCTTCGGGCCGGGGTTGAAGGAGCGCCTGGTGTTCATGAACTTCATCACCGACTCGACCGAGAACGTCTATCCGATGATCCCCGCCGGCAAGGGGTTGAATGAAATGATTTTGGTGTAACCATGCGGCATATAATTTCACTGTTAATGGAAAACGAGGCGGGCGCGCTGTCTCGCGTGGCCGGGCTGTTTTCGGCGCGCGCCTACAATATCGAATCGCTCACCGTGGCGCCCACCGAGGATGCTACGCTGTCGCGCATGACCATCGTCACGCGCGGTTCCGACGACGTGATCGAACAGATCACCAAGCAGCTCAACAAGCTGATCGACGTGGTCAAGGTGGTGGATCTGTCCGAGGCCGGCCACATCGAGCGCGAGCTGATGTTGGTGAAGGTGCGCGCCGAAGGCGAATGGCGCGAGGAAATGAAGCGCATGTCGGACATCTTCCGCGGGCGCATCATCGACGTTACCGACAAAACCTATACCATCGAGCTGACCGGCGCCGGCTACAAGCTGGACGCCTTCCTCGAGGCGCTGGACAAGAGCGCCATCCTCGAAACCGTGCGCACCGGCGCATCGGGCATCGGGCGCGGTGATAGAATATTGAAAGTTTGAAATAAACCAGGGGTTAGGGATCAGGGCTAGGGGCTAGTGAAAAACACCTCCTAGCCCCTAGTCTCTAGTCCCTAGTCCCTAACCAGAAAGGAAAGAAATGAAAGTTTATTACGACAAAGACGCCGACCTCTCCATCATCAAGGGCAAGAAAGTGACCATCGTCGGTTACGGCTCGCAAGGCCATGCCCACGCCAACAACCTCAAGGATTCCGGCTGCAAGGTCACCATCGGCCTGCGCAAGGGCGGCGCTTCCTGGGCCAAGGCGGAAAAGGCCGGCCTCAAGGTCGAGGAAGTCGGCAAGGCGGTCAAGACCGCCGACGTGGTGATGATCCTGGTGCCGGACGAGCAGCAGCCCAGCGTGTACTACGGTGAAATCGAACCCAACATCAAGAAGGGCGCCGTGCTGGCCTTCGCCCACGGCTTCAACATCCACT
>CAZDIJ010000114.1:0-6166 GCA_964505475.1 uncultured Sulfuricella sp. | reverse complement strand
GGCCTTCCCCCGCAAGCAGGGGAAGAAGCGATAGCTGAGAATAGTTTAGAGGCATGTAGCAGAATCGACACCGGCAACATGGCGACCAAAACATTGGGGCGTGCTATGATTTGCAAAATTCAAAAAAGGAGTGCTTCAACGGTTCCCCAAACTGCCGTGCAAGCGTATCAGCCATGTATCTTGAACACTTCGGCCTCGACCAGCCCCCCTTTAAGATCACTCCCAACCAGGATTTTTTCTATCCCGACGCCAGCCGCGGCGCCATCCTCGATGCGCTGGTCTACGCCATCGCCAGCGGCGAGGGCATCGTCAAGGTGGTCGGCGAGGTCGGCACCGGCAAGACCATGTTGTGCCGCATGCTGGAAAGCCGCTTGCCGGACAACATCGAAATCATCTATCTCGCCAACCCCAGCTTGCCCCATGACGAGATACTCCATGCCATCGCCGACGAACTGGGCATGCAACTGGCCGACCAGCGCCCCACCCAGGTCATCCGCGAATTGCAGAATTTCCTCATCGACAAGCACGCCCAGGGACACCAGGTCGTGGTGTTCATCGACGAAGCGCAGGCCATGCCGCTCGACAGCCTGGAAGAAATCCGCCTGCTTTCCAATCTGGAAACCAGCTCGTCGAAACTCCTGCAAATCGTCCTGTTCGGCCAACCCGAATTCGACCAGCACATCAACCAGCCGCAAATCCGCCAACTCAAGGAACGCATTACCCACAGCTTCACCCTGCACCCCTTCACCCGCAAGGAAATCGCCTTATACCTGACGCACCGCATGCGCTCTGCCGGCTACCGCGGCCCCTCGGTCTTTTCGCAGGGCGCGCTCAAGCTCATCCACCGGGAATCGCAAGGCTTGATCCGGCGTGTCAACATCATCGCCGACAAGGCGTTGCTGGCCGCGTTTTCCGACAACACCCACGCCGTGACCGCCAAGCAGGTCAAGGCAGCGATCCGCGATAGCGGCTTTACAACCGCCAAGGAACCCCGTTCCGCGAAGATAGCCGCCCTGGCGGCGCTGGCCGCCCTGGCCGCTCTGGCAATCGCCATCTGGCTCGGCAACACTCTGCAAGCGCCGCCGCAAGCACCGCTCCAGGCCAGCCCGCCGCCGCAGCCCATGGCGGAAACGCCGCTCGCCCTGCCCCACGCCACGGTGGAAGCCGAAAAAAAGGAAGAACCCGCCCCCCCCGTCATGGATTTTTTTGCGGAAGACAAAACCGCCGTCCCGGCGACAACGCCCCCGCCCATTGATCCCTTGCAGCAAAAACTTCAGGAAAGCCGGGAATGGATCGAACGGCAAAAGGGCGAGCACTTCACCATCCAGCTCATGCTGACTTCCCCCGAAGCGGTGGAAACCGAACTGCGGCGCATCCAAACCCAGGCCAGGCTCGATGCCGGACAGATGCACATCTACGCCACCCATGCCGGCGGCAAGCCGGCCATCAACATCGTCACCGGGGTTTTCGCCAGCATCCGCGAGGCGCGGGACGCCATCGCCGGCCTGCCCCAAAGCATTCAAAACAATCAGCCGCTATTGCGCTCGTTCAAGGGCATCCGCGAAGAACTCCAATGACAAAAGCATAAAAAAACGCTTTTTAATCAAGATATTCAAGCACCAACACTAATTTATTGAATGCCTATAGTCATAATGCTACGCTAGCGCCATGCGCCACACCCTATTACTGCTCTGCGGCTGCCTGCTGGCAGCCTGCGGATCCCAACCGATCACGCCGTCGCCGTCACACCTCAAGCAGGAAGCCGCGCCGCCCGGAGACATCCCCCAACCGGTCAAGCAATCGGTCGTCCTGCCGCCGCCCAAGCCGGTTCCCAAGGAGGAAACCTACAGCGTAGTAGTCAACGCCGTGCCGGTGCATGAACTGCTGTTCGCCCTGGCGCGCGACGCCAAGCTCAATCTGGACATCCATCCGCGCATCGAGGGCACCGTCACGCTCAACGCCATCAACCAGACCCTGCCGCAACTGCTCAACCGCATCGCCAAACAGGTGGACATGCGCTACGAGATCGAAAACCAGGTGCTCGCGGTAATGCCCGACACGCCTTATCTGAAACAGTACAAGATCGACTATCTCAACATGTCGCGCGACGCGACCAGCAACGTCAGCATCGCCACCCAGATCGCCTCCTCGGGCACCGGCAACATCTCGGCCGCCGGCGGCGCTTCGCAGGGCGGCGGCGCCATGATGAGCAACAACTCCACCACCTCGGTCACCAACCACTCCAATAACCGCTTTTGGGAAACCCTGGTGCAAAACATCCGCGACATCCTGCGCGAAACCGACAAACTCCTGCCGGATGGCAGCAGCATCACCACCACCGAGCAAAGCGGCGTCCAGCGCACCACGGGAACGGGAGCCGCCGCCACGGGCAATGCCGGCGCCGCCACCCGTAGCGGTTCCCCAGCCACCACCCTGGCCGCAAGCCCCAACCCCGCGACACTGGCGACCGACAACGCCACCACCACCCAGCGCTCGACCTTCCGCGAAGCGGCTTCGGTGATCGCCAACCCGGAAAACGGCATCCTGGTGGTGCGCGCCACCTCGCGCCAGCACGAGAAAATCCAGGAATTCGTCGATCAGGTGCTGTCGAACGCCAAACGCCAGGTGCTGATCGAGGCCACCGTCCTCGAAGTGCAATTGTCCGATCAGTACCAGCAAGGCATCAATTGGGCCAGCCTGAGAAACAACGCCACCACCGGCTTCAACCTGACGCAAAACCAGGTCGGCACCAACCCGATGCCTTCCGGCGTTTCCATGGGCAGCACGGGGACGACGCCAGGCATCTTCGTCCTCAATTACGCCAACCCTGTATCGCAGCTCGGCAACCTCAGCGCCACCATCCAGTTGCTCGAATCCTTCGGCAAGGTCAAGGTACTGTCGAGTCCGAAAATCAGCGTACTCAACAACCAGACCGCGCTGCTCAAAGTGGTGGACAACCGCGTCTATTTCACCATCACCGCGCAGACCACCCCCGCCACCACCACCAGCGCCGCCATCACCACCTACACCTCGGAACTGCGCACCGTGCCGGTCGGCTTCGTGATGAGCGTGACGCCGCAAATCTCCAGCAGCGAGGAAGTCACCCTCAACGTCCGCCCCACCATCTCGCGCATCATCGGTTACGTCCAGGATCCCAACCCGGCATTAGCCAACGCCGTCGTGCCGGTGGTCAGCAACATCCCCGTGATCCAGGCACGCGAAATGGAATCCATCCTCAAGGTCGCCAGCGGCCAGGTCGCGGTAATGGGCGGATTGATGCAGGACTCCGTCAACAATCTCAAGGATGGCGTGCCGGGGCTGTCGCAGCTTCCGGTGGTCGGCGATGCTTTCAGCTACCGCAACGAAACCAGCACCAAGACCGAACTGGTCATATTCATGCGTCCCGTGGTCATCAAGGAAGCCAGCCTGAACGGCGACTTCAAGGCTTTCCGTGAATTCGCGCCGGAGCGGGATTTTTTCGCCAAGCCGGGGCCGGGCGATAAACTGCCGCTCCCCAAGATGGATAAAACCGCGACGCCATGAGCCTGTTGCTGGAAGCCCTGAAAAAAGCCGAAAGGATCAAGCGGGAAAGCGTTCCCGCCGCCTCCAGCCCCGGCGACGGCATGGAACTGGAAGCTCCCCTGGCAAGCGCCCCGGAGCGGCCGCCAGAGCATCCCGGCGAAACCATGCCGCCGGAGGAAAGCGGCGAGTCGTCCTTCCCCGAAATTTCCCTGGCCGAACTGGAAGTTGACGCCCCCCCCGCCCCCCGGCCGGAAACGGCGCGGGCGGCCAACGTCGCGGAGGAAACGCCGCTTGCCCCGGCCGAGCCGGCTGAACCAGCCCCGGTCGAAGAGGCTGCGACCAATGGTTCTTCTGGTTCGCGGCAGGCGCCCCTCCCCCTCGACCTGGAAGCCAGGGATAAAACGGAACCGGTTTTATCCCTGGATTTCCCGGAACCCTCTCCCCTCCCACCACCGGCAAGCGCGCCCGAACCGGAGGCGGACGCAAACCCGGCGAAAACGGACAGCCCGCCGCCCATCCCGCAAAAAACCACGCCCGAAGCGGAACCGCGCCCACCGCATCCCGCCCCCGCCGCGCAGAGGCGAAGTCCTGCCGCGAAAACCCCGTCGATCCCCGTGCCGGAATATGCCCCCGCCGGGGCCGCCGCCTTGTCCCAGGAACAGGAAGCCGCAAAAAAAATCCTGTCCGCCCGGCAAGGCGCCCCCAAGCGCAATCTCAAACTGCTCGCCGGCATCCTGATCGTCTCCATAGCGGCTGGCGCCATCGCGGCCTATTATTACTGGCAAGCGGTTTCACAGCCGGCGGTTGCCTTTCGCCCGCAGCCCCCGGAAGCCGAACCGGATGTGATGCCGCCCCCCGCTCCCCAGCCCTCCGCCGAAGAGGCCGCCAAGGAGACCGACGCCGATCCGCAAACACAGCCGCCCGCAACGGTTGCAGACGAGGCGCAGGCGGCGGCGGATAAGCCCGCCGCGAAAGCGCCGGCCGAGGAGGCGAAACCCGCTGGAGCGGGCGGCTTGCCGAACGCCCCGCAAAGCGCCGGCGAACTCCAACCCGCTGCCGAAAAGCCGCTCAAGAAAAAAGCCCCCCCGGTCGAAACGCAGGATGCCGCCGCGCCCGCGCCGATGCCGGCAGCGGCGCCAGCCAGCGCCGCCGCATCCGCTCCTATCAGCGCATCCACCCCCGACGGCGGCATCCGCATCCGCCGCGATGCCGGGAGCGCCAAGCTCGACCCGCTGCTGGCCAGCGCCTATCAGGCCTTCATGGCGGGCGACAGCGGCAAGGCGGAAAACGATTACCGCAAAGCGCTCCGGCAAACGCCCAATAGCCGCGACGCCCTGCTCGGCCTCGCCGCCATCGCGGCAAGCCGTGGACAGGCCGAGGAAGCCGCCACCCATTACCTGCGCGTGCTGCAACTCGACCCCAAGGATGCCGCGGCGCAGGCAGGGCTGATCGGACTGAAGGGCTACACCGACCCGGTTTCGAGCGAAAGCCGCCTGAAAACGCTGCTGTCGCAAACGCCCGACGCCGGTTACCTGCATTTCGCGCTGGGCAACCTGTACGCCCATCAATCGCGCTGGTCAGAGGCGCAGGAAGCCTATTTCAACGCCCTCCACGCCGATTCCGGCAATGCCGACTACGCTTTCAACCTAGCGGTCAGCCTGGATCATCTCGACCAGCGCAAGCCGGCGCTGGTTTACTACCAGCGCGCACTGTCCCTGCTCAAGGAGCGTTCCGCCGGCTTCGACGGCGCACAGGTGCAAAAGCGCATCCATGAACTGCAAGCGAACTGAGCGGGGATTGGAAAGCGAAAAGGAAGCGCGATGACCGATTCCTCCCCTAAACGCCCGCAACGCCCCCTCGGCGCACTGCTGGTCGAAAAAGGCCTGGTTTCCGAGGACCAGTTGCGCATCGCGCTGAAGGAACAGAAGCGCAGCGGCGAACCGCTCGGCAAAGTGCTGACCACGATGGGCTTCATCACCGAAGCCATGGTGCGCGACGCGCTGGGTCAGAACATCGGCCAGCAAAGCATCGACCTGGCGCAAATAGTGGTCAACGCCGAAGCGCTCAAGCTGGTGCCGCAGGATGCCGCGCGACGCTACAACGTGCTGCCGGTCGCCTTCAACCGCGAAACCGGCACGCTGACGCTGGCCATGTCGGATACCTTCAACGTGGTGGCGCTTGACCAGATACAGGTGCTGGTCGGTCGCCAAATCCGTATCCAGCAGGCGCTCGCCGGCGAAACCGAGATCAAGCGCGCCATCGACAAGTTCTACGGCTTCGACCTGTCGATCGACGGCATCCTGCGCGAGATCGAAACCGGCGAGATCGACTACAGCACGATCCAGCCGGGCAATGACGAATACAGTCAGCCCTTCGTCCGGCTGGTCAACGAACTGCTGGCCGACGCGGTGCAGCGCGGCGCCTCGGACGTGCACTTCGAGCCGGAGCAAAGCTTCCTGCGGGTGCGCTACCGCATCGACGGCGTGCTGCGCCAGGTGCGCAGCCTGCACAAGGCCTACTGGCCGGCCATCGCGGTGCGCCTCAAGGTCATCAGCGGCATGAACATCGCCGAGACCCGCGCCCCCCAGGACGGCCACATCTCGCTGACTTTCGCCGGCCACCCCATCGACTTTCGCGTCGCGTC
>CAZDIJ010000113.1:0-6237 GCA_964505475.1 uncultured Sulfuricella sp. | reverse complement strand
GCGAAAGGCGGCCTGAGTTGCAAAAGCGTGTCCAGACAATCGGAGCCGGTACACGAGCAAGTTTATGCAGCAAAAACGCGGCCATGTCGCCTTTGATATGTCTGAGCCCGCCTTTCTACTCAGCGCAATGAATCGACACACGGACTGGTGTGTCGTCATTTGTTTGGTCGGTGGCGGGCAGGAGATAAATACTGGCGAGGCCGGCTTGGCGGAATGGATTACCGTGTTGCGTGATCAGTACGCCGATTGGGATGTTCACGTTTCTAGTCGTCTCGAAGATCGCGATTACATCTGGGATGAGAACCTTGCCAAAGAATTGTCAAAGACTTCGACTTCATGGGATGACTCTCTGCATCTTGGTGTTTCAATTCGGTCGTTCCGGGCTGAGGCGCTTTCCGAGTTTATTGGATACGTGGTGGATAACAGACCAGATAAGGCTCGCATTACCTACCAGGCCATTGCTGATAAATACCCAATTCTGCTGACGCGCAGTTTGGCGGAAGCGCGTTCATGGCTGCGCACCAAAGCCCGTGGCAGTGAGCGGTATGGCCTTACTGCCTCGTCTGGCGCGAACCGCCTGCGTGCTGAGGGTATCTGGGTAAAGGCAAAGATTGATGCACCTGTCTGGTTCTTGAATGACAAGACTGATGTGAGGTCCTCGTATTACCTAGAAGAAACAGCAAGCGAATTCGACATCCAAGGACTTGAGCTCGATTGGACCTGTGTCTGCTGGGATGCAGACTTTCGTTACGACGAAAATCAATGGCAATACTTCAATTTTCGCGGCACAAAATGGCAGCGCGGGGGTGTGACTGAAAAACGGCTTTACCTGAAAAACGCTTATCGCGTGCTGCTAACCCGCGCTCGTCAAGGCATGGTGATATTTGTGCCACTTGGAGATTCATCAGACCCTACGCGAGTCCCACAGGTTTATGACAGCATTTACGATTATCTACTTCAGTGTGGGCTTCAAATTAACTTGAAACAGTAACGGCTGCGCGAGGTAATGACTACTTCTATGAGCAAGAAAAACATCCCCGCTGACCTCCCTGAAAACCATCTGGTCGTATTTCAGGAACGCAGCATCCGCCGCACCTGGCGCAACGAGGAGTGGTGGTTCGCCATCGTCGATGTGGTCGCGGTTCTGACGGACTCTGTTCAGCCGGAGGGCTACGTTAAGGATTTACGCCGTCGCGACAAGGAGTTAGCCAAAGGGTGGGGGCAAATTGCCACCCCCCTTCGGGTCGAGACTGAGGGCGGCGTGCAACGGGTGAACTGCGCCAATACCGAAGGTCTGTTCCGCATCATCCAGTCGATTCCGTCCCCCAAAGCCGAGCCGTTCAAGCGCTGGCTGGCGCAGGTGGGTTACGAGCGTGTCAAGGAAATCGGGAACCCGGAACTGGCCAGCGCCCGCGCCCGCGAGTTGTATCAGGCCAAGGGTTATCCGCAGGCGTGGATCGAGAAGCGGCTGCGCTCCATCGCCGTGCGCGGCGAACTGACCGACGAATGGAAGGCGCGCGGGGTGGCCGAAGGCAGGGAATATGCCATTCTCACCGCCGAGATCGCCCGGGCGACTTTCGGCGTGACGCCGGGCTCACACCGCCGGTTGAAAGAGCTGGACAAGGTGAAGACCGGCAACGCGCTGCGCGATCACATGACCGACCTCGAACTGATCTTCACGATGCTCGGCGAGGCGAGCACGACGGAGATCGCCCGCCGCAAGGATGCACTCGGGTTCGGCGAGAACCGTGACGCGGCGAAGCAGGGTGGCGCAGTGGCCGGCAATGCGCGCAAGGAGCTGGAAGCGAAATCCGGCAAGCCGGTCGTCAGTCGCGCGAACTACCTCCCGCTGGGCGATGCGACGGACGCAGCAACGAAGAAACTGCCGGCCAAATCCGGCCGGAAATAGGCGCCGTACCCGCTGCGGGGCACTTTGTACCGCCAGCGCCGAAAAAGGGATTTCCTCCTGTCGCGCCGATTTTTACGGCTGGGTTATTTCTCCGGCGTTTGACGGCGGATCGGCGAGGTAGCTGCCGCCATTACCGCTCCGTCCGCGGCGGGGCATACCCGGCCTCCCGCTGGCTGCGCACGGCGAGGATGAAAACGGTGTCGACTTCGGCGACGTAGCGGTACAAGGCCACATAGCCGTGCGAGCGGCGACCGATGATGAGTTCGCGCTTGCCGTTGCTCGCGGGGCGGCCGATCAGGGGGTTGTATTCGAGGACGTCGAGCGCCGCGATGATCTCGCGGATGCGCAGTTCCGGATTCTCGACTTGATAGCGGGCGAGGTGGTCGAGGATGCGCTCGAAGTCGCCCCCGACTTCCGGCGCCAGTTCGATGCGCGACATGTTCAGCGCGCGAGCTTGCGTGCCGCCGGGCGTCGTGCCGCCTTGCCGGCAAGGCGGTCCTCCAGATAACCGCGCATTTCCTGCCACGGGATTGTCTTGCCGGAGGCGACGATGCCGGCGTAGCGTTCCTCGGCCGCGGCATCTAAATCGGCGCGCAATTCCGCCTGCGCCGCCTTTTCCGCGATGGCCTCGAGAATGAATCCGTGCGCAGTCGTGCCGGCGCGTTTTGCCGCGGCCGCGACACGGGCTTTCAGGTCTTCCGGCAGGCGAATGGTCGTGGTGGTCATGGCGGGCTCCCCAGTGTGGAATGCATGTGACTACTGTAGCACACTGGTGCTACTGTTCGCCGCACCCACTGCGGGGCACTTCGTCCCGCCAGCGCCGAAAAAGGGATTTCCTTCGGTAACGCCGACTTTCAGAAGTGAATCGCGTGGCCGAGCTCGCGCAGCGCGGCTTCCTGCACTGCTTTGCCGAGTGTCGGGTGGGGGGGCAGTGCCGCTCGGAAGCGGCTATTGACCCGCAGGCGCAAAGCTTTCAGCTTGGCGGTGGGAATGCAACGGCAGCAGTCTGGGGTAGCGCCCGCGCCGCTCAGAGGCGCCGCTGCGCCCACGGAATATCCTTTTGCTGCCGGTTGCGCGCCAGCGCGATGCGGAAGTTGGCAAAACCGATCAGGCGGCGCTGCCAGAGGCGTTCGGCGCGCGCCGCGCCAAAGTCGCCACTGCGCCAGGCCTGCTGGAGGAGGAACTTGCCAGCCGCTACCGAGTCGGGCGAGCGGGTGGCGATCTCGGCCACCAGCGCCCGCGCCGCGGCCAGCGGATCATCGACCACATGGGTAACAAGATTGAGCGCCTTGGCCTCGGCGCCACTGATGATGCGCCCGGTCATGGTCAGTTCCTTGGCGACGTCGAGCGGCACCAGTTCGCGCAGCAACAAGGCGCCGCCCATGTCGGGGACCAGTCCCCACTTGGCTTCGAGGATCGCGAGGCGCGCGTCGGGCGTGCAGTAGCGGATGTCCGCGCCCAGCGCGAGCTGGAAGCCGGCGCCAAAGCAGTTGCCGTGGATGCAGGCAATCACCGGCACGCCGAGTTTGCGCCAGCCCAGGCTCCAGCGCTGGAAGTCGTTGCGGAAGGGCCACCACAGCTGGGTGTACATCCAGGCGGCGCGCAGGGGGTGTTGCAATACCGACTTGACGTCCAGCCCGGCGCAAAACGAGGGGCCGTCGCCGGACAGGATCACCGCGCGCAAACCCGCGTGTCGGCGCAGCTGTTTTTGCGCGGCGATCACCGCCCGCAGCATGGCAAAGTCCATGCCGTTATGCTGCTCCGGCCGTGTCAGCGCGACATACGCGATGTCGTCCGCGAAGCTGAGGCGCACGCGCGCCGCCGTTTCACTCATCGCCCACCCCCCTTCTCCCCCATCGCGGGGGGTTCGAAACGGTTCGCTTGCGCTCGCGTATCACGGGGCGCTGCATTTTGGCCCGGGTACGGGTTGCGGCTGGCGCCGCGCGCCGTCTCGCCTTGGGGCGGCCCGGCGGCGAGACTGGGGGGAATCATGAATCTCTCCGGCAAGATGAAGTGGGTTATCACGTGGAACGATCATACCCGTGCCGCAAAGCCCATAGAATGCGCGACATTGCAGGCGAAGCACCACTTTCCAATCAAACGCGGGCCGCGCGCCATGACCAACACCCTCCACCCCAATCTGCTCAAGCCGCTGGACCTGGGTTTCACCACGCTGAAGAACCGCGTCATCATGGGTTCCATGCACACTGGCCTGGAAGACCGGTTTTACAACTACCCCAAGCTGGCCGAATATTTCCGTGAGCGGGCGCGGGGCGGCGTGGGTCTGATGGTGACCGGCGGCATATCGCCGAACCGGCAAGGCTGGCTGCTGCCGTTTGGCGGCACGCTCAATTCCATCTTCGATGTGCCGAACCACCGCAAAGTCACTACGGCCGTGCATGCAGAGGGCGGCAAGATCGTGATGCAGATCCTGCATGCCGGACGCTATGGCTATCAGCCCTTTGTGGTCTCGGCCTCGGCCAAAAAATCGCCGATTTCCCCCTTCAAGCCCAGGGCGCTGACCGAGCGCGGCATTCGCGCCACCATCCGCGACTACGCGCGTTGTGCCGCACTGGCGCGCCGGGCGGGCTATGACGGTGTCGAAATCATGGGCAGCGAAGGCTATCTGCTCAGCCAGTTTTTATGTACCCGCACCAATCAGCGCACCGATCGCTGGGGCGGTCCGCTGGAAAACCGCATGCGCCTGCCGGTCGAAATCGTCAAGCAGGTCAGGGCCGCGGTCGGAACCGATTTCATCATCATGTTCCGTCACTCCGTATTGGATCTGGTCGAGGGCGGCAACAGTTGGGACGAGGTGGTGCAGGTGGCGCAGGCGCTGGAGCAGGCGGGCGTCAACATTTTCAACACCGGCATCGGCTGGCACGAAGCCCGCGTCCCCACCATCGTCACCTCGGTGCCGCGCGCGGCCTTTGCGGGCCTCGCCGCGCGCCTGCGCCAGGCCGTAAAGGTGCCGGTGGTCGCGTCCAACCGCATCAACATGCCGGACGAGGCCGAAGCACTGATTGCCAGCGGTGCCGTCGATCTGGTGTCGATGGCGCGGCCGTTCCTGGCCGACCCGGATTGGGTCAACAAGGTGGCTGCGGGGCGGGCCGATGAAATCAATACCTGCATTGCCTGCAACCAGGCCTGCCTGGACCACACCTTCGCCAACCAGCGCGCCAGTTGCCTGGTGAATCCCCGCGCCGGTTTCGAGACCGAGCTGGTCTATCGCCCCGCCACCCTGAAGAAGCGCGTGGCCGTAGTGGGCGCCGGCCCGGCGGGCATGGCGGCCGCAGCGGTGGCGGCGGAACGCGGCCATGCCGTCATCCTGTTCGACAGCAGCGACAGCATCGGCGGCCAGTTCAAGCTGGCGATGCAGGTGCCGGGCAAGGAAGAGTTTGCGCAGACACTGCGCTATTTCGGCGTGCGCCTGAAGGCCGCCGGGGTGAAGCTGGTGCTAAACGAGCGGGTGACGCGTGAGCAGTTGTCGGCGCAGGCATTCGAGGAGGTCATCATTGCCACCGGCATCGTGCCGCGCACCCCCGCCATCCCCGGCGTGGATCATGCCAAGGTGGTTTCCTATGTGGATGTCTTGCAGCGCAAAGTGACGCCGGGCAAGCGCGTGGCCATCATCGGGGCGGGCGGCATCGGCTTCGATGTGGGCGAGTTCCTGCTGCACGATCCGGCCCTGCCGCTGCCCCTGCCATTGGCGCATTGGTGCCATGAGTGGGGCGTCGATCTGGTGGCCGGAGCGCCGGGCGGCCTGGCCCCGGCATTATTGGCCCCCCACGCTCGCAACCCCGGCTCGCTGCCCCCCACGGGGGGGGCGTCGGCTTGGGGCGGCCCGGCGCCGACGACGCCCCCGCAACCCTATCGGCAGTTGTATCTATTGCAGCGTAAAGCGGGCAAGCCGGGCGCCGGCCTGGGCAAGACTTCCGGCTGGGTGCACCGCGCCACGCTGCAGCGCAATGGCGTGGAAATGCTGGCCGGCGTGGAATACCTGCGCATCGACGATGCGGGCCTGCACATTCGTGTCGGCGGCGCGGAGCGCGTGCTCGAAGTCGATCACATCGTGCTGTGCGCCGGACAGGACCCCCTGGCGGAACTGATGCCCGCCGCCAATGCCGCGACATCGGCGGCTGCGCCGCGTTTTCACTGCATAGGCGGTGCCGCGCTGGCCGTGGAACTCGATGCAAAGCGGGCGATCCGCGAAGGCGCGGTGCTGGCCGCCGGCCTGTGATGCAGCTGCGGCATTGACATGATGACTTCCGGGTAAGAAAACAAGCAACAATAACTTGGACAATTACGTCTGAACATGCTGAGTTCCG
>CAZDIJ010000112.1:0-6582 GCA_964505475.1 uncultured Sulfuricella sp. | reverse complement strand
GGCGGCGAGCACCGCTTCGAGCGCCTGGGTGCCGCCGGTGGAAGTGCCGATGGCGGCGATGCGCTCGGTGGTCTGCGCCATCGCCTGGGCGCCGGCGGGAGGAAGCATGGCGTCGGCGCTCAGCTTGGGCGCCGCGTCGAGAGCCGCCGGTCTGAGGCGACCGGCCTTGACCTGCGCCGCTTCCTTGACCGCCGCGATCAGATCGGACGCCGAATCGCTGAGAAACTGCTTGAGGCCGATCTTGGGCTTGGTGACGATGGCCGCCGCGCCGGCCTCCATCGCCTGGACGGCGGTGGCTGTCCCCTGTTCGGCGAGGGAGGAGCAGATTACCACCGGCGTCGGTTTTTCAGCCATGATCTTTTTCAGGAAGGTGATGCCGTCCATGCGCGGCATTTCGATATCCAGCACGATGACATCGGGCCATTCCTTGTTCATGCGGTCCAACGCGAAAATCGGGTCGGAGGCCGCGCCGATTACCCGGATCGCGGGATCGCGTTCGAGAACGGCTTGCACCACTTGCCGCACCACGGCGGAATCATCGACGATCAGAACGCTGATTTTGTTCATTGGCTGTTTATGGCTTGCGATAAATGGCGGGCGCCAGCGGTTGCAGGGTATCGACCAGGCCGTTCAGGCTTTCCGAATGGCCGATCAGGAAGTGTCCGCCGGGTTTGAGATGGGGCAGCAGGCGCTGCACGACCTGGCGCTTGATTTCCTTGTCGAAATAGATCAGCACGTTGCGCAGCCAGATCAGATCGAATTCGCCCAGCGCCGGCAATTCCTTGCTCAGATTTACCTGCATGAAGTTGACCCGGTCGCGTAATTTGCGATCCACCAGCAGGGTGCCATGCTGCGCTCCGATACCCTTCAGGCAGTAGCGCGACAAATGCCTGGGTGAAATGCCGCTGGTGCGCTCCAGAGGGTAGTGGCCGCCGCGCGCCTTTTCCAGCACCCGCGTGCTGATGTCCGAGGCGACCACCTCCCAGGGGCCGTCGCCGAGGTGGTCGGCCAGCACCATGGCGATGCTATAGGGTTCCTCGCCGCTCGAACAGGCCGCGCTCCATACCCTGAAATTGCGTCCGGGCTGGCGATTGGCCTGGATATGGGAACGCAGGAAGTCGAAATGCTTGGGTTCGCGGAAGAAATAGGTTTCGTTGGTGGTGAGCAGATCGACGGCGATCTGTAGTTCGCCGGCGTTGCGCGGTTCGGTGACCAGCCTGAAATATTCCGTAAAGCTGCCGAGGCGGTGCTCTTCCAGGCGTTTGGACAGCCGGCCGCAAACCATGGCTTTTTTCGCCGGCGCCAGATGGATGCCGGCGAGCCGGTATATCAACTGCTGGAATTGGCCAAACTCCTGATCGCTGATGGTGGCGCCGTTCATGGTGGGAGTGGTTCCTTTATTGGGACAGGGAAACTGCCGCCATCCGCGCCTCGGCATCGACAGCGCGCTGGATCAGCGCCGGTATGTCAAGTATCAGCGCCACCTCGCCGCTGCCGAGGATGGTCGAGCCGCCGATGCCCTTGAGATTGCCGAACAGTTTGCCGAGCGGTTTGATGACGGCCTGGAGTTCGCCCATCAACTCGTCCACCACCAGCCCGGCTTTTTGACCGGCGTACTGCACCACCACGATGTTTTCGCGCCGTCCCGGCTTGCCCTGCTCGCGGAAGTGGTCGCGCAGGCGGATGAACGGCAGCACCGCGCCGCGCAGGTTGATGAAGTTGCGTTCGCGGGTTTCGCGCCGCTCGGCTTCGTTCAACTCGATGCATTCCGTGACCATGTCGAGCGGCACCACGTAGGAAGCGCTGCCCACGCCCAGCAGGAAGCCGTCGATGATCGCCAGGGTCAGCGGCAGGCGGATTGTTACCGTGGCGCCGGCGCCCTCGCGGCTGTCGATGGAAACCGTGCCGCGCAGCGATTCGATGTTGCGGCGCACCACGTCCATGCCGACGCCGCGTCCCGAAAGATTGGTGACGGCCTCGGCGGTGGAGAAGCCGGCCTCGAAAATCAACCCATACACTTCCTGGTCGGTGAGGGTCTGGCCGGGCGCGACCAGCCCCTTCTCCAGCGCCTTGGCGAGGATCCGTTCACGGTTCAGGCCGCCGCCGTCGTCGCCGATTTCCACCACGATGCTGCCGGATTCGTGGCGGGCGTTGAGAAATACCGTACCCTTGGCCGGCTTGCCGCGTTGCAGGCGGATTTCGGCTTTTTCGATGCCGTGATCCATGCTGTTGCGCACCAGGTGCATGAGCGGATCGCCGATTTTTTCCACCACGGTTTTGTCCAGCTCGGTTTCGGCGCCGCCGATAGCCAACCCGATGTCCTTGCCGATTTCCTTGCTGACATCGCGCACCACGCGGTGGAAGCGGTTGAAGGTTTCGCCGATCTGCACCATGCGCAGTTGCAGGGCGCTGTCGCGGATTTCCTCGACCAGCAGCGACAGGGTGGAAGTCGCCTCGTGCAGCGCGGGGTCGCGGGTGCGTTGCGCCAGCAGGCTGGTGGCCGCGCCGGCGATGACCATTTCGCCGACCAGATTGATGAGCTGGTCGAGCTTCTCGGCCTGGACGCGGATCAGTTTGCTTTCCTGAGCCTTGCTTTCCCTGACCTGCTTCTGCTTGGCCAGGGCGGCATCGACCAGCTCGGGCTGCACCATGCCCTGCTCGACGAGTATCTCGCCCAACTGGCTGGGGGCGGGCGGCGCATCGCCCTTGCCTTCGGCGCGCCGGGCTTGCAGCGCCAGCATCTCGTCCAGCTCCTTCACGGTCAGCGCGCCGCTTTCGACCAGCAGATCGCCGAGGCGCGTCTGGCTTTCCGGGCGCTCGTTGAGCAGCTTGATGTATTCCTCGATGCGGCTGTGCGGGGGCAGGATGCGCAGACTGCAATCGTCCTGGACGAATTCAAACACGCCCTCGATGGCGGCCTTATCGACGTTGTCGCCGCGAAAGTCGATTTCGAATCCCAGGTAGCAGCTTTCGGCATCCATCTCGGGGGCGGGGGGCAGAGCGTCGGGCAGGGTGGCGATATGGACAATCTCCCCCAGATTGTCGAGATAGCGGATGAACGCCAGGGGATCCATGCCGTTGCGCAGCACGTCGTTGCCGAAGCGCAGCGAAATGTGCCAATTGTCGTTGCCCACCGCCCCGCCGCCGGATTCCTCCGGCTCCGCCGCCCTTGCGATGGGAGAGGGGACGGTTTGGAGCATGCCCGCCTGATAGCTTTTGAGCCGGACGAGCAGGTTCGCGCCGGCGGCCTCGATTTCCCTATCGGGGGCGGCCGTGGGGTCGCCGGCGATTCCCTCCACCAGCGTGCCGATATGGTCGCGGCAGGCCAGCAGCAGGGCGACCAGCTCGCCGCTTACCGGCACTTCGCCGCCGCGCACCCGGTCCAGCACGTTTTCCACCACATGGGTGAAGGCGACGATGCCGTCCAGCCCGAACAGCCCGCCCGATCCCTTGATGGTGTGGGCGGCGCGGAATATCGCGCCGATCGCCTCCTTGTCGTCCGGCGCGGCTTCGAGGCCGAGCAGCGCTTCCTCCATGGATTCGAGCAGCTCGCGGCTTTCCATGACGAAGGTTTGTAACGCCTGGTCGAGTTCCATGGCCTGCATCTTCCCCGGTTCGTTTCGTAAGCGCTCAGTGCGGCGCGCGCGGCAGCACCACCGGGTCGCCGAAATAGGATGCCATGTTGAACAAGTCCAGCACTTCCAGCGTCGCCGGGCTGTGCTCCACCAGGCGCAACAGTTTGCCGGCGCCGGCGGCTTCGCGCTTGGCCAGCAGCAGCAACTGGAATCCGGCGGTATCCATTTCGCTGACCTCGGACAGGTTGATTTCCACTTCCGCGCAGCGGTCGAGGCAGGGCAGCAACTCCCCCTTCATCTCGGCGGCGTGGTAGATCGTCATTTCGCCCGATACGCGGGCGCGGCAAATGCCGTTTTGGGTTTCGACGCGGATAGTCATGATGCGCTCCTGAAAATTAGTGCAATCCATAGGGGGCTTGGCGTAGCGCGCCATCCATGCTTCACGGCATGACCAGCTTCGCTACCGCCGTCAGCATTTGCGCCGGCTGGAACGGTTTGATTACCCAGGCCTTGGCGCCCGCCGCCTGGCCTTCCCGCTTTTTTTCTTCCTGCGATTCGGTGGTCAGCATGATGACGGTGAGAGGGCTTGAGATAATTATAAGGGGATAAGTGCAATAACTGGGATGAAGAAGGATTAAACGGGAAGAAATGGGAAGGGGAAAATAAAAAACTATTGCAACAGACAAAACAAAAAAATCACGCAAACAACTCCCGATTTTTAGGCTCGGATACCGAGTTGTTGACGATGTTGAAAATCTGCCTATCACACAACTTGTATTCCAGCGCCAGCATAGCCGCAGCCGCTCTCACCGAATAGGTACGGATAAGCATATCGTACTTCTGCCGAATTTCAGCGTCCCTTGCTTCGCGCAGCGCATTGATATGGACGCACCTAGGAATATAGAGCGATTCTCCCTCACGATTTTTGGCCAGCTTCCTGGCGTCATCCTCGCCGATTATTTCCGCTACTTGAGCAAACGTGGCCTGCCCGTCAGAACGAATTCCCATTGATAGCGCCAGCGTGACACCTGGAAATGCGTCAACCACCGCCATCGCCTTGGTGATACCGATTTGATTGACCAAATAGCGGATATTCCGTGGAAGTAAATCAAGCGGAATGTGGTCGATGTGGATCATGGTGCTATAACACGCTATCCATATTGAGCATAAGCCACGCCAAGACCCGCTTGTCGCGCGTCCAGTCCTTGCTGTAGCTCGGGTCTTTGGAGGCGATGAAAGCGGCCACGTCGTCGCGGGTTTTGCCCATCTCGCGCAGCTTGCTGTCGACAGCAGCCAGCAGGCCGCGCTTTTCCTGCTCGTAGGCCAGAGCCGCGACGACTTTATGGAGCTGCTCGGGCGTTGCCCATTCGAGTTTCTCGACACCCGGCTTGCTGTCTCGCTTATTCGCGGAAACATGCTTGAGGATGCTTTGAGCATAAGCCCAGGGCAACCCCATGTCGGCGAGCTGCGCCTCGATCTTGGCCATCAGTTCGCCGGCACCCGGGCGATTTGATTCTGGCGTTCCGGGATGCTGGCCAACATTGCGCGCTTTCGGCGTGCGCACTGCGCCGCGTTGACGCAGATGTTCGAGCACCAGGCCGCAGGTTTTCAGGTTCAATTTGGTAGTGGATCGCACGCCGACCACGTTTTCAAGCATGTCGCGGCGGGTATCCTCATCCATGCCGAGCTGGCGGCAAGCGGCATGGACTGCACGGCGGCGGGAGGCTAGGCGTGGGGCGACGGTAGTCATGGATTAATGACCAATCGCCCGGATGTTTTCGTTATCCGATTGTTCGATCAATGCACGCTCAATCGTCAACGCTGTTTTACGCGGATGAGGCGGCAGGATGCCACAACGCCGCATTCGGCACATCTTGTTGTAGACCGTCGTTTTGGCCTTCTGGAGCTTTTCGGCGATTTCCTCTCCAGTCATCCCGCGCATGGCCAGATCGAATATTTCCCTCCAATCGGGGCGCAATTCCAGCAGTTTCTGGCGCTCTTCCGGCGATAGCGCGGCTTCTGGGTGATATGAACCGTGCGGGCGCACGGTGTAGGCGGGGGAGCTATAAAACCCGTGGCGACGGATGGCGGGAAGCACCTCATGCGTGACCCAGCGAGAAAACCGCTTGGCTTCCGGCTTGTTGCTGCGAAAAATCAGCTTGTACAACCCCGGTTCGCTGATGGCCGTCATCTCCTGTGGCCCACCAGGGGTGTCCACTACGACTGGACACCCTTCGTCATCGTCAAGACGCGCAACTGCATCGCGATACTTGCTAATGGATAGCACTTCGCACACGTCAGCCGCAACAAACCACGGTTCATTGAAGCGTTCAATAATGCGTACGGGATGATCATGGAAACTGAAATTAAAAACGGCGGGCATCGTGTTCATAATTCAAACCCCCTACAGGTTGGACTTGGAACGGGGACGCCAGACTAGGCCGGGAATAGCGGAGTCCAGCAGGTCGGTAATCAGGCCGACGCTGACCGCAAGCTCTTCCATGCGCAATTCCACGAACTCTTCGCGGACGCTGGAAAGGCTGTAGATCATGCCCAGCATGTGGCGCGCCTGATACAGCGCGGTGTGCTGGTCTTCGGTGAGGGCGTAGTTGGGTGAGCCCGAAGCGGGCGTGGGGGTACATTGGCACATGATGGTGCTCCTATCAAGCGGTGGATATTTCCGCTCACCCCCTGCAAAAAGGGTGGGCGGAACCGTGCAGGTTTGCAGACCGGGATAGGACCGGCGAGCCCGAAGGCTCCCCACACGGCCCGCCCATAAGGACACGCCATGCGACGGACGTAAAAAAACCGCTAGGGGCGGCTGTCCGCCTATCTCCGGGCTGCAAAACCCGGTCGCTGAATTTGCAGCGACGGCGGAATCATGCTCCCGGAAAATAAATGCTGTCAAGCTCATAGTGTTTCTTCCAGCGCCACCAACACCCTAGGCGCCACATCCACCGCGCCGCACCGTCCCTGGAAATCCGGGAATCTGTGCTGTTGCACGGTT
>CAZDIJ010000111.1:0-7010 GCA_964505475.1 uncultured Sulfuricella sp. | reverse complement strand
GGCTTCAATATTGGTTTTACAGCGTGCGTGACTCAATTTAACCGGACACTACTGAGTTTTTATACTACTAATCGCGGAGCACGGGAAGGGTGCAAGTAAGAAATGTCCGGGATTTGCCCCCCGCCTCACGAGCAAATCCATGACCGAAATCAAATTCCCGATGGGACTTTAGATGGAAAATTGCTACCATCGCTGAAAAAACATGACACTACTTCCGTTCACCGCCCCGATGGATATTATATTTTTCATTTACGGCTTGGCTTTCATCCTGCTGGGGGTGGTGGTTGCCGTCCTGCCGAAAAAACACAGCGAGTATCAACTGGCGCGCTTCATCGGCTTGCTGGCGGCTTTCGGCTTCACCCACGGGCTACTCGAATGGGTCGATCTGTGGAAAATCCTGAAAGGCGGCAGCCCCTTGCTTGGCGGACTGCGGATCGCTTTGCTGGTGGTTTCCTTTCTGCTGCTGTTCGAATTTGCCCGCCGTCTGCTGCGTGCCGGCATGAAACCCTATAGCCTTGGCGCCAAACTGCTCAGTCCGTGGATTTACGCGATCATGCTCCCTCCCGTCGCCGCGGGCACGTGGCTGTCCAGCGACCCCATGCTCGGCGCCGACATCTGGACACGCTATATGCTGGGGTTCACCGGCGCCACCGGCGCCGGCGTCGGGCTGTACCGCTATTACCGGACGCAGGTGGCCGCGACCCTGGCCAAAAGCGAACGCACGCCCACCTATAAATATTTTCTGCTCGGCAGCGCGGCCTTCGCCGGCTACGGCTTTTTCACCGGCCTGGTGGTGCCCGCCGCCGCCTTTTTCCCCGCCGACACCCTGAACTATCCGGCATTCCATGCCGCGACCGGCGCCCCGGTGCAAGCGTTTCGCGCGGTTTGCGCGGTGCTGGCGGCGCTGGCGGTCAGCAACATCCTGTGCATTTTTCATTTCGAGGGGCGGGACAAGCTGGCGGCGGCACTGACGAAGAGCCAGAATTTCCTGCACTACTTGCAGCAGGTCAACCACCAAAATGAATTGATCCTGCAAACCGCGGCGGAAGGCATTGCCGGCCTCGACCACAAAGGGAAAATCATCTTCGCCAACCGCGCCGCGCTGGCCATGCTGGGGTACGCCCGCCCCGCAGAACTGGTGGGCTGCAACTTCCATGCGCTGATACATCACACCGCCGACACGGGGCAGCCCAACCCCGAGGAACGCTGCCCGATACACCTGTCGCTCGCGGATGGCGTCGAGCGCCGCCTGGATGGCGAAATCTTCTGGCGCAAGAACGGCGCCAGTTTTCCGGTGGAATTCACCTGCGCGCCCTTGCCTGACGATGACAACCCGCTGGGCGCGGTAATCGTCTTCCAGGATATTTCCGCGCGCAAACAGGCCGAAGAGGCGCTGAAGCGGCTGAACCAGGAACTGGAAAGCCGGGTGGCGGAAGAAGTGGAAAAAAACCGCGAAAAGGAACACCAATTGTTCCAGCAATCCCGTTTGGCCTCGATGGGCGAAATGATCGGCCACATCGCCCACCAATGGCGCCAGCCCCTCAACACCATCGGCCTGCTGCTGGCCAACATCGAGGATGCCTACCGGTACCGGGAACTCGATGGGGCGTATTTGGCCGAGCAGGTGGCCACCGGCCACCGCCTGGTGCAAGGAATGTCGGAAACCATCGACGACTTCCGCAATTTCTTCCGCCCCAGCATGGAAAAAACCCGTTTCAGCATCGCCGACCGGGTACGGCACAGTCTTTCCCTAGTCGATGCCAGCTTTAGCAACCACGGCTTCGCGCTCGACCTGAAAGTGGAAAACGACGCCCAAATCCTCGGCTATGCCAGCGAATTCCAGCAAGTCATGGTCAACCTGCTGAATAACGCCCAGGATATTTTCCTGGAACGGAAAATCGACGGCGGCGAGGTCTGGATCGAGGTATCCACGCCCGGCGAAGCAGTGCGGATTTCGGTCAGGGACAACGGCGGCGGCATCCCGGAAGAAATATTGCCGAAGATCTTCGACCCTTATTTCACCACCCGGCTGAGCGGCACCGGCATCGGCCTGTACATGTCCAAGATCATCGTCGAGAAGCACATGGGCGGCCACATCGAGGCGCACAACTGCGACGGCGGCGCGGAATTCGTGGTCACCTGCCCGCTGCCCGCGGGCAGCGCCGCTTAGCCGGTACGCGGCAGGCCGCCGCCCGCCACCAGCACCTGCGCCGCCTCGTTCACCAGAAACTCCTTGAACGCCTGCGCCACCGCCGAAAGGCGCTTGCCCTTGCGGTGGGCGACATACCAGTAGCGCAGCAGGGGAAAGGAGACCACGTCGAGCACGGCGAGCCGCCCGGTCTCCAGTTCCAGCGCGACGGTGTGCAGCGACACCAGCGCCAGTCCCATGCCGGCCTGTACCGCCTGCTTGATCGCCTCGGTGGTGCTCATCTCCATGCCGGTGTGCAGAGTCAGGCCGTGCTCGGCGAAAAACCGCTCCATCGCCCCGCGCGTGCCGGAACCCGCCTCGCGCACGATGAAGGTTTCATCCGCCAGGCGCGCCGGGTCGATGTGGCGTTCGCCCGCCAGCGGATGGGTGGGCGAAGCGATCACCACCAGAGGGTTGTCCATGAACGGCTGCGCCTCGACATCGGAACTCTGCGGCGGCAGCCCCATGATCGCCATGTCCATCTCATTGCCGGACAGTTGGGCAAGCAACATCTCGCGGTTGGAAACATTGAGGCTCAGGGTGACGTTCTCGTGGCGGCGGCAGAACACCGCCAGCAGTTGCGGGGCGAAGTAGTTGGCGGTGCTCACCACCGAGATGTTGAGCTTGCCGCGCTTCAGCCCCTTCAGCTCGGTCAGCACCGCCTCGGCCTCGGCCAGTTGCTGGGCGATGGCGCGGGCGTAGTGGAACATCTCGCGCCCCGCCTCGGTGAGGAAAATTTTCTTGCCCAACTGCTCGAACAGCGGCAGCCCGGCGCTCTCCTCCAGTTGCTTGATTTGCATCGACACCGCCGGCTGGGTCAGATGCAATTCCTCGGCGGCGCGCGAGTAGCTCAAATTGCGCGCGACGGCCTCGAAGACGCGGAGTTGGCGGAAGGTGACGTGGAGCATTATCCATCAGGTGAAATTGATCCTCCCCATGATAACCGTTGAGAAAGGCTTATGAAATAGGTGGACTGGAAACGCTGCCGACTCCGCCGCAGGGCAGCAAGGCGAACGAACGCAATAAGCGTAGTATCCATAATGCCCCACCTCTCGCTCGGCTGCATGGTCAGAGCAAGAGATGACCGGATTTCATGTACAACCCGTTATTCAGCATGTTGTGACACGCAGCCGACACGCTATCGCCCACTCCCCACCCCGCATAAATTTCCGTACCGAGCAACGCGCTGAGATCCGTCGGCAGCGCAATGAGCGGGATATTTTCAAGCTTTTTCAGCGTGCCGAAGTAATGAGCCGGCGCGTCCTCGCAGGTAACAAAGCGCATCCAAACGGCATCCGCGTTCAAGAAAAAAATCCCCCCGCCATTTCGCTCCGGGGGAACAACGGCCGCGACGTAAACTCCTCCGGTTTTTCCGATGTCTCTTTGCAATGGCGTCACATCCATCTTGACGGTTCTGGCCGTCAACGGGCCGTCCTGTTTGAGAGGCCAACTGGGATCGTCGATGGTGACAACAAGTGGTTTGCGAACAAGCTGAATGCGCCGGTCGGCAACGCGGTAGAGCGCTTCCGCTCCGCTCAGCGTTAGCTGGGAAGCGCTATAAGTACCCCACTCGTACTTGCGGACTACGTCAACAGCCCCTATCACGGAATATATTTCATCCCATGCTTTTTGGCTCGCCGTTTTCTGAGCCTGAATCGCTTTTGCCGGCAAATAGCTGTCTAAAATCGAAAAGCCCAGCGGCCTGAATAGACTTATTTCGACATCGACGAAACCCTTGCTACGCGCTTCGTCAAGCACGTCCGCGGCGAAGAACGGCGGTGCGGATGATTTTGGGGAAGCCAGGCGTATACTGCGTAACTGGCGGTTTTTTTGGAGAGAATACAGCCCTTCCTTATTGACGCGCATTCTGACCAGTGGCTTTTCCGGCGCGGCAACAGCTAATTCCGCTTTCAACCCTTCGAGATCGACAATGCCTCCGGGTGGCAAGGAAGCCAGAAAACCTGGCAATTTGGCTTTGATTTCGCTGCTCAGCTCACTGGAAAGCAAGTACGTCGCATCACCATCCTTGCCGAATTCAAAGGCGAAATTTTCCAGGTTGAGTACGGCCAGAATATCGGCGGAACCTTTCTGCTCGATTTCACTTTCGATATCGTCCAGCCAGGAGCCGGGATCGTATATCTCGGCATCCCTCCCGTAAATGCTGCTCAATTGCCGCACATGCGCACTGGATGCAAGCCGCCGCAATGCTTCGGCTGTCGCATAAACGCTTATTGACCCCATGGGGCTGTAATCTATGCAGCAATGCAGCACAGTATCGCCAAGTTCCGCGAGAAGCGCTTTTTCCTCGGCGGCCAGCGCCATTTTTACTTCCGGGTCATCCCATTTTGACCAGGGAACATTGACCGCCATGACAACGCTAACCCGGACATACTGCTTGTCTTGGGCGTGCTTGAGCATCCGGGCGTAATCCTGCGGATCATAAGTCGCCGCAGCACTGGCTTGGCCATAAGCTAAAACGGCCAGCAATATGGCGCAGACACGGCGAACAAAATGCGGAAAAGGATTCACGACACCCCCGCCACATGCAATTCAGAAGAATTGAAAAGTTACACGAATTGGCGCCTTGGCGTAACCGTAATTAACCTTAGGTTCGACAAATAACTTGCGCAAGGTAGAATTTCATCTTTCCCAGGGAGCCTTTCCATGAGCCAAGCACTATTCAACTCCAGCCTGCACAGCCTGCCGTTGCTCAACCGCGGCAAGGTGCGCGATATTTACGAAGTCGATGCCAACCGCCTGCTGATTGTCACCACCGACCGCCTGTCGGCGTTCGACGTGGTGTTGCCGACGCCGATTCCCGGCAAGGGCGAGGTGTTGACCAGAATCTCCGACTTCTGGTTCGCCCGGCTCGGCCACATCGTTCCCAATCAGTTGACCGGCGTCGCGCCGGAATCGCTGGTGGCCGCCGACGAAATAGACCAGGTGGCGGGGCGCGCCATCGTGGTGAAAAAGCTCAAGCCGCTGCCCATCGAAGCCATCGTGCGCGGCTATCTGGTCGGTTCGGGCTGGAAGGAATACAAGAGCCGTTCCAGCGTGTGCGGCATCCCATTGCCCGCCGGGCTGCGCGAGGCCGACAAGCTGCCCGAGCCGCTCTTTACTCCCTCGACCAAGGCGGAAGCCGGCGCCCATGACGAGAACATCAGCTTCGAGCAGGCCGCCGGGCTGATGACCCCAGAACTCGCCGCCCAGGTGCGCGACGCGGCGATCCGCCTCTATAAGGAAGCCGCCGAGTATGCGCTGACGCGCGGCATCATCATCGCCGACACCAAATTCGAGTTCGGCATCGACGCAGCCGGCGCCCTGCACCTCATCGACGAGGCGTTGACCCCCGATTCCTCGCGCTTCTGGCCTGCCGACCAGTACGCGCCGGGCGCCAACCCACCCAGCTTCGACAAGCAGTACGTGCGCGACTGGCTGGAAAGCATCGGCTGGAACAAGAAACCGCCGGCGCCGGAACTGCCCGCCGAGGTAGCCGCCAAAACGGCTGAAAAATACCGTGAAGCGCTGACTCGCCTGGCAGGCTAAATCATAAACATTTGCTTATCGACACAATCAAAATCATTGACTGTTTTTTATGGATTGCCGGCCTTATAGTTTCACCCATGCGCCACGGTAACGTGGAAAGCGATAACAACCCCCAACCCGAACGGAGAGAGAAACATGGATCAATCAGCACGTTATGCAGACCTGAGCCTGAAGGAAGAAGACCTCATCAAGGGCGGCAAGCACATTCTGTGCGCCTACAAGATGAAGCCGGCCAAGGGCTATGGCTTCCTGGAAGTCGCCGCCCACTTTGCCGCCGAATCCTCCACCGGCACCAACGTCGAAGTCTGCACCACCGACGACTTCACCAAGGGCGTCGATGCGCTGGTCTACATGATCGACGAAGCCACCGAGGAAATGCGCATCGCCTACCCGATCGACCTGTTCGACCGCAACATGATCGACGGCCGCATGATGCTGGTGTCCTTCCTCACCCTGACCATCGGCAACAACCAAGGCATGGGCGATTGCGAATACGCCAAGATGTACGACTTCTACATGCCGCGCCGCGCCATCGAACTGTTCGATGGCCCCGCCGTGGACATCTCCAACCTGTGGCGCGTCCTGGGACGCCCGGTGGTTAACGGCGGCTACATCTCCGGCACCATCATCAAGCCCAAGCTGGGCCTGCGCCCCGAGCCGTTCGCCAAGGCGGCCTACCAGTTCTGGCTGGGCGGCGACTTCATCAAGAACGACGAACCGCAGGGCAACCAGGTTTTCTGCCCCGCCAAGAAGGTCTATCCGCTGGTGTACGACGCGATGAAGCGCGCCATGGACGAAACCGGCGAAGCCAAGATTTTCTCCGCCAACATCACCGCCGATGACCACGCCGAAATGATCGCCCGCGGCGAATTCATCCTCGAAGCCTTCGGCCCGGATGCGGACAAAGTCGCCTTCCTGGTCGACGGCTACGTCGGCGGCCCCGGCATGGTGACCACCGCCCGCCGCTACTTCTCCCGCCAGTACCTGCACTACCACCGCGCCGGCCACGGCGCCGTGACTTCCCCCAGCTCCAAGCGCGGCTACACCGCCTACGTGCTGGCCAAGATGTCCCGTCTGCAGGGTGCTTCCGGCATCCACGTCGGCACCATGGGCTACGGCAAGATGGAAGGCAGCAAGGACGACCGCAACATCGCCTACATCTGCGAACGCGACAGCTACACCGGCCCGGCTTACCACCAAGAATGGTACGGCATGCGTCCCACCACGCCGATCATCTCCGGCGGCATGAACGCGCTGCGCCTGCCCGGCTTCTTCG
>CAZDIJ010000110.1:0-7070 GCA_964505475.1 uncultured Sulfuricella sp. | reverse complement strand
GGCGGCGAGCACCGCTTCGAGCGCCTGGGTGCCGCCGGTGGAAGTGCCGATGGCGACAATGCGCTCGCCGGAGTGGCTGACGGAGTGGCCGGCCGGCGGCGCGAGCATGGCGTCGGCGTTCAGCTTGGGCGCCACGAGCGGCGGCGACGCCTTCTTCAATTGCCGGACGTTGGCCTGGGCGGCCGCCCGCACCGCAGCGGCCAGTTCGTCGGCGGTTTCCTCGAGAAAATGCTTGATTCCGGCTTGCGGCTTGGTGATGATTTCCACCGCGCCGGCTTCGAGCGCCTGCATCGACACCAGCGACCCCCGCTCCGCCAGCGATGAGCAGATCACCACCGGCGTGGGGTGCTCGGCCATGATCTTTTTCAGGAAGGTGATGCCGTCCATGCGCGGCATTTCGATGTCGAGAACGATCACATCCGGCCACTGCCTGGCCATCTTGTCGAGGGCGAATAGCGGGTCGGCGGCGGTGCCGATCACCGTGATGTCCGGCTCGCGGTCGAGGGTCGCCTGCACCACCTGGCGCACCACGGCGGAATCGTCCACCACCATCACCTTGATCTTATCCATCAGCGTGCCGGTCGGCCCCGTTTTTTGCCGGCGGCGTGGGCCAGCATGATTTGCTCGTGGCGCACCCACACATTGCCGTCGCTCAAGTCGAAAATGATGCGGCGATGGCCGTTGCCGCCCACGTCCTCGGCCTGGATGCGGAACCCGGCGCGGTCCAGCAGGAACCGCGCCGCGGCGATGTTGTCGTTGGCGATATCGAAGGATTTTCCGCCGCGCACCGCGTGGAACATGTTGCCGCCGCCGAACAGCTTGACCTGGTAGGCAACGGGGGAGGCGCCGTTTTCTTCGATTTCGCGCAAGAGCAGGCGTACCGCCTCGTCGGCATAGCGCCCGTCCAGCGTGCCGCTCCCCGGCCTTCCGCGGCTGGGGAGCATGAAATGGCACATTCCGCCGCTGCGCTGCGCGGGGTGCCATAAGGAAATCGAAACACAGGAACCCAGCACGGTATGGATGCGCGTATTCGCATCGCCGAAATGGATTTCGCCCGGCAGGAGGTAGATTTCGACGGGCGCATGTTTGCGCGGCGGTTTCATCGTTTAGGGTTTCTGATAGATGGATGGGGTCAACATGCGCAAGCCGTCGGCTATTCCGTTCAAGGTTTCCGAGTGGCCGACCAGGAGGTGGCCGCCGTGCCTGAGCAGTGGCAGCAAGCGGCGCACCACTTGGCGCTTGGTGTCGGGGTCGAAATAGATCATCACGTTACGCAGCAAGATCAGGTCGAATTCACCGAGAGCGGGAAGGCTCTTGCAGAGATTGACCTGCGTGAAGTTTACCCGTTCACGCAGCTTTCGATCCACCAGAAGCGTGCCGTGCTGCGCGCCGATTCCCTTGAGGCAATAGCGCGACAGATGTTCGCGCGAGATGCCTTCGGTGCGTTCCAGGGGGTAGTGCCCGGTGCGTGCTCTTTCCAGCACACGCGAACTGATGTCCGACCCCAGCACTTCCCAGGGGGCATCGCCGAAATGGTCGGCGAGCAGCATGGCGACGCTGTAGGCTTCCTCGCCGCTGGAACTGGCCGCGCTCCATGCCCGGAAGGCGCGGCCGGATTTGTGGGCGGGCAGCGCCTTGTCGCGCAGGAAAGCGAAATGCTTGGGTTCGCGGAAAAAATAGGTTTCGTTGGTGGTGAGCAGATCCACCGCCACCTGCAATTCCGCCGCGTGATTTCCGGTGGTGAGCAACTGGAAATAATCCCCGTAGCTGCCGACGCCGAGCTGGTCCAGGCGTTTTGCCAGCCGTCCGCACACCATGGCCTTTTTCGCGGACGATAAATGGATGCCGGTAAGCTGATGGATCAATTTCTGGAACTGGCCGAACTCCTGGTCGCTGATCTCGGTGTTCATCCTAAATTCCCCGCCACGGAGACGCAGAGGCGCGGAGAAAATCGGGAAAACAATGGGATGTCGGTTCTCAAACCATCACTCTCCGGGTGAAATAAGGATGCGCCTCCGAACTGTTCTCGGCAAACGCACCGCCCTCTTCCTTGCGCGCTTGGCGCGCGGGGGAGAGATGGGGAGGGAGCGAGCCAGCGCCGATAATCACCTGAAAATAATTCAGAGGCATAAACCGGAATTCCTCATTTGAACCACGGGGGACACGGGGAAAAAGCGGGGAAACATCGTGTTGAAAGAGATTGACCGTCCACCCTCCGGGTGAGCGGCATATTTTTCATGCCTCGCCGCAATTTCATCATTTCCCCGTGTTCCCCGTGGTTGAACTGCGTTTTTTAGGATAAATTAAGAATGTGCATCAAGCCGTTGTTCTTCTTCTGTGTTTCCGTGCCTCTGTGGCGCAACCGGGATTTTCGGGTTCATGGTTCTCCCGGGAATTCCGCCATCCCGCCTGGGGTCAAGCGGCCGCTTCCGGGCTGGGCAACGCTTCTGCGGCGTCGCCGGCCTGCCCCAGCAGCGCCATTTCCTCGATCGACAACACCTTGTCGACGTCGAGGATGATGACGAAACGGCCGGCGATTTTCCCCATGCCGAGGATGAAGTCGGCGCGGATTTTCGCGCCGAAGGAGGGCGGCGGCTCGATTTCGGAGCGGGGAATTTCCAGCACCTCGCTGACCGAATCCACCATCATCCCGACATCCTGCTTTTCGCCGTCGGCCTCGATTTCGATAATCACGATGCAGGTGCGCCGGGTAATGGCGGAGGGTTTTCGTCCGAAGCGCGCCGACATGTCCACCACCGGCACCACGCTGCCGCGCAGATTGATGACCCCGAGGATGAACGGCGGCATCATCGGCACGCTGGTGAGTTGGCCGTATTCGATGATTTCCTTGATGTTGAGGATGGGAATGGCGAACATTTCCGCCGCCAGCGCGAACGTCAGGTATTGTCCCCGGTTTTCCTCGGCGCTGGCGGTCGCGGCTTCCTGCTTCGCCTGCACGATTGCAGCCATTATGGTCTCCTAAACCGGCAAAGCCGGAACAAAAATGTTACCCCGCCGGGGGGGCGGGTAGCCGTAATGAAAACATGCGCGCTTCGCGCGCAAGCCGGCCTCTGGGCTAGAACCTGACAAAATCGCGCTCGTTCGGCGCCACCATCCCGGACATCTGTCCCACCGCCGCCTTGCGGGCGACGGGTGCGCTCTTTTCCTCAAGCGCGCCCCGCATCGGCGCGACGGCATCGAGCTTGAAAAACGCCATCATCTGTTGCAATTTCTCGGCCTGGCCGCTCATCTCCTCGGCGGTGGCCGCCAGTTGTTCCGAGGCCGAAGCGTTCTGCTGGGTGGTCTGGTTGAGCTGATCCATGGCGGAATTGATCTGGCCGATGCCGGAAGATTGTTCGTCCGAGGCGGCGGCGATTTCCTGCACCAGATCGGAGGTCTTGCCGATCGAGGGCACCATCTCGTCCAGCAGTTTTCCTGCGCGTTCGGCCAGTTCCACGCTGGACCCGGCGACCTCGGAGATTTCCTGCGCCGCTACCTGGCTGCGCTCGGCCAGCTTGCGCACTTCCGCCGCCACCACCGCGAAGCCCTTGCCGTGCTCGCCGGCGCGCGCCGCCTCGATGGCGGCGTTGAGCGCCAGCAGGTTGGTCTGGTAGGCGATGTCGTCGATGATGCCGATCTTGTTGGCGATCTGCTTCATCGCCGCGACCGTGGATTTCACCGCCTCGCCGCCTTCGGCGGCTTCCTTGGCGGCCTTGGAGGCCATGCCGTCGGTGACCTTGGCGTTACCCGCGTTCTGGCTGACGGAGGCCGACATCTGCTCGACCGAGGCGGAGGTTTCCTCCACGCTCGCCGCCTGCTCGCTGGCGCCCTGGCTGAGGCTTTGCGAGGTGGCGCTGATTTCCTCGGCGGCGCCGGATAGCGAATCCGCCGCATTGCGCACGTCGGCGATGGTGTTGGAGAGCTTTTCCACCGTGCCGTTGACTGCATCGTTGAGACGCTTGAACATGCCCTGCTGCTCGCGGCTCACGGTGTGGGTCAGATCGCCGCGGGAGACGCTTTCCATCACCTCCACGGCATCGTTGATGACTTCCTCGGCAACTCCGGTGAGGTCATTGATGCCTTTGCCCAACACCTTCATGAAGCCTTCCTTGCCTTCCAGGTCGATGCGTTGCGACAGGTCGCCCGCCACCGCCGCCTGGACGATGGCCTTCACTTCGTCCTCGATTTTCACTTCCTCGGTGGCGTCGATCCATTCCACAGAGGCGCCCAGGCGTTGCCCGGCCGCGTTGAACACCGGGTTGGCGGCGAGTTGGAAAGTGCGTCCGCCGATCTTGATGGTGGCCTTGTAGGTGGTGGCGAAGGTTTTCAGCAGTTGCCGCTGGTGCGCCGGATTCTTGTGGAAATTGTCGATGTTGGCGCCGATCAGGTGGTCTGCGCTGAAGGTGGGGAGTTCCTTGCGGATGTCGGCCTCGGCGTGCTTGAGCATCTTCTGCACCGACTTGTTCACGTAAATGATGTTGAGGTCGTTGTCGGCGATCATGATGCCGGTGGAGGCATTGTCGAGCGCGTTGGTGATGCGCGAGGATTCGTCGGCGCGCCGCTGGGCGTCGTTGATGTCGAAGCCCAGCTTGATTTGCATGGAACGCAGCGCGTTGAGCACCTTGCCGATTTCGTCCTCGTTTTTCACCTCGATGCGGTTGTTGTAGTAACCCTGCGAGATTTTGTCGAAATAGCCGACCGCCGCGCGCAGCGGCACGGCGATGGCGCGGATCAACAGCAGGCCGATCAGGCTGGCCAGGAGGATGCCGCCGGCAATCCAGAATACCGTCAACTGGCGCACCTGAGCGTAATTCTCCTGCGCTTGGTCGAACTCCTGGCGCGCCTTCTCCTGCTGAAGCGTGATGAGCGCCGCGACATCCCTGTTGGCGGCGCTATAGGTGGGGTTGACGGTCTTGACGATGAGGGTGGCGGCATCGTTGTAGTTGCCCTGGCGGAACAGTTCGACGCCGGGCTTCAGCCCTTCCTTGACGAAGCGGGCGCGGTTATCGGTGAATTTGTCGGCGAGCAGTTTTTCTTCCGGCGGCAGCTCCCTGGCGGTGTAGTTTTTCCAGATGCTGGAAATGGTGGCGATGTTCGCCTCGATCTGGTCGAGATGCAGGGCGATGGGATGGTCGTGCAGCTTGCTTTCCGGCTTGCGCGGGTCGTGCATGTTGGCGAGCAGCAACTGGGTGCGGTTTTCGCGCATCAGGGCGTCGATGCGGGCGATCTGGTCGGAAGGCAGCAGGCGGCGGTTGAACACCTCGTCGAGCTTGCCGTTGGAATCCTTCATGCCGTCCAGGCCGAGCATGCCGATGCCGGCCAGGAACAGCGAGAGCGTGGCGACCACGAACGTCAGGCGCGCCATGATGCTGATGTTGCGGAACGGGTTGAGCCAGCGCAACAGGCTGAACTTGACCGCCTTGCCCTCGCGGATGGCGTATTTGCGCTTGCCTTCGCCGATTTCCTGGTAGACGCGCGCCGCCGCCTCGACCTGGGTGCGGCTGGGCTTGCTGCGCACCGACAGGTAACCCACCGTCTGGCCGTTTTCGCGGATCGGCGTGACGTTGGCCTCGACCCAGTAGAAGTCGCCGTTCTTGCAGCGGTTTTTCACCATGCCGCTCCACGGCTTGCCTTTCTTGAGGGTATCCCACAAGTCGGCGAAGGCTTCCGACGGCATGTCGGGATGGCGGATGAAATTGTGCGGCTGTCCCACCGATTCCTGGGCGGTATAACCGCTCATTTCGCAAAAATAGGGGTTGACGTAGGTAATCACCCCCTTGAGGTCGGTCTTGGAAACGATGGTCTCGCCATCCCTGAATTCCCGTTCCACGCTGGTTACCGGCAAATTGGTACGCATTTTTCACCTCGTTGTTGTGATTCGGTAATTAATTTCATCCCAACCAAATAGTTCATTGGAAACCATGCCTATGAACAATATTCAGGATGTTGCCTTGCATCCCCTGCTCCCTCATCCCCGTCCCTTCTCCTTTATGTCCTTTAGGGTGCGCCTGCGGGAGAAGGGAGAAAAGCCCCTCGCCCGCAGGCGGGAGAGGGGTTGGGGTGAGGGCGCCTGAAAGTTATTCATAGGCATATAGGCATGTTGGAAAATTCAACCGGCATCCCCCTTTGCAAGAGGGGGATGCCTGAATTTGCCACTAACAAGCTGTTTTATAAATTCTTTCAATGCTCAAAATCCCTGAAGCGTAACCCGATTTTATGAAACAGCCTCTAAGCGGATTATTGGGGTTCATAGCCGTTGCGCCACCGTCAATGCAGCGTACCCGGCAGCATCGTCCGCGCTTCCCGCGCCGCCGCGCCCTGGATCAGCGCCGGCACGTCCAGGATCAGCGCCACCTTGCCGCTGCCGAGGATGGTCGAACCGCTGATGCCCTTCAGATTGCCGAACAATTTTCCCAGCGGCTTGATGACGGTCTGGAATTCGCCCATCAACTCGTCCACCACCAGTCCCGCCTTTTGCCCGGCATATTGCACCACCACGATGTTTTCGCGCCGCCCGGGTTGGCCGGCGTCGCAAAAATGGTTGCGCAGGCGGATGAACGGCAGCACCGCGCCGCGCAGGTTGATGAAGCCGTTGCCGGAGGCGGCGCGCTGTTCGCCTTCGCTTAGTTCGAGACATTCCATCACCATGTCGAGCGGCGCCACGTAAATTTCGTCGCCCACTCCCATCATGAAGCCGTCGATGATCGCCAGAGTCAGCGGCAGGCGGATGCGCAGCGTGGTGCCCACGGTTTCGCGGCTGTCGATTTCCACCGTGCCGCGCAGCGCCTCGATATTGCGGCGCACCACGTCCATCCCGACGCCGCGCCCGGAGAGGTTGGTCACCGCGTCGGCGGTGGAAAAACCGGCTTCGAAGATCAGCGCATAGACTTCCTGGTCGCTCATCGCCTGATTGGGGGATACCAGCCCCTTTTCCACGGCCTTGGCGAAGATCCGCTCGCGTTTCAGTCCGCCGCCGTCGTCGGCCACTTCGATCACGATGCAGCCGGATTCGTGGTCACTAGTGTCCGGTTAAAAATCGAACAGAATCATTTGGTTGCTTTGCATTGGCG
>CAZDIJ010000109.1:0-7172 GCA_964505475.1 uncultured Sulfuricella sp. | reverse complement strand
GGGAGGGTTGGGGTGGGGCGTTTGCCCGCATGGCCGCCGCCGTTTGCCCCCATCCTTCATGCCCTTCAGGGTGCGGCCTTCCCCCGCAAGCAGGGGAAGGAGCGATAGCTGAGAATAGTTTAGAGGCATAAAACCGAAAGGCTAGCATGGCCGCACCGTGGGCGCCTTGCGCTGGATCAAGGCGCTCGGCGCTGGCTTGGGCATTGCGCCTATGGCTTGCCGCCCGGTTCGCGCGGCGTTTGCTCGAATTGCTCATATTGGTCGCGGATTTCCTTGAAGCCCTTGTGGTGGATGTCCCGCACCTTTGGCGCGACGAAGGATTCCAGGTGGGTTTGGAGGCGCAGGGTATTGTAGCCCTGCGAAATCAGCGTAACGCCTTCCGTAACCAGCTTGAGGGCGAGAAGCTCTTCGTGAGTCTTGGCATAAATGTTCTCCGCAACCGGATCGAGCAGGAATTTGGATAAAACGATACCGAGGAACATTGATCCGAGGGCGGCCGGCAAGGCGCCGGCAATCGCGCCGCCCAGCGCCAGCATGCCGGCCATGACACCGCCCCCCGCGGCGATGCCGGAAGCAAGCGCCAGCTTGGCCAGGTTGCGGAAAACGCGTTCGTGCTGGGTGCGCCTCTGTTGGAAAAAATGGGTTTCGTCATTCAGCGCGTTGCGCAATTCATCCGTCGTAAAGCCGTCCACCAGCAACGACAGCGCCCGCCGCAGAAATAGGATGCCCACTCGCTCTTCTTCGCCTTCCAGCGCCAGCAGGCCGTCCGCACGGGATTTCTGGGAGAGGTTGAGAAGCATGTCGACGATCTCCTGCTTGGTCGGGGGCGGGGTACGGTAGCTGTTGACGGCAACCTTGAGGGCGGTGGCGATTTCCCCCGCCGGGTAGCTGACGAATGCCGCGCCCAGGGTACCCGCCAGAACCGCGGCAAGGACAGCCAGATATGCCATCGCATGGTCTCCGGCGGCGACCCAAAAACTGCCGAGAACCAGGCAAGTGAAGAAAAGCCCGGTGAGAAAGCCGATTCCCAGCCAAGAGTGCGGATGAGGTTTCATGATGGTTCCTTGCCGTGCCTCCAGTGCGAACTCCTGTGGCGGGAATGCTTGTCGTCCGTGAAGTACGCAGCGGTATGCTGACGTCATGGCCTTGTTTTAACCATAGCATTTTTGCCGGGGTTTGCTTTCCATTGCGGAACCGTTGCTTTTCGGCGTCGAGAAGCTACACTGGCGGGCAATCGAAGTATTCGGAGAAGCGCCGTTGTACCGATTGCAACTCTGCCCAGCCGCGAGCCGCAATGTGCCGGCGGAAGCGCGCTGTTCTGGAACAAGCCCGACCTGAAATCTGAATCGTGACCAATCCCAAATCCCGTCAGGAAGCCCAGCCCGCCTACGTTCTGCATTCCTATGCGTTCCGCGAGACCAGTTTGGTGGTGGAAGTGTTCAGCCAGAATTTTGGACGGCTGGCGTTGGTGGCGCGTGGGGCGCGGCGCCCGCGCTCGGCGGTGCGCGGCCTGTTGCTGGCGTTTCAACCGCTGCAACTGGCCTGGTTCGGCAAATCCGAGCTGCGCACCCTGCACGCCGCCGAGTGGCAGGGCGGCCAGCCGTTGTTGCAGGGGCAGGCGCTGATCTGCGGCTTTTACTTGAACGAACTGCTGCTCAAACTGCTGCCGCGCGAAGATCCGCACGAGCAGTTGTTCCTCTATTACCGCGACACCTTGCGGGAGCTGGCGCGCGACCCGGATCACGCCGCCGTGCTGCGCCGCTTCGAAAAGCGGCTGTTGCAGGAACTGGGCTACGCGCTGGCGCTCGACCGTGAGGCGGAGAGCGGCCGCGAGATCGAGCCGGAACGGCTCTACCATTATGTCTTCGAGCGCGGACCGGTGCTGCGCGGGGCGCCGCGCGACAGTGTACAATTGCACGGCAAGACGCTGCTCGACATGGCCGGCGACGATTACCGCGATCCGGCCACCCAGCAGCAGAGCAAGGCGTTGATGCGCGCGCTGCTCAACCATTACCTCGGCGAGCAGACGTTACATACGCGGCAGTTGCTCAAGGAACTACAAGAATTTTAAAGGCTTTTCATGATTAAACTGGGCGTCAACATCGACCATGTCGCCACGCTGCGCCAGCAGCGCGGCACGCGCTATCCCAGCCCGGTGCAGGCCGCGCTGGCGGCGGAATCCGCCGGGGCGGACCTCATCACCCTGCATTTGCGCGAAGACCGCCGCCACATTCTCGACCAGGACGTGGAAATCCTGCGTCCCATCCTGCAAACCCGGATGAACCTGGAAATGGCCGTTACCGAGGAGATGATCGCCATCGCCCGGCGCATCAAGCCGCACGATGCCTGCCTGGTGCCGGAAAAACGCGCCGAGCTGACCACCGAAGGCGGGCTGGACGTGGTGGGGCATTTCGAGAGCGTCCGTGCGGCGTGCACTTCGCTGGGCGGGGCGGGCATCCGGGTTTCCCTGTTCATCGACGCCGACAAGGCGCAGCTCGCCGCCTCCCGCGATGCCGGAGCGCCGGTGGTGGAAATCCACACCGGCCGCTTCGCCGACGCGGAAAGCGCGGCGGAACAAGCACAGGAGCTGGAGCGTATCCGCGAGGCGGTGGCCTACGGTTTGCAAATCGGCCTTCAGGTCAACGCCGGCCATGGACTGCACTACCACAACGTGCAGGAGATCGCCGCGATTCCCGGCATCGGCGAGCTGAACATCGGTCACGCCATCGTCGCCCATGCCCTGTTCGTCGGCTGGGAAAACGCGGTGCGCGAGATGAAGGCATTGATGGTGGCGGCCGCCGGATGATCTACGGCATCGGCACCGACATCGTCGCCACGCGGCGCGTGACGGCGGCCTGGGAAAAGTTCGGCGAGCGTTTTGCGGCGCGCATCCTGGCGCCGGAAGAGCGCGCCGAATTCGCCGGCCATGCCGCGCCGGGGCGCTTCCTCGCCAAGCGTTTCGCCGCCAAGGAGGCCTTCGCCAAGGCGCTCGGCACCGGCGTGCGCCATCCCGCCACATTGCATAACATCCGCGTCGGCCACGACAGCCTGGGCAAGCCCGCGCTGGCCTTCGCCCCCGATCTGGCGGGCGAGCTGGCGCGGCGCGGCATCAACGGCCACCACCTGTCGCTGAGCGACGAAGAGGATATGGCGGTGGCTTTCGTCATTCTGGAGCGGTAAACCTAAGAAACCTCAGTTGACCGCTTATTTGGAGATTTAACGTGATGTTCCTGATTGATTTATGTCTTTTCGTCGCGCTCACCATTCTGGTGACGACGCTACGGGGCGGATTGCACGGTTTTCGGGGCGCATGGCGGCAACCCTCTCTCCAACTCTCTCCCAGAGGGAGAGAGGGCAATCGTTCCCTCTCCCACTTGTGGGAGAGGGTTAGAGAGAGGGCTGGCAACTCCTTGGAATGGAGCGACCATTCCGCGTCGTTGCGCCTCTTGTGCCCAGGCCGGCAGGCCGTCGGGTATGCCCTGCATACGATCTTTCATGGTCTTCAGGCCATAGAAAGTCGGAGTCCCCTTGTGGGGCACCCTGAAAACCGCACACTCTACCCTGTCCAACTGAGGTTTCTAGGTTAAACATGCCGCTAGGCCCCGTCATGGTCGATATTGCCGGCCTGGAGATGACTGACGCTGAAATCCAGCGCCTCAAGCACCCGCTGGTCGGCGGCGTGATCCTGTTCAGCCGCAATTACCAATCGGTTTCCCAGTTGCAGAAGCTCACCGCCGCCATCCATGCCGTGCGCACGCCGCCGCTGCTGATCGCGGTGGATCACGAGGGCGGGCGGGTGCAGCGCTTCCGCGAGGGCTTCACGCGCATCCCGCCGATGCGCGAATTCGGCATCCTGTGGGACGAGCATCCGCAACGCGCCAAAAACCTGGCGCACCAGGCCGGCTGGGTGATGGCCTCCGAGTTGCGCGCCAGCGGGGTGGATTTCAGCTTCGCCCCGGTGCTCGATCTCGACTACGGCGCCAGTTCGGTGATCGGCAACCGGGCTTTTCATGCCAAGCCGCAGGCGGTCGCCGATCTCGCCCACCATCTCATGCTCGGACTCAAGCAGGGCGGGATGGCGGCGGTGGGCAAGCACTTCCCCGGACACGGCTACGTGACCGCCGATTCGCACCTGGAAGTGCCGGTGGACGAGCGTGGCTACGGCGACATCGCCATGCACGACCTGATTCCCTTCGCCCAGATGGTGGATTTCGGCCTGCCCGCGGTAATGCCGGCGCACGTGATCTATCCCCAGGTGGACAGCCGTCCCGCCGGGTTTTCCCCGGTGTGGCTGAAGGAGATTTTGCGCGGCGAACTGAAATTCGACGGGATGATTTTCAGCGACGACCTTTCCATGGAGGGCGCGGCGATCGCGGGCGGCGTGGTGGCGCGTGCAGAAGCCGCGCTGGACGCGGGCTGCGACATGGCGCTGGTGTGCAACAATCCGGCGGCGGCCGACGAATTGCTCGACGGACTCAAGCGCAAAATGGCGCCCGCCAGCTTCGCCCGGCTGGTGCGCATGCACGGTAAGCCGCACCCCTCTTCGTGGGACAAACTCCACGAAGACCCCAATTACGTCAAGGCGGTGCGTACCGTCTCCGCGCTCGGCGTGAAGGAAGGCGACTTGCCTTTCGACGCCGCCAAGCCCGACATCTGCGGCAGTCTGTAAACATGAAAAAATCCATGCCCCAAGTCGGCTTCGTCTCCCTTGGCTGTCCCAAGGCGCTGGTCGATTCCGAACAAATCCTCACCCGCTTGCGCGCCGAAGGCTACGCGATTTCCCCGGACTACCAGGGCGCCGACCTGGTGGTGGTCAACACCTGCGGCTTCATCGACGCGGCGGTGGCCGAGTCGCTCGATGCCATCGGCGAAGCCCTGGCGGAAAACGGTAAGGTGATCGTCACCGGCTGCCTGGGCGCCAAGGCGGACGTGGTGCTGGAAGCGCACCCCCAGGTGCTGGCGGTGACCGGCCCGCATTCCCTCGCGGAAACCATGGATGCGGTGCACGCGCACCTACCAGCGCCCCACGACCCTTTCGAGAGCCTGATCCCGCCCCAGGGCATCAAACTGACCCCCAGGCATTACGCCTATTTGAAGATTTCCGAAGGCTGCAACCACGCCTGTACCTTCTGCATCATCCCCTCGCTGCGCGGCACCCTGGTCAGCCGCCCCATCGGCGAAGTGATGCGGGAAGCGGAAAACCTGGTCAAATCCGGCGTCAAGGAACTCCTGGTCGTATCCCAGGATACCGGCGCCTATGGCGTTGACATCAAATACCGCAGCGGCTTCTGGCAGGGACGCCCGATCAGGACGCGCATGACCGAACTGACGCGGAATCTCGGGGAGCTGGGCATCTGGGTGCGCCTGCACTACGTTTATCCCTACCCTAGCGTAGACGAGGTGATTCCGCTGATGGCCGAGGGCAAGGTGCTGCCCTATCTCGATGTGCCGCTCCAGCATGCCAGCCCGGCGGTGCTGAAAGCCATGAAACGTCCCGGCGATGTCGAAGGCATGTTGGCGCGCATCGCAAACTGGCGCAAGATTTGCCCCGACCTGACCATCCGCAGCACTTTCATCACCGGCTTCCCCGGCGAAAGCGAGGCCGATTTCCAGTTGTTGCTGGATTTCCTCAAGGAAGCCCGGCTCGACCGCGTCGGCTGCTTCGCCTATTCACCGGTCGAAGGCGCAGCGGCCAATGCGTTGCCCGGCGCGGTGCCGGAAGAAACCAAGGAAGAACGGCGCGAACGCCTGATGATCTTGCAAGCCGAAATCAGTGCCGCCAAACAGGAAAGCAAGATCGGACGCACCCTCACCGTGCTGGTCGATGAAGTAGACGGCCAAGGCGCAGTGGCGCGCAGCCAGGCGGACGCGCCGGAAATCGACGGAATGGTGTATATCGAGGCGGCGGCGAGTTTGAAACCGGGCGATTTCGTCGAGGTTGAAGTGACCGATGCCGACGAGCACGACCTGTGGGCAGTACCCGTAGCCCAATAACCATTTCATATTTCGCCGGTTTGGCTTTATAATGCGCGGCTGTTGGGAGGGGCGGGTATCCCCGGCCATCAACGCAAGGGTTGTTAGCTCAGATGGTAGAGCAGCGGACTCTTAATCCGTAGGTCGACAGTTCGAATCTGTCACAACCCACCATAAAATCAAAGGCTTGCAGAAATGCAAGCCTTTGTCATTTCTAACGGGGTTACACCAGGTCGCCGTTTTTCAATGCGGATGCCATGACCCCTTTGAAGGCGTCCAATGCGCGCTTGGCGGCATTTACATTCAGGCTGGCGGCGGTGCTGATTTCCGCGCATAGTTTGCTTTCGCTGAATTGCGGTGCTCTGGTGGTGCGGCGGTAGCCGGTGTAGGTGAGGGGTAGTTCGGTGCGCTGAGTGGCTTCGCCACGGGTGAAACTGCCCAGGCCACGCAACACCACGCGCTCGCCTGCGTCGATGTGGGTCTTGATGCTGACTTCCAGGGCTTTCATGACTTGCCCGGCGGCGGTTTTGGTAATCTCGGCAGAACGGGCGATTTGGTCGATTGCTTCGGCTTTGTTCATTGCGTAACCTCTTGATTTGTTGTGGATGAAGATAAATGCCTTGTCGCAAAACAACATCAAAGTCAAGCAATTAATGGCTGGCCTCTACATTTCGACCGCCAATTCATTGGCAATCATTTCCGCCTGCTTCAATACCGTTTCCGTCGCGAGCAACTGCATGTCGGGCGGGTAGCCGAACTGGCGCAGAGTGCGCTTCACGATCACTTTCAGCTTGGCTTTCACGCTTTCCTTGATCGTCCAGTCTATCGAGGCATTCTCGCGCACACGTTGCGTCAGAACCACGGCTAGTTCGCGTAATTGGTCGTGCTGCATCATTTCACGGGCACTATCGTTATTGGCGACCGCCGTGTAGAACGCATATTCAAAATCGCTCAGCCCCATCTGTTTTGCTTCATCATCGGAAGCCACGATTTCCTTGCTGATGCGGATCAGTTCTTCCATTACCTCGGCGGCGGTCAGTATCTTGTTGTGGTATTTCTTGATGGCGATTTCCAGCATTTCCATCAATGACCGGCTCTGCACCAAGTTCTTTCTAGCGCGCGCTTTCAGCTCGTCATTGAGCAATTTTTTCAGCACTTCCAGCGCCACGTTCTTGTGCTCGTAACCTTTCAGTTCAGCC
>CAZDIJ010000108.1:0-7349 GCA_964505475.1 uncultured Sulfuricella sp. | reverse complement strand
CGCATAGCGCGCGGGGGAGGGTTGGGGTGGGGGCGTTTGCCCGCATGGCCGCCGCTGTTTGCCCCCATCCCGGCCTTCCCCCGCAAGCAGGGGAAGGAGCGATAGCTGAGAATAGTTTAGAGGCATATAAAGGAGAGGGGTTGGGGTGAGGGCGCCTGAAAATTATTCATAGGCATGTTCTTCAATGGATTTTCCCCGTGGTTCAAATAAGGAATTTGCGGTTTAGGCGGCGGACGCCGGCAGCGGCAGCTTGACCATGAAGCGGGCGCCGGAGGCGGTGTTGGCGGCCTCGATGTGTCCGTCCATGTTGCGTTCGATGATGGTCTTGCTCATGTACAGGCCGATGCCGCTGCCCTGCTCCTTGCTGGTGAAGTAGGGGTCGAAAATCTTGCCCATGATGTCGCCGGGAATGCCGCCGCCGTTGTCCTCGATGTCGAGCACGCCCCAGCCGTCGCGGGCGGCGAGGCGGATCGTGATCTGGCCGGCGGTGACGCCATGTTGCAGGATGGCTTCCTTGGCGTTGGCGAGGAGGTTGAGGACGACCTGGGCGAACTGGCTGGGATGGCCGTGGGCGAGCAGGCCGCCGGCGAAGGCGGTCTCGACCTTGATGTTGTGGTTGTCGAGCGCCGGGGCGATGATGTCGAGGGACTGCTCGACCGCCTCGGCGATGTCGAAATCGAAGGTCAGCTTGTCGGGGCGGAAGAAGTTGCGGAAATCGTCGATGGTGCGCGACATCCCCTGGATCACCTGCATCGCCTTGGCGGCGGTCTCATCCATCAACTCGTTGGTGAGCAGGCCGTCGCGGAAATCGTAGCGCAGGTTCTGGGTAATCAGGCCGAGGGTGTTGAGCGGCTGGCGCCACTGATGGGCGATGTTGTGCACCATTTCGCCCATCGCGGCGAGGCGCGACTGCTGGATCATCATGTGGTCTTTTTCGCGGTTTTTTTCGACCTCCTCCTTGACCAGCCGCTCCAGGATTTGATTGAAGTGCTCCAGGGCGTCCCTTTCCTTCGCCAGCTCGTCCAAGGCCTGATGCAGGGCGCGGCGCGGCCAGATGCGCAGCGGGAAGAACACCAGCAGTCCCAGCGACAGGCTGGCGGTGCCGACCAGGACGGATTTTATGATAACCATCCGCAGCGAGACGCTGGCCTCCAGCGCGCCGGTTTCCGCGCCGGCGTCGTAGAGCCGCGTTCGCGCCGTGAGGGCGGGGGGCAGCGGTTTGTCGCCGGTGCTGGCGAGCAGTTCGCCGCGCAGCCCCGTCACCCGGTTGAAATATCCCGAACCCGCGTCGTCCATTTCCTTCAGCAGCGTTTCCAGGCGCAATTCCTCGAAGCGCCACAGTTCCGGGTTGGCGACGATGTGGCGGCTCACCGCCAGTTCCTTGATCTTGAGTCCGGTTTGCAACTGGCTGGCCAGATGCTGGCGCGAAAGGATGAAATAGCCGGCCGGCGGCAGCACGGTGATGGCCAGGGCGACGGCGATCGCCATCCAGTCGATGAAGCGGGCGATTTTCTTCTTGCGTTCCATATAGGGTCAGCGCTTGCCCATGGCGAGATGGCCGGTGTTTCGCAAAACCGCCTGCCCCGCCGGCGAGTGGAGGAAATCGGCGAAGCGCCGCGCCTCGGCGGAAGGCTGGGCGGGCAGCACCAGGGTAAAGGTCATGGCATGGGGATAGCGGCCATCCTCCAACGCCTTGAGGGAAGGTTCGACGCCGTCGAGCGCGAGCGGACGCAGCGTGCGCTTTTCGGAAACGATCAAAGCCAGCGAGCTGGTGCCGAGCGCGCCGGGGGTTTTTTCGATGGCGGTGGCGCTATCCTGGTCGGTCAACGCCAGCAGCATGCCCTTGCGCTCGTGCGCGGCGGCCACGGCTTGCGCCATTTCCGGCGACAGGGCGCGCAATGCGGCGCTGGCCGAATCCGAGAGGGGGCGCAGGATCACCCGCAGCGCGCCGCCGTCCGGCCAGGCCGTGACGCGGCCGCTGTAATAGGCGGCAAGCTCGGCTTGCGCGAGTCCCTTGGTTTTGTTGTCGTCCCGCACGGCGATGACGAAGGGCGTCCGGGCGTACACGGTTTCCGTGGCGCCCTGGCCGCGCTCGCCGTCGTTGAGCGGCCGCGACGACACGGCGACGTCCAGGACGCCCGCCAGCAATGCCTTGATGGCGCCGCCGCTGCCCATGGAAGGCGCGATGGCGGCGACCTTGGCGTCGGGGTAGGTCTTGGCGTAGGCCTCGGCCACCGCGCCGATGCCGCCCAGCGCCGAGCCGGTGCCGTTGATCCTGAGGGTGTCGGCCGGCGCGCCGGCCGACAGCGCCAGCCAGCCGGCGAGAATCGCCGCCACGCTACCGAAATGCCGGGTAATCCGGCGCGAGAAGCGGATGGAATGATTCATGTTGTCTCCTTGTTTTGGCGTCTAGTGTCCGCCAGCGGCAGTCTGACCGTCAAGCGGGCGCCGGCGGGGATGTTGGCGGCCTCGATGTGTCCGTCCATGTTGCGTTCGATGATGGTCTTGCTCATGTACAGGCCGATGCCGCTGCCCTGCTCCTTGCTGGTGAAGTAGGGGTCGAAAATCTTGCCCATGATGTCGCCGGGAATGCCGCCGCCGTTGTCCTCGATGTCGAGCACGCCCCAGCCGTCGCGGGCGGCGAGGCGGATCGTGATCTGGCCGGCGGTGACGCCATGTTGCAGGATGGCTTCCTTGGCGTTGGCGAGGAGGTTGAGGACGACCTGGGCGAACTGGCTGGGATGGCCGTGGGCGAGCAGGCCGCCGGCGAAGGCGGTCTCGACCTTGATGTTGTGGTTGTCGAGCGCCGGGGCGATGATGTCGAGGGACTGCTCGACCGCCTCGGCGATGTCGAAATCGAAGGTCAGCTTGTCGGGGCGGAAGAAGTTGCGGAAATCGTCGATGGTGCGCGACATCCCCTGGATCACCTGCATCGCCTTGGCGGCGGTCTCATCCATCAACTCGTTGGTGAGCAGGCCGTCGCGGAAATCGTAGCGCAGGTTCTGGGTAATCAGGCCGAGGGTGTTGAGCGGCTGGCGCCACTGATGGGCGATGTTGTGCACCATTTCGCCCATCGCGGCGAGGCGCGACTGCTGGATCAGCAGGTGATCCTTTTCGCGGTTTTTCTCGACTTCCTCGACGACGCGCCGCTCCAGGCTTTCGTTGAGTTCCTGGAGCTGCCGCTCGGCCTTCAGGCGGCTTTCGACCTGGCGCAGCAGGTCGGCGTTGGCGGCGATCAGCTCCCCGCTGCGCTGCTCCACCATTTCCTCGAGATGCAGGCGATAGCGGCCGATGGCCTTGTCGCGTTCGTCGATGGCTTCCAGCATGGCGTTGAATCCCTCGCCCAGCATCCCCAGTTCGTCCTGGCTGCGCACCGTGGTGCGCAGCGAATAATCGCCGTTTTCGCTGACCCGTTTCATCAGGCCGGAAAGCTCGGCGATGGGGCCGGTGATCGCCTCCTGGAAGCGGGCGAACAGCGCCGAGGCCGCCGCCAGGGCGATCAGGATGGCGCCGACGAACAGGCCGAGCTGTTCCAGAATCCCTTGGTAATCGCCGCTCATGTCGCGCTGGATGTACAGGGTGCCGAGATATTGGCCGTCGAAATCCAGGGACTTGGTCAACCCCAGTTGGCCGTCGAAAAAAGCATGCCTGCCCGGCGCAGGTTCGGCGGGAGGGGGGGCGATCTTTTCGTCGCGGACGAATTGCGCTTGCAGCTCGCCGGAATTGTGGCGGATGGCGGCGTACTGGATGGCCGGCTCGGCGCGCAACTGCGCCAGCACCGCGTAGGCGGTGCGGTCGTCGTGGAAAAGCACGGCGTGGACGGAATTGCCGCTGATGAAGCCGGCATGCACCCGTAGGGCGGCCAGCGCGCTCTCCCGTTTTTCCAGCCACAGCACGCCCGCCAGCATGGCGGTCAGCAGCACGATCGCCAGGCCGGCGACCGCCAGACCGATGACGGTCAGCTTGCGCTTGATGGGCAGGTGATCCAGTTTAATCAGGGGCATTTATCCTAAATTCCTTATTTGAACCACGGGGAAACATCCAGTTGAATGAGATTGACTGTTCACCCGGCGGTTGAGCGGCATTTTCTTCATGCCTCGCTGCAACTCCATCATTTCACCGTGTTCCCCGTGGTTGAACTGCGTTTTTTATTCCACCATTCTACCCAGAGAAAGCAGCTTGGAGCTGATTTTAAGCCCGCTGCGCCGGATGGCGGCGAGATTGATTTCAAAACGCACTCTTCCGCCTTCCAGGTAGAAATTGAACATCGCGCCGCGCTGGGCGTAGCCTTCGCCGTCGCCGGCCACCAGCACCCGGCGTCCCTGGGTGATCGCCAGGATCCGCTCCAGGTTGCGTTCTTCCGCCTCGGTGACGAGCAGCATGTCGCACTCCGCCAGATTCGAGGCCGCGGCGGGATAGGACAGCGCCAGCTTGCGCTCGCCCATGGACTTGTCCTTGATGGCTTCCAGCGCGCCGGCCACCGCCCCTTTGTTGAACAGGCACAGATGCAGGAGGGATTTGTCTTCCGGCCAATCGACGAATTTGGCGAAATTGTAGAGATAGGCGGCCTTGATTTCATGTTCGCCGTAAGCCGCCGCGCCCGCCGGCGGCGGGATGCACAGGCAAGCCGCCAGCGCCAGGAGCGGCAGCGCCCGCCGGGGAAGGCGGCGGAAATCGCGGCGATCGGGCATGGCTTTTCCGGGACGCGGTTCCGGCACGATGGTTTCCCGCCTAATAGCGCCAGGCCGCCGAAGCGAAAACGCTGCGCGGAACCTCGGTGGCGCTGGGGGTTTCCAGGGGCAGGTATTCAAGGTGGCGCGAATCGAGCAGGTTGCGCGCCGTCAGGGCGAATTCCAGTTCGCGGCTGGCGCGCCAGCGCATTTGCAGGTCGGCGCGGGTATAGGCGGGCAGGCTCTGCGCCGTCAGCGCGCCGCGGTAGTGCAGCGAAGCGCCGAAATAGAGATCGCGGCTGGCCTGGAACTGGCCGTGCGCCTGCCACTGGTTCATGGGGGTGTCGCCGTCCCTGGGGGGAGCCGTCGGGCTGCCGCCGGATTTCAGGCGGGTGCTCAGGGATAGATGGGTATAGGAACCCTTGAGCGTCCAACGCTCGTCGATCCGCCAGCCGCCGCCCAGTTCGATGCCCCGGCTGCGCGCCTCGGCGTCGTTGCCGTAGAGGCTGCCGATGACCAGGTGCGGCGGGAGAGGCGTGTTTTCAAAATACGGCGCCATCGCCACGGAGGTGCCGAGGTCGCGGTATTCGTTGTGGAAGACGGTGGCGTCGAGGGTCAGGCCGTCGCTGAAATGGGTGCGGTAGCCGGCTTCGTAGGAGAGCGCTTTCTCGGCGTCGAGGCGGTCGTTGCCGAAAATGCTGACCAGCGTGCCGGGGGCGGCGGCGATGTTGATGCGGGCATGCCTTTCGGCGCTGGAAGGGGTGCGCACGGCGCGCGAAACCGCCGCCCAGGCGGTTTGCCGCGGGTCGATCCGCCACAGCAGGCGGGCGTTGGGCTGGATTTCCAGGCCGCTATGGTCGTTATGCTCGAACTTGGAACCCAGGGTGAGGCGCAGGTCGCGCGCCAGCGCGATTTCGTCCTGGACGAAGAGATTCGCCAGGGAATCGGCGCTACGCGCGGGGGTCAGGGAAAACATGAAGGTGTTGTCGAATTCGCCTTCGCTGCGGCGGTAGCCGCCTCCCCAGACGATGTCGTGGCGTTCGCCCAGGCGGAAACGATGCTGGAAATCGAGATCGTAGGTGCTGCGCCGCTCGCGGCTTTGCACGTCGCCGCGCCGGTAATGATCCCAATAGAATTGCAGGGTCCAATCCTCGTTCGCCGACAGGGCGCGGTTCCAGCGCAACAGCAGATTCTGCCCGGAAACGCCGGTGTTGAAATCGAGCGGGGCGACGTAGGGGGGCGCGAGGGTCACCAGGCTGTTGCTGTGATCGGCGTTGCCGTCGTAGGCGTCGCCCTGCGCCGTCAAGGTGTCGCCGCCGGGGATGCGCCAGTCGGCGCGGAAGCCCGCCTGGCGGATGTCCATCCCGTCGTGGGCGGCGGCGCCCGAAGCGCGCTGGTAGGGCAGCAGTTCGGTGTGTTTGCCGTAAACCCGGAAATCGCCGTATTCGCCCAGGGGGGCGCCGTAGCGCGCGGTGGCGCGCCGTTCCTGGCCGCCGATGCCGCCCGACAGCAAGACGCCGTGGGTTGCCGCGGCGTTCCTGGTGATGATGTTGACCACGCCGTTGGTGGCGTTGGCGCCCCACAGCGTGCCTCCCGAACCGCGAATGACCTCGATGCGCTCGATGTCTTCCAGCGGGGTGTCCAGCGTATCCCACAGCACTCCGCCGAAAGCCGGGGTATAGGCGGCGCGGCCGTCGAGCAGCACCAGCAGCTTGTTGCTGTAGCGGCCGCCGAATCCACGGATGCCGACCGCCGAGGTGCTGGCGTCGATCTGGCCGACCTGCACGCCGGGAGCCAGGCGCAGCAGTTCGGCGAGGCTGGTCAGGCCGGAGCGGCGGATGTCTTCCTGGCTGATGACGGTAATCGCGGCGGCGGCGTCTTCCAGCCTTTGCGGTTTTTTGGCCACGGAAGTCACCTGGGCTTGCCCCAGTTGTTCCAGGCTGAGTTCGGTCAAATTCTGCGCGGCGGCCGCCGCCGGGAGGAGTAGCGGTGTTATGGACAGCAGCGCGTGGCAGAGCGGAAGGAATTTGGCCGGCATGGTCGCGGATCCTCGGAAGCAAGAGAATGTCGGGAATATATACATGTCATATTATATCGTTAATTTCCCCTGATGCCGCGTATTTAAACGGCTTCGGGTGGTGGCGGAGAGGAAGGGGGAGAAAGAAAAACGGCGGGAAGCCTCCCGCCGTTTTATGGAAACCCGTTGAGCGGCGGGGTCAGCCGGTAATCTTGAAACGGGTGACCAGGGTTTGCAAGGCCGAGGAGAGATTTTCCAATTCCAGGGCGGCTTCGGCGATGGCCTGGACTTCCAGGCTGTTTTCCTCGGTTTTTTCGGCGATCCGCGCCACGCTCGCGGCGACCTGGCCGTGCGCCGCGCTTTGCTCGCGCAGGGAGTCGGAGATGCCGCCGACCTCGGCGATGACGCGGCTGGCATTGTCGCGGATTTGTTCGATCGCGTCGCGCGCCCGTTCCGCCATGCGCACCCCTTCATCGGCGCGGGCGTTGCCGTCCAGCATGCTGGAGACGGCGTTTTCCGTGCCATGCTGGATGGTGCCGATCATTTCGCCGATTTTACGGGTCGATTGGCTGGTGCGTTCGGCCAATTGCCGCACCTCGTCGGCCACCACGGCGAAGCCGCGCCCCTGTTCGCCGGCGCGCGCCGCCTCGATGGCGGCGTTG
>CAZDIJ010000107.1:0-7532 GCA_964505475.1 uncultured Sulfuricella sp. | reverse complement strand
CCGCCCGCGGGGGAAGGAGTAGCGCACCGAGACCGGCAATCACCTGGGATGCAAGGCAACATCCTGAATATTGTTCATAGGCGTGTTTGTATTTATGCCTTTGAACTCTATCTCGGCAAACGCCTCGTCCCCTCCCTTGCGCGCTTGGCGCACGGGGATAGGCTGCTCCATCCCAGCCCTCCGTTTTTTATTTATAGAAGAATTCCATCTTGATGCCGGCCAATTCGATGATGTCGTGGTCGCTCAGCGGGCGGGGCTGGGCATCCAGCGTTTGGCCGTTGATCGCCGGGAAGCTGGCGCCCTGCACGTGGGTAAGAAAATAGCCCTGCGGCCGTTTGGCGATGACCGCCACCTGCACGCCGGGCTTGCCCAGCGAGGTCAGCGACTTGGTCAGTTCCAGCTCCTTGCCCGCGTTGGCGCCGGTCAGCACCTGGATCGCGGCCGGCCTGGCGGCTTCCGCCGCGGGCGGCGGCGCCTTGGGAGGCGGCGGTTCGGCGTGCGGCTGGCCGTCGCCCCGCGCCTGGGCGAAATCCGGGCGGGTGTCCGGCGCGGGCTTGGGCGGCGCGGCAGCCGGGGAACGCAGGATCATGGTGCGCTCGGAGTCGGCAGATTCCCCGCTGGCTTGCGGGTTGGAATATTCCAGTTTGAATTTGCCGATTTCGATCACGTCGTTGTTTTGCAGAACGTGTTTCTTGACCGCCGCGCCGTTTACCAGGGTGCCGTTGGTGCTGTCCAGGTCTTCCAGGAAGGAGTCGTTGAGGATGGTGGTGATGGCGGCGTGCTCGCCGCTCACGGCCAGATTCTCGATCTGGATGTCGTTGTGCGGCTTGCGCCCGATGGTCATGCGTTCCTTGTCGAGTTCGATCTCCCGGATGACTTGGCCTTCCAGGCTGAGGATCAACTTTGCCATCTGCTACTCCGTTCTGTCTTCAATGTGACTTGCATCGCGGCTATTGGCCGAACCAGTTCAACAGCTTGGCGAACCAGTTGCGCTTCTCCGCGAAATCGCCCAGCACGCGCACCAGCACCACCGAAACATTGTCGCGCCCGCCGTTGTCGTTGGCCATCTGAACCAGTTGCCGAGCCGCCATTTCGAGATTCGCCCCCATCAGGCTCAAGGTAAGCTGGATGTCCTCGTCGCCCACCATGTCGTTGAGGCCGTCGGAACACAGCAGGAACAGATCGCCCGGCAGCACGCCGTATTCGTTGACTTCCACCTCGACGGCGGCATCGACGCCCATGGCGCGGGTCACCAGGTTCTTGTTGTGCGAATGGCGCGCATCCTCGCGGGTAATCAGGCCGCTGTCGATCTGTTCCTGGAGCAGCGAATGGTCGCGGGTGAGTTGCTCCAGCTGTTCGCCGCGCAGACGGTAGAGGCGCGAGTCGCCGATGTGGGCGACGGTGGCGCGGTTGTTGCGGAACAGCGCCAGCACCAGGGTGGTGCCCATGCCGTGGTATTGCGGCTGGCTTTGGGCGGCCTGGAAGATCGCGGTGTTGGCCTTGCGCACCTCGTCGCCGGCGAGCTGCGCCATGTCGCGGCGGCCGGCTTGCAGCGCCGCCTTCAGGTTTTCGGAGAGCATGGCGACGGCCATGCCGCTGGCCACTTCGCCGGCATTGTAGCCGCCCATGCCGTCGGCGAGGACCGCGAAACCCATCCCGGCGTCGGCGCCGACGCTGTCCTCGTTGTGCGAGCGGACGATGCCGGGATCGGAGAGCTTGACGATTTCCAAAATGGATTCCAGTCCGGGCGCCATCATCTTTCCTCGATTCGGGAGCCAGCAGCCAACCGCGCCGCGCATCGGTGGAGCCGTGATTGCGGACGGTCAGACGGAGGGATGCCGGAATGCCGGGAGAAGCGCGGCGAAGGCCGGGCGCCGCCGCTGCCGGCTTTACGTTTCAGGCCGCGCGCCAGGCCGCCGCTGCCGGTGGGGAGGAATGCCGAAATGGCCGGTTCCCCCCAGAACCCGCCGGCTTCCCAGAAATCCCGTTTCATGAAGGCTGCCCTTCTTTTTCGTAAGGCTTAACTTTAACCCATTCTTCAGCTTTATCAAATGGGTTCCCGCGATTCCTTGAAGTTCTCTTTCAAGAAATCCACAGCATCGCCGCCGCGCCCGCCGCCACCGCTCCCATGCCCCAAGCACAGCGTTTCGCCAGCATGGCGCCGCCGAAGAAGACGATCAGGCCGAATTTGAACGCCAGGTTGGCGATCAACGCCAGGGCGACGGCGGCGACGGTTTGTTCCGCCTCCAGTTTGCCCAGCGAAAACAGGCGCAGGCTGGAGAGCGCGATCGCATCGACATCGGTCAGCCCCGACGCCACCGCGATGGCATACAGCCCCCGGTCGCCGGCGAAATCGGAAAGCCAGGCGGTGAGAAACAGCACGGCGCCGTAAATCAGCCCGAAAGTCAGGGAGATGCGGATTCCCGCCGGGTTTTTCACCGGCGGCAGGGGCAATTCGTCTTCCCGGTGCAGCTTGCGCCACCAATAAAGGGTCGCCGCCATGCCGAGCGCCAAGGCGCCGCCGAGCACCGGCAGAAGCTGGGGCAGGAGGGCGGGGGCGGTGACGGCGCCCAGCACTGCCAGGCGCACCGGCACTACCAGGTTGGCGATGAGGATCACCGGCACGGTCAAATGCAGCAGTTGCGGGGCATCCTTGGCGTGGCGGGCATAAACCAGAGTGGTGGCGGTGCTGGACGCCATGCCGCCCATGAAGCCCAGCAGCGGCGCGCCGTAACGCTGGCCGACCAGGCGCAGCGCGACATAGCCGGACAGGCTGATGCCCGAGATCAGCACCACCATCAGCCAAACATTGTAGGGGTTGAGCGCCTTGTAAGGGCCATAGCCGACGTTGGGCAGAATCGGCAGGACGATGAACGACAGGGTGGCGAATTGCAGGATGGAAAGCAGATCGCGCCGTTCCAGGTTGCGGCTGATGCCTTGCAGCTCAGGCTTGAAATAAAGGAGCGCGACGGTGGCGATGGCGAGCGTGATGGCGATGCTGCTGTAGCCGTACCAGACCATCGCGCCGAGGCCGTAGCAGACCAGCAGCGCGGCTTCGGTGGTGGTGCCGGGGTCGCCGCCGGCGGCCGGGGCGCCGAAATAGGCCGCAACGATCAGCAGCCCCACGGCCAGAAAACCCGCCGCCAGCGGCCATGCCGTCCCGCTTTGCACCGACAGCATGGCGCAGATGGCGCCGAGCAGCGCCACCAGAGCGAAGGTGCGCAATCCGGCCTTGGCGGCGGCGCTGCGCTCGCGTTCCAGACCGATCAACAGGCCGATGGCGAGGCTGGTGGCGAAGGCGTATAAATGTTCCATGGCGCACGATAGATTAAGGATGCGGACGTACTATATACTCTAGCCGAAAAACCCGGACGGAACTTAATCTTCATGGAATTGATATTGTGGCGGCACGCCGAGGCCGAAGACGGTTTTCCCGACAGCGAGCGCAAGTTGACGGCGAAAGGCGAAAAACAGGCGGCGGCCATGGCGGCCTGGCTGCAAGCGCGCTTGCCCGAAGGCTATCGGGTGCTCGCCAGCCCGGCGCGGCGCGCCCAGCAAACGGCCATGGCGCTGGCGGCGGATTTTGCGACATTGCCGGAAATCGCCGTGGGGGCTTCCGCCGAGGCGATATTGGGCGCGGCCGGCTGGCCGGATGCCAAGGGCGCCGTGGTGGTGGTCGGCCACCAGCCGACCCTCGGCGAGGTGGCGGCCTACATCCTGGCCGACCGCCGGGTAAGCTGGAGCATCAAGAAAAGCGGGGTGTGGTGGATTTCCAGCCGCAATCGCCGCGATGAAAGCCAGACCGTGCTGAAGCTGGTGATTTCCCCGGATTTTTTATAGATGAGAACCGTACTGGTCGCCAATCCCAAGGGCGGGAGCGGCAAAACCACGCTCGCCACCAATCTGGCGGGCTATTTCGCCAATCAGGGCGAGCGCGTGCTGCTGGCCGATCTGGATCGCCAGCAGTCGTCGTTCGGCTGGCTGGCGCGGCGTCCCGGCGAACTGCCGAGCATCCACGGCTGGAGCGGGGGAGACAGCCGCAAGGCGTTGGCCGAAGCGCGCCCGCACTGGCTAATCATGGATTCCCCGGCCGGCGTGCACGGCGAAAAGCTCACCAACGCGGTGAAGCGCGCCGACCTGGTGGTGGTGCCGGTGCAGCCGTCGGCCTTCGATATGGCGGCGACCCAGGTCTTTCTGGAAATTCTCCGGGCGGAAAAAGCGGTGCGCAAGGCGAAGAGCTACGTGGCGATGATCGGCATGCGCGTCGATGCGCGCACCCGCGCCGCCACCGTCCTGGAGGAATTCCTCGCGCAGGCGGGCTTTCCGGTGCTGACCTTCCTGCGCGACACGCAGCTTTACGTGCAGGCCGCCGGCGAGGGGGTCAGTCTCTACGATTTGCCGCCATCGCGGGTGGCGCGGGATGTCGAGCAATGGCAGCCGCTGCTCGACTGGTTGCAGGATTGTTCGCGGGAATAAAACAAGGGAAGTCCGACCACGGGAAACACGGGGTAAAAAAGTCTCGATTCGGTGGCAGCTTGCCGCTGTATGACGCCCGGAAAGCATGAATGCCATGGCGTTGTTTTTTCTCGGGCATGCCCCGTGTTCCCCGTGGTTGATTGGTTTTTTCCAGGAAACCCTATGGATATGGATTCGGGAGACGGCATGGAAATCGAACTGAAGTTGTTGATCGAACCCGCCGACGTGTCCCGCCTGCGCCGTTTCGCCGTTCCCGCCGGATGGTCGCGCGGCGCGCCCCAACACAAGCATCTGCTGAGCATTTATTTCGATACCGGGGATTTCTTCCTGCGCCAGCATGGCGTCGCCCTGCGCGTGCGGCGTGACGGCAGGCGCTGGATACAAACCGTGAAGGGCGGCGGCAGCGTCAAGGCCGGTCTGCACAGCCGCCACGAATTCGAGGCGCCGGTCGCCCACGGCCATCCCGATTTGACCAAGATCGACGACCCCGGCTTGTGCGCGCTGTTCGCCGCGCCGGAGGTGTTCGGCCGCCTCAAGCCGGTCTTCAACACCGGATTCCGCCGCACTCTGTGGCAGATTGGGTCGCCCACCGGCGACCAGGTGGAAATGGCGCTCGACCTGGGGGAAATCTCCACCGGGATGGCGACCGCCGCGATCTGCGAAGTCGAACTGGAACTCAAGGGCGGCAGCCCGGCGGCGCTCTACGAGGCGGCGCTGGCGCTTTTCGAGCGGGCGCCGCTGCGGCTGGAAAACGCCAGCAAGGCGGAACGCGGCTATGCCTTATGCATGCCGCCTCCGCCTCCGCAGCCGGTCAAGGCGGAAACCTTGGCCTTGCGCGGCGACGCCAGCGTCGAACAGGTATTCCAGACCATCGCCGGGAGTTGTATCGGCCATTTGCAAGCCAACCACAACGGCCTGCTGGCCGGCGACGACATTGAATACGTGCACCAGATGCGCGTGGCGATGCGGCGCTTGCGTTCCGCCATGGGCTTGTTCGCCAAGGTGGCGCCGGCCATCCGCGACGAGGCGCTGCTCGGCGAAATCCGCTGGCTGGCCGGGGAACTCGGCGCGGCGCGCGACTGGGATGTGTTCGTGAGCGAAACGCTGCCGCCGATCCTGGCGGCCAGCGCGGAAGACCAGCCCTTGCGGCGGCTGGGTGAACAGGCGCAGGCGCTTGACGCCGCATGCCGCGAGCAGGCGCGGCATGCGGCGAACTCGCCGCGCTACCAGAAGCTGCTGCTGAATCTCGGCGCTTGGCTGAATCGCGCCGCCTGGCGCCGCGAGTCGTCGAAGGCGCAACGGAAAATGCTGGACCGGCCGATACTCGCCGTAAGCGCCGGCTTGTTGAACAAGCGCCACCAGCAGTTGCTGCGGCGCGGCGCCGACCTGTCCGGGCTGTCGGCGCCGGAACGCCATGCCCTGCGCATCGCCGGCAAGAAGCTGCGCTATGCCGCCGAATTTCTCTCGCGCCTCTATCCCGGCGCGGAAACCCAAGCCTATTTGAAATCCCTGGGCAGATTGCAAGACCTGCTCGGCGTGCTCAACGACCATGTGACGACCCGCCGCCTGCTCGGCGAACTGGAGGCGCCGGGCAGGGCGGATGCGTTGCAAGCCCTGGCCATCGGTGAAATAATGGGCTGGAACGCCTGCCAGGCCAGCGTGCGTCTTGCCGAGCTCGATCAGGCATGGGGGGATTTCAAGGGGCGGAAACGATTCTGGAAAACCAGAGACGGGTGATGGGGCATTCGCGGCAAGGCGCGCATTATCCATCGTCAATAATCCTAGAAAAAGCCATTCCGCCATGGATTGGCACGGATAATCACGGATTATCAATGGCCTGCAAAGCTCACGCCTTACGCCTTCCGGGTGATTGGCAAATCTTTGCCAAGCCGATGGCCTATCGTGTTCATCCGTGGCTAACTAAGTTTTTAGCAAGAGATAAGGGAGAAAAATCATGTTCGAATCGGCGGAACTGGGACATAAGATCGACAAGGCCACCTACGACAAGGAGATGCCGGCATTGCGCGAAGCGCTGCTCGACATGCAACTGGACCTGGCCAGCATGGCCAAATTTCCGGTGATCGTCCTGGTCGGCGGGGTGGACGGCGCGGGGCGCGGCGAAACCGTCAACCTGCTCAACGAATGGCTCGATCCGCGCCACGTGCAGACCCACGGTATGGGTGAACCCTCCGACGAGGAACTCGACCGTCCGATGATGTGGCGCTTCTGGCGCGCCTTGCCGCCCAAGGGCAAGATCGGGGTGTTTCTCGGTTCCTGGTATACCTGGCCGATCCTCAACCGGGTATTCGGGCGCACCAAGGTGGCCGATCTCGAACAAAGCCTGGGGCGCGCCCGGCGTCTGGAAAAGATGCTGACCGACGAAGGCGCGCTGATTATCAAATTTTGGCTGCACCTGTCCGAGGAAAAGCAGGAAAAACGCCTGAAAATCCTGGAGAAGAATCCCAAAACCCGGTGGCGCGTCACCGAACGCGACTGGGAGCACTTCAAGCTTTACGACAAGTTCCACACTGTCCATGAAAGCGTCATCCGCCACACCAGCACCGCCGAGGCGCCGTGGATCATCGTCGAGGGCTTCGATCCGCGCTATCGCGGATTGACGGTGGGCAAGGTGATTCTCGAAGCGATTCGCAAGCGCCTCGACGATGAGGGCAAGAAGAAAAAGCCGCCGCAGCCCTCCGCGCCGCCGCTGCTGCCTTCGATCGACAATCTGCATATCCTCAAGACGCTCGATCTCACCCAGCAACTCGACAAGAAACAGTACCGGGCGGAACTGGGCAAATACCAGGGCAAGCTGGCGCGGCTGACGCGCAGCCCGGAATTCAAAGACCTCACCGTGATCGCCGTATTCGAGGGCAACGACGCCGCCGGCAAGGGCGGCAGCATCCGCCGCATTACCGGCGCGCTGGATGCGCGCCAGTACCAGGTCATCCCGATCGCCGCGCCGACCGAGGAAGAACGCGCCCAGCCCTATTTGTGGCGTTTCTGGCGGCATATTCCGCGCAAGGGGCGGGTGTCGATCTTCGACCGCTCCTGGT
>CAZDIJ010000106.1:0-7551 GCA_964505475.1 uncultured Sulfuricella sp. | reverse complement strand
GGGCAAACGCCCCCACCCCAACCCTCCCCCGCGCGCTATGCGCGCAAGGGAGGGCGTGGACGTTTGCTGAGAATAATTTAGAGGCATGTAACTTTATTGAATGCTTTAGAGCCTATTTCAGTAGTATCCATGCCCCGCGCCGGAACCATTTGGGGCGCAGTGCTAGGCGCGAACGGCGCCGTTTGGTCATTCCAAACAAGCCGCGAGCAACAACGCAATGCGCCCCAAATGGCTCCGGCCCTCCGGGTTGCGTCCAGAAAGCGCGTCTGCGTTGTCGCTCGTCGCGCCAATGGAACGACCATTGGCGCTCCTCGCTCCTAGCATCCATCACTTTCTGGACGCAACGCGGGGTATGGATACTACTGAAATAGGCTCTTAACGACTCCAAGCTGAATATGGAAAACGCTCCCCGTCTTTTCGAACTCTACCCGACGCTGGCCGGGGTCGATCCGGCAGTCCTCGCCATGGCGCTGTCAAAAGCGCAAATTCTCGCGGTTCCCGCCGGCACGGCGCTGTTCGACGAACGCCAGCCCTGCCAGGGCTTTCCTTTCATCCTGGCGGGCGCGGTGCGGGTGGTGAAGGCCGCCGCCAATGGCCGCGAGTTGCCGCTGTACCGCGTCCTGCCGGGAGAAACCTGCATCATCACCTCCATCTGTCTGCTCGGCCACGCCGACTACAACGCGCGCGGCGTGGCGGAAGGCGCCACCGAACTGGTGTTCCTGCCGCGCCCGCAGTTCGATACCCTGCTCGCCACTCCGCCGTTCCGCGATTTCATCTTCAACCTGTTCGCCGAGCGCATCGCCGAGCTGATGCAACTGGTGGAGGAAGTCGCCTTCCGCAAACTCGACCAGCGTCTCGCCGCCCTGCTGCTGGGCAAGGGGCGCCTACTGCGCACCACCCACCAGCAACTGGCCGACGAACTGGGCAGCGTGCGCGAGATGATTACCCGCCTGCTCAAGGGCTTCGCCGAGCAAGGGCTGGTGACCCTGAGCCGCGAGCAGGTGGAAATTCTCGACCCCGCCGGATTGCGCCGGATCGCTGCTGGGTGACTTTGGTTACAGACGGCAGAGGCGCTGCCGCGCTCTAATGGCCACGCTGTTCAATTTATCTGGAGATCGAATCATGGGTATGAATGTAGGCGGTATGGATCGTGGAGTACGCATCGTGGCCGGCTTGGCGCTTATCGGCTTGGCGGTTGTCGGCATTGGCGCGCCCTGGACATGGATCGGCGTGGTGCCCCTGGCTACCGGCGCAATCGGCTGGTGTCCGGCTTACCTGCCGTTCGGCCTGAGCACCTGCGCGGTGAAAAAATAAGCGCAAGGCAATTCAGAAAACTTGAAAACGGCGCCATGGGCGCCGTTTTCATTGGGAGCGGACGGCCTTGAGCGTCGTCGGCTCGATCTGAACCGCATCCTTATCGCCAGCCAGCCAAATCTGCCCATCCTGGATGGTGCATTGCAATTGCATGCTGCGCTGCGCCAGTTGCGCCAGAGCCTGGCTGACCTCTTCCGGCAGGCTGATGACACTCAGGTTATCGAGACGTTCGAGCTTGCCGGCGTTCTGTTTCCACCAGATGTCGGCGCCGCGCCCGCCGTAACTGTATATCACTACCTGCCGGGCACGGCCGCAAGCCTTGCGCACCCGCTTTTCGTCGGGCAGGCCGACATCAACCCACAACTCGATTGCGCCGGTCAAATCCTTCCGCCACAAATCGGGTTCGTCGTCCGCGCTCAACCCCTTGCCGAAACCCAGCGCCTCGCCGGCATGCCGCGCGAAGGCCAGGAGGCGCACCATCATGCGCTCGTCGGTTTCCGAGGGATGCTGGGCGATGGTCAGCGTATGGCTCTGGTAGTAATTGCGATCCATGTCGGCGATCTGCAATTCGGCTTTGAAGATGGTGGATTTAAGCGCCATGGGGCATTTTTCTCGTAAAACTCGCAATATGCGAGGGATGAAAATTTGCGGCCCCCCCTCCCTTGCACGCGCAGCGTGCGGTGGAGGAACGGGGAGGGGGCGTTTTTCCCGGCAAACCGCCTGTGCTTGCCCCCATCCCAACCTTCCCCCGCACGCGGGGGAAGGCGTGGCGGGCGAACATAGTTTCGGTGGCTTAAAAACCAGCCGATAAAAAACTCATTGTGCGGCGCCTGCGCCCAGCAACTCGGCGAGCTTCTTCAGCATGCGCCGGTAGTGCGAACCCGGCCAGTAAACCCGCCCGCAGGCGGGGCAAGCCAGCAGCCGTTCGTGTTCGCGCCGGGCGGATTCCGGCACTTGGGACATTTGCCCGGCGCCGGCCTCGTCCAGCACGGCGTTGTCGAGCAGACAGCGGGTAAAGGCGCGCGCCAGCCAATCCAGGCCGAATTCCCGGTTGAGGACGGCGGCCTGGGCTTCCAGCGAGCCATGCGGCAGCAGCAGGGTACGCCCCCGTGCCGCCTTGTGTTCCAGGATTTTCCTGTCGCAGGTCAGTAATATCCGCCCCTCGTCCGCCGCCTGCCGCAAAATATCGGCATCCGTTGCGCGACTGCCGGCCTGGGCGGCATCGAAGCCGGCGGCGCGGAGGTAGCGCGCCAGCCTCGCCAACATGGCATCGCAGAGGAAAGCGTTCATTTCCATTGACCCCAATAAACGGACGGCCACGGAGAAGACGGGGATGATTCAGGGAAGTTGGCGAGGCCGTATCGTTCCAACCCGCCAAGGCATCGGTTTCCCTCCGCCAAACAACTTAACCCCGTGCTCCCCGTGGTTCGATCAGTTACCGCCCGCCGCTTCCTCCACCACCCGCAGGAACGCCTTGCCGAATTTCTCCAGCTTGGCCTGCCCCACTCCGCTGATTTCGGCCATTTCCGCCAGACTGGCGGGGCGGCGCTGGAGTATTTCCAGCAGGGTACTGTCGTGGAAGATCACGTAGGGCGGCACCTCCAGCTCGCGGGCGAGTTCCATGCGCCGGGACTTGAGCGCCTGCCACAGCGGGTCTTCGCCGGCGGCGGCATAGTCTTCCCTGGCGCGGGAGGCGCGTTCCGCCTTGCTGGTCTTGCGCTTGGCGGGGGCAGGGTCGCGCCGCAGCCACACTTCCCGCTCGCCGCGCAGCACTGGGCGGGCGTCTTCGGCCAAGCGCAGGCCGCCGTAGGCTTCCATGTCGACTTCGAGCAGGCCGGCGGCGACCAGTTGGCGGTAGACGCTGCTCCACTGCGGCTGGCTCAGCCCCTCGCCGATGCCGAAGGTGGACAGCGCCTGGTGGCGGAATTTCTCCACTTGCGGGGTGTGCTTGCCGAGCAGCACGTCGATCAGGTGGCCGACGCCGAAACGCTGGCCGGTGCGGTAGACGCAGGACAAGGCCATCTGGGCGGCCTGGGTGGCGTCCCAGGTATCCACCGGTTCCAGGCAGTTGTCGCACTCGCCGCAAGCGCCGGGGTGTTCCTCGCCGAAGTAGCGCAAGATGGACTGGTGGCGGCAGCCGGTGGATTCGCAGTAGCCCAGCAGGGCGTCGAGCTTGCGCAGTTCGAGGCGCTTGCGCTCCTCGGGGGCGTCACCGGACGACAGCATCTGCCGCATGGAAACCAGGTCGCCCAGGCCGTAGGCCATCCAGGCGTTCGCCGACAGGCCGTCGCGCCCGGCGCGGCCGGTTTCCTGGTAATAGCCTTCCATGCTCTTGGGCAAGTCGAGGTGGGCGACGAAGCGCACGTTGGGCTTGTCTATGCCCATGCCGAAGGCGACGGTGGCGACCATGATCACGCCCTCCTCGCGCAGGAAGCGCGCCTGGTTCCTGTTGCGCGTCGCGGCGTCGAGGCCGGCGTGGTAAGGCAGGGCGTCCCAGCCCTGCTCCTTGAGCCAGGCGGCGGTTTCCTCGACCTTCTTGCGCGACAGACAGTAGACGATGCCGGCATCGTTGGGGTGTTCGCTTTCGAGGAAATCCTGGAGCTGCTTGCGGGCGTTGTTCTTCTGGGTGACGCGGTAGCGGATGTTGGGGCGGTCGAAGCTGGAAACGAACTGCCGCGCCTCTTCCAGCGCCAGCCGTTCGACGATCTCGCGGCGGGTCGGTGCGTCGGCGGTGGCGGTCAGGGCGATGCGCGGCACGGCGGGGAAGCGCTGGTGCAGCACCGTCAGCTCGCGGTATTCGGGACGGAAGTCGTGGCCCCATTGCGACACGCAATGCGCCTCGTCGATGGCGAACAGCGCCAGTCCCGGCCCGTCCTGCAACTCGTCCAGGTAGCCGAGGAAACTGTCCATCAGCAGGCGTTCCGGCGCGACGTACAGCAAATCCAGCTCGCCGCGCATCAGGCGGCCGAACACCGCGCGCCCGGTCTCGGCGGACAGGCTGGAATTGAGGAAGGCAGCCCGCACCCCGAGCTGGGTGAGCGCATCCACCTGATCCTGCATCAGCGCGATCAGCGGCGAAACCACGATGCCGACGCCGCGCCGCAGCAGGGAGGGAATCTGATAACACAGCGACTTGCCGCCGCCGGTCGGCATCAGCACGAGGGCGTCGCCGCCTTCCGCGACATGCTCGACGATGGCCTGCTGCTCGCCGCGGAAGGCGGGATAGCCGAAAACATCGTGGAGGATTTGCTGGGCGGAGGGCATCAATTATCCTAAATTCCTTGTTTGAACCACGGGGAAACATCCGGTTGAAAAAGATGGACCGTTCACCCGCCGGGTGAACGGCATTTTCTTCATGTCTCGCTGCAACTCCATCATTTCCCCGCGTTCCCCGTGGTTGATCTGCGTTTTTTAGGGTTATTCTACCCGTTCGACAACAGGTTCACCCATTCTCGCCCTCCACCGCGCCCCGCCCGCGCTTGGTCGCGGCGCGCCGCTGCTTGGCTTCCAGGCGGCGCTGCCGGGAAGCCTGGGTCGGCTGGGTGGCGATGCGCGGCTTGGGTTTCTCGGTCGCCCGGCGGATCAACTCCACCAGGCGCTTGATGGCATCCTGGCGGTTGCGCTCCTGGGTGCGGAAGCGCTTGGCCTCGATCAGCACCTCGCCCTCGCCGGTCAGGCGGTTGCCCGCCAAACGCATCAGCCGCTCGCGTACCGCCTCGGGCAGGGAAGGCGAATGCGCCGCATCGAAGCGCAGTTGCACGGCGGTGGCCACCTTGTTGACGTTTTGCCCGCCGGGGCCGGATGCGCGGATGAATTGCAGAACGATTTCGCGCTCGTCGATGGCGAGTTGCGTGGTGATGCGGATCATGTCGGGACGGCGTGGTGGCGGGAAGCGCTATTTTACCCATGGAGGAAGAACGGCGGGGTAAGAATCGCCAAAGAGCGGTGCGAACGCCTAACCGGGGTTCCGTACCGGGCGCCAGCAATCGGTGGCGCACTCCCTGGCCGGCGGCATCAGGGTTTCCAGAAAGCCTTGGCGCTGTTCGGCGCGCAGACGGCAAATGCCTTCGCTGTCGGAAAGCAGGTGAAACCTGCCGGAGTAATATTCTCGTGCGCCCTCCCAATTGTCGCACGTTCCGCACACCCGTTCACTGGGGTGTTTTACAATCAATTCCAACATGCCATATGCCCTGTTTACCGCGATTCGCCGCGGCGTTTATCTTGTTATTCCGGTCAAGCGCTCGATTTGCTGCAAATATCTGTGGAACATCCGGCTGGCTTCGCCGGTGAGCCACAACTCGGCCATGTCCGCTTCGACCAGCGTGCCGCTTTTCTTGACGATACCTGCCTGGATCAGTCGTTCCAGCCGCTTGCGCACGGTGGCGAAAGCGGCGATGTCGCGCAGCGATAACTGCCGTAGCGTTAGCGGCGTGCCGTGCTCTTGGTGATAGCCGATTTCAACGGCGATATTGAAATCGACCAGCGATTCGAACATCGGAAGGTGCTCTCGTTGAAGCCAGCTTATCGTCAGGAGCGGCGCGTAAGTCGTGGCCTCATCCATTCGTCATAATTCTTACCCGAAAGCGGCGGACGTTCAAGCACAAACGCTGGTCAAAATGAACAGTATCCGCGCGGCCTGCGATTTTCACGGAAGAGCGGCTCAAACTCCTTTTCCCGTGCGGAATAGCTGACGATCCATTTTCGAAGCCAAGGCGGGCGGTGGCATAATAGAGTTTTGGCTGTCCCATTCTTAACCGACCCTGGAGAAACTTCCCATGAAACTGCGACTGTTCGCCCTGTTATTCGGCCTATTCCTATCCCTCGGCGCCCACGCCTCCAATCCGCAGGTCGAGATGAAAACCAGCCTCGGCAGCTTCACCATCGAACTGTACCCGGACAAATCGCCGAGAACCGTCGAAAACTTTCTCAAATACGTCAAGTCCGGTTTCTACAAAGGCACGGTGTTCCACCGCGTGATCGACAATTTCATGATCCAGGGCGGCGGTTTCGACGCCAGCCTGCATGAAAAGGAAACCATGGGGCCAATCCCCAACGAAGCCAACAACGGCCTCAAGAACGAAACCTATACCATCGCCATGGCGCGCACCATGAATCCCAATTCGGCGGCGGCGCAATTCTTCATCAACGTCAAGGACAACCCCTTCCTCAATTTCACCGCGCCCTCGACGCGCGGTTGGGGCTACGCCGTATTCGGCAAGGTGGTGAAAGGCCAGGAAACAGTGATGAAGATCGCCAAGGTGAAAACCGGGCCGCGCGATCCGCTGCCCTCCGACGTGCCGCTGGAAAATGTGGTGATAGAAGACGTAAGGCTGCTGCCATGAGCAACTGAAACTCCCCCCACTAATCACTGAACACTGAACACTGAACACTGAATTATGACCTACACCTGGAACGGCATCCTCGCCATCGTCCGCGAGCACAGGCGCGAGCTGATCGTCGCCCATGTCGTGGCGATCCTGGCGGCGCTGGTGAGCGTGCCGATCCCGCTGCTGATGCCGTTGCTGGTGGACGAGGTGCTGCTGCACCATCCGGCAGGCATGGTGTCAATGCTAGACGGGCTGTTTCCCACCGCCTGGCGCGGCCCGGAGCTGTATATCGGCGCGGTGCTGGCGGCCACCCTGCTGATGCGCTTCATCGCGCTGTTGCTGGGGGTGTGGCAGACGCGCGGCTTCACCCTGATCGCCAAGGACGTGGCGTTCCGCATGCGCGAGCAGATGCTGCTGCGCCTCTCGCGCATCGCCATGTCGGAATACGAAACCATGGGCAGCGGCGCGGTGGCCTCGCATTTCGTCAAGGACCTCGACGCGATCGACAATTTCATCGGCGCCACCGTCTCCAAATTCCTGGTGGCGCTGCTCTCGCTGATCGGCACCGCCATCGTGCTGGTGTGGATGAATTGGCAACTGGCGCTGTTCATCCTGCTGCTCAACCCGGTGGTGGTGTACTTCACCATGGTGCTGGGCAAACGCGTGAAAGACCTGAAAAGACGCGAAAACAGCGCCTTCGAAGTGTTTCAGCAAGCGCTCACCGAAACCCTCGACGCCATCCAGCAGATCCGCGCCATCAACCGCGAGCGTCATTACATCGCCCGGGTGATCGACCGCGCCCGCGACATCCGCACCCACACCGCCGCCTTCTCGTGGAAAAGCGACGCCGCCTCGCGCCTGTCGTTCATGGTGTTCCTGTTCGGCTTCGACGTGTTCCGCGCCGTCAGCA
>CAZDIJ010000105.1:0-7582 GCA_964505475.1 uncultured Sulfuricella sp. | reverse complement strand
GGCTTTAATATTGGTTTTACAGCGTGCGTGACCCAATTTAACCGGACACTACTGTCTGCATATTTAAAATACCAGTGAAACGCTTTGCACCCGGAGGAATTACAATTAACCGAAAATTTCAGTGCAGACTTACCTGTGAAGCAGGTCGGTCGAAGCTAGCCCGGATATTTCATGAAATATCCGGGCTAGAATTGCGTAAGATTATTTTCTGGCATTATTCAAAACCATGGATGAACAGACGCCGAAAACGGGCATAACCCTAGCATATCTGTCCCAGTTTGACGACATCATCGACGCCCGTTCGCCGGCCGAATTCGCCGAGGACCACATCCCCGGCGCGATCAATCTGCCGGTGCTGGACAACGAGGAGCGGGCGCGGATCGGCACGCTGTATGTCCAGGTTTCCCCCTTTGATGCAAAAAAACTCGGTGCGGCGCTGGTATCGAAAAATATCGCCCGCCACATCGAGGAGCGCCTGATGGACAAGCCAAAAACCTGGCGGCCATTGGTGTACTGCTGGCGCGGCGGCAACCGCAGCGGGGCGATGGCGCACATCCTGAACAAGATCGGCTGGCGCACCGAACAACTCGACGGCGGCTACAAGAGCTACCGCAAAACAGTGCTGGCGATGCTGGAAACCTTGCCGGGAAACCTGCAATACCGTGCCGTCTGCGGCGCCACCGGCACCGGCAAGAGCCGCTTGCTGGCGGCGCTGGCCGCACAGGGCGCGCAAGCGCTTGACCTGGAAGGGCTGGCGGCACATCGCGGTTCGCTGCTGGGAAATCTGCCGGATGAACCGCAGCCGTCGCAAAAATTCTTCGACAGCCTGCTGTGGGCGGAATTGCAGCGCTTCGACCCGCGCCGTCCGGTCTACGTCGAAGCGGAAAGCCGCAAGATCGGCAACATCCGCGTCCCCGACGCCCTCCTCGACGCCATGTGGCAAAGCCCGTGCGTGCGCCTGGAGGCGGACATCGCCCTGCGCGTGGCGCTGCTGATGGAGGAATACCGCCATTTCCTCGCCGCCCCGGAATCCCTGAATGCCAAGCTGGCTTGCCTGACCCATCTGCATGGCCGCGAGACCATAGTCCGCTGGCAGGAGATGGCATTGCGCCGGGAATGGGGGCCGCTGGTAGCGGAACTGCTGGTCAAGCATTACGACCCGGCTTACAACCGCTCCAGCCGCCAGCATTACCCGCGCTATGACGAAGCTCTGGTGCTGCCGGTCGGCGGCATCGGCGCCGAGGATTTCGCCGTGCTGGCGGGAAAAGCCGCCACGACGGCTTGACTCGAAAATTAAAGGTGCTAACTTAGTCGGTAGGTCAATTCACGACAAGGAGGGTATATGGCAACCGCATGGATTCTCGTCGCCAACGCCAGCGAGGCGAAGGTTTACGCCAACAAGGGTATCGGCAAGGGATTGGAAGTCGTCGCCAAGCTTGCACACCCGGACAGCCGCAAGAAGTCTTACGACCTGGTCAGCGACCGTCCCGGACACATGCAAAGTTCGGGCAATGGCCAAGGTTCGCGCCAGCCTGCCACCGATCCGAAGCAGCACGAACATGACGTTTTCGCCCGCGAACTGGCGCAACAACTCGACCAGGGACGCACCTCCAACAGCTTCCAGCGCTTGATCGTCGTTGCCGAGCCGGGCTTTCGCGGTCTGCTCAACGGCGTCATGAACAGCCAGGTCAGTGGCATGGTCAGCGACTCCATCGACAAGGACTACACTAAGCTGAGCGATAAGGAACTCGCCGGCCACCTGGAAAAAGTCATTTATCTTTGAGCAGTTCCCAGCGGCCTACGATCTCGTAGGCCGCCCCCTCGGCGCTCAATACCGAGCGCACCAGCACAAAATCCTCCGCCTTCCACTCGACCGCCAGCGGCGGAAACTCCCGATCCGGGCAATGCGCCTTGCGCAGCAGGGTGACATGCGGAACAAAAGTCTTGGCGTCGAAGCCGAAACCGGCGGCAGTCAGCTTTTTCCGCAACGCTCCGGCCAATTCGGACAAAAGCTCCGGCGCTGCATCCGTCCCCGCCCAGACGATCCGGTTGTGCCGCCACCAGCCCATCCGGTTTATTGGCACGCTGAATCCAGGCAAGACGATCCCCGCTGCCGTTTCGCGCAATTGCTCCAACCGGGCGAGCGGCGCTTCCCCCAAAAACACCAGGGTCATATGGATCGTTTCCGACCGTGTCCGGCGCCCGCCGCACTGCCGGCCAGCCTTGCCGGCAGCCTGATCCAGGGCGCGGCGCGTCTTGCCGTCCGGCCAGAGCGCGAAAAACATGCGCGCCGATTCCGTTTCCGAATGGTTTGCCATGCCGGTAAGCTTGCCTTAACCATGCTTTTTGTTCAACAATGACACATCGACTGGAGGAATTCCCTAGTGTCCGATCAAGCCGCCCCGGAACTCGAACTGCCGGCCACCGCCGGCAAGACCTTGAGCACCGCCCAGCGCACCGGCAAGAAGCTGGTGCTGTATTTCTATCCCAAGGATTCCACCCCCGGCTGTACCACCGAGGCACAGCAGTTCCGCGACCTTTACCCGGAGTTCAAACAAGCAGGCTGCGAGATCGTCGGAGTTTCGCGCGACAGCCTGAAATCCCATGAAAACTTCAAGGCCAGGCAGGAACTTCCCTTCGAGTTGGCCAGCGATACCGAGGAAAAAGCCTGCGGATTGTTCGATGTCATCAAAATGAAAAGCCTGTATGGCAAACAGGTAAGGGGCATTGAGCGCAGCACCTTCGTCATCGACGCCGATGGCGCCATCCGGCGTGAGTGGCGCGGGGTCAAGGTACCCGGCCATGCCCAGGAAGTACTCGATTTCGTCAAAACCCTCACATAACAAGGACTCCCATGGCCCGCAAAGCCCGCACCCAGCCCAAAATCTTCGTCCTCGACACCAACGTGCTGATGCACGATCCTTCCAGCCTGTTCCGTTTCGAGGAGCACGACGTTTTCCTGCCGATGATTACTCTGGAGGAACTCGACGACCACAAGAAAGGCATGACCGAAGTAGCGCGCAATGCCCGCCAGGCCAGCCGTTTCCTCGACGAAATCGTAAGCGGCACTCCCGCCGACATCGAAATAGGCTTTTCCCTAGCGCGGCGCAACCAGGGCAGCAGCGGCCGCCTGTTCCTGCAAACCAAGACCATGAACGGCAACCTCCCGGCATCGCTCCCCACCACCAAGGCGGACAACCAGATCATCGGCGTGGTCACCTACTTGCAGCAGGAATATCCCAAGCGCCAGGTGATCCTGGTCAGCAAAGACATCAACATGCGCATCAAGGCGCGCGCGCTGGGCTTCGCGGCGGAAGATTATTTCAACGATAAGGTGCTGGAGGATACCGACCTGCTCTACACCGGACTCAAGGCGCTGCCGCAGGATTTTTGGGATACCCACGGCAAGGGCATGGAATCCTGGCAGGCCGGCGGACATACCTATTACCGGGTGCGCGGGACGTTATGCACTGGCTTCCAGGTCAACCAGTTCCTGTATTTCGAGCACGATCCCGACTTCCACGCCATCGTCCATGAAGTGGAAGGCCATACCGCAGTATTGCAGACCATCAAGGACTACGCCCACCAGAAAAACAGCGTATGGGGCATCACCGCGCGTAACCGTGAACAAAATTACGCCCTCAACATGCTGATGAATCCCGATATCGACTTTATCACCCTGCTCGGCCAGGCTGGAACCGGAAAAACCCTGCTCACGCTGGCTTCGGCGCTCACCCAGACGCTCGACCAGAAAATCTACAGCGAAGTCATCATGACCCGCGTCACCGTCCCGGTGGGCGAAGACATCGGCTTCCTGCCCGGTTCCGAGGAAGAAAAAATGGCGCCGTGGATGGGCGCGCTGGAAGACAATCTCGACGTGCTCAACAAGACCGACGACGAAGCCGGTGAATGGGGGCGCGCGGCGACCCAGGACTTGATCCGCTCGCGGGTCAAGATCAAGTCCCTCAATTTCATGCGTGGGCGCACATTCCTCAAGAAATTCCTGATTATCGACGAGGCGCAAAACCTTACGCCGAAACAGATGAAAACCCTGATTACCCGCGCCGGCCCGGGCACCAAAGTAGTGTGCATGGGCAACATCGCGCAGATCGACACCCCTTATCTTACCGAAGGCAGTTCAGGCCTGACCTATGTAGTGGATCGGTTTAAGGGCTGGGAACACAGCGGGCACATCACGCTGATGCGCGGCGAGCGTTCGCGCCTCGCGGATCACGCCGCGGAAGTGCTGTAACGGAGGCCGGGGCGCCGCCCCTGGCTTCAGGCGCCGCCGCTTTTGTGTTTCTCGTAGTGACGGGCGAACAGTATTTCCAGATCGTCAATCACTTGGGATGCCGGTTTCCCCCGTAGCACATGCTGCTGCATATGGTCTGATGCCTCGTGCAGCAGCTTGCCCGGGTCAAGCATGGGATAAGTTTCGCGCAGGCGCTTGAGCGCCTTGACCACCGATTCCTGAGCGGGGCGCGGTATGGCAAGCGGCGCTTCGGCTACGGCTTGTTCTTCCTTGGGATTGCGGCTGTCGAGAAACTCCAGAAAAGCCAGTACCGTTGCCCGCTGTTCCTCCGACAAACCGCGATACAGATCGAGCAGGTGTTTTTCGTCGTTCTTTTTTTGGGGAAAATGCAAATTCGATCTACCGGAGAGCGATCCGATTGCCGGATGTGAACGGTTTGGGAATGACATCCCTGGCGGCTATTCCAGGGATGTTCCATAGAGAGTGAACTCCGGCTATTCTTCTGGAGACTCGTCGGCGCCGCCTTTTTTGGCGGAGCGTATCGCCTTGCGCAAACTCTTGTACAAATCCGGGTGGGTGGTTTTCAGGTAATCGAGGATTTCAAAATCTTCCTTGTTGACCTTGGCCAGATCCACCTGTTCAACATGCACCAGACGCAGCAATTCCAGCACCGGTTTGGGCATATCACGGCCGCTCTCGTAGCGCGAACCGCCACTTTGCGTAACCCCGATCTTCGTCCAGAACTCTTCCTGATTCAAACCGAGCCGGCGTCTGATCTCGCGTGGATTAAATATTTTTTCAAACAGTTTCATGATTTCTCTATACCCGCCAACTTTCAGTTAGTTTGAAAATATATCCCAGTTGGAGAAAATATGCCATTTGCAAAACGTCATTCTTCATGCTCGTTTTCTTTTGGCAGTTGAATTAAACTTACTATTTTTTTTCGAGATAATCAATGGCACTGATCGTACAAAAATACGGTGGAACTTCGGTCGGCACCCCCGAACGGATCAAAAACGTCGCTCACCGTGTCGCAAAATTCAAGATGCTCGGCCATCAGGTAGTCGTGGTGGTCTCGGCGATGAGCGGCGAAACCAACCGCCTCATCGCCCTGGCGAAGGAAGTGCAGCCAAATCCGAGTCCGCGCGAAATGGATGTGCTGGTATCCACCGGCGAGCAAGTCACCATCGCCCTGTTATCCATGGCGCTGATGGAATTGGGACTGAAAGCCAAAAGCTACACCGGCTCCCAAGTTAAAATCCTCACCGACGACGCACACACCAAGGCGCGCATTCTCGACATCGAAGGAAACAACATCCGCGCCGACCTGAATGCCGGTTGCGTCGTCGTTGTTGCAGGCTTCCAGGGGGTAGACGAAAAAGGCAATATCACCACCCTCGGCCGCGGCGGTTCAGACACCACTGGCGTAGCACTGGCCGCCGCGCTGAAAGCCGACGAATGCCAGATATACACCGACGTAGACGGCGTCTACACCACCGATCCGCGCATCGTTCCCGAAGCGCGCCGCCTGAAGACCATCACCTTCGAGGAAATGCTGGAAATGGCCAGCCTCGGCTCGAAAGTGCTGCAAATCCGCTCGGTCGAATTCGCCGGCAAATACAAAGTCAAGTTGCGCGTGCTTTCCAGCTTCGAGGATGAAGGCGAAGGCACCCTGATAACCTTTGAGGAAGAAGACAACATGGAACAAGCTATTATTTCTGGCATCGCCTTCAACCGCGACGAAGCCAAAATCACCGTGCTCGGCGTACCCGACAAACCCGGCATCGCCTACCAGATTCTCGGCCCGGTGGCCGATGCCAACGTCGATGTCGATATGATTATCCAGAACGTCGGCGCCGACGGCACCACCGACTTCACCTTCACCGTCCATCGTAACGAATACAAGAAGACCCTGGATGTGCTGAAGAGTGTGCAGACCCATATCGGCGCCCGCGAAATCAATGGTGACGACCATATCGCCAAGGTATCCGTAATCGGCGTCGGCATGCGCTCCCACGCCGGTATCGCCAGCACCATGTTCCGCACCCTGGCCGAGGAAGGCATCAACATCCAAATGATCTCCACATCGGAAATCAAAATTTCCGTCGTCATCGACGAAAAATACATGGAACTTGCCGTTCGCGTCCTGCACAAAGTGTTCGAACTCGACCAAGCAGCCTAGGCGAATTGTTTTTTACGGCCGCAAAAGGTATCATTGCGGACTTCGGAGAGATGGCCGAGTGGTCGAAGGTACTCCCCTGCTAAGGGAGCGTAGGGTTTATAGCCTTACCGAGGGTTCGAATCCCTCTCTCTCCGCCATTGTTAGGCGGTGTTTTTTGTTTTATAATGCCGCCTTCGCAACGCGCCCGTAGCTCAGCTGGATAGAGTACTTGGCTACGAACCAAGGGGTCAGGAGTTCGAATCTCTTCGGGCGCGCCATATAAACAAGGGCTTACAGAAATGTAAGCCTTTTGTTTTTCTGCGGGGTTACGCCGGGGTTACGCTGTACCCCCCCAAAAAAACAAACGCACAATTGCGACAAGCAGGAATCTTTGACGACAATACCAATATTTTGCTATATTGATAACTAATCCGACGCGAGTCGGCATGTCGAATGGGGGCAACCTCGGCGACACAACCTGCTGAATAAGCAGCCCAGCGGCCACCTTTGAGTGGCCGTTGTCATTTTGGGATTCGGGTATGCCCTATATCTGCCACATTGACGAAGCGGGTTGTACCACACCACTATCCAGCGAGACGATTGGCGAAACACAGCCAGTGTTGGTTATCGTTGGCCTGGTTATCGACGTTGCAAAAGTACGGGAACTGACAATCCGTTTTTTGGAGTTGAAGCGCCACTATTTCCCGAAGAAATTCCGTGATGGCAATCATCTGCTGGATGATGTACTACAAGAGATCAAGGGTTCCGATTTGCGCTCGAATATCCGAAATCATGGGGAGAAGGCCGACGCCCCCCTGAAATTTGCAGATGACACGCTCGAATTGCTCCGAAAAAATGATGCACGGTTATTCGCTTCGGTATGGATCAAAGGGATAGGCAAAGCTATCGACAGCCGCGCCATCTACACCACCTCCATTCAAGCTGCGTGCCGCAATTTTTCCGCTTTTCTTGATCGCCGGAATGATACCGGGTTCATGATCACGGACTTCCGCACTCCCGCCCTTAACACCCAAGTCTCTCACTCGATATTCACCCAGAAGCACAGCGCCAAGGGTGACTTAATGCCGCGAATCCTGGAACTGCCAACCTTCGGACTATAGTGGACCCCTCAGTCAAGACAATATTGAGTCGAGTTTAAGAGGGTAGCC
>CAZDIJ010000104.1:0-7714 GCA_964505475.1 uncultured Sulfuricella sp. | reverse complement strand
TTGACGATTTCGAGGTTGCTCAATTGGGCGCAACCAGTGCCTCCGATGATACCTATTGATCCGGCCAGGTGAAGTTTGAAGTGAGAAGTGCCGTCACTGGGGTGTTTGGCAGGCAAAAAAGTTCAAACATAATCTGGCCGCATCAATAGTGCGTGTTCACAGTAACCAAATATAGGCACAGGCTAAATGCAAGAACGCATTGAATCGACAAGCCAACTTGTCGTATCGAGTGGCGATGCGACGAAACTGCTTGAGTCGATTGAAGAAACATTCGACCAAGTGTCTGGCTTTGTAGTGGTGCCAATCAACCTCCCGTTTATGGTTGCGGTTGGAACGCGGCGGAATATTCGCTCGTGCTCCCTGTTTCTCAATGGTTTCCACCAGGGTATCGCTGTCATACCCCTTCTCGGTGGGTATGCCGGCAAGCAGGGCCGCCCCTTGGGTGACATCGGCAACCTGACCCCCTGTCAGAAGGATGCGGATCGGGTTACCAAGCGCATCCACACCCGCATGAATCTTGGTGGTCAACCCACCTCGCGAGCGACCGAGCGCCTGATCCGCATCGTTTTTTTGAGCGCTCCAGCAGCATGTTGGTGGGCTCGGACTATCGTCGAGTCGATAAACACTTCTTCCAAATCCGCTTCCCCTTGGAGAGCTGTGGCGACTCGTTGCCAGACCCCATACTGCTCCCAGCGGGAAAACCGTACATATACCGAGTGCCAATTGCCAAATTCCGCTGGTAGGTCGCGCCATGGACACCCCGTGCGGGCTATATACAGAACAGCTTCCACAAACAGGCGGTTATCTGCCGCTCGCCCCCCCCCCTTATCGGTGGGTTTCCCCGGCAACAGTGAGGCAATTTTTTCCCATTGGGCGTCCTTGAGCATGCGCCGATCCATACTTTTCCCGAAATTCTTGGATTACCGCAATTCTCATGCCAGTACTGTGAGCACGCCCTAATCAGCCTTCCATCCCTGAATCGGGGAATCATTGAAAATCTGAGGTTCCCTCGTTTTTTCATCTTTCAACGAGCGGATTTCATGCTACCAGTTTTTTCCCGTGTTGAGTGCTGATCCGGCCGTTCAGGAGCCATCCCCCGCATGCCCGTCAAGCCTCTCATGGACAACTTCGCCAAAGATGGCCAAACTATACCGCCATGCGCGCGTCCCTTTTTATTCTTTTCGCATTGTTCCTGAGTGCTTGCGAGATGGTGAGCCGATCGGTTCCGCCGTACCGCGAGAGCGGCGAACTGGTGGTGATTACCCGAAACGGCCCGACCGCTTATTACGAGGATGCGCAGGGCAATTTCGCCGGGATCGAATATGATCTCGTCAGCCTGTTCGCCAAGGAGTTGGGAGTGACGGCGAGGTTCGTGACGGCGCCGGAGTTCAACCAGATTTTGCCCATGTTGCAGAAGAAACATGGACACATTGCCGCCGCCGGGCTGACGATTACCGAGGAGCGGGGAAAGAAGGTACGCTTCGGACCGTCCTATCAGACTGTCCGGCAACAGGTGGCCTACAACACGTTCGCCTTGCCGCCCAAGGGGGTCAAGGATTTGCTCGGCCGGCGCATCGAAGTGGTGGCCGGCAGCAGCTACGTGGAGCGCCTTAAAGTTCTCAAGCGGCAATATCCGCGGCTGTCATGGGAAGAAAAGTTCCAGCAGGAAAGCGAGGAGCTGCTCGGCAAGGTCGCGGCCGGCTCAGTCGATTGCGTGGTCGCGGATTCACATGTGATCGCGGTCGCCCAGAATTTCCACCCCAATCTCGGCGTGGCGTTCAATATTGGCCCCGAGGAACAACTGGCCTGGGCTTTTCCGTTGGATGTCGAGGCGGAATTGTATGACAAGGCCAAGGAGTTTTTTGCCCGCATCCAGAAGGACGGCACCTTGCGCCGCCTGCTGGATCGCTACTATGGCCACCTGGAGCGCCTGGATACGGCGGACGTGTCCACCTTCCTGGAAAGAAGGAAGACCACCCTGCCGGAATTTCGCAAACTATTCCAGCATGCGCAGGAAATTACCGATATAGACTGGCGCCTGCTGGCGGCGCTGGGTTATCAAGAGTCGCACTGGGATCCTCTGGCGACCTCGCCGACTGGTGTTCGCGGACTGATGATGCTGACCTCCGACACCGCCGACTCCCTGGGGGTTTCCAACCGGCTCGATCCCAAGGAAAGCATTCCAGCCGGAGCACGCTATTATCAAGGCCTGAAGGATTCGCTGCCGCCCCGCATCGAGGAACCTGACCGCTCCTGGATGGCGTTGGCCGCCTACAATACCGGCAGGGGGCATCTGGAAGATGCCCGCGTGTTGGCGCAACAACTCAAACTCAACCCCGATTCCTGGACCGATCTGAAAAAAACCCTCCCGCTCCTGAGCAAGCCGGCTTACGCCAAGAACGCCAAACACGGCTACGCGCGCGGCGGCGAGGCGGTCATCTTCACGGAAAACACCCGCACCTATTACGATATTCTGGCCAAGTTCGAGGCACCCTATAAGCCGGTGCTTTCAGCCAGCCTGGCCGGAAAACGCTAGGTTCTGTTTTCATCCCAGCGGCGCCAGCCACCCCGCCAAGCCGAACAGCGTCACAAGCAATACCGGCGCCGTCAGCACGATGCCGATACGGCAATATTACCCCAGGCAGTCCTTTGCGCCTTTGCGGTTCAATGACTTTAAAGCCCGAAGCGCCGCCGCAATTCGGGAATCAACTGCGCCCGTATCTCGTCCCTCACCCGCTCGAAACTTTCCAGCGGCTCGCCGTGCGGGTCATGAAACGGCATGTGCAACCTGGGAACCGGGCGGGGAAACACCGGACAGGCTTCCCTGGCGTTGTCGCACACCGTCACCGCCAGGTCGATATCCTCGTTCATCACCGCTTCGACATCTTTTGGATACAAACTGTCGGTGGCAAGCCCGGCCAGTTCGAGTGCCTGAATCGCACCGTCGGCCACCTTTGGCTGGGGGCGCGTGCCGGCGGACAGGGCGCGCACCTGTCCCTGCAAGTCGCGGTTTACCAGCGCCTCGGCCATCTGGCTGCGGCAGGAGTTGCCGGTACACAAGATCAATACGGTTTTCATCATTTTTCCCTTTCAGCCACAATGACCTTCATCGCCGCAGCCGCAGCTGTCGGCACTGGCGGCGAGCCACATTTGCACCTGCACCCTGGTCGGCACGCTGCCGCTGTGCACCAGCCAGCCATCCACCATTACGCCGGGGGTGGACATCACGCCATAGCCCAGGATTGCCGCCATGTCGGTGACTTTCTCCAGATTTATCGTCTCGCCCGCCTCCCTGGCGGTTTCCTCGATCAGCTTGACCGTGTTGTTGCAATTGGCGCAGCCGGAACCCAATACTTTTATTTCTCTCATTTCATTTCTCCATGTTCAACAACAGGCCTGCCCGCCCGGCGTCGGAGTGCAACAGAGCGCACCGGCAACGGGAATGTCCAACAACTTCGCCTTGGCGCTTTCCTGCCCGCGCGCCTCGTCGAAGCTCGAATCCAGGCTTTGCCCCGCCTCATCGCGGATATGGCGGGCGATCTCGATCACCGCGTCGATCTGCTCGGACGCCACGCCGTATTGCTTGAGCCTGTCCAGTTGGCACAGCCCTTGTTTGGGATGGTTGGCCGCAATGTTGGCGGCGAGCGACACCAGCGCGACGATGGAAGGATGCAGTTCAGCGCTCATAAATATCCCCTCAAAGAATTGAACAACACGCCCACGCCCACGAAGGCGAGCACCAGATAACCGGCGAACACCCCGAGCAGCGGCCATTTCACCACCTTGCGCAAGATCAGCATTTCCGGCGCGGAGAGCGCCACTACCGCCATCATGAAGGCCAGCACCGTGCCCAGCGGCACGCCTTTGGCAAGCAGCACCTCGGCCACCGGGATGATGCCCACCGCGTCGGAATACAGCGGGATGCCGATCAGCACCGCGCCGATCACCGACAGCAGGCCGCCATCTCCGGCGATGCCGACGATCAGTTCCTTGGGCACATAACCGTGCATCAGCGAACCCACGCCGACACCGATCAGCACGAATTTCCAGATGCGCCCGACGATTTCGCGCACCTGGCTCACGGCGTAGGCATGGCGCGCCTTGAGCGAATTATCCTCGGCGACGCTCTTGACCTTGCCCATGTGGATTTTCCACACGTATTCCTCCACCCAGCGTTCCGGCTTGAAGCGTTCCAGCACGAAGCCGCCGAGCAGCGCCACGGTCAGGCCGGTGACGACGTAAATGACGGTCATTTGCCAGCCGATCACTGAGGCCAGCACCACCACCGCCACCTCGTTGACCATCGGGCTGGCGATGAGGAACGACAGCGTCACGCCCAAAGGTATCCCGGCCTCGACGAAGCCGATGAACAACGGCACCGACGAACAGGAGCAGAACGGCGTCACCGCCCCCAGCCCCACCGCCATGAAACGGCTGGAGAGGTTGCCGCGGTTGCGGATGAATTCGCGCACCTTTTCCGGCTTGAGCAGCGCGCGCAGCAGTCCCATCAGGTAGATCACCAGGGTCAGTAGAAACATTATCTTGGTCACGTCCATGACGAAGAAATGCAAGGCGTCGCCGTGCGGCGTGCCTTGCAGCCCGGCTTGATCGTAAATCAGCCAATCAGCCAGGGCTTCAAACACCTTTTACCCCCGCTTCGTACCAGCCCTTGCTGGCATTGACGATCTTCACCACCGACAGCATCACCGGCACTTCGATCAGCACGCCCACCACCGTCGCCAGCGCCGCGCCCGATTCAAAACCGAACAGACTGATCGCCGCAGCCACCGCCAGCTCGAAAAAATTGCTCGCCCCGATCAGCGCCGACGGGCCGGCCACGCAATGCGCCACGCCGAAACGGCGGTTGAGCAGATAGGCCAGGCCGGAATTGAAATACACCTGGATCAGAATCGGCACCGCCAGCATCAGGATCACCAAGGGCTGCTTGAGAATCGCCTCGCCCTGGAAAGCGAACAGCAACACCAGCGTCGCCAGCAGCGCGGAAAGCCCGAATGGGTGGAGGCGCTTAAGAGTGCGCGCGAACGCCTCCTCGCCGCGCCCCAGCAAATAAGCGCGCCAGCCTTGAGCCAGCGCCACCGGGATGACGATGTACAGCAGCACTGAGAGGAACAGCGTATCCCACGGCACGGAAATCGCCGACAACCCCAGCAGCAGCCCGACCAGCGGCGCGAAGGCGAAAATCATGATGGTGTCGTTGAGCGCCACCTGGCTGAGGGTGAAATGCGGCTCGCCCCTGCTCAAATTGCTCCACACGAACACCATCGCGGTGCAGGGCGCGGCGGCGAGCAGGATCAGCCCGGCGATGTAGCTGTCGATCTGCTCAGCCGGCAGGTAAGGCGCAAAAATGCCGCGTACGAACAGCCACCCCAGCAAGGCCATGGAAAACGGCTTGACCGCCCAGTTGATGAACAGCGTCACGCCGATGCCGCGCCAATGTTCCTTGACCTGATGCAAGGCGCGGAAATCGACTTTCAGCAGCATCGGGATAATCATCACCCAGATCAGCAGCCCCACCGGCAGGTTGACGCGCGCCACTTCCAATTTTCCGACCGACTGGAACAGCGCGGGAAATGCCTGGCCGAGCGCCACTCCGGCGACGATGCAGAGAAACACCCAGACCGTCAGATAGCGCTCGAAAAGCCCCATCGCCGCGCCTTCCGCCGCTTTGCCCGCCGCCTCGCATTGCGCGCTCATGGTTACTGCCCCTGCTCGCGCAAGCGGCCGATGTCGTCGAGCTTGCCCTTCAAGGTCAGCTTGTCGAGCTTATCCACCGGCAAGCTGACGAAGATGGAAAGACGCCGGTTAAGCTGTTCCAATGCCAGCGAAAACGCCCTGCGCTTGTCTTCATCACTGCCCTCCGCGGCCACCGGGTCCTCGATGCCCCAATGGGCGGTCATCGGCTGGCCGGGCCAGGCCGGGCATGCCTCGCCGGCTGCGTTGTCGCAAACCGTGAAAACGAAATCGAAATGCGGCGCGCCGGGCGCGGAGAATTCTTCCCACGACTTGCTGCGCAAACCGGCAATGGGCAGCTTGGTCTTGTGCAGCAGTTCGAGCGCGAACGGATTGACCGCCCCCGCCGGGTGGCTACCGGCGCTATAGGCGCGGAAACGCCCCTTGCCGAGATGATTGAGCAGCGCCTCGGCGAGGATGGAGCGCGCCGAATTGCCGGTACAAAGAAACAGGACGTTGTAGGATTTGTCGCTCATTGCCGTAGTTTCCCGAAAAATGGTTGTGCCGCCACCCTATCAATCCGTTGTTACATATATATGACAAATCGAATAAACAAGGATAAAAAAATCAGATGCCGCAGCGCGCCGGACGATTGGTCATGACCTCCAGGCGCTGCGCGTCCTCCGCGAAAGAAGCCCCTTGCGCCATGCTCTCAAGCACCTTGTAGGCCCACAGCGGCAATTGCGCATCCAACCGGTAATACACCCAAGTCCCCTCGCGCCGCACCGACAGAACCCCGGCATCGCGCATCACCCCGAGATGGCGCGACACCTTGGGCTGCGGCAGATCGAGCGCCTGAAACAACTCGCACACGCACAACTCGCCTTCCTTGAGCAGCAGACAGAGAATACGCCGGCGAATTTCGTCGGAAAGGACATCGAATAGGGCTTGGGTTTCTAACATGCAGCCAATTATATTCGACATATCGAATATTACCAAGAGGGATGCGCCCCAGAATTGCAATTTACCCTGGCCGGCGAAACACTTTCGCAGTTTCGTCAAAAAACTCGCGGGCATGGCGGTCAAACCGAGTCTGCCTGTAAAATCCCTTTATTGCCCGATTGTTCAATTTAACCACTTGGAGTTTTCATGCTCGACATTCAATTGTTACGCAATGACCTGGAAGGCGCGGCGGCGCGCCTGGCGACGCGCGGTTTCGACCTGGATACTGCGGCTTTTCAGGAGCTGGAGAACGAGCGCAAGGCCGTACAGACCCGCACCCAGGAATTGCAGGCCAAGCGCAACGCCACTTCCAAGCAGATCGGCATCGCCAAGGCCAAGGGCGAGGATGTCGCCGCGATCATGGCGGAGGTGGCCACGCTCGGCGACGAGTTGAAGGCCGGCGAAACCCGGCTGGAGGAAATCCAGGGGAAGTTGCAGGATTTGCTGTCGGGCATCCCCAACGTGCCGCACGAATCCACGCCGGTGGGCAAATCCGAGGCCGACAACGTCGAGTTGCGCCGTATCGGCACGCCGCGCACTTTCGATTTCGCGGTGAAGGACCACGTCGATGTCGGCGAGGGCCTGAAGCTGCTCGATTTCGCCACCGCCACCAAGATCAGCGGGGCGCGCTTCACCCTGCTCAAGGGGCAGCTCGCCCGCCTGCACCGGGCGCTGACCCAGTTCATGCTCGATATCCACACCGGCGAGCACGGCTACACCGAGGTCTACGTGCCCTACCTGGTCAACGCCGATTCGATGCGCGGCACCGGACAATTGCCGAAATTCGAGGCCGACCTGTTCAGCGTGCCGCGCAGCGATGCCGAGAAGCTCTACCTGATCCCCACCGCCGAAGTGCCGGTGACCAACATCGTGCGCGACGAGATCGTGGCGCTGGAAGACCTGCCGCTCAAGTTCGTCGCCCACACCCCCTGCTTCCGTTCCGAGGCCGGCTCCTACGGCCGGGATACGCGCGGCATGATCCGCCAGCACCAGTTCGAGAAGGTGGAACTGGTGCAGATCG
>CAZDIJ010000103.1:0-7833 GCA_964505475.1 uncultured Sulfuricella sp. | reverse complement strand
ACACCTACATGAAGGGCGGCTTCCCCGGCGAAGACCTGCCGGGCGTGCTGGAAGCCCTGCCCTTCCTGATTTCCAACGTGCGCCATTGCCTCGATCTGCCCGGCGAGTTCATCTCCATGCAGGGCAAGCGCGTGGTGGTGCTGGGCGGCGGCGACACCGCCATGGACTGCAACCGCACCTCGATCCGCCAGGGCGCAGCGAGCGTGACCTGCGCCTACCGCCGCGACGAGGCCAACATGCCCGGCTCCAAGCGCGAAGTGGCCAACGCCAAGGAAGAAGGTGTGCAATTCCTGTGGAACCGCCAGCCGGTGGAAGTGGTCGGCAACGGCAAGGTCGAAGGGGTCAAGCTGGTCACCACCCAGCTTGGCGCGCCCGATGCGCGCGGGCGGCGCACCCCGGAAGCGATTCCCGGCAGCGAGGAAATCGTCCCCTGCGACCACGTCATCGTCGCCTTCGGCTTCCGTCCCAGCCCGGCGCCGTGGTTCGCCGACTTCGGTATCGCCGTCGATCAACAGGGGCGCGTCGTCGCCAACGGCGCCACGTTCCAGACCGCCAACCCCAAGGTGTTCGCCGGCGGCGACATGGTGCGCGGCTCCGATCTGGTGGTCACCGCCGTCAACGAAGGACGCCTGGCGGCCAAGGGTATGCTGGGTTATCTGGGCGTTCAATAAGCGCCCATGTACAGTCGGTGCTTTCGGCGTAAGATCATTCTTACCGAACATGCCCGGCGTCGCATGGCGGAACGGCGGATTTCCTCGGAAACGCTGCTGGAACCGGTGGAAACCGGCGAAGTCCGCTACCGTGATCCGGCGCATTGCTGGATCGCCAAGCATTTCGACGAACGCGACGACAATTTGTTGTGCATTGCGGCAGTCATGGAAAACGCGCTGGTCGTGAAAACCGTGATGCACCATTTTGCATGGGGAGAGGCTACTTGAAGACCATTTATTACCCCCAGGACGATATACTCGACATTCGCTTCAGCGACAAACCCATAGTCCGCGAAATGTCGCAGGACTGGAATGTCAACGTCAGCTACGCGGAGGACGGCAGCATCGTCGAAATCGTCGTGCTGGACGCCGTGAAGTGCGGCTTCATGCCGTTCGAAAGCGGGGAACGCAAAGCCGCTTGACCGATACTCAACCATTGCACCGGAATCATGAATAAACTCAAAAACGACACCTTCCTGCGCGCCTTGCTGCGCCAGCCGACCGAATACACCCCGGTGTGGATGATGCGCCAGGCCGGGCGCTACCTGCCGGAATACAACCAGACGCGCGAGCGCGCCGGCAGCTTCCTCGGGCTGTGCAAGAACCCCGATTACGCTACCGAAGTCACGCTGCAACCGCTGGCGCGCTTTCCCCTCGACGCGGCGATCCTGTTTTCCGACATCCTCACCGTCCCAGACGCGATGGGGCTGGGCCTGTATTTCGCCCAGGGCGAGGGTCCCAAGTTCGAGCGCCCGCTGCGCAATGAATGGGAAATCCGCGACCTGACCATTCCCGACCCCGATACCCACCTGCGCTACGTGATCGACGCGGTGGCGCAGATACGCAAGGCATTGGACGGCTCGGTGCCGCTCATCGGCTTCTCCGGCAGCCCGTGGACGCTGGCCTGCTACATGGTGGAAGGCGGCTCCAGCGACGATTTCGCGCTGGTCAAGACCATGCTCTACAACCGTCCCGAACTGTTGCACCGCATTCTCGAGGTCAACGCCCAGGCCGTGATCGCCTACCTCAACGCGCAAATCCAGGCCGGCGCCCAGGCCGTGATGATCTTCGACAGCTGGGGCGGCGCCCTGTCGCACGCCGCGTACCATGAATTTTCGCTGGCCTACATGAAGCGCATCGTCGACGGCCTGATCCGCGAACACGACGGCGTCAAGGTGCCGTGCATCGTCTTCACCAAGGGCGGCGGCCTGTGGCTGGAAAGCATCGCCGCCAGCGGCTGCGACGCCATCGGCCTGGACTGGACGGTGGACATCGGCGAAGCGCGCCGCCGCGTCGGCGACAAGGTGGCGTTGCAAGGCAACCTCGATCCCGTCGTGCTGTTTTCCAATCCCGAGGCGATCCGCGCCGAAACCGGCAAGATCCTGGCGAGCTACGGCAAGGGTTCCGGCCACGTCTTCAACCTCGGGCATGGCATCTCCCAGTTCACCGACCCAAACAATGCCGCCGCCCTGATCGAGGCGGTGCACGAACTGAGCAAGCAGTATCACTAAATGTTCCTGCGTGTTGCGCTGGATGTACCGCTAAACACGCTGTTCGACTATTCCTGGGCAGGGGGCGCGGTCGCCCCCGGAACCCGCGTGCTGGTGCCCTTCGGGCGGCGCAACGCCGTCGGCGTCGTGGTCGGCGGCAGCGACGGCACCGATGTGCCGGCCTCGCGCATCAAGCCGGTCACACGTATCTTCGGCGAGACCCCGCCGCTCCCCCCAGAAATACTCCGCCTGCTGCAATTTTGCAGCGACTATTACCAGCATCCGCTCGGCGAAACGATCTTCAACGCACTGCCCACCGCGATGCGGCAGACCAAGCCGCTGTCCTTGCCCAAGCCGGAGTTTTTTCGCCTGAGCCCCAGCGGTCGTGATGTCGAGCCCGAAACGCTGCCGTCCCGCGCCGCTGTCAAGCGGCGCTTGCTGCATGCCTTGGCCGAGGCGGGGAGCCTGAGCCGTTCTGAGATCGCCGCGTTGTCGCCGAGTGCGCCGGCGGCGCTGAAATCCTTCCTCGAACTGGGCTGGGCCGAAGCTTGCACGGGTACGGCATCGGTTCCCCCCTTTGTAAAAGGGGGGCTAGGGGGGATTTCCGACAGCGGCGGCAATTCAGATATCGCTAAATCCCCCCCCACCCCCCTTTTACAAAGGGGGGAGTCCAACGCCCCGGACTTGATCCCCGCCCAGCTTCAAGCCGTCGAGGCCATCCGCGCCTCCCTCGGCGCATTCCGCGTCTGGCTGCTGCACGGCGTTACCGGCAGCGGCAAGACCGAGGTTTACTTGCAGACGGTAGCGGCCGCGCTGCAACGGGGTGAACAGGTGCTGGTGCTGGTCCCGGAAATCAACCTCACGCCGCAACTGGAGCAGCGTTTTCGCGCCCGTTTCCCATCGGCGCACATGGTCAGCCTGCACAGCAACCTGAGCGGCGGGGAGCGCTTGCGCAATTACCTGGCGGCGCAGGCGGGGACGGCGCGCATCGTGCTCGGCACCCGCCTTGCAGTGTTCACGCCGCTGCCGCGCCTGGGGATGATCCTGGTCGACGAGGAACACGATGCCTCGTTCAAGCAGCAGGAAGGCTTGCGCTATTCGGCGCGCGACGTGGCGGTGATCCGCGCCAAGCAGGCCGGCATTCCCATCGTGCTGGGTTCCGCCACGCCTTCCCTGGAAAGCTGGCACAACGCCCAGGGCGGCCGTTACGGCCTGCTCAGCCTGCCCGAACGGGCGGTGACGGGCGCTGCGCCGCCGGACATTCGCTTCGTCGACACCGGCCGCCTCAAGCTCGAAGACGGAATCTCCCAGCCATTGATCGACGCCCTGCAAGCGTGCCTGAAACGCGGCGAGCAAAGCCTGGTATTCATCAACCGGCGCGGCTACGCTCCGGTGCTGATGTGCGGCCAGTGCGCCTGGATTTCCACTTGCCACCGCTGTTCCGGGCGGCTGGTGGCGCATTTGCGCGAACGGTGCCTGCGCTGCCACCATTGCGGCCACGAGAGCCGCATCCTGCCGGCCTGCCCGAGCTGTGGCAATCCCGATCTGTCGCTGCTGGGCCAAGGCACCCAGCGCGTCGAGGACACCCTGGAGCGACTGCTGCCGGATGCGCGCATCCTGCGCGTCGACCGCGACAGCGCGCGGCGCAAGGGCGCCCTGCCGGAACTGTTGCGGCGCATCCACGACGGCGAGGCGGATGTGGTGGTCGGCACCCAATTGCTGGCGAAAGGCCACGATTTCAAGCGGCTTACCCTGGTCGGCGTGGTCAATGCCGACGGCGCCCTTTACAGCGCCGACTTCCGCGCCGCCGAGCGGCTGTTCGCCCAGTTGATGCAGGTGGCGGGACGCGCCGGGCGCGCCGAGCTGCCGGGAGAGGTGCTGATCCAGACCCAGTTCCCCGGCCATCCCCTGTTCGCCGCCCTGCGGCGTCATGATTTTCCCTCTTTCGCCGAGGCACAACTGGCCGAGCGCCGTCAGGCGGATTTTCCGCCTTACTGCTACCAGGCGCTGCTGCGCGCCGAGGCCAACGATCTGGGCAAGGTGCTGGAATTCCTGCGCCAGGCCGCCGCCCGGGTCGGGGAGCTAGCCGACCAGGTGGAGGTGTTCGATCCCACCCCGGCGCAGATGGTGCGCGTGGCCGGCAAGGAACGCGCCCACCTGCTGGTGCAATCCTCTTCCCGCGCCGCTTTGCAGGCTTTTCTGAAACGCTGGCGCGACCGCCTCGAAGCGCTGGAGGCGCGTAGCGTGCGCTGGACGCTGGATGTCGATCCGCTGGAGTTTTGAGCGGCAATCGCTACGCGCCGCCCTTCCTACCTGATAGAATTACGTTTTTACGAAAAACAGCATCGAGATTCCCACTTGAAACACCATCTGACCCAACTGTTCTCGGCCGCGCTCGAAAGCGTCGCCCCGGAGCACCGTGACACCGAATTCGTGATCGAACGCCCGCGCCAGGCGCAGCACGGCGATTACGCCTGCAATCTGGCGATGCAGTTGGCGCGCCCGCTGCGCCGCAGCCCGCGCGATCTGGCGCAATGCCTGCTGGATGCTCTGCCGGCCTCGCCCTACGTCGAGAAGGCGGAAATCGCCGGCGCCGGTTTCATCAACCTGTTCCTCAGCCCCGCCGCCAAGCAGGCGGTGGTCGAGCGCGTCCTGCGGGAAAGGGAAGCCTACGGGCGCGGCAATCTGGGGCAGGGGCGGAAAATTCAGGTCGAGTTCGTCTCGGCCAACCCCACCGGACCGCTGCATGTCGGCCACGGGCGCGGCGCGGCGTTCGGCATGAGCCTGTCCTCAGTGCTGGCGGCCGCCGGCTTCGAGGTGACCCGCGAGTTCTACGTCAATGACGCCGGACGGCAGATGGACATCCTCGCCCTCTCCACCTGGCTGCGCTATCTCGACCTCTACGGCATCGAGCTGCCGTTCCCGGCCAACGCCTACCAGGGCGGCTACGTGCGCGACATGGCCAAGCTCGTCATGGACGCCCACGGCGATCGCTACATTCACCTGCCGCCGGCGGTAATGGCCGACGTGCCGGCGCACGAGGAGGATGCCGAGGCGCATCTCGACGGGCTGATCGCCAACGCCAAGAAACTGCTGGGCGAGGATTTCGCGTATATTCACAACTTCGCCCTCACCGAACAACTGGGTGATTGCCGCAACGATCTGACCGAATTCGGCGTCACCTTCGACTCCTGGTTCTCGGAGAAGTCCCTGTTCGACAGCGGGCTGGTGGATCGGGCGGTGGCGACGCTGGAAAAACACGGCCACATTTACGTTCAGGATGGTGCCAAATGGTTCCGCTCAACCAAATTCGGCGACGAAAAAGATCGCGTGGTGCAGCGCGAGAATGGCTTGTTTACCTATTTCGCCTCGGATATCGCCTATCATCTCAACAAGTTCGAACGCGGCTTCGCGCAAGTCGTCAACATCTGGGGAGCCGACCATCACGGCTACATCGCCCGGGTCAAGGGCGCCTTGCAGGCCTTGGAGCAAGACCCGGAGCGCCTCGTCATCGCGCTGGTGCAGTTCGCCGCCCTCTATCGCGGCGCGGAAAAACTGCCGATGTCCACCCGCAGCGGCAGCTTCGTCACCCTGCGCGAGCTGCGGCAGGAGGTGGGCAACGATGCGGCACGCTTTTTCTACGTGCTGCGCAAGAGCGACCAGCATCTTGATTTCGACCTCGAACTGGCCAAGTCGCAAAGCAACGACAACCCGGTCTACTACATTCAGTACGCTCATGCGCGCATTTGCAGCGTGCTGGAGCAGTGGGGCGGGGTCGAATCCGACCTGGCCGGCGTCGAGACCGCACCGTTGACCGGCAGCCACGAACTGGCGCTGCTCAACCGCCTGGCGGAGTACCCGGAAACCGTGCTGGGCGCTGCCGCCGAGATGGCGCCGCACCTGATCGCCTATTACCTCAAGGACCTCGCCGGCGACCTGCATAGCTACTACAATGCAGAGCATTTCCTGGTGCCCGAGGAAAGCGTCAAGCTGGCGCGCCTGGCGCTGATCTGCGCCACCCGCCAGGTGCTGCGCAACGGCCTCGGCCTGCTCGGTGTGAGCTGCCCGGAAAAGATGTGAGCCATGGCCAGAGACTATAAACGCAGCGAACGCCCCTCCGCTTCCTCCAAGAAAGACGGCCATCCCATGCTCGCCGGGGTGCTGATCGGCCTGTTCATCGGGCTGGCGGCGGCCATCGGGGTGGCGATCTACATCAACAAATCACCTTCCCCGTTCGTCGCCAAGGATAAGCCCGCCGAACCTCCGGCGGCGCAAGCCCAGCCTGCCGCGCCGGACGCTCCGGCGAAATCCGCCGCGCCGCAAGACGGCCAGCCCGCCAAGCCGGCGGAAAAGGAAAAGCAGCGTTTCGAGTTTTACGATATTTTGCAGGGCAAGGAAGCGCCGGTCACCGAGCAGGAGGTCAAGGCCTCGGCGGCGCGGCAGCCCACCGGCAAGCTCAAGGAAAATTATTTCCTGCAGGCCGGGGCATTCCAGACCGACGGCGAGGCGGACAACCTGAAAGCCAAGCTGGCGCTGATGGGTGTCGAGGCCGTGATCCAGACCGCCAATATTCCCGACAAGGGAATCTGGCATCGCGTGCGCGTCGGCCCCTTCGCCACCATCGAGGAACTGAACCAGACTCGCGCGCTGCTGTCGAAAAACGGCGTGCAGGCCAATCTAGTTAAAATACACGAATAAAACCCTGGAGATCGCAAAATGAAACAAATCAAGTTCCTGGTATTTGCATGGTTGAGTTGTCTGGCCGTTCTGGCTCACGCCGAACCTCAGTTGGGGCGGGAATATGGGCTGGTGGCGCAGCCTCAGCCGACCGACGCCAAGAAGATCGAAGTCATGGAGGTGTTTTCCTATTCCTGCCCGCACTGCTTCGACCTGGAGCCGGTTATCGCCCAGTGGTCGAAGAAATTGCCCAAGGATGTTTCGTTCGTTCGTCTGCACGCGGTCAGCAACCCGGCCTGGGTAAGTCTCGGCAAGCTGTTTTTCGCGCTGGAATCGCTCGGCGAACTGGAGCGGCTCAACGCCGATGCTTTCAATGCCTATCACATCAAAGATGTCAAGCTGAGCGACGAGAAAATCGCCACCGAATGGGTCGCCAAGCAGGGCGTCGACCCCAAGAAGTTCGCCGACGCCTACAATAGCTTCGGCGTGCAAAGCAAGGTGGCTCGCTCCAAGCAGTTGACCTCCGCCTATGGCATCAGCGGCGTGCCGACCATCGTGGTGGCGGGCAAATACCAGACCTCGGCGCAAATGGCCGGCGGACACGAGAATGCCTTGAAGACCGCCGAATACCTGATCGGCCTGGTGCGCCACGAACGCGGCGGCAAGTAGCTTCTACCCGCCCCGGCAGACCGGAGCACGGAACCCGCCCAATCCGGCGGGTTTTTTTTCGCCCGCCGTTTGAGCCATGCGCTGGCGTGGCAACCATAAAAATATTTTTACGGTTGATGGAATAAATTTATTCATGCGCCCGTCTAGGGTTATGAATGGCCGCAATTATCGAGCCGCTTTTGGCCGGTGCTTGCAGCCGTCGCATTGCTTTACGGTTGGCCAACTCATTGACAGGAGGAGAGTATGAATTCACTGCGCAGAACATTTCTGAAAAGCACGGGCACGGC
>CAZDIJ010000102.1:0-7962 GCA_964505475.1 uncultured Sulfuricella sp. | reverse complement strand
CAAATCGCGAACTGTAAAAGTATCCATCATGGCCTCGCAAATAAATTGTGCCATCAAATGATAGCACTTTTATCAAGCCCGTCTCACCAACAGCAGGCCACAGCCGAAACCCTTGGCGGGGCCGATGCCGTTGAACAGTGCGACATGGAACGCTTGCGGGTCGGCGACTTGCAGTGTGCCGGTGAAATCCAGACGGGCGATCACTGCCTGGCGTCCCACGCCGTCCTTGAAGGTTTCGCGGCGGTAGGCGGTGGCTCCGAAGTCGCCGATAATGAAGCCGTGATTCTTTCCCTGTCCCTCCAGCCAAGCGCCGGCGGCAGCATGGACGAGTTCTTCGCGGTCGGTGTTTTTCCACCAAGCTTCGCCGTATTGCTGTTCCATCCGTTTCTTGGCGGCCATGACCACGTCGTGGCGGACCAGGCGGCGCTTGTCTTCGCGCGCCTTGAGTCCTTGCTTTTCGCGGTTCCGCGCCCATTCCGCCGCCGCTTCCGGGGTGCGTTCGAGGCGGGTACTGACCACCGGGTTGGCGCGCAGGGAAAATTGCAGCACTTCACCGGCCTGCAATTCCGGCTGGTAGGACTTGGTTTCGATTTCCCACAATTCTGGGTCAGCTTGCGGTGGACGGGCGGAAACGACGTAGAAGTCGTTGCCGTCGCGGCGGTAGAGAAAATCACGGCAGGCATCCGGGTCATTGGCGAAAAAGCGCCACGCCAGCTTGTGTTCGCGATACAGACTGCTTGCCGCGAGACTGGCCAGCGCCTTGAGGTCGGGGGTGTCGGTGCGCAGCCGGGCACGGCTGAAATAGCGGGTTTCCATTCAGGCCTCCGCGTTCAATGAGTAACGGTATTCTTCGCGTTCGGCAAACTGCCAGCGGCGCCGCGACAACATCCGGTCGCGCCGCCGCAGTTGTTGGCAATCGCCGCCGGGATGCTGTTCGCTGTATACCGTGGCGAAACCTTCGGTTTTCGGCAGCCAGGCGGCCTCGGGAAAAGCCGCGCTGCGCAACGCCCGCGCGACATTGTCCGCGCGGACAAGGTGGGGTGCTAGCGGCAGGGCCGGCGGGCAGGATTTGCGCCCCAGATAAAGGGCGAAGCACGGTCTCTTGAGCGCCGCCGCGAGTTGTTCCAGCGTGTGCGGCGGATCGTCCCGGCGCGTCCACAGGCAGGCGACGTAGACGGCATCCTGCCAGTAATCGCGATAGGAAAGCGTGGTGGCCAGCGCATCGCGTGGCAAGGCGGAAAGCTCGGCGCGGCGGCTACCGTAGGCCGCGCCCTTGCGCTGGGGCGGGCGCTGGACGGTGTGATAGTCGCGCAACGGCACGCCTTGCGCCTGTACAGCCACCGCATAGCCGTAGGCATCGTCGAGGGCGCGCAATTCGTCTTCGCGGTCGCGGCGGATGCCCAGCGCCGCCGCGACCAGCCCCAGCACCGCCGAACGCGAAGGCCGCTCGAAGGAAGGCCGCACTTCGCCCACCGCGATGTCGCCCCACGCGGCGAGCGGCGCGTACAGGCGAAACAGCAGATATTCGCGGGAATCAGCCATGGACGCACTCCGCCACGAAGGTCTTGAGTTCCGCCAGCGAACCTTGGGCGCGCTCGGCGTCGCAACGGAAGGAACTCGTGGCGTCCCGGCAATCGCCGTAAACCTTGTCCATGTTGGCGGCGGTGTCCTCCAGGCGCTTGATAGAGTCGCCCAGCATGTCCTTACCCTCAACCGGCTTGAGGAAGGCGGCGGACAGCGAGCGGGGCTGCTGGCTGCCGCGTTCTGCGAGGATGTAGGAGGCCCGCACCCGCGAGCCGAAGCGGTTTTGCATGCCGCTGGGGGCGACGGTGGCGGCGGATTCGAGCAGCGCGGCGAGGGTCTTGCGGGCAAGATCGGCGTCACCGGAAAGGTTTTCCCGCAACAGGTCGCAATCCACGCATAGATAGAGATAAAACAGCCCGGCGGCGAATTCGGTCTCGCCCATGTGGGCCGAACCGGCATCGTCCTCGCGCTTCTTGAGGTCATCCACCGCCGTGAAAAAGTCATCTTCCATGACCACCTTGTGAACGGTGATGGCGTGGGCGACCTGGGCGGCGGCTTCGCTGTTGCAGTCCGGCTTGGCGGCGAGCATCCGCCCGAACAGGGCAACGTCGGCGGCACTGTGGCGGTGCGTGGCGAGGGACGCCAGTTCTTCGTCCGCAACCTTTTCACCGGCGGCGATGCGCCCAACCAGGGCGTCGATGGCGGTTTTCTCTTCCGGGGTGATGTGGCAAAGCTGCTCGATTTCGCTGCTGTCTTTCTTGAGCTTGCCGAACTGGCCGGCGATTTTCGCCGCCCATTCCCCGGCCGGCGCGGCGTTCAAACCTTTTTGTTCAAGTTGTTTGGCCACTTCCAGGCCCATCAGCTTGGTGCGGATGCCTAGATGGCCGGCCAGTTCTTCCTGGAAAGCGGTGGAGGTGCGCCACGCCCGCTTGAGGCTTTGCGAGGAAATCCGCATGCGGTTGACGCCGCCCATCACGGCGCTTTTCGGCTTGCCTGCGTCGTCGCGGTTGGGATTGGAAGGCGGGTAGGAAAGCAACAAATGCAGTTGTACGAATTGCGTCATGACGTGGTCTCCTTTTTTCTAAAAACTTCCAGGTAATAATCGTTGGCCCAGGCGCGGCGGACACCTTCGCCCCACAGCCAGATGTCGCCGGCCAGCCGCACCGGGTCGGCGCGGTTTTCCAGCATGGGCAGCAGGCGAATCAGGTCGTTCGCCAATTGCCCGCGATCCTGTTCGCGCAGCAGGCGCTTGAAACGGGCTTCGCTGATGCGGGGTTTGCCGGTTTTGTCTTCAGCCATGATCCGGGCAAATCCAAGTCCCGGCACCGCGCTTTTTACCCGCGCCAGCACCCGTGCTACGGCCGCGGCCTGATATTCGCAATCTCCACGGAATACGCCGGCCTCCAGCAGCGCATGGCGCAGGCGCTGGTAGGCCCGGCTCAGGACGACTTCGGTGAGGGTGGAAGCGCGCCTTAATTCCGCCAGTTCACCCTTGTCGCCGTCCCTGGTCTCGTCGCCGTGCAGGCTGTGCCACCAAGCCAGAATTGCCTTGGCTTCCGGACTGCCGCCAGCGAACGGCTGGTTCCCCCGTGGTGCTTCGCTCATAATTTCCCTCCTTTGGATTTGCGGGATTGCTGGTTTTCCTTGAGTGGCAGGTGCATTTCCTTGCGCAGGGCGTCGCCCCGGTTGAACCAGCCCAGTTGCGCGCGCGCCAGCACCAGCGCCTTGACCCGGTCGCTTTCTTCCCCGCCGCGTTCGGCGAATTGGCCGAAGATTTTTTCGGCGTGGCTGGACAACTCGGCCAGCCACGATTCCTTGCAGGTATCGACGGCCACCTGATCGGCAAGAAACGCAGCTTGCAGGCGCCGCAAGTGCTCCCAGAAGCCCGCCTCCGCACCGCGCCAATACGCGGAGGCCAAGGCATCGGCGTGGGCACCCTCCAGCTTGGCGGAAGGCGGGAATTTCCAGGTGATCTTGCCGCCCTCGCTGATTTCCGGTTTGCCGTAGAGGGCATTCTTGACCGCTTCGCGCAGGTTGCCCGCCACCGACATTGCGCCATGCACCAACTCGCGGCTGGCGTCCTCGAAGGCTTCGCGAGCATCCTCCTCGCCATGCACCAGTGGCATGCGCGACTCGACCCAGGCGCGGGCCTTCATGTTGTCCATATCGTAGCCGAAGGCCCACAGGATGCTTGCGATCTCGCGCTTCACCGGGCTGTCCCGGTGATCGCTGACCACCATCGCCGGGGTCTTGTGGTATTTGCCGTGCTCGCCGACCACCCAGCCCACCCAGTGGCGAAACCCCGCACCGCCGGGCTGGCCGTGTACCGGCAATTCCGGCTCGCCATCCTTGCCCGCGTAGGGGCTGAGGACGTGCCGCCAGCCTTCATAACTGACCCCAAAATTCTTGGTGACGAAACCCGTCGCCAATTGCTCGGCGGCGGCGCCGCACAAATCGCAAACGCCCGCCCCGCCGAATTGCAGACGGATGCGGCGCGGCATCCCCCAGAACATTTGCAGCAAGTCGGTCTCGGGTGGAAAGGTCTTGCGGTTGCCTTCGCTGCTGCGGGTGGGAGCGAGCCAGGGAAAAATAGCGGCCATGCCGTGGGGCGCGTCCGCCGATTCCTTGGCGCGAAAATCCGCTTCGGGAAGGACATTCAGCCAGACTTGGCGCCACAGCGAAGGAGCGCCCTGAGCGGGGATCACCAGTGTGGTGAGCGGCCCGCCGCCGCGCAGGCCGACGCGATGTCCCTGTCCGCCGCTGGGAGCGTTGGTTTGCAGACAATGCAGTGCGGCTGCCGCACAGGCGGGACACAAGGCTTCCGCGCCGCCGCGCTTGATGAAATGATCCTGGTTGTTACGCACGGTGTTACCGCCCGGCGCATCCATGAGCAGGCCGGCTATCGGCTTCTCTTCCCCTTCCGGCATCTGGAAATCCTGCATGAAGCGCGGCCCGTCGCCATCCAGGTCGAAGGCGTCGCGGTATCGCTCGAATGCGCCGTGTAGTTCCTCGGGAGTGGGCGGGGTGTCGTAATACCGGCGCCAGGTCTTGTCGTCGGGCGGGGCAAAGGCGGTTTGCAACAGGCCGATCAGGAACTGCATCAAGGCGCCGTTGAAATCGGCGCGCCGCGCGGCCAGCCCGTGGAATGCATAGCCGCCCTGCTCGACGATGCGCCAAGGTTGGATCGGCTCGACGGTGCCGTCGCCACGCAGGGCCGATAGCCAAGGCGAGTCAATCAGATTGAATTTTGTCATTGTGAATTTCCTTTAGCGCTTTCTTTTGCCCCCAGCAGACTTCAAGCCTGACGAACAGCCAGTTTTCCAATTTCACCAACAACTTAATCCACATGATTTGCTTTCCTTGACCGCCGCAATTCAGTCAAGATACCACTCATTTTTGTAAACAACAAGGTAAGTCACTGTATACAAGATTCCATCACCTCTTATATAATCTCGTCATCCCATGCTTGTGGGATGAACCGGTAAGGCACTGTGGATTTGATGTTTTTATCGGATGTTCCCTACGTCCGTAGGGCTGGGGTGAAGACAGTCTTCACCCCTTTTTATCCTCCTGCTCCTTTACCATTTCCAACCCGGCACTCGGCGAATAGCGCCATTCCCGGAGCGTGCCGCCGCCATCCTCCGCTACGCCGATCCACTCGCCATCGCGCTGCCGCAAGACCAGCCGCTCGGTGTAAGGCGGTGCGTTTTCCGCCAGTTCCTGCCAGAGGCTCTCCGCCAGCCAGCTTGGGCGTGGCGCGGCACGGATGCTGCGGGTGGCGACGCTGATCCGGCTTAGGCCCCAGGCGTTTTCCCCATGCTTTGCCCAGGGTTCTATCCTTTCGCCGTCCCAGCGCGCCAGCACCAGGGCGGTCGAGGCTTCGCCCAGGCGGGTGGGGGTGTGGATGTCGTCCAGCCATTTGCGGCTGGCGTCGGAACCGTAGCCCAGGTCGAAAGCCAGGGCGTTGTCGAGCGCCAGGCCGAGTTGGGCGAAGTCGTCGCCTTCGGCATTGGCGGCATTGCGCTCCAGGGCCGGCGGGAGGTCTTCGCCGCTGTCGCCAAACACCGATTCGATCAGGTCGCGGGCATCATTGGGCATGGTCCAGCCACGCCGCGCGCCGGGGCGGAACAGGCGCGCGCTGCGCCACAGTTCGCCGTGATGGGGGTAGACCTTGCCGGCCTTGGGGAAGAAGGCGGTGAACCAGTCCGCCTCGGGGGCGTCCAGCGGCGCGGGGGTGAGGATATGCAAGGCAGGGCCGCCGCGTTGGTCGGCCTCGCCGTCGGGCAGCAGATTGCCGTCCAGTCCGCGGCAATGGCGGTGGACGCGCCCGGCGCGCTGGATCAACAGGTCGATGGGGGCGAGGTCGCTGACCATTACGTCCAGATCAAGATCAAGCGATTGCTCTAAAACTTGCGAAGACACGATCACCCAGCCGCCGCGCGTCCCGTCACCCGGTTTGCCGAAGCGCGCCAGGACGGCCTCTTCGATGCGGTTACGGTCGCATTGGGCGAACCGGGCGTGGAAGAGGATCACCCGCCCTTCCAACTCAGGCAGATTTTTCAGGCGCTTCCATGCCGCGATGGCGTCGAACACGGTGTTGCGCACCCAGCAGGCGCATTGGCCTTCGCGTGCCGTTTGCAGCAGCAGTGCATAGGCGGCGTTTTCGTCGTGGAGGAGTTCGACGCGCACTCGCCGCGCCACTTCCGGGCGGGTGGCAAGTGGAATTTCGTGCCCACCGGGTTCGGCGGGAAAGTGCGTCAGCAGCGGATAGTCGCGGGATTTCAAGGCCGGCGCCGCAGCCCCCAGCCCGCGCGCGTAGGCATTCACCAATTTCCTGCGCTGCGCGCCGCCCAGGGTGGCGGACAGAAGGATGACGCTGCCACCCAAGCCGGCCTGGAATTGCAGGAGGATTTCCAGCAGCCCGCTCATGTAGCTGTCATAGGCATGCACTTCGTCGATCACCAGCACCCGCCGCGCCAGCCCGGCCAGGCGCAAGGTCTGGTAACGCGAATGGAGCACGGCGAGCAGGGACTGGTCGAGCGTGCCGACCCCGGCGTCGGCAAGGAAAGTTTTCTTGCGGTTGTCCGCCAGCCAGGCATTGCAGGCGACCGTGGCGGGGGATTCGTCGTCTTCCGGGCAGAATTCCGGCACCACCGATGCCAGCACGGCGCGGCGGAACTCCGGCGATAGGTCGCGTGCGCCGTGGGCGAGTATCAGCGAAATGCTTTCGCCGCGCCGGAAAAAGCGCGCCAGGACTTCGGAGAGGCGCCGGTAAATCGCATTGGCGGTGGCCTGGGTCGGCAGAGCGAAATACAGGCCATCCGCCAAGCCACGCGCCATCAGGCGTTGCGCAAGCAGCAGGGCGGCTTCGGTCTTGCCGGCGCCGGTCACGTCTTCGAGGATGAAAAGCTGCGGGCCGTCCATCATGGGCACAGCTTGGGCCTGGAGTTGCAAGGGGCTGGGATGGCGCAGATCAGGGAACAATTCGGCGACTCCGCACTCCGGCGCGCTGGCGGCGGGGATCAGGCCGCGCTCTCGCAACAGGCTGCCGGCTCGGGCCTGGGCTTTTTCCCAATAATCGCCAAGTGGCTGGATGTCGGTGTCGTAGGGCATGCCGCCGGACGCCACCCAGTCCGCCAGGTTCAGCACCCCGGCGATAAACCAAGAGACTTGCCTGGCGGGCTTTTCGGCGATTTCATGGGGGCCGTCGATCAACTCGTCCACGCGCAACAAGCGGGCAACGTCACCAGCAAAATTTACGGCGGCGGCGATGTCTTCTTCCCGGAAGCTATACCGGAAAAGGGATCGCAAATCGCTGCCTTCCTTGATTTCGCCTGGCTTGCCATGATGACAGGCGCTGGCGAACGCCAGGCTTTGCCAGGCTTCGGGGTCGAAGGTCAACGGCCCGAACCAGGTGGTTCGGGGTTGTGCGAACTTATCGAGGAACAACGCCAACCCGAGGGTGTCATGGCGCAAGTTGTAGCGCAGGGAGGATTTGCGCTTTTGCAAAGCCATCTGGATGTCAGGCTGGAGCCCCTGGAAAGCGTCGGCGAACTTGCCGACATCGTGCAGCGCCGCGAAAAACACTGTCAGCCGGATGGCTGCCTGGTCCGTCAAGCCCAGTTGCACAGCCAGCCAGCGGGCACTGGCGGGATGGCAATCCAACCACGCCAGCGCCACCGCCGCCACATCGAGGCAATGGTAGGGCAGCAGATGCCAGCCGGATACCTCTCCTTCCTGTAGAGAAACACCTGATGCGGCTTTACCCCAATATTCGAAAATCGGGTATTTCAATGTGATCCGTCTTGCCCAGAAAGAAAAAACAGTAATCAGGCCAACTCACCGCATCATGCCCTTTACGCTTTTCCCCTTCAATAACAATCCATGTTCACTTTGAACGTCATTTCCCAACCAGGATATTTAGAGCCTATTTCAGTA
>CAZDIJ010000101.1:0-7982 GCA_964505475.1 uncultured Sulfuricella sp. | reverse complement strand
CTTCCTCGGGCGTCATGCCCGGCGCCTTGACGATGATTTTGACCTGGGTCGACGACACATCGGGAAAGGCATCGATCGGCAATTCGCGGAAGGCATAGACCCCGGCGCCGATCAGCAGCGCGACCCCGACCAGTACCAGCAGGCGCTGCGTCAGCGCCAGTTCGATGAGTTTCTGCAGCACGATTTATTGTTCTCCGGCGCCAAGGCCAAGCCATACGGCCTTGAGGGTCGCCACGCCCTTGACGACGATCTTGGCTCCCGACGCGAGATTGCCGGAGACGGTCGTTCCGGCGGCCGCTTCCTCCAGTACCTCGACGGCCACCGGCTGGTACCCGTCGGGCGCGGCGACGAACACCCAGGCCTTGCCCTGGTGGCGGGTCACGGCAGCAGGCGGCAGGCGCAGCGTGCCGGACTCCAGCGGCCGCGCCCTACCGATCACCACCTGCACGAACTGGAAAGGCTTCACGCAACCGGCTGGCTTGGCCAGTTCGGCGCGGATCAGCAAGGACTGGCTGGCGGCCTGCAGATGCGGCGCGATCAGGGTAATCCTGCCGGGTGCGGCGCAGCCCGGCACGGATACCCGATCCCCCGGCGCGAGGCCACTGGTTTGTCCGGCGCTGGCCTGGATCTCGATCCAGAGCGGCGTCAGGCGGCCCAGCTTCAGCAAGGGCGTCATCGCATCGACACGTTGGCCGGGCTGCGCCGCTGCTTCGAGGACGACACCGTCGAACGGCGCACGCAGCACGGCACTCCCCGAGAGCGCACCGTCCTTGCCCGGTTCCGCGGCACCGGCCAGACGCAGCGATGCACGCCGCTCCGCCGCCAGCGCAAGCGCTTGCGTCTCGGCCGCACGCGACTCGGACAGACGATTCTGCGCGATGATGCCATCGGCAAAGAGCGCCTCGTCACGCCGCCGTTTCTCGGCGGCCAGCTCCGCCAGCGCACCGGCGCCCGCGTAATCCCGCTGCAGCTCGAGTAACTGGCCGCCCTGCAGGCGCAGCAGGGGCTGCCCTCGCTTCACGGTTTCACCATGGGCAACGTGCACCGCAGCCACCATGGCCGGCACGGCCGCGGCAATCACCTCGATTTGCGCGGGCGGGACGATCACCTGGGCCGGCAAGCGCACCTCGGCAGTCGCGCCGAGTTCAGCCACCGTGGCAACCGCCACGCCCGCCTTGTCAATCTGACCGGGGGTAAGCCGGATCACATCGTCAGCCGCCGCACACAAAGACAGCAACAAAAGAAGAAAAAGCAAGTAGCGGGTCATGGTCAGCTTTCGAAAGAATCTTTCGTCATCATAGTCCCTGAACATTAACCCTGGCTTAACTGCGCTGCGGCAGAATGTCGCGGCGCAGGCTCCGCAAAAGTCGGCGCTGGCGGAACGGCGAGTGTGCAGTCCAACCCCGCCGACTTTCGGTGAAGGCTAACCGGCACGCGCCGGTTAAGCGCTTCAGCGCGGCCGCAACCAAAAGTCGGTGCTGGCGGAACGGCGCGGGTGGGCGCTTATACCGCCCGCAGCTTCTCGCCCGCCGCCGCCAGCGTCGCCTCGTTCTTGGCGAAGCAAAAACGAATCAAACCGTAATCACTGCCGTCGGGCATGAAGGCCGAAACGGGGATCACGGCGACGCCCTTCTCGATGGTCAGCCAGCGCGCGAATTCCCTGTCGGGCTGGTCGTTGATCTTGTCGTAGCGCGCGAGCTGGAAATAGGTGCCATCGCTGGGCAGCAGCTCGAAGCGCGAACCCGCGAGCTGCTGGCGGAAGAAATCCCGCTTGGCCCGGTAGAACTCGGCGAGTCCCGCCGCAAAGCCCGGATCGGCGCGCAAGAAATCAGCGAGTGCCAGTTGCGACGGATGATGGACGGTGAACACGATGAACTGGTGCGCCTTGCGGAACTCGGTCATCAGCGCTGTCGGTGCCGCGCAGTAGGCGATCTTCCAGCCGGTGATGTGAAAGGTCTTGCCGAAGCTCGACACGACAAAGCTGCGCTCGCGCAGTTCCGGGTAGCTCGCCAGGCTCTCGTGGCGTCCGCCGGTCGGGCTGTCAGCAAAGACGATATGCTCATACACCTCGTCGCCCAGCAGGACGATGTCGGTATTGCGCACCAGCGCCGCCAGTTGCGCCATGTCGTCCGCCGTCCACACCGTGCCGGTGGGATTGTGCGGCGTGTTCAGGATGATCATGCGCGTCCGGACGTTGATCGCGGCGGCAACTGCGGACCAGTCGGGACGGAAAGCCGGAGGACAAAGATTGATCACCCGCGCCGTGCCGCCTTGCAACTCGATTGCCGGCAAATAGCTGTCATACACCGGGGCGAAGACGATCACCTCGTCGCCCGGCCGCACGCAGGCGGTGATGGCGGTGTACAACGCCTGCGTGGCGCCGGCCGTGACGGTGATCTCGTTCTCGACGTCGTACTGCGCGCCGTAACAGGCAACCAGTTTTTCGGCGATCGCTTCGCGCAGCGGCAGGGCACCCGCCATCGGCGGGTACTGGTTCGCGCCACTGTGCATGTGATGCAGCACGCGTTCCAGCAACAGCGGCGGCGGCGAAAAATCGGGGAAACCCTGCGACAGGTTGATCGCCCCATGTTCGTTGGCGAGCCGCGACATGACGGTAAAAATGGTGGTGCCGACAAGCGGCAACCGGGAAGGCAAGGGGTTCATAGTGATGGCTCATCCGGTGGAGAGCCGGAACTCTAAACTATCGGCCATGCCTTTGCGCGCACTTTCAAACCGACAGTGACGTCCGTGCGAAATTCATGGACAATATCCGGCCCTTCACAACAAGAAAGGCCATGCGGGGCTTTTGCTCCGCGCTATGCATAGTCGCCCACCGCCTGATCACATTTCTCCGCGCACACTGCGCCGTGAACGTTTAGTCCTTGCCGCCAGTGGCGGCGATCTGCCAACCGGGTTTGGCCAGATCAATCTTCAAGCTTCCATGTCAAGTTTTCCCCTCCGGCGTCCCGCAACGGGTCTCGGTGCGGTTTCGTTCGCCTCTGCGAACCCCGCGATATTGAATGTCCTCTGGAGCACACCATGGAAATCCTGTTCCTAATCGCCCTCATTTTTCTGAACGGCGCCTTTGCCATGTCGGAAATCGCCCTGGTCACCGCGCGACGCAACCGACTGGCCAAGCTGGCCGAGGATGGCGACGGCGCTGCCGCTATCGCGCTCATGCTGCATGACGAACCGACGCGCTTCCTCTCCACCATTCAGATCGGCATTACCTCGATCGGCATCCTCAACGGGATTGTCGGCGAAGCCGTTCTGGCCGGGCCGTTCGCCGCCTGGCTAGAAGGCATGGGCATGGATGAGGACGCCAGCGGCATCGTGGCGACGGCTTTGGTGGTGACTGTCATCACCTATGTATCCATTGTGGTCGGCGAGCTGGTGCCCAAGCGCATCGCTCAGTTCAATCCCGAGGGGATTGCGCGCCTGGTGGCAAGACCGATGCGGTTCCTGGCGCTCTTCACCCGGCCGTTCGTGCGCCTGCTTTCGGTGTCCACCGAGACGATCCTGCGCTTGATGGGGCAGCGCGAACAGGCGGGGCAAGGCGTTACGGAGGAGGAAATCCACGCCATGATCGAGGAAGGGTCCGAATCCGGCGTGATCGAGCAACGGGAACGCGAGATGGTGCAGAACGTCTTCCGGCTCGATGACCGCCAGATTGCCTCGCTGATGATGCCGCGGGCCAACATCGTCTATCTGGATGTCACCCGGTCGCTGGAAGAGAACATGCAGTGGATTGCCGAATCAGATCATTCGCGCTTCCCGGTCTGCCGGGGTGGCCTGCATGACGTGCTCGGCATCGTCAATGCCAAGCAGTTGCTCCACCAGAAGCTCAAGGGCGATCAGACCGATCTTGCCGCGCAACTACAGCCCGCGGTGTTTGTCCCGGAAACCTTGAACGGCATGGATCTGCTGGCTCATTTTCGCGCATCGGGCACCCAGATGGTACTGGTGGTGGATGAATACGGCGAAGTGCTGGGACTGGTGACGTTGCAGGATGTCCTGGAAGCCGTGACCGGAGAATTCAAACCACGCAATCAGGAAGATGCCTGGGCCGTGCAGCGGGAAGACGGTTCATGGCTGCTCGACGGGCTGATTCCGCTACAGGGGCTCAAGGACAAACTGGATCTGAAAGAGGTGCCGGAGGAGGACAAGGGCCGCTACCACACCTTGAGCGGACTCATGATGTGGCTGCTCGAACGCCTGCCGCAGACCGGCGACACCGCAACGTGGGAAAAATGGCGGCTTGAAGTTGTCGATCTGGATGGCAAGCGCGTCGACAAGGTATTGGCAAGCCGCCTGCCGGAAGCGGATCAACCCGCGCAGCGGGAGGACGAAGGCCAAGCCACCGCTGACGCCCCAACCACCAACAATCGATAAGCTGTTAACGTGAAACACACCATTTGACGCCGCGTAATCCCCCTGAGCGCAGCGAACAAACTTCGACCCCCGCCTCGGGGCGGGGGCTGGGGGTGGGGGGCGTCGATTGCCCTTAACGTGTTTCATCATCAGCGGGTGGTTTCACCGACCATGAAAGTTAGCTCTCCGCGCCAGAGCGGGGCAGTGGGCCTTGCGACCTTTCAAGCACGCATAACAAGCGCGACGTGTCCTCGGCTCCCCAGCCCGCCGCCATCAATCCATCGAGCTGTTGCATCACCGTGGCGCCAACTGGCAGCGGCACGCCCTGGCGCGTCGCCTCGGCCATCACCATGACAAAGTCCTTGTGGTGCAGGCGTGCCACCACGCCCGGGGCGAAATCTCGCGCCGCCATCTTGGCGCCGAAGAAATCCAGCACGCGCGAACCGGCCGAACCGCCTTGCAGCGCCTGCCGAACCTTGGCGAAATCGACGCCGGCGGCCGCCGCCAGGCGCGCCGCTTCCGCCGTCGCCTCGATGGCCGCCACCATCACCAGTTGATTGCAGGCTTTCGCCACCTGGCCGGCGCCGGACGCACCGGCATGCACGACGGTCTTGCCGAGGCAGGCAAAAATCGGGCCGAGCCGTTCCGCCAGCGCCGACTTTCCGCCCCACATGATGGCCAGCGTCGCCGCGCGCGCGCCCGCCGTGCCGCCGGAAACCGGGGCATCGACAAAGTCGACGCCTTTTTCTGCGTAACGTCGGGAGATCTCGCGCGCCGTTTGCGGAGCGATGGTCGAGAAATCGAGGTGCACGCTGCCCGGTTTCAAGGCAGTGATCAGTTGCGCGGCGAGTGACTCGACATCGGCGCTGCCGGTGACGTTGGTGCACACGATCTCGCTCGCCCGAGCAACTGCAACAGGCGTTTCTGCCCACTGTGCGCCTTTTCCCAGCAAATAGTCGGCGCTGGCGGGACGAAGTGCCCCGCAGCGGGTACGGCGTGCCCAGACAGTAAGCGCATGCCCGGCCGCCAGCAGATGCTCCGCCATCGGCTGACCCATGCCGCCTAGGCCGATGAACCCGATGTTCATAGCCCTATTAACCCGATGTTCATTGTTCTGGTGCGCTGATGCGCTCCAGCAATTTCAGCGCGGCAACCGAATCTTCCTCGCCCATGCCGCTGCCGACAATGGCGTTGAAGAGTTGCGCGGTGGCCGCCGCCGCGGGCAGCATCAGGCCGAGGCGGTGCGCCTCTTCCATGACGATGCGCAAATCCTTCTGGTGCATCCAGGCCTTGAAGCCGGGCTTGAAATTGCGGTCGAGCATGCGCTGGCCATGGTTCTCCAGGATCTTCGAGTAGGCGAAACCGCCCAGCAGGGCCTCGCGCACCCGCGCCGGATCGACGCCGCTTTTCGCGGCGAAATTGAAGGCCTCGGCCACCGCGGCCACGCCGACGCCGGTGAGAATCTGGTTGCAGGCCTTGGCCACCTGCCCCGCGCCAATTTCACCGATCAGCGTGATCGACTTGCCCATTTTTTCGAAGAGCGGCTTCACCTTTTCGAACACTTCGGGCTTGCCGCCCACCATGATGGTCAGCGCGGCATTGATCGCACCGATCTCGCCACCCGACACCGGCGCGTCAAGAAATTCAATGCCCTTTGCGGCAAGTTCGGCGCCGATCTCGCGCGCCGCGTTGGGATTGATGGTGCTCATGTCGACAACGATCAAACCCGGCCGGGCCCCGCTGACGATGCCGTCCGCGTCGAGCGTCACCGCACGCACGTCGGGGGCGTCGGCGACCATGACAAAGACGATTTCGGCATGCCGCGCCACTGCGGCCGCCGAAACATGCGCACGGGCGGTAACGTCCTTGAAGGGTTCCAGCGAAGCCGGCCGGCGTGCCCAGAGGTGCAAGGTATGGCCGGCGCGCGCCAGATGCAGGGCGAGGGGACGGCCCATCAGGCCGAGTCCAATGAAGCCGATGTTCATGTCATCTCCACAAGGCGGAACCGCTTGCGGTTGGGCAGGCGGTAGGTTTCGAAATCGTTGCGGTCGAGCGTCCAGACGGCCGTCACGCCGGTCTGCAACGCCGCCACGACGAGCGAGGCATCGGCCAGATCCATCGGCCGGTCGGCGTAGCGCTCCATCCAGTCGGTGGCCATCGCCAGTTCCGCGGCGCCAAACGGCAGGACATCAAGACCGCCGCGCCCGGTCCAGCGCAAAACGCTCAGTGCGGCCGCCACTGAAGGGACGAGATGGCTTGCTTCGGTCAGCACGGACCAGGTGGTAACGAGCGTCCCGTCAAAGCGTTTCATCCATTGGGTGCAGCGCGGATGATTGCCATCGCGACGGTCGGCCAGGGCGACCAGCGGCCCGGTATCGACGAGAATTTTCACCGCTTGTGCTTGGCGCGAATGGCTGCCTTGACGCGTTCCTTGTAGTTGCCGGTTTCGCCGTTGCCTTCAAAGCAGCCAATGAACCCGACCTCCTCGGCCAGTTCGTAGGGTGTTTTCTTCGTCTTGTCGGTGCCGGAAAACAGCTTTTCCAGTGACTCGACGATCACCTCGGATTTGGTCTTGCGATGTTCGACGCAATAGCTGGCGAGAACTTGTTCGACGCGCTGCGGCAGGCGGACGGTGGTGGTCATGTTCGATCTCCGGAAAACTTTGTATTAACGATAATACAAAACGCGGAACAACGCAAGCCTGCCGCCCGGCGCCCGCTTATCCCGTCACCGCCTTGGTGATCAGCGGCACCAGCGGCTCGGGCAGCTTGAGCTTGCCGGAAAGCGCGAACTCATGAGCGCGCGACGACATCTTCTTCCAGGTCTTGCGGATGATGTCCAGCCACTTGTCCTCGGAATATTCGGGATGCTTGCCGGCGAAGTCGAGCATGTAATCCTCGATGAACACCAGGTCGATGACATCCTCGACCATCTGGGTGTCCGGGTTAACCTTCAATCCGCGCTTGCCGACGGCCTGCTTGACGCGCTCGATGATCGCGGCGTCGATGCCGGCGTCGGTCATCAGGCGGCCCGCCGTTTCGGCGTGAAACTTGTACAGCCCGGTGCGCCATTGCAGATAGCCGTCGCGCGTGTTCGGATAACTGTCGCGCGGCGTCTTCCAGCGCTGGATATGCTGGGCGCGCACCGCCAGCTTGATGGCCTCGTCGGCCTCTGGCGCATAGCGCGCCAGCATCGCGCTCATGCGCTGCGAGTAAAGCAGTTCACGCGCTACGGGTTTGCCGTCTGCGCCTTGATCCTGGCGCGGATCTTCGGCATTGGCGGCGTCAATCAGGGCAATGGCACGGTCGAACGCGGATGTTGTCATGGGTGTTTTCCTTGCTTTCAACGTGGATAGAAAATCGGATGAGGAGGCAATCCTACCTCATCAATAATCCCAGAGCAGTCCCTCTGCTGGATAGCAGTGGGGCAAACCAGCAGTCGCGCCGCCGGGCCGCCATTCGCCCGCAAGCGGGTGAGGGGCATTCTGATGGCTCCCCCTCTCCCCCGGCCCCTCTCCCGCAAGGGGCGAGGGGAGAAAGACAACCCCAGTAGCCTTGCCGCCGGGCCGCCCTTCTCCCGCGTTGCGGGTGAAGGGCATTCTGATGGCTCCC
>CAZDIJ010000100.1:0-8004 GCA_964505475.1 uncultured Sulfuricella sp. | reverse complement strand
TGCGCCCCAAATGGTTCCGGCGCGGGGCATGGATACTACTGAAATAGGCTCTTAAAGAACTTTGGCAGCCACGGATGGCCACGGATTTACACCGATAAAACCGGGTTGGAAAATGATTGCCGACCCCCGGAAGGTGCGAGACGAACGCATTGCAAGCCACCGCTAATCCGTGATCGCCTGCGTTTATCCGTGGCTAAACCGCTTTTTCCAGGCTAAACGAGTTAGCGCCCCAATTCCTTCACGAGATGCTGCTGGCGCCGGCTCACCGCCAGCTTTTCCTCGCAGCCGCGCAGCCGCACCGCCCACCCTCCTTCCTCGTCTTTTTCAAAACCGGCGATAGCCTCGCGCGCCACCAGGCAGTTGCGGTGGATGCGCACGAAGCGCTCGCCGAATTCCCGTTCCAGATGGTTGAGCGATTCCTCCAGCAGGTATTCGCGCTCGGCGGTGCGCGCCGCGACGTACTTGAGATCGGCGCGCAGGTAGAGGATGTCGGCAGTCGGGATCAGGGTGATCTTGCCGCGCTCGGCCGTGCTCAGGTGGCGGCGCGGCTCGCCGGCGGCGGCGCGCAGGCTTTCGGGGCGCGGCGGCGGTGCGGTGGCGGCCTTGGTAAGGGCGGCCAGCAGGCGTTCGGGGCGCACCGGCTTGAGCAGGTAGCCGATGGCGTTGACCTCGAAGGCCTGGATGGCGTAACCGTCGTAGGCGGTGGTGAAGATCACCGCCGGGGGACGTTCCAGCTTGAGCAGGTGTTCCGCCGCTTCCAGCCCGTCCATTTCCGGCATGCGGATGTCGAGCAGCGCCACATCTATTTCCTGGCGCTCGGCGAATTCCAGCGCCTCCCGGCCATTGGCGGCCTCGCCTGCCACGGCGAGCGGCAGCGACGCGGCGCAGTCGGCCAGCAGCTCGCGCAGGCGGTTGCGCGCCGGAGCTTCGTCATCGACGATCAGGATGCGCAGCGGCTTCATCGGCGGTGTAGGGGAGGGCGATGTGCACCTGGTAGGTCTTGTCGCCCACCTTGGCGTCCAGGCTGGCCTCGGCGTCGAAGTGCAGGGCGAGGCGCTCGCGGATGTTGCCCAGCGCCATCTTGTTGCCGGCGTGGTGGCTGCCTTCCCGGCGGTAGGGGTTGGTCAGCACGATATGCACCTCGTCGCGCTTGCGGTAGATGTCCAGGCTGATTTCGCCCGGTTCGGCGGAAGGCTCGATGCCGTGGTAGACGGCGTTTTCCAGCAGGGGTTGCAGCACCAGCGGCGGAACCAGGGCGTCGCCGGGCATCTTGTCGATGTGCCAGGCTACTTGCAGGCGCTCGCCCAAGCGCAGTTTTTCCAGGTCGAGATACTGGCGGCACAATTCGACTTCCCGCTCCAGCGGGGCGAGTTGGCGGTTGTCGGCCATCAGCACGCGGAACAGGTCTGCCATGTCCATCAGCGCCCGCTCGGCGCGTTGCGGTTCGCTGCGCACCAGCGACAGCACGGCGTTGATGCTGTTGAACAGGAAATGCGGGCGGATGCGCGCTTGCAGGGCTTGCAGGCGCGCCTCGCCGAGTGCCGGAGAGAGCGCCTTGCCGCGCAGGTGGAAATAGCCCAGCAGCACCGCTGTGGCGAGCAGGGCGAACAGCATATGGCGCCCCAGCATCGCCATGCCGCTTTCGAACAGGCGTTGCCCGGCAAGGGTCGCCAGCAAGGTGAGCGCCAGCACCAAAGCCAGGGTCGCCGCCATGCCCAGGCGGTAGGGCAGACGCGCCAGCCACGGATGGACGAGGTAGAGCAGCAGCAGGCTGGCGAGCAGGATGGGCTGGAGGATCGCCGCGATGTCGATCAGCTCGCGCCAGAAACCCGCCGCGTCGGCGGCCTTGAGCAGGGCGGCCACCGCGCTCATCGCGTTCACCGCCAGGAGAATGCGCAGCATCACCCCCAGGTTGCGGAAGTTGGGCAGCGCGGGCGGGTAGGCAGGGTTTTGATTTATAATCGCCATTTTCCTATTTTGGATAAGCGCGCCTCATCATGCAAGAAACCTCGCAGAAAACTTGGTCGGGACGTTTCAATGAGCCGGTGACCGAACTGGTCAAACGCTACACCGCCTCCGTCACCTTCGACAACCGCCTCGCCGAGTTCGACATCCAGGGATCGCTCGCCCACGCCGCCATGCTGCACGGCGCCGGCCTGCTGTCCGACGCCGGCCTCGCGGCGATCCGCGACGGCATGGCGAAGATACTCGAAGACATCCGCGCCGGGCGCTTCGAATGGTCGGTCGACCTGGAAGACGTGCACATGAACATCGAGCGCCGCCTCACCGACCTGATCGGCGACGCGGGCAAGCGCCTGCACACCGGCCGCTCGCGCAACGACCAGGTAGCCACCGACGTGCGCCTGTGGCTGCGCGCCGAGGTGGACAACCTGCTGCGCCTCATCAATGACTTCCAGGCGGCGCTGCTCGACCTCGCCGAAGAACATGCCGACACCGTGATGCCCGGTTTCACCCACTTGCAGGTGGCGCAGCCGGTGACTTTCGGCCACCACCTGATGGCCTATTACGAAATGACCGCGCGCGACGCCGGCCGCCTGGCCGACTGCCGTAAGCGCATCAACCGCCTGCCGCTGGGCGCGGCGGCGCTGGCCGGCACCAGCTTCCCCATCGACCGCGAGCGGGTGGCGCGCGAACTGGGCTTCGACGGAGTGTGCGAGAACTCGCTCGACGCGGTTTCCGATCGCGATTTCGCCATCGAATTCAACGCTTGCGCCGCGCTCGTGATGACCCATCTGTCGCGCCTCTCCGAAGAGCTGGTCCTGTGGATGAGTCCGCGCGTCGGCTTCATCGACATCGCCGACCGTTTCTGCACCGGCTCCAGCATCATGCCGCAGAAGAAAAACCCCGACGTGCCGGAACTGGTGCGCGGCAAGAGCGGGCGCGTCACCGGCAACCTGATGGCGCTGCTCACCCTGATGAAAGCCCAGCCGCTGGCCTACAACAAGGACAACCAGGAAGACAAGGAACCGCTGTTCGACACCGTCGATACCCTGCGCGACACCCTGGCGATCTACGCCGACATGATGCGCGGCATCACCGTGAAAAAAGACGCGATGCGCCGCGCCGCGCTGCAAGGATTCGCCACCGCCACCGATTTGGCCGACTATTTGGTGAAGAAGGGGCTGCCTTTCCGCGACGCCCACGAAGCGGTGGCGCGCGCCGTGCGCCACGCCGAGGGCAAAGGCTGCGACCTGGCCGACCTGCCGCTGGCGGAATTGCGCCAGTTTTCCGGCCTGATCGGTGAAGACATTTTCCAGGTGCTCACCCTCGAAGGCTCGCTCGCCAGCCGCAACCACATCGGCGGCACCGCGCCGGAACAGGTGCGCAAGGCCATCGCCCGGGCGCGTGCCGCGCTCGCCGGGGGGCGCTGACAGACGGTGCAAATCTGGGTCGACGCCGACGCCTGTCCCGCCGTCATCAAGGACATCCTGTTCCGGGCGGCGGAACGGCGGCGGATATCCACCATCCTGGTCGCCAACCAGATGCTGCGCACCCCGCCCTCGCGCTACATCCGCGCCATCCAGGTGCCGGCGGGCTTCGATGTCGCCGACGCCCACATCGTCGAACAGGTCGTCCCCGGCGATTTGGTAGTCACCGCCGACATCCCCCTGGCCGCCTTCGTCATCGAACGCGGCGCCCATGCGCTCAACCCCAGGGGCGAAATGTACAGCCCCGAAAACATCCGCGAGCGTCTGGGCATGCGCAACTTCATGGAAGAACTGCGCGGCGGCGGCCTGGCCACCGGCGGCCCGCCCGCCTTCGGCCAGGCCGACCGGATGGCGTTCGCCAACCAGCTGGATAGGTTCTTGGCGAAGCACGGCGGGTGACTAACTCCCTTCTCCCGCAGGCGCACCCTGAAGGGCATAAAGGAGAAGGGCCGGGGATGAGGGAGTCGGAGAATGTGGCGATGCCTGATACGCCCTCACCCCAGCCCTCTCCCGCTTGCGGGAGAGGGAGCAGGGCGTTGCGCTCACTTATTGTTTTTCAGCCACTCCAGCACGCCTAAACCCGCCGCCCGCCCGCTGGCGAAGCAAGCAGTCAGCAAATAGCCCCCGGTCGGCGCTTCCCAATCCAGCATCTCGCCGGCGCAGAACACGCCAGGCAGGGCGCGCGCCATCAGATGCGCGTCGAGCGCCTCGAAGGCGACCCCGCCCGCGCTGCTGATCGCCTCGTCGAGCGGGCGCGGCGCGGCGAGTTTCAGCGGCAGCGCCTTGATGCCCGCCGCCAGGCGCGCCGGGTCGGCAAACTCCCCGGCGGACAGCAATTCGCGCAGCAGCCCCGCCTTCACCCCCTTGATCCCCACCCGGCTCTGCAAATGGCTGGACAGCGAGCGCGAGCCGCGCGGACGCGCCAGTTCGCCGATCAGGCGCGGCAACTCCCAGCCGGGCGCTAGGTCGAGGTGCAAAGTGGCCGAGCCGTTCGCCTCGATCTCGTCGCGCAGCCCGGCGGAGAGGGCATAGATCAGGCCACCCTCGACGCCGTTCCCGGTCACCACGAATTCGCCTTGCCTGCGGGTTCCGCCGCCCGAGGCGTCGGTGAAGGACGCAACGACAGGTTTCACCGGATGCCCGGCGAAGCGCGCGCGGAAGTGCTCGCTCCAGCCCACGTCGAAGCCGCAGTTGGCCGGGCGCAGCCGGGCGACCTCCACCCCGCGCTGTTGCAGCGGCGGCACCCAGGCGCCGTCCGAACCGAGCTTGGCCCAACTGCCGCCGCCCAGCGCCAGCACCACGGCAGCCACATTGATGTGCTGTTCCCCGTGCGGCGTAGCGAAGCGCACCGCACCGCTGTCGTCCCAGCCCAGCCAGCGGTGGCGCACATGGAATTTCACCCCGGCCTGGCGCAACCGGTGCAGCCAGGCGCGCAGCAACGGCGCCGCCTTCTTCTCGACGGGAAAGACACGCCCGGAACTGCCGACGAAAGTCTCTACACCGAGGCTGGCCGCCCAGTGGCGCAAGGCGTCCGGCCCGAAACCGGCAAGCAACGGCGCGAACTCTGCGCGGCGAGCGCCATAGCGCGAGAGGAATTGCTCGAACGGCTCGGCATGCGTCAGGTTCAGCCCGCCTTTGCCGGCCAGCAGGAATTTGCGCCCCACGGAGGGCATGGCGTCGAACAGTTCTACCTTTATCCCGCCCGCGCTCAACACCTCGGCGGCCATCAGGCCGGCGGGGCCGCCACCGATGATGGCGACGGGGAGGGGGTTATTTGAAAACGTCATTGATAATTCTGCGGGAGTGATTTCTGTGGCGCGGTTTTGCCGTCAAGCCGCCCGCGCCAGGGGCGCGATGTCCTGCTCGATGCGCGCCCCGGCCTCGGCCTGGGCGATTTTCATGTCGAAGTCCGACTGCAAGCCCAGCCAGAATTCCGCGCTGATGCCGAAATAACGCGCCAAACGCAGCGCCGTATCGGCGCTGATCGCCCGGCGCTCACGGACGATATCGTTGATGCGCGGGGCGGGCACGCGCAAGGCGATTGCCAGCGCATTGGCGGAAAGCCCCAGCGGGAGCATGAACTCCTCCCGCAATATCTCGCCCGGGTGAATCGGGCGCATTCCGTTGACTATAGCCATCATGCCCTCCATTCAGTGGTAATCGACGATCTCGACATCGAAGGCGTTGCCGTCCTCGAAACGGAAGCACACTCGCCACTGCTCGTTGATGCGGATGCTCCACGTTCCTTTCCGATCGCCCAGCAATTTTTCCAGCCGGTTTTGCGGCGGCACGCGCAAATCCTCGATCCGCACGGACCGATGCAACATCTGCAACTTGCGCTCGGCCACCGTCCTGAAATTCACGAAGCGCGGCACGGATTCCCCGGCGAACAGGGCTTGCGTGGCGGCGCATTTGAACGACTGGATCATGATTGAATAATATAACGCATCGCGTTAAACGGCAATTGATATGTATGGGGGAGGAGTTTTGACGCGCTGCGCGCGGGATGTTTAGGTGCCGGGGGCAGCCCGGCGGCTGGCATTCTTTCTTTTGCTTGCCCAAAAGAAAGAAGCCAAAGAAAAGGGCACCCCCTGCACCGGCCCTTCGGGCTTCCCTCGGCTGACCGGAAAAATCGGGCGGCTGCGCAACTCGCATGAGGCCGTTGGTCTCATGCTCAGACAGTGCTCGCCGACTACCCCCGATTTTTCCGCCCATCCGAGGCGGTGCAGAAGGGGGCATCTGTCCAAGATTCCGCCACCGCAACATCATCCCCTCTCCCGCAGGCGGGAGAGGGCTAGGGTGAGGGCGTCAATTGATCTACCCACACTTTCTTCTCAACTCCGGTATTCCCTCCCCTTCATACCCGACGGCCTAGCGGCCTGGGCACAAGAGGGGAGGGCCAGGGTGAGGATGGTTTACCAGCAGTACCTCCCCTTTTCCGCCGCCGAGTAGCGCAGCCAAGCCGGGGGATGTCGGCGAGCACTGTCTGAGCGCGTAGCGCGAGTTGCGCAGCCGCCCGGCTTGGCGAGCAACGCAGGGTACCCCCAAAGGGGGCGGTGGAACGGGTTCGCCTTCTTTTCTCGCCGCGACCAGTGCGCAGCACTGAGCGTCCGGCGAGGACACTCCTTGCGGGTGCGGTTACCTTTCTTGGCGAGACAAGAAAGGTAACCAGCCGCCGGGCTGCCCCCGGCTATCCAAACATCGGCGCGCAGCGCACAAAACCATGCGGCGCATACCTGTTTGGTATTGCATCTTATCTGCGGTAAAGGTTGAGTATTCCTAGCCCAAAAAAGAAAAAGCCCTAGTAAACTAGGGCTTTGGAGCATCCAGTGGTTATCGCCGGATTCTTTTTTGGATGATTTTCCAGCACTCAATCTCCCGAGCCTGTTCCAATGTTAAGATTTTTCATGAATTCCCCCGTGTAAAATTTAAACAAAATATAGTTCAATATTAATAAGGCGTCAACCTACCCTGCTAATTGGGGTGTGGCAGTTTCCTTTGGGCAGATTAATGGTTCTTTGCCACACCACCAAAACACCACGGATTGGAACGGAAATATACCATGGTTTAATTCCCAACTTTTTGTGGCGTCATTGTTAATTATCGGCAGCAATGGTTCGGAATGAAGAGCGTTTGCGTACACTACTAAATCCTTACTTGGAATGCTTACGGTAAGTTTGATGCCATCGGATGGTATCCTGGATGCCCAGATTTCTTGGTCTAATTTTTGTTTGATAAGGGTGGCCTCTGTGCTCACATTAATTTTACCGCCGGTATCAATTTTAACTGGATATGTAAATATTAATTGATTATCGGTTTCTTTAAAGTGTGACGAGATAACCCCATCATCTAATGGAACTCCATTAATTGAGACGTGATTTACTTTGCAATATTTTTTCCATTCATCATCAATCGGCTTTTCTAGAGCAAGGACAATATTGTGAGTAAGAGGCGAATCGGAAATGTTATGAAGTGAATAGCGCGTTTGGGCTAAACATCTTACATGCTTATCGCATTCTAATCTATTGATATTCTTCGCGGAAAGTGATTCTATGGTGTAGTTAACTTCATGTCCCCTACGAAAAATCCCTATTTTTTAATAGGGATTTTTCTACTTCAGAAAACACTTCTTCAGGTATATATCGTTTGTAAATTGCATGGAATAAATTGTTGTTGATTTTCTCAACCAGTGTGTTCGCGGCTTTCTCGTGGCGTTGTCGGGTGAATTTCTCGATTGTAAATACTAGGATTAGTGCAATTACACCAGCAACCCCTAATTCCTTAAAAAATGGCGATAAAACGGGCCATTCTGAATGGTAGTGTGCGCTTATGACCAAAAACAACAGAGATATACAAAAAATTGTAAGGTAAACCCAGCCATCTATCTTTACTTCGGGGTTTCTTTCCATGTGCGCTCCTTGTGAAATGTCAAGCAACGGGGGCATTTCTTATGAAATGTGGGCTATATTTAACCGGATCTATGCTTAATGTTGATTCCGTATCAGTAGTGTCCGGTTAAATTGAGTCACGCACGCTGTAAAACCAATATTGAAGC
>CAZDIJ010000099.1:0-8028 GCA_964505475.1 uncultured Sulfuricella sp. | reverse complement strand
ATTTTTCCGACTGTACGAACATGCCGCCCGAGCCGCAGCAGGGGTCGAGCACCCGGCCTTTGTAAGGTTCGAGCATCATCACCAGCAGCTCGACAATGCTGCGCGGGGTGTAGAACTGTCCGCCCTGTTTGCCTTCGGCGAGGGCGAATTCGCCGAGGAAATATTCGAACACATGGCCCAGCACGTCAGCGCTGCGCGATTTGGCGTCGCCCAGGGCGATGTTGCCCACCAGGTTGATTAACCCGCCCAGGTTGGTAGGGTCGAGGTTTTGCCGCGCAAACACCTTGGGCAGCACGCCCTTGAGGGAGGGATTTTCCTTTTCGATGGCGTCCATCGCGGCATCGACGAAGCCGCCGATGCCGGGCTGGGTGGCCTTGGCGAGCAGGAACGACCAGCGCGCTTCCGGCGGTACGAAGAAGATGTTTTCGGCCTGGTATTCGTCCTTGTCCTCGGGGTCGGCACCGGCATATTCGCCTTCGCCTGCCTGGAGCCTGGCGAACATTTCCTCGAAGGAATCGGAGATGTACTTGAGGAAGATCAACCCCAGCACGATGTGTTTGTATTCGGCGGCGTCGATGTTCTTGCGCAGCTTGTCGGCGGCTTTCCAGAGTTGCTTTTCCAGCGGTTCGTCTTTGACTTCTTTTGCTGCTTTGGCCATGGTTTTTTTGATTTCTTGTAATAGGGGAAGGGTGGGCGTCAGCCTGCGTTTATGGGGTCAGGCGTTAGCCTTGAGGTCGTAGCCATGGTGTTCGGCTCAACTCTATAGAGTGGCTTTCAGTTTCTGATAGCGTTCCGTATCTGATTTTTGAATGCGCTCACGAAACTCAGTCGGCAAATCCTTAAAATCCAGGTTGCTATCGACAAACCAGATTGCACCTTCGCTTTTATCGGTGGATATGCCATCAACAATTTCAACAAAGTCCGTTCCCTTTTCAAAGCGCATTTCGTGTTTTCTCTCAGGTCGTGGGCGAGCTGCATCTTGTTGACCTGCATCATAATCCCATTGGAATATCATGCAAAGAAATGTGGGTGCCTGGTTGGCGTTATCCCTATTCGCAGGCTCGCCAGATGAGCCTGTCGTAAATTGTTATGGAGGTCGGGAGCCGATCCCATTCGCGCAGCGACCGCCCACCGGGGGCAAGGGGGCGATGGGGTTGGTTTGTGGCGGTTTTTACCCGTAGGGCGCGAGACATAACGGCTTCTTATGCGAACCCGAAGTGCGGGCGGCTTTTTGCCCGGCGTTTATAGTCCCTGACATCTTCAGGCAACGCTTGCGGGTCGGTCGAATCAGGGTCTTGACCTGCCCACAAGTGTGCGGCTTTCCAGATTGATAGAAATTCCTTGCCTTCCAGGTGCATTTTTAGGCCGCCAAAATATGGAATTCTATTGCCTGCACGATGGGGCGCACATGGCGCTTTTCCCGGCGCATTTCCACGAACCCATAGCGGGACATGGTTTTTAGCGTGCGGGAAAGATTGCCGGGTTTACGTCCGGTCAGTTCTGCAAGGCACGTCAGTGATTCGGGCTGAGTTTCGCGGATGGTTTTGAGCAAGGCGCGGTTTTCGTCGCTCAACACTTCGGCGAGGGATTTCATCGAGGTGAACCAAACCTTGGGTTCATCGGGCGTGGGCTTGTATTCGCCCTTGGCGATAGCCAACATCCGCTCACGGATTTTTTCTTGCGGCATGATGCCGATATTCATTGTTTCCATCATTTTTTTGCTTCCTTTAATACGCGACCCACTTCCGCGAAAAAATCTGCCAGCAATTGATGGGCGTCCGTGAATTCATAGGGAACGCCCTTGTCCGCTACATGCCGGTGCATGTGGTCGTAGGTGTGTCGCTGACCGGCAAATTTGAATATGCCGCTGAACTATTCTCAGCAAACGTCCATGCCCTCCCTTGCGCGCGTAGCGCGCGGGGGAGGGTTGGGGTGGGGGCGTTTGCCCGCATGGCCGCCGCTGTTTGCCCCCATCCCGGCCTTCCCCCGCAAGCAGGGTAAGTGCATAGCGGATGCCGTGCGGAACTTCAGGCGTGACCGGCGCCCGCCACACTTCCACCTTTACCCAGTAGCCGCCTCTCTGGTCGATGATGTAGCCATTAAGATCAAGGAGGGTTTCAATGCCAGAAGCGGAAGACATGATTTATTTTATCATCTGATGATAAATATTAAAGGGGCTTTTGAAAATGGTTCGGCAGGTAATTCGACAATCTTTCCAGAACATGCCTATGAACAATATTCAGGATGTTGCCTTGCATCCCATGTTCCCTCATCCCCGTCCCTTCTCCTTTATGCCCTTTAGGGTGCGCCTGCGGGAGAAGGGAGAAAAGCCCCTCGCCCGCAGGCGCACCCTAAAGGGCATAAAGGAGAGGGGGTGGGGTGAGGGCGCCTGAAAATTGTTCATAGGCATATTCCAGAATGCTAATTCTTGGGGTCAGAAAGGGCGCTTTTTACCCGTTTCATCAGCTTGTCGCTTACTTTGTGATTCCGTCCTTCGATCTTGCTGATATACGCCGTAGGTCGGGGATGGTGAATGATGCGCCCGAGTCCGCGATGATCTTTTGCATTTGCTTTCGTGGCTCGATCAAATAGCCTGACGTTCCGTGTCGGAAATATCCCCTTCGTCGGCGAAATCGTCGGCGGCGCGGGCGAAGGCATAGATCACCCCGACCGGACGGCGTAAACGTCCCGGCAACAGGATGGAAGCGACCGGGAAATTTTCGTGGTGTTTTACGGTGTGCTGGGGTGGTGGTGTCAGATTGCTTGCATCGAAACAATTCTTTTATTTGAAAGTCAAGAAAGTTTTATCCGGGCACGGGATGATGCGTTTCCCAAATTCGACATCGGGTAATGCCATGCAAACCTCAATTGGCCGATGCAGTGCGCCAGAACCCAAACATGCGCCGAAATTGACGCGATGCCTCGATCAGATATTGAGGCAGTCGGAATTGACCGCTGTTTTCCAGCCCATCGTTTGTATGCGGGAAGGGAGGATTCATGGCTACGAGGGATTGGTGCGTGGTCCCGCCGATTCGCCTTTGCATGCGCCGGATAGTCTGTTTCGCGTGGCCAGCCAGAGCGGCAGGCTGGTCGAATTGGAAAAAGCTTGCCGCCAAGTGGTCATGAAATCCTTTGCCGAACTCAATCTGCCGGCCAAGCTGTTTTTGAATGTTAGTCCGCAGGTATTGCTGCAACCCGCGTACCGCAAGCAGAAAACGCTTGATTTGATGAAGGATACCGGATTGCGTCCCGAGCAGGTCGTTATCGAATTGACGGAAAATCATCCGATACCCGATTTTATGATCCTGCGCGATGCGGCGTGCCATTACCGTACCCTGGGATTTGAGATCGCCATGGATGATCTCGGTGAAGGGTTTTCAAGTTTACGCATGTGGTCGGAACTTAACCCGGATTACATCAAGATCGACAAGCATTTCATTCTGGGTATCGGGCTGGATGCGGTAAAACAGCAATTCGTGGGGTCGATCCAAAGCATTGCGGCGAATACCAATACTCGCGTCGTGGCGGAAGGCATCGAGAATCTCACCGACATGATGACGTTATGGGAGCTTGGCATAGCGTTCGGGCAAGGATATTACCTGGCGCGTCCCGACAGGGCGCCGGCATTGTCTTTGCCGGCTACGGTGGGAAGTGCGATGGGCGAGCACTGGCACAACCGTCCGCGCGGGCATCACCTGCCGCAGCACCACATGGAAAAGAGAATTTGGCGGCACATGGTGAAGAAGCCGCCAAAAGTGGATGCAGCCGATACGCTGGAGGCCGTTCACGGAAAATTCAATGCGCACCCGGATGTGACCGAGCTTCCGCTATTCGAGGAGGGCGAGGCAATCGGGCTGATTAACCGCGATGCCGTGCAACTCATGATGATGCCGCCGCTGGGAAGCGAGGCTTATGGACATTTGCCTTGCGTGCGGTATGCCGATGTTTCTCCGCTGGTCGTTGATATCGAGGACGATTTGGAATCGCTCTGCGATTTGTTGGCCTCGCGCAGCAAGTATTTTGTACCCAACGGTTTTCTGGTGACCAAGCACGGTCGTTACTTCGGCGTTGGAAATATTCACGGCCTGGTGCGGGAAATTACCCGCGCCAGGGTTCATGAGGCGCGCTACGCCAATCCGTTGACGCTGCTTCCCGGAAACGTGACCATCAATGAGCATATCAGCCACCTATTGCATGACGGCATCAAATTTTGCGCGTGTCGTTGCGATCTCAGTAATTTCAAGAGCTTCAACGATGCATTCGGCTACCGCCGCGGCGACAAGGCCATTCTCATGGCCGCGCGAATCCTGGCGCAAGCATGCGATGGTGAGCAGGATTTTCTCGGACATGCAGGCGGCGACGACTTCATCGCCATTTTCCGCAGCCCCGACTGGCAACTTCGCTGTAAGCGCGCCATCGGCAGTTTCGCCGACGAGATCAATCACCTGTTTCTGGAAGAGGAAATCAAGCATGGCGGCTATCGTGCGGAAGGTCGGGACGGCAAGCTGACGTTTCATTCTTTTCCATCATTGTCCATCGGCGCGGTGGAAATAGATCCGAAGCGCACCAAGCGGCATTTCGAAGTGATTCAGCTGATTTCGGAAGCGCACAAAAAAGCCAAGCGGAGAAAGGCGAATGCGCTGTTCGTCGGATAGTTCATCCAATTCAATGACCCAAAAGGAAGGTGCCGAATGAAAACAGAAATTCAGATGGCCGTGAATTGCGCAATGTGCCATTGCGCGAGCAATGTTGAATGCAATGGCGCCAGCCTGGCAAGAAGCCTGGAGATTCAGCGTAATCACATCGAGATGAAGCTATTCGCCTTCGCCATGACCGGTGAAATCAAGAAGCTTGAGTTGCTAATCATGGAAGGGGCGAACGTCAACGCGGCTTCGGTGGCCTGCAATTCACCCGTCTATGGCAAGTTCGGCAAGAACACCGCGCTCATGTTCGCCGCCGCCGCGGGAAAAAGGGAGGCCGTGACTTTCTTGCTCAGGCATGGCGCAAATCCTTCGATCCGTAATCTGGCGGGCGAAACGGCGTACAGCATCGCACTGATGAACAACGATCGGCAAATGGCCGGCTTGTTGGAATCGGCGATGGAAAGGCGGCGCAGCAGCAACGACGACAACTGGGACGAAAAAGACGTTGCCTGAAAGCGTTTCGGTTTCCATGCCAATCGTTTTTTCCTTGGGGGGCGTTGCATGAACATAGAAATCGCACCACATGATCGAGAAATCCATGAGTACCTGATGCAGAAGCGCTTTCCCGGAGGCGTGCTGACATGTCCACTGTGCGACAGTTCGCAGGTCTACCGGCTGGGGACGGGGCGCTATCGTTGCGCCCGCAATAAATACACCTTTAATTTCATGACTGGCACATGGCTGGGGCGCATCAAAATTCCGGCGCCGAAGTGGCTGGCGTTGGTACGCGCTTATGACGATATGGAAAAAGCCTGCGTGGCTGCCAAGTCGGCGGGAACCGGCAGCGCCACCGCGCGGCGCGCCTTCGGTCTCATCAATGAGGCCATTTATCTGAAGCAACGCCGGGAAAACCAAGACGCCAGACAGCGGATACGCGATGATGAATGAAGGCGCCCCTCCGAAAACCCTCCTGTATGGACTCGATGAGATTGACGGCTTGATTCTGGTCGAGCCGCTGCTAGCCCTCGTCCCCGACGATGCCTGCCGTATGCAGGGCGTTGCCATGGCGAAGCTTGGCCGGTTTGTTTACACGGATGCCGTGCTGGGGCATGACGGCCTGGTATTCGAGATGCCGAGCAGAAGCTGGGATTGCAAACCGAAACTGGAACAGCGCGGACGGCTTCGCCATTGCCGGCTACAGGAATTCTGGGGTTTTACCGCCGAAGCGTTGGCGCGGCGCGGATGGTTGAGCCAATCTCCCTTTCATCTCGCGCTTCACGAATTGCAATTTCGTTACAACCACAGGGGGGGCGACACTTGCGACATGATTGTGGAAATTCTCGCCCAGCCGATGCTGGCGGTGTGGGAAGCCCATGAGGGGTGATGGCCTGCTTGGCGTATTGTTGTCCACCACAGTCGTGATTGTCGGCTTTGCCGTTCTTTCGGAAGCGCTGCATGTGGGCATGCCAGGGAATGGCGTGGTTTTCGGTGCAGTGCTGGCCATTTTATATGTCGGAAGTCTGTTTCTCATATGGCGCATCGCTGGCAAGCAGGAGGACAAGCCATTCTGGAGCGCTTGCCGCTCGGAGTTCATGGCGTTCAAGGAAGGAATCCGAGTCTTGACCGGACGTACGCCGGACGAAGGGGAAAAGGAAGCGGCGCCGATGGGTGACGATGAAAAAACATAGCCATGTTCCTGGGAAGGTTTCCACGCCGGGGAGGAGGGAATGTCGCACGCACCCTGGAAACAAGAGCGGAGGAAGGCATGGTGGCCGGGAACGGTTCAGGGTCGTGAAGCGGAATGGGTGATTAATATTCGGAGTCAGCAGAATGGCGATCGGAAACATGAAAGTTGGCGCCCGGTTGGGTTTGGGGTTCGGCATGCTGGTTATGTTGTTGGCTGCAATCCTGATTACGGGCATCAGCCGCCTGTCCATGCTCAACAATGGATTGGCCGAAGTGGTGGGCGACAGGTGGCCGCAAGCGGTAATGGCCAATGAAATGCTCGACAACATCAACGGCATTGCGATCAACCTGCGCAATCTGGCGCTTGCCCGCGACAAGGACGATGTCCTCAAGCAGAAAGAACGGATTTTCGATCAACGGCGAAAAATCGGCGAAAACTTGGATGGATTGGAAAAATCCGTCCATTCGACCAAGGGCAGGGAAATGCTGAAAAGCATCACGGATACCCGCGCCAAGTATATTGGCGGGCAAGAGCGCTATATCAAGCTGATCGAGGATGGTCTGCTGGAAGAAGCCAAGACCTATCTCAATGAGGAAGTTCGCCCGACATTGAGAATCTATACCGAGCAAATTCGTGGCTTTGTCAAATATCAGGGCGAACTGATGGTGGATTCGGCCAAGGTCGCGGGTGAGACATACGCGGCAGCCAAAAATTTGATGGTCATGCTGGGGCTGTTCGCCGTCGTCCTGGCGGTAGTCATCGGCTACCTGATTACCCGCAACCTGCTCAAGCAACTGGGCGGTGAACCGGATTATGCCGCGGAAGTCGCCAATAAAATCGCCAATGGCGATCTGAACATAACGGTAGCCGCCAAACCGGGTGACAGCAGCAGTCTGATGGCGGCGATGAAAACCATGAGGGAAAAACTGGCGGCGCAAATCGAGAAGGAGCGCGCCGCCGCGGCGGAAACTCTACGCATCAAGGTGGCGCTGGACAACGCGACGACTCGGGCAATGATTGCCGATACCGATGGCAACATCGTTTATGCCAACAAATCCGTAATGGAAATGCTGCGCAACGCAGAAAGCGACATCCGCAAGCAACTGCCCGGTTTCTCGGCGGCCAAGGTGGTCGGCGGCCATTTCGACGCCTTCCACAAAAATCCCGCGCATCAGCGCCAGATGCTGGCGGCCTTGACGGGCACCCACCAGGCGACCATCAATGTCGGCGGCCGAATCTTTAATCTGACCGCCAATCCGGTTATCACGCAGTCAGGTGAACGCTTGGGAACTTCGGTGGAGTGGCAGGACGTAACCCAGGAGGTGCGTGTCGAGAAGGAAGTGCAAGCCTTGGTCGAAGCAGCGGTTAACGGCGATTTTACCAAGCGCCTGGATATTTCCGGCAAGGAAGGGTTCATGAAAGAGTTGGGCGTCGGCATCAACCGTCTTGCGGAAGTCACCAATGACGGTTTGAGCGACGTGCTGCGGGTCGCGCAGGCGCTGGCCAAGGCCGATCTTACCCAGACGATTTCCGAGGATTATGCCGGCACCTTCGGAGCGGTGAAAGAGGGGGTCAACGCGACCGTCGCCAATTTGAAGAGCATGGTCGATGAAATCAAGATGGCGGTCGATTCGATCAACACTGCTTCCAAGGAAATCGCCAGCGGCAACCAGGACTTGAGCCAGCGCACCGAGGAGC
>CAZDIJ010000098.1:0-8266 GCA_964505475.1 uncultured Sulfuricella sp. | reverse complement strand
CAACCCCGGACAGCGGGCTGTTCATCGACTGCTGTTCGGCGCTCGAATTGGCGTACTTGGCCTGGATGATCTGCTTCGACTGCTCCAGTAGGCTGGCGATGCGCCGGGTGCAGAAATCCTGGAACGCCGGGCTGAGACGGATCAATTCGAGAAAATCCGCCGCCGGCAATTCATAGCAGAAGGTATCGACGCTCGCCCGGTAGATGCTGGTGACGCCCCGCTTGGAAAGCAGCGCGCCGAGCGGGAAGCACTCGCCTTCGTTGAGTTCCAGCCAGGCGCTGTCGTCCTGGGCGCGCACCACGTCTTGTTCACCCTGCACCACGCCTTGCTTGATGATGAAGAAATGGCTCACCACTCCCTGCTCGGGCGACAGGATCACCTCGCCCTTGGCGTAATAGCCCAGCTCCAGGCGCTGCACCAGGGATGCCAGGTGGTCGTGCTCCATCCGGTCGAACGGGGCGAAGCGGCGCAAGTGTTCGATGGTGGCCAAGAGAAGGGAGGAAGGCATTGCGGCGGGCGAGTTCATAGGATATGCGCGAGCGTTGAGTTCAGCGGCGCGCTTCAGCGCGTCCGCTGGAACGAATTGTTAGCCCCCCATCTGCCTGCGATGAACTATTGTCTGTGGTTAACACGTCTTTATGCTGCACTTCATCGAACAAAGTAAAGTCAGCGATGCTAAACAGTGGCAATGAAGCCGGTTTAGATTGTTCATTGACAAAATCCCCCATGCGCTCGGTTCCATTCGCCAAGCGATGAAGGATTGTTTTAATTGCCTCATCGCTACGATCAACGCCAATCCATCGACGGTTTAGGCTGGAAGCCACCGTAAGCGTAGTACCCGATCCCGCGTAACAGTCCATCACAAGGTCGCCCGGATTTGATGAAGCCTCGATGATCCGAGTCAGCAGTGCTGGATTCTTTTCAGTCGGGTAGCCGGTTATGTGAATGTTCTGGTTGTGTGCATCGCGCATATCCATCCATATGTCTTGTACCGGGATACCGGCGCTATTCTCCAGATAAATTTTTCGACGCGGGTTGTCAGTTGCAGACCAATATATTTCGCCACGAGCGTCCATTTCATCCAGCGTGGCCGGGGTGTACTGCCAATGTTTACCCGGTGGCGGCATCTTGCCGCGCCATTCTTTCCCTGTTTCACCATTGCGAATACCCGGCGCATGAACGGGCACTTTTTTGTAGCGGCGGCCATCCTCATCAACGTACTGATATTCCTTCATCGCTTTTATTTCATCCCACTGCTCAATTGGGCGATTCCAGATATAAGTGTCGCTCTTTGTGTAGAACAAGATGTAATCGGCCACATTACCGTAGGTCTTGCGGGTGTAATTCTTTGGATTGCACTTTTTTCGGGTGATGCAGTTGCGAAAATTCTTTTCACCAAAAATCTCATCGAGTACGACACGGAAATGAAAAATCATCCGTTCATCAAGATGCAGGTATAGCGAGCCATCATCAGCCAGCAGACGATGAATTAGAATCAGGCGCTCGCGCAGTGATTCCACAAAAGCCGAGCCAACAAGATGATCGTCATAAGCGTGCTTCTGCTTGCGCGATTCAAAAGCCGCAGCAGTGGCGAAAGGCGGGTCAATGTAAACCAGTTTGACCTTACCAGCCACTTCTTCATCCAGTGCAAGCGCCGCAAGCACGCCTAGATTGTCAGCGTGATACAACCGGTTTTCGCCGCCGACGTGCGCCGTGTTTATCTCATATCGCCCGGCTGTCGTAGCCAAAATAGCCTCTTCTGTCTTTTTGCCGGGATACTCTAGGCGAAATCCTTGCGCATCAGGATAACTATTTATGCCATTGGTGCGCTTGACCTTACCGGGAATAGGGACAGCCATGTCAAGACCTCAACCATTTGGCAGTGATGCGATCAGGCACCATCCGCAAAGTGACGACTTTCACTCTGCCCGGCCATTGATCTTCAATGTAGGAATAGTCATTCCACATCGAGCCAAGTAACAGGCCAGGCCCATCGTTTACGTAGATTACCTTGATATGTGACATCCCGTGGCTGTCAGCATACCCAATAATTTCTTGGGCGACTTCTCTGTATTGTCCGGTACGGTCATCTTCCTGTGCGCCGCCTCGATCGGAGTCGTAACGTGCTAAGCCGATGGCAAGTACCTTCTTGTCGTCGTAGATCACGAAATCGACGGGACGATCAGGCTTCGGGTAGTCCTTGAATACCTTGCCCATGAGAACGTCTTTTCCCGCACGCTCTGGTCCTGTGACCACCAGCCCAATATGCTGACTTCGCAGTACGTCAAACAAGCGCTCGGTCAAGTCATAACCTTTCTTGCCACGATCCTTGTATTCCCATAGTACGGCGCAAAGCGCCTCATCCGGCATCGGGCGGGTGTCGAACTTCTGTTGCACTTCTACGATACTTCGGAAGGCATCACCGAACTGAGCACAAAGTTTTGCCACATCGCTCTTGCGTTTGAGCATTTCCACAGGCGTTTGTGGGCTGACGTACTTTTTGAAAACCCTACAAAGTTGTGTGCGCATCCACTGATTTCTCGTCTCCATGATGGAACTGAAAAAGTTGGTTGAGGAATGCGACGCTTTCAACAGTAAGCCAAACTCAACCAGCACTGGTTCATAAAGTCGGCAAGCGTCTGGCAAGATGTCCGGGTAATACTCACCATTGGCAAGGGTGATCCATGCTTCAGCCTCTTGCTTGTAATCGGCGAAGTTACGTTCTTTCTTCATTAATTGGCGACACCTTTGTGTGGGATTCTAACGTATGCGATAGGGGCATTGTGCAATGTTTGCCGGAATTTGAGAAGCCGCGCCACGGAAAACGGCACGGCGCTCGCGCACGGAATCAGTGATTCATCGGCTTGCCGGTCTTCTTGGCCAGCAAGCGATGGCAGCGGGGCCGTTTTCGCTGGAATGGCGATGCAGGCCGCGCCGTCGCCAGTCGATTTACTAGCCGCCATCATGTCATTTTCCTGTTTTTCATTTTCATCCTCTTGGGATGCAGGCAAAAAAACCCCCGCTTTATGGCGGGGGAAAGGAGGAAAACACGGCGGCGGCGTTCAATGCGCGCTGGCCGCCTCGGCGTGGATGCCGGTGTTTTGGCGCACGTACAGTTCGTCCCACATTTCTTCGGAACGCTTGTCGCGGGTCAGCAGGGAACCCAGGATCACGCACAGGAAGCCGAGCGGGATCGAGATCAAGCCGGGATTCTTCAGTTCGATGAGGGGTTTCTCCAGACCAACCATGCTGGTGCGTTGATCCTTGAAGGTTTCCAGGTCTTTCCTGGCCGCGGCGATGGTCTTCTGCACGCCGCCCAAGTCCTTCTCCAGCATGGCTTTTTCATCAGCGTCGGCGGTTGCGGCGATCTTCGCCTTCAAGCCTTCCTCCTTTTCCAGCGCGCCGATGTGTTCCGGCTTGCCGTCCGTGGCCGGCGCGCTGTTCAGCGCCTTGTTGGCGGCGGCGATCTTGGCCAGCGGATAGGTCATGTTGGGCGACACCATCACCAGGGCGATGGCGCTCACTGCGCCGACCACCATGCCGAGCACCACGCCGGTGGTGTTGCACTTCTTCCAGTAGAGCGTCAGGAACACCGCCGGCAGGTTGCCGGAAGCCGCCACCGCAAACGCCAGCGCCACCAGGTGCGCCACGTTCTGCCCCTTGGCGAGGATGCCCACGACTATCGCCATGACGCCGACGATGACCGAGGATATGCGCGCCGCCATCACCTGCTCTTGCGGCGTGGCGTGGTCGCCCTTGATGACGCCGACGTAGATGTCGTGCGCCATCGCCGAAGCGGAGGCCAGCACCAGCCCAGCCACCACCGCGACGATGGTGGCGAAGGCCACGGCCGCGACGAAAGCCAGGAACAGGTTGCCGAGCATGGAGTTTTCGCCGCCGCCGATAAACTGGGCGAGCAGCGGGCCGGCCATGTTGCCGCCCTTGTCGATGGCGATGATCTTGGCCGCGCCGACGTTGATCGCCGCGCCCATGCCGAGGAACAGGGTCAGCACGTAGAAGCCACCGATGATCGCCATCGCCCAGATCACCGACTTGCGCGCATCCTGCGCCGTCGGCACGGTGAAGAAACGCATCAGGATGTGCGGCATGCCGGCGGTGCCGAGCACCAGCGCCATCCCCAGGGAAATCTGGTCGATCGGGTTCTTGAGGAACAGGCCGGGTTCGAGGAAGCGCTGACCGAGTTCTTCCGGCGTCATGCTGGTGGCGGCGTCGCCGATCAGCTTGGCGACCTGCCCTTGCACCTTGGGATCGGCCACCACCGCGCCGAGGAAGCCCGGCAGGCTGAAGCCGTACTGCCCCCAGGTGAACAGCACCAGCAGGATGGAGGCGGTCACCAGCAGCACGGCCTTGATGATCTGCACCCAGGTGGTGGCCTTCATGCCGCCGAACACCACGTAGGCGAGCATCAGGATGCCCACGCCGATCACCGAGATTTCATAGTCGATGCCGATCAGGGTCTTGATGAGCACGCCGCCGCCGACCATCTGCGCGGTCAGGTAGAAAGTCGAGACGGTGATGGTGGACAGCGCCGCCACGGTCTTGGCTTTCTTGGGGTCGTTGCGGAACGCCAGGATGTCGCCGAGAGTGTATTTGCCGATGTTGCGGCACGGTTCGGCGATCACCAGCAGCACGGTGATGTAGGCCACCAGCCAGCCCACCGAGTACATGAAACCATCGTAGCCGTACAGCGAGATCAGCCCGGCGATCCCCAGGAAAGAGGCTGCGGACAGGTAATCGCCGGCAATCGCCCAGCCGTTCTGCACGCCGGTGACGCTACGCCCGGCGGCATAAAATTCGGAAGTAGTGTGGGTCTGGCGCGCCGCCACGTAAGTGACGTACATGGTGACGGCGATGATCGCGCCGAACACCGCGAAGGTCATCCACTTGAATTCGTCCTTCACCGCGCCGTCGGCGCCGAAGGCCGCCGCGCTCAACAGGAACGCCGCCAGACCGAGGCCGGCCGGCCAGTATTTTTTCAGTGTCGATGCCATTATTGCTTCGCTCCCATGTTGTGCGCATCCTTGATGATCCCGGCGGCCATCGCGTCGAATTCGGCGTTGGCGCGCTTGGCGTAAACGCCGGCGATAGTCCACGCCACTACGAATTCCGACAGGGCGAACAGAATGCCGACATTCACCGGCCCCCACACCTTCACCTTGAACAGATCGGTAAAGTAGGCGGCGCCGATCGGCAGCAGAAAATAATAGATCACCGAAAAGACCATCAGCCCCCACAGGAAACTGGTTTTCTTGCGATGCAACTCCTGAAATCGTGGATCCGCGTCGATCGCGGCCCAATTCATTTCCGGTTTTGACATTTCATACCCTCCATTTAAAATCAATCAATGCAACTTTCCTCCGCGCCGAGGAGCGGACGCACGATACGGACTTTTCCTTACATGGTTCTTACCTGTTAGACTTATTTGTATCAGATGTCTTATACATTACCATAGGAATCCACACTTGCGTATCCTGATCGCCGAAGACGACGAAGTTCTTGCCGATGGATTGTGCCAAGCCATGCGGCAATCCGGCCATGCCGTCGATTGCCTCAACAACGGCAAGGACGCCGCGCACGTCCTGCAAGGAGAACTCTACGACCTGGTGATCCTCGACCTGGGGTTGCCCAAACTCGATGGATTTTCCGTGCTGCGCCAGTTGCGCGCGCACAACGCCAGTGTCCCGGTCATCATCCTGACGGCGCGCGACGGCATCGACGACCGCGTCAAGGGACTCGACCTGGGCGCCGACGACTACCTCACCAAGCCGTTCAGCCTGCCTGAGCTGGAGGCGCGCGTGCGCGCCCTGCTGCGCCGCGGCCAGTGCGGCGCCAACCCGCTGATGGCCTACGGCGCCCTCACCTTCAACAGCATCGAACGACATTTCACCCTCAACGGCGAGCGGCTCGAACTCACCTCGCGCGAACTGGGCGTGCTGGAAACCCTGCTGTCGCGCGCCGGCCGAGTGGTCAGCAAGGATCAGTTGATCGAACATCTTTACAGCTACGACGAGGAGGCCAGCGGCAACGCCATCGAGGTGTATATCCATCGGGTGCGCAAGAAGATCGAAGCAGCCGGCGTCACCATCCGCACCATCCGCGGCCTGGGATATTTGATGGATAAAATCTAGGCGCCAGAAAAAGCCCCTAGCCCATAGCCCCGGCAATGAACGACGACATCCACTCCCTCCGCACCCACCTCATGAACTGGCTGTTCACGCCATTGTTCGTGCTGTGGATATTCAGCACCGCCTCGGGCTACATGGCGACCATCAATTTCGCCAACAAGCCCTACGATCTGGCGCTGCTCGAACGCGCCCAGGCGGTGGCCGATCAATTGGGTCTGGGCAGCGGGCAGGAGCGCCTGAACACGCGGATCGCCTTGCCGGAAAACACCATCGCCGACATTAAGGATAGGGTCTATTACACGGTTTCCACGACGGACGGAAAATTCCTCGCCGGAAATACCCACTTGCCGCGCCCGCCGGCCTTTCTCTCGGAAAAGAAAGGACCGCTATTCAGCGACGCGCAGCGCAAGGAAGAAAAACTGCGCATGGTTACCCTGCACTACCCTTATTCCGGCGGCGATCAAATTCTGCTGCAAATGGCGGAAACGGTCGGCAAGCGGCAGGATCTGGCGCGCGGCATTCTCGGCAACATCGTCATCCCCCAGATACTGCTCATCCTGATGGCGGCGGGCGCGGTCTGGTATGCACTGAAAAGGGGGTTGGCGCCGCTGGAACACCTGCGCCAGGGCGTCGAACGCCGTTCCAGGGACGACTTGGCGCTGATCGAGGAAACCCGCGCCCCCGAGGAAGTGCGCCCGCTGATCCGGGCGGTCAACGAGTTGTTACAACGGCTCAAGCAGGTGGTGGATTCGCAGAAACGCTTCGTCGCCGATGCAGCGCATCAATTGCGCACACCTTTCGCCGGCCTGAAAACCCAGGCCGAACTGGCGCTGCGCGAGCAAGACCCCGCACGCAAGCAGCATGCGCTGGAACAAATTCTCTCCGGCGCGGAACGCTGCAACCACCTGGTCAATCAACTGTTGGCGCTGGCGCGCAACGAGCCGGGCGCCCGCATCGGCGGCGCCCGCGCAACCATCGAACTGAACCGCCTGGCGCAGGAAACCACCATGCTATGGGTGCCGGAAGCCCTGAAAAAGCACATCGACCTCGGCTTCGACGGCTTCCCCAAGGCAGTGCCGGTAAAGGGCGACACGGTGGGATTGACGGAAATGATCGGCAACCTGCTCGACAACGCCATCCGCTACACCCCGGAAAGCGGAGCGGTCACGCTCAGCGTCGGCTACGAAGCGGGTGGCGGCGTATTGCGGGTGGAAGACAGCGGCCCCGGCATCGCTCCCGAACATCGCGGCCAGGTCTTCGAGCGCTTCTACCGCATCCTCGGCAGCGGTCAAAAAGGGAGCGGCCTGGGGCTGGCCATCGTGCGCGAAATCGCCAACCTGCACGATGCCACCATCGAACTGGGAGAAGGGGCGAACGGCAAGGGAACCCGGATCACCGTGCGCTTCCCTCATCATCACGCGGCATAAGACTTACGAAACCACGGGGAACACGGGAAAATGCTAGCGTTGCAGCGAGGTACGAAAAAATATCGCTCACCCGATGGATGAACGGCCTATCTCTTTCAACGGGATGATTCCCCGATTTTTCCCTGTGTTCCCCGTGGTTAAACCGTTCGCCCTCAAAACTGGAAATATTTCTCCAGCACCGCCTGGATGCGCCGCCCCTGGCGGAACGCCTCCTTGAGGACGCGGCGGTCGAGGCCGTTGAGCGTATCGGGGTCAACCTTGTTGCTCAGCGCCTCCCCGCTTTCCATCTGTGCATGTTGCAGGCGCAGGCGCAATAACTGGATGAAAAGAAACGCTTCGACCCACCCCTCCACCTCCCCTTGGTCCATGCGCCAATTCGCCGCCACGGCGCGCAGGCGGCGCACGCTGGAAGTTTCGCTCACCCCCGCCGCCAAACTGAATATCCGCGCCGCATCGACGAATGGGGTGATGCCGCTGAACTTGAGGTCGAGGACATGCCCCTCGCCCACCACGAAATCACGCATGAAACCCAACGGCGGACGGTTACCCAGGGCATTTTGCGTCATGTTGCGAAGGAATAGGCGGCTGTCCTTGATCTTGGCGTTGAGCCAGGCGCGCAACTCATGCGTCAGTTCGTCCTTGCCGAAGAGCGGCCGGAAATCGAAGAAGATCGAGGCGTTGAGCAGCGCCTCC
>CAZDIJ010000097.1:0-8270 GCA_964505475.1 uncultured Sulfuricella sp. | reverse complement strand
CCCCCGCGCGCTATGCGCGCAAGGGAGGGGGCGTTTGCTGAGAATAGTTTAGAGGTATGATTAAAAATAGGAAATGCCGTTTTGCTTTTGTTAAGTTTTCTTGTGCCAGCCAAACCTTACCTTTATTAACACGCACTTTATGACTTATTTGCCTTTCACCAAACCCACCCTGGACGATGAAACCATCCAGGGCGTCGTCGAAGTGTTGCGTTCAGGCTGGTTGGCCACCGGGGCCAACGTACAGAAGCTGGAAAAAGCCTTGTCCGACTACCACGGCGGGCGCACCGTGCGCACCCTGACTTCCGCCACCGGCGGGCTGGAAGTGGCCTTGCAGGTATGCGGCATCGGCGCCGGCGACGAGGTGATTACTCCGGCGCTGAGCTTTACCGCCACGCCCAACGTGATCCTGCGCGTCGGCGCTAGGCCGGTGTTCGTCGATGTCGGCCTGGAAACGCGCAACATCGACCTCAAGCTGGCGGAAGCGGCGATCACTCCGCACACCAAGGCGATCATGCCGGTGCATTTCGCCGGCCTGCCGGTGGATATGGATGGGCTTTACGCTCTCGCCAAGCGCCATAATCTGCGGGTGATCGAGGACGCCGCCCACGCCATCGGCTCGGCTTGGAAGGGGCGGCGCATCGGCGGCTTCGGCGACATCGTCAGCTTCTCCTTCCATCCCAACAAGAACATGACCACCATCGAGGGCGGGGCGCTGTCCTTCGCCTTCGACGATGAAGTGAGACAATTCGAGCTGCTGCGCTTCCACGGCATTTCGCGCGATGCCGAGGGCAACATGGACGTGTCGGTGGCGGGCGGCAAGTACAATCTTTCCGACGTGGCGGCGCGGGTTGGTGTGGGGCAGCTCGCGCGGCTCGACGAATTTAACGCCAAGCGCCGCGAGCTGGCGGGGCATTATTTCGAATTGCTCGAAACCGATCCGCCGTGCCTGTTGCCGGCGCGCGGCCATCCAGATGACTTGGGGGGGCATAGCTGGCACATGTTCGCGCCGCTGCTGCCTCTGGATCAATTGACCATCGGCCGCAAGCAGTTTATCAACGCCATGCATGCACGCGGCATCGGGGTGGGCATCCATTATCCGGCGCTGCACCTGTTCAGCTTGTACCGCGCCCTGGGCTACCGGGAAGGCGATTTTCCCAACGCCGAGCGCATTGGCCGCGAAACCGTCACCCTGCCGCTTTTTCCGGCGATGGAAAAGGCCGATGTCGAGCGGGTGTGCGCCGCCATGCGGGAAATCTTCCGGGAGAACCGCCGGTGAGCGCGGCCGGGCAACCAGCCCCGGCCTTCTGGGGCGAATTCCGGGTAAGCCTGCTGATTGCCGCCGGCCTGTATTTCCTCGACGCCATCTGGCTGGGGCAGGGCGGCATCGCCGTTTTCGCCATGCTGTCGCTGGTGATCTTCTTCATCCCCGCCACCTTGCTGGCCTGGTACCGCAAAAACCGGTTCGTGCGCAACTTGCGCGCGGCGCGGACGTTGCTGTATCTGGCGATGGCGGCGGCGATCCTCGTCACTATCCGCATCGACCTCGCGGGCGCGCGCGGCAAGGCCGACGCCATCGTCGCCGCGCTCAAGAGCTACCAGGCGAAGACCGGCAATTACCCGGACAGGTTGGAGCAGCTCGTGCCCGATTACCTGCCGGCCATCCCCAAGGCGCGTTTCAGCCTCACCATGAACGAATACCGCTATCACGTGGCCAGGAGCGATGGTCGGGAAAGCCATACCCTCAGCTACATCGCCATGCCGCCGTTCGGCTTCTCCTATTACAACCTGGAAAAAGGCCAATGGGCCGTAAAGGATTGATATGACGCCTCCCGTGGTCTCCGTTGTCATCCCCGTCTATAATGAAGAGGAGGGCTTGCAGGCGTTGTTCGACCGCCTCTACCCGGCGCTCGACAAACTCGGTGCGAGCTACGAGATCATCTTCGTCAACGATGGTAGCCGCGACCGCTCCGCCGCCATCCTGCGCGAGCAGTTCCAGCAGCGCCCCGACGTGACCCGGGTGATCCTCTTCAACGGCAATTTCGGCCAGCACAAGGCCATCATGGCGGGCTTCGAGCACTGCCGCGGCGAGCGCATCGTCACCCTGGACGCCGACCTGCAAAATCCGCCGGAAGACATCGCCACCCTGCTCGCCAAGATGGACGAAGGCCACGACTACGTCGGTTCGATCCGCCGTCAGCGCAGCGACAGCGCCTGGCGCCACTTCGCCTCGCGCGCCATGAACCGCCTGCGTGAACGCATCACCCGCATCAAAATGACCGACCAGGGCTGCATGCTGCGCGCCTACAGCCGCCCCATCATCGCCGCCGTCAACGACTGCCGCGAGGTCAACACCTTTATCCCGGCGCTGGCATACACCTTCGCCCAGAACCCCGCCGAAGTGGTGGTCGGCCACGAGGAACGCGCCGTCGGCGAATCGAAATATTCGCTGTACAGCCTGATCCGCCTCAATTTCGACCTGATGACCGGCTTCTCAGTGGTGCCGCTGCAAATGTTCTCCTTCGCCGGGATCGTGGTATCGCTACTCTCCGCCCTGTTCGTGGTGTTCCTGGTCATCCGCCGGCTGATCGTCGGCCCCGAGGCGGAAGGCCTGTTCACCCTGTTCGCCATCGCCTTTCTTCTGATCGGCATCGCCCTGTTCGGCATCGGCCTGCTGGGCGAGTACGTTGGGCGCATCTACCAGGAAGTGCGGCACCGTCCAAGGTATTTGATCCAGGCGGTGCTGGAAAAGGACACGTCCGGCACGTAAATTGTGTGCTACCGTGATCTTGGGTTCCCCAAAAGGACGGAAACATGAAACAGAACATTACATTGGCCATGGAAAGCGACTTGCTGCGCCAAGCCAAGCAACTCGCCGCGCGGCGGCATTTGAGCCTGAGCAAACTGCTGGCCGAGGATTTGGCATCCCAAGTCGGCCAGAGCCAGCAATACGAGCAGTCCAAACAGCAGGCGCTGGCCTGGCTGGAGCGGAAATCCCCCTTGGGCGGCGAAGGCGTGAAGGACAGGGAAGCGCTGCATGACCGGCAAGACCTTCGTTGATACCAACTCCTGCTTTACGCCCATGACTGGGATGCCGGAGAAAGGCGAAATCACCGCCGCCCGCCTGCGGGACTTGTGGGAAACCGAGCGGGGCGGCCTGAGCGTCCAGGTGTTGCAGGAATTTTTCGTCAATGCCACCCGCAAGATCGCGGCTCCACTTCCGGTTCCCGTCGCCCGCGAAATGCTGCGAATTTATCGCCCCTGGGTACGCCGCGAATCGACGATCGAAACCGTCCTGCGCGCCACTGAATTGATGGAGGTTGCGCAGCTATCTTTCTGGGATGCCTTGATCGTCGCGGCGGCGGAAGGAGTTGGCGCGCAAACCTTATTGAGCGGGGATTTGAACGATGGGCAGGTGATTGCGGGGTAAAGGTGGCAAATCCATTTTTGCCGATGCTTTAAGCGGCGATATTTCATCTGGTATTTTTCTCGAATAGACAAATGGCTACTCCTTCCCATGCAGTCGTCTTCGCCTACCACAATGTCGGCGTGCGCGCCGCACCTGACCCCGTTTTCATCGAAGATTAAGGGACTAAACTGATGCCGTCCGCAGTTGTTTTTGCTTACCACAATGTAGGGGTTCGTTGCATCAAGGTGCTGCTGTCCCACGGTATGGACGTGGCGCTGGTCGTCACACACGCCGACAACCCCGACGAGAACATCTGGTTTGACAGCGTCGCCGAACTGGCGGCGCTGCACGATATTCCGGTAATCACGCCGGATGACCCGAACGCCCCGGAAATTGTCGCGCAAATTGCAGCGGCGCGCCCCGATTTCCTGTTCTCCTTCTACTACCGCCACATGCTGAAAAAAGCCGTGCTCGACATTCCGCCGCGCGGCGCCTACAACATGCACGGCTCGCTGCTGCCCAAGTATCGCGGGCGAGTGCCGGTGAATTGGGCGATCATCAAGGGCGAGAAGGAAACCGGTGCGACCCTGCACGTGATGAACGAGAAGCCGGACAACGGCGCCATCGTCGATCGGCAGGCCGTGCCCATCCTGCCCGACGATACGGCGCTGGAGGTGTTCCACAAGGTCACCTGCGCCGCCGAAACCGCCCTCTACCGCTGCCTGCCGGGGCTGCTGGCGGGAACCGCCGTGCCGACGCCGCAGGACTTGAGCCAAGGCGCCTATTTCGGCGGGCGCCGCGCCGCGGACGGGCGCATCGACTGGTCGCAGAGCGCGCAGGATATTCACAACCTCATCCGCGCCATCGCGCCGCCTTATCCGGGAGCGTTTTCCACCCTGGGCGGGCAGGAACTGAAAATTTTTCGCAGCCACATCGAACACACTCTTGCGCCGTGCACTGAAGGCACCGCCTTCTACTGCGAAAACGGGCGTTGCTACGCCCGCTGCGGGGATGGTAAAGTGCTGCGCGTTTTGGCTTTTGCGCTCGACGGGTCGGTCAGGGACGCGGCAAATTTCGCCGCCGCCCACGAAGGCCAGGTGATGGCGCTGGGCGAGTGAAATCTATTTGAATTTAATCATTAATGTAGGAGCGACCTCCCGGTCGCGATTGATGGATTAGCGACCGGGAGGTCGCTCCTACAGCATTTAAGCGGAAACCATGGAATACCTCGACCTTCCCCCTCTTTCTAGTGCCGCCGGGAGCGTGCTGCTGCCCGGCTCGAAAAGTATCTCCAACCGCACCTTGTTGCTCGCCGCGCTCGCCGAAGGCGTCACCGAGGTCAAGGCACTGCTGGCGTCCGACGATACCGGCCACATGCTGGAAGCCCTGAAGAAACTCGGGGTGCAATGGGAGCTGCACGGCGACAGCCGCGATTATCGAGTGACCGGGATAGGGGGCAACCTCCCGGTGAAGCAGGCCGAGCTTTTTCTCGGCAACGCCGGCACCGCCTTCCGCCCGCTGACCGCCGTGCTCGCTTTGTCCGGCGGTGATTATCGCCTGTCAGGTGTGGCGCGCATGCACGAGCGCCCCATCGGCGACCTGGTGGATGCCTTGCGCCAACTGGGAGCCGACATCGCCTATCTCGACAACCAGGGCTTTCCGCCGCTCGCCGTCAAACCGGGCAACCTCCAGGGCGCCGGACGCACCCAGGTGCGCGGCAACGTCTCCAGCCAGTTCCTCACCGCGCTGCTGATGGCCGCGCCGCTGGCGGGACGCGACATCACCATCGAAGTGGTGGGCGAGCTGATCTCCAAGCCCTACATCGAAATCACCCTCAACCTGATGCGCCGCTTCGGCGTGGAAGTCGAGCGCGGAGGCTGGCAGTCCTTCGCCGTCAAGGCAGGCTCGCGCTACGTCAGCCCCGGTGAAATCCACGTCGAGGGCGATGCCTCCAGCGCCTCCTATTTCCTCGCCGCGGGCGCCATCGGCGGCGGCCCGGTGCGCGTGGAAGGCGTGGGCCAGGCCAGCATCCAGGGCGACGTGCGCTTCGCCGAAGCCCTGGCGCTGATGGGCGCGAAAATCGAAATGGGCGACAACTGGATCGAGGCCAGCGGCAGCGGCAAGCTCAAGGCCATCGACCTCGACTGCAACCACATCCCCGACGCCGCCATGACCCTGGCCGTCGCCGCCTTGTTCGCCGACGGCGCCACCACCTTGCGCAATATCGCCAGTTGGCGCGTCAAGGAAACCGACCGCATCGCTGCGATGGCGGCGGAATTGCGCAAAGTCGGAGCGACGGTGGAGGAGGGTGCCGACTACATCAAGGTCACCCCGCCCGCCGCCTTTATTCCCAATGCGAGCATCGACACCTACGACGACCACCGCATGGCGATGTGCTTCTCGCTGGTCAGTCTGGGCAACGTGCCGGTGCGCATTCATGACCCCAAGTGCGTCGCCAAGACCTTCCCCGATTATTTCGAGAAATTTGCCAGCATCGCCGGCCATGGCGGATGACAAGCCAAGCGCACTACGCGAACTGAAAACCATCCCCGGCGTCGGCAAGGCCGTTGCCGAGGATTTGTGGGAAATCGGCATCCGCCGCATCGCTGACCTCAAAGGATGCGACCCGCAAGCGCTTTACGACGAACTGCGCATGAAAGCGGGCGGCAAGCTCGACCGCTGCATGCTGTATACCCTGCGCTGCGCGGTGTATTACGCCGGAAATGCCATGCACGACCCGGAAAAACTCAAGTGGTGGAACTGGAAGGATTGATTCGTGCTTATCCGGTTGTCTCCCAGGCCTGCTAGATGTAGCATGTTGAGCATCAGCGCCAACCTGGAGCGCTCATGGTTATCGACGTGCTTGATCGAGACGAACTGCCTTTCCCGCACTCGCTTCCCGAGTTCCAGCGCCTGTTTCCAGACGAAGCGGCGTGCGTGGTTTACCTTGAGCGCGCCCGGTGGGGCGATGGGTTCGTCTGCGAACACTGCGGTTCACACGGAGAACCTACCGTTTTGCCAATCGCCCCGGCGTTTTGCGTTGTAGGCATTGCAACAGCGATACAAGCCTCACGGCGGGCACCGTCATGGAGCGTACCCATACGCCGCTTTCGGTCTGGTTCTGGGCTGCGTACCTCATTGCCAGCCAGACGCCAGGCATGTCGGCTGTCCAGTTCCAACGCCAGCTTGGGCTGTCGCGCTACGAAACCGCTTTCCAAATACTTCACAAACTGCGCGCCGGCATGGTGCGTCCCGACCAAGACAGGATCGGCGGCAAACCGGATGAGATCGTCGAGGCCGACGAAACCTGGGTTGGAGGCCGTACGCGTGGCAAAGGGCGCGGTGTCCACGACATGGTGCTCGTGGCCTGTGCCGTCGAAGTTCGGCAACGCAAGCGTACCGGTAGCCTCAGCAAGCGAAAGACCGGGCGTTATGCCGGGCGTGTCCGCCTCGCAGTGGCGCCTGACCGAAGCGCCAAGTCGCTGGTCGGCTTCATCGAGCGCACCGTGGCGCCGGGTGCCACCATTATTACCGACGATTGGAGCGGCTATGCAACGCTCGGAAAAAGCGGATATTTGCATACCGCCGTCGCGGAGCGAGGCGACATGGAAGTCGCGGAAACTTTTTTGCCCATCATTCACCTCGTGTTCTCCAATCTCAAGACTTGGCTTCGCAGCATCCATCATGGCGTCAGCCCGCAACACCTTCAAGCCTATCTCGACGAATTTACCTTCCGTTTCAACCGACGCTTCTACCCCTTTAACGCCTTCCGATCCCCGCTCGGCATCGCGGGCGATGGCACCGCCCCGACCTATGCTGAGCTTTACTCAGAAAAATCACGAAACACTACATCTAGCAGGTCTGGGAGCTAACCGGATAAGCACGAACCAGTCTTTATGAGGCCGTCGAAGAAGCGCATGATTTTGTTTATGGCGAAACTGGCAACGTCGATGTTATGTGGATGAAAGAATGGTGGGGCGCGATCTGGATGACGGGCTAAGAAAAAGCCCCTGAATTAGGGGCTTCAAGGATTGGCCGGAGTGACTTGTTATTACAATTTAAGTATGGCAATGAGAATCCCGGTGGCGATGGTGATAAAAGCGCCCATTTTAACGGTCAATCTCAATTCCATAGCCTGAATATCCTTGCGCATATCCTCGATGTCGCGCCGTGTTGCTACATCGACCTCGCCAATTGCGGCCGCAACGGCTCTAGCTTCTGCCTCTGCTTGAGCTGAGGGCACGCCGGCCTGTTTTAAGGTATCCGCGAATTTTAAAGTATCGAAAGTGATAGTGCTCATGGTGTTGTCCTTTCAGAATTCAAAATAGTTTAACTGCTCAGACCTGCAAAGTGTAGGGGGAATTCCAATTGCACCGGCTTGTCCGGGGAAACAGGTTTAGACCGAAATGACGCTTTCCATTGCTGAAGCCACAACCACGCGCTTTCCTTCATCGGCTCCAAAGCCTCCAGCGCCGCACCGACAGTGACCTGCCCCCGACTTTTTGCACCACGTAAAACTTGAGAGGATGGCTTCCTTGAGAAGGGGAAGTCATGAAGAAGAGCCGATTTACGGAAGAGCAAATGGTGGGGATGCTGCGCGAGGCTGAGCGGACATCGGTAGCGGCGGTAGCCAAGGCGCATGGAGTGAGCGAGCAAAGCCTCTACTACACTTGGCGCCAACGATTCGGTGGGATGGCGGTCAGTGACGTCAAGCGGCTGCACCAGTTGGAGCAAGAGAACGCCCGGCTGAAGAAACTGGTTGCGGAACGGGATATCGAAATCGAAGTCATGAAGGAGATTGCCGTAAAAAAACATGCCTCTAAACTATTCTCAGCAAACGTCCACGCCCTCCCTTGCGCGCATA
>CAZDIJ010000096.1:0-8856 GCA_964505475.1 uncultured Sulfuricella sp. | reverse complement strand
GCGCCTTCCTGCACAACATCATGCCGCTGATTTCCGACCCGGCGCACGGCACCCATTACGGCCTCACCGGCCAGCGCGGGCCGACGCCGCAGGAACTGAAAGCCTTGCAGGACCAGTGCGAAGGCGGCGCCAACCTGATGCGCCATTGCCGCCAGTGCCGCGCCGACGCGGTGGGGCTGCTGGGCGAGGACCGCGGCGCCGAATTCACCAGCGAGAAGATCGCCGCGCTGGACGTGGCCTACGATCCGCAACCGCGACAGGCCTACCTCGAATACGTGGAAAAGGAGCGCCGCGACAGCCAGGCTGCGCGCGACGCCGAACTCGCCGCACTCAACAGTCAGCGCTCAGCACTCAACACTGAATTTTTAGTGGCGGTGGCGACCAAGGGCGGCGGGCGGATCAACCAGCATTTCGGCCATGCATCCGAATTCCTGATTTACGAGGTGAGCGCCGCCGGCGCCAAGTACGTCGGCCAGCGCCGTGTCGAGCACTATTGCCAGGGCGGCTGGGGCGAGGAAGAAGTGCTGGAAGGCGTGATCGGCGCCATCCGCGACTGCGCCGCGGTGTTCGTCGCCAAGATCGGCCTGTGCCCGAAGAAAGACCTGGCCGCCGCCGGCATCGAGGCGGTCGAGGAATACGCCTTCGAATACACGGAACAATCGCTGCTGGCCTGGTTGCGCCGCCGGAACGCCGATAACGCAACGCAGGCGGCCGCCGCCTGAACGATATTGTTACGGTTCCATTTGTAATCAACTGAAAGGAGACCATCATGGCCTACAAAATCATCGTCGACGAATGCACCAACTGCGCCGCCTGCGAAACCGAATGCCCCAACGACGCGATCAACGAGAAGAAAAGCCAGTTCCGCATCGACGCCGCCAATTGCAGCGAATGCATCGGCTATTTCGACGAGCCGCAGTGCCTGGCGGCCTGCCCGATCCCCGACTGCATCGTGATCGACGAAAGCGTGCCGCGCTACGTCGCGGCCTGAGGAGAAGATCATGTGCATGACCATCCTACCCAAGGCGGAAGCCTTCATGCAGCGCATGATCCGCATGGGCGGCGGCAAGGGAGGCTTCCGCCTGACGGTGACGCCGGGCGGCTGCTCGGGACTGAACGCCGAATTCAGCGTCGAAGCCGCGCCGCAGCCCGGCGAGCGCATCGTGCAACTGGAAAGCGTCAAGATGTTCGTGCCGGAAGCGAGCCTGGCGCTGCTCGAAGGCTATAACGTCGATTTCGCCGATTCGCCCATGGAAACCGGGTTCAAGTTCACCAACCCCAACGGCGGCGCCTGCGCCTGCGGCTCATCGCAAGCCGCAGCCGGCGGCGCGCCGGGGGTGGCGACGGTCAGCCTGGCGAGCATAGGACGGCGCACCGCCTGATTCGCATGGAAGCGGCGGCAGCCACGGAAGACGACCTGACCTGGCTGGAGCGCGCCTGCCTGGGCGACGATTTGCCTGATGCCGCCGGGGCGTGCCTGAAAATGGCCGCGCAATCGCATGCCGACCCGGAGCAGGCGGAGATTTTCCTGCACCGGGCGCTGACCCAGGCGCCGCAACACCCGGCGGTTTACATCGCCATGTACCGCTTCCATTTTTACGGCGGCCGGATACGCGAAGCGCTTCCTTATGCCTCCTTGTGCCTGACCCTGGCGGCGCACGAACTCGGCCTGGCGAGCGATTGGCGCGAGGTAACGGCAGGCGATGCCGGGTTCGGCGACATGGGCGCTTTCGCCCCGCGTTTTTTCCTGTTCAGCCTCAAGGCCTACGGCTACCTGCAAATGAGGCTGGGCAACCTGGACGAGGGACGGCGCGCCATCGGCAAGGTGTTGCAGCTCGATCCCGGCGACCGGGTCGGCGCGTCGGTGTTGCAAGGCGTGCTGGATAGGCTGGACCGGCCGGAAGACGATGACTGAGAACGGCGACGCGCTCGACTGGCAAGGCGAGCCGGTGCGCTGCGAGGCCTGCGACCACCAGGACCTGCTGGCGCAGGGCAAATGCCAGTTGCGCCGCGCCTGCGTGCACGACCGCTACGCCAGCCGGGTGCACCGCTTTTTTTCGTGGAACCCGGAACTGGCGCGGGAATACCTGACGCACCCCTATTTCGAGGTGCGGGCGATCGCGGCGAAATTCGTCGACGTGTTCCACCTGCCGCCGCTGCTCGACGACCCCGACGAGACGGTGCGCTTCTCGGCGGTGGTGCGGCTGCCGCAGCGCTATTTGCTGAAGATGCGCGCCGATCCCGACCGCGAGGTGCGCATCCGCGTGGCCTACCGGCTGGATGGCCGCGAACTGGCGGAAATGCGCGGCGACGCGGATTACTACGTGCGCCTGATCGTGGCGCGGCGCTTGCCGCCGGCCATGCTGCACCTGATGCAGCACGACCCGGAGCGCGAGGTGCGCCTGGAAGTGGCGCGGCGCATCCCCGACGGGCAACTGCCGGCGCTGGCTGGCGACGAGGATGCCGAGGTGCGCCTGGAGGCGGCGCGGCGGCTGCCGCCCGCCCTGCTGGCCGGCATGGCCGGCGACGGGGATTGGCGGGTGCGCTACGAAGCGGCGGCACGGCTGCCCCTGGCGCAACTGGGCAAGCTGCTCGCCGACGAGGACGAATTGGTGCGGGAATTGGCAGTAAACCGAACTTTAGGTTCTGTTTCCAAATAGTTCACGAGATGCGTTATGAACATAAAGCCCGCAGTCAAGGCGCGGCGAGGAAGGCATGGTGATTCCATGCCGACGAACCGCAACGCGGGATGCGGGCTTTATGTTCATAACCCTTCGGGCTGGGACGGATTCGGCTAATGGCGTTGTTACGGGTTCGTTGTGTGGAATGACCACACCGCCTCGCCCGTGCCTAGCCCTGAGCCGAATCCGCCTCCAGCGCACTCGCGAACTATTTGGAAACAGAACCTTAGGAAGGAGCGAACCATGAACATCAGCCGCGACAGCGACATCATCGAACTCGACGGGCCGCCGCAATTCGATTACGGGCAGAAGGTGCGCTCGCGCAAGGTGGTGCGCAACGACGGCACCTTCCCCGGCAAGGAAATCGGCGAGGTGCTGGTGAACAAGGGCGACATCGGCTACGTCGCCAGCATCGGCACCTTTTTGCAACAGTTCTACATCTACGGCGTGGATTTTTACGAGCGCGGCCATGTCGTCGGGATGAAGGCGCGCGAACTGGAGTGTGAAGAAGAAAAGACAGCGCGGACATAGAACCGAAACTACGCCGCGCCAGGCCGCCGCGCACCAAAACGGTGCCGCCGCTCCGCCGGCATCATACGCTATCTCACTGATAATTATTGATAATAACCAAACAACCAGACTGGCGTGATGATTGCTTACCTAAAGAACATAACGATACCCGACACGCCTACCGGAGGAGTGGCTAACTCAACGGAGAGAGCCAATGGCACTGTATAAAGGAATCGAGCTGGACGACGCCCTGCGCGGCGTCATCCGCCACATGAGCGGCGCGGAGGAATACCGCGAAACCCTGCAAGGCTTGCAGGGGGTATGGGACAACCTGACCCTGCTGGGACAGTTGTCCGGCACCGGCACCGACATGAGCGCCACGCGCCAGGCCTTCCACCGGCTCACCGCGGGGCTGCTCAACAACCTGGGCAACGAGTGCCTGAAGAAGACCGTGCAGGAAATGAAATCCAAGGCACAGGTGGCGGTGGACATCATGATCCGCAACCTCTTCGAACGCACCGCCGACATCGGCTTCCTCGCCACCGACGACGACATCCGCGAATACGCCGAGAAGGCGCCGGAATACAGGAAGAAGCTCAAGCAATCGTTCGGCAGCGAAAAAAGCCAGCACCAGGAAGAATTCGACACCCTGAACGCCCGCCTGCACGAGCGTTTTCGTGAATACGTGCGCAAGTATTCGGTCTACGACAACATCATCCTGCTCGACTGCGAGGGCAAGGTGCTGATCCAGCTCGACGAGGACAACCCGGTGACGGCGTCGGACGACACCCTGATCTGGGAATCCCTCAAGACTGGGCACGCTTATCTGGAAACTTTTCGTCACAGCGACCTGGAGCCGGGGAAGGCGGCCAGCCTGATCTATTCCTTCCGCGTCACCGCGGGGGATGGCAGCGCATTGGGCGTGCTGTGCCTGTGCTTCCGTTTCGCCGACGAGACCGCGGGCATCTTCGCCAACCTGCGCGGCCCCGGCGACTGGAGCGTCATCACCCTGCTCGACGAGGCGGGCCGCGTCATCGCCAGCAGCGACGAATGGCACATCCCCGTGGGCGCCACAATGGAACGGGTGCTCGATACGGACTGCCGGGTGGTGCGCTTCGCCGGACGCGAGTACCTCGCCGCCACCCGCCCCACCCAGGGCTACCAGGGCTACAGCGGGCTGGGCTGGTTCGGCCACGTGATGCTGCCGCTGGAACATGCCTTCGACGGCGGCGCCACCGACCTGCTGAAGCTCGCCAGCGCCGAGGTGCTGGCCGACGTGATGAGCAATCCCGCGCTGTTCACGGAAGATTTGCGCAACATTCCCTTGCAGGCGGAGCGCATCCAGCGCGAACTGAACCGCTCGGTGTGGAACGGCAACGTGCGCCAGAGCGGCGGCAAGAAGGCGCTCAACCCGGCCTTTTCCAAGATATTGCTGTGGGAGATCAGCAACACCGGGCTGAAGACCAAGGACGTGTTCGAGCGTTCCATCGGCAACCTGCACCAGACGGTGGTCTCGTCCATTCTTCAGGACAGCCGCTTCCTCGCCTCGCTGGCCATCGACATCATGGATCGCAATCTCTACGAGCGCGCCAACGATTGCCGCTGGTGGGCGCTGCGCTCCCACTTCCGCCAGTTGCTGGGCCAGGGCGAACTGTCCGCTGAGGATTTGCGCGCCACCCAGTCGGTGCTGGCGCACATCAACGGGCTTTACACGGTCTACGACAATTTGGTGCTGTTCGACCGCCAGGGCCGCATTCTCGCCGTATCCAACCCGGACTGCCAGGAGATGCGCGGCCAGACGCTGAACGACGAATGGGTGCGCGCCGTGCTCGGCCTGAAAAACTCGCAAAGCTATGCGGTGTCGGCCTTCGCCCCGGCGTCCTTGTACCGCAACCGCCACACCTACATTTACGGCGCGGCGATTTTCGACGCGCGCGAAACCGGCAAAGTGGCGGGCGGCATCGGCATCGTCTTCGATGCCGCGCCGCAGTTCGAGGCCATGCTCAAGGACGCCCTGCCGCGCAACGAAAAAGGCGAGGCCGTATCCGGCAGCTTCGGCGTCTTCGCCGACCGCGAACGCGGCGTCATCGCCGCCACCCGCCCGGACATCCGCCCCGGCGCCAAGCTGGAGCTGGACGAGAAGTTTTTCGCAGCGCCCAACGGCGGAGGCACCTCCGGCATCGTCGAATACGGCGGCCACTATTACGCCGTCGGCTCGCGCCTCTCCAGCGGCTACCGGGAATACAAGGGCGCGCAGGACAACTACCGCAACGATGTCGCGGCATTGGTTTTCGTGCCGCTGTGCCCGGCCGACGCAGGATTCGCCAAAGCGCGCGACACCGCGCGCCCGCGCATGCAATTGCAGGCAGGCCGCCCGGCGGAGTCCGGCGACACGGTGGAAATCGCCACGTTTTATATCGGTGAAAACTGGTTCGGCCTGTATTCCCAAAGCGTGATCGAGGCCATCGACCTATCCGGGCTGACGCGCGTGCCGGGCGCGGCCTCGTACCTGGTGGGCTACATCCTTTACGAAAACATGCCGACCCCGGTGGTGGACCTGCGCCGCTTGCTGCCCAAGACCGCCGAGACGGAAAAACCGGCCAACCAGCAAATCGTCCTGGTGCGGATCAACGACAATAACCAGTTCGGCATCCTCGCCGACAGCCTCGGCGAAATCCCGGAAGTCATGGGACACCGCGTGGAAACGCTGTCCTCGATGTTTTCCGGGGAAGGGGTGATCGCCGACAGCCTGGTGAAACCCGACCCCTCGCAGCCGGCCGGCGAACTGCTGCTGATCCTTAATCCCGAAAAAATCTGCCAGCGCATCGCCTTCCTCAAGGGACAGGAAGCCCAGACGGCTCCGCCGGGACTGCCCGCCAAGGCCAACGTGACGGAGATACGGAGCAATAATTTATGAAGAAGTAGTTCAACCACGGGAAACATATGCCTATGAACAATATTCATGGCGTTGCATTGCATCACATCCTCCCTCATCCCCGGCCCTTCTCCCGCCTGCGCACCCTAAAGGGCATAAAGGAGAAGGGAGTAAAGCCCCTCGCCCGTAGGCGCACCCTAAAGGGCATAAAGGAGAGGGGTTGGGGTGAGGGCGTCTGAAAACCATTCACAGTCGAAATTTTAAGGGGTTCTCAATGAAAGTCATGCTGCGCAAGGATAACGCGGGCGCGTATAGCGTCTACATCGCCAAGAAGGACCTGGAAGAAGCGGTGGTCGAAATGGAAAAGCCCGGAGTGTGGGGCGGCACGGTAACGCTGGCCAACGGCTGGAAATTCGCCATGCCGGAAATGGCGGCCGACACGCGCCTGCCGATCACCGTGGAAGCCCGCAAACTGAGCGGAGAAGAGTGATGAATCTAAAAAATGCGGTTCAACCACGGGGAAATGATGGAATTGCAGCGAGACATGAAGAGAATGCCGCTCGCCCGGCTGGTGAACGGGCAATCTGCTTCGACTGGATGTTTCCCCGATTTTTCCCTGTGTTCCCCGTGGTTCAAATAAGGAATTTAGGATGAACGACCCCATCCGTGAAATCCGCGCCGCGCTGGCAGGCGGCAAGCTGATCCCCTACCTCGGCGCGGAACTGCTCGCCGCGCCCGGAAATCCGATACCGCTCACCCCCACCGACCTGGCGGCGCGGCTCTCCGCCAAATCGACGGTGCCGTTCAAGGTGCGCGCCAACATGACCGCCGCAGCCCAGTACATCGAAAATTTCAAACACCGCAAAACCCTGGTGGCATTCATGAAGGAGATTTTCTCGGCTCCCGCCGCCCCCTCCCCGGCGCACCGCTTTTTCGCCGCCCAGCCCCAATTGCCGCTGCTGGTGGATACCTGGTACGACGCCGCCGCGCAAGAGGCTTTCGCCGGGCGCGACGACTGGGGACAGGTTCAGGGGGTAAGCCGCGCCGAACACCGCGACATCTGGGTCAAGCATTATCGCGCCGACGGCGGCGAATGCGGCGCGGACGAAGCCGACGGCTGGCGCACCCTGATCTACAAACCGCTGGGATCGGTGATGCCGGCGGCGAACTTCATCGTTTCGGATTCGGATTTCGTCGAGGTGCTCACCGAAATCGACATCCAGACCCCGATACCGCCGCGCGTGCGGGAACTGCGCAGCGGCCGCCGCTTCCTCTTCCTCGGCTGCCGCTTCCGCAATCAGCTCGAACGCAGCTTCGCGCGCCAGGTGATGAAGCGCAGCGACGCCGGTCCACACTGGGCGCTGCTGGAAGGTGAATTGAGCAAGAACGAGCTGCGCTTCCTCGCGGAACAGAACATCGTGCGCCTGGAGGTGACGCCCGCCGCCCTGCTCGCCGAACTCGGCCAGGCCGCACCGTTGGCGGCATGACCCGGCCTGGCGCGGGAGGCGGCGCAAGGCATCGAATCCACTGAATCTCTTTGATCGACAAGGAACACCATGAATGCCTTGCGCAGTCTCAAACTGTCGTACCGCTTCGCCCTCCTCACCGCGATTTTCGCCCTGGGCTTCGTCATCTACGGCGCCTGGTCGTTCAAGACCCTGAACGAACTCAAGGTCAACGGCCCGCTTTATCAGCGCATCGTACAGGGCAAGGACCTGGTAGCCGACATCCTGCCGCCGCCGGAATACATCATCGAATCCTACCTGGTCTGCCTGCAATTGTCCGGCTCGGCGGACAAGGCCGAACGGGACGCGCTGGCCGAACGTCTCAAGACGCTCAAGGGCGAATACGACGCGCGGCACGAATTCTGGCTCAAGGAGAACCTGGAAAGCGAGTTGGCCGAGGTATTCCTGAAACAGGCGCACGAACCGGCGGCGGCCTTCTACAAGACCGCCTTCGACGAATTGGTGCCGGCCGCGCAAGGCGGCGACGGGGATAACGCCGCCGCCGCGATGGCGCGCCTGAAGCCCCTGTACGAAGCCCACCGCAAGGCCATCGACCAGGTGGTGCGGCTCACCAACCAGCGCAACGCCACCGACGAGGAACAAGCCAAGGAACGCATCCAGTCGTCCGCCATCCTGTTGCTGGCGATCCTGGCGGTCTCCCTGGGCGCGGCGGTGGCGGTCGCCGTGACGATCACCCGAGGCCTGCTGGCGAGCCTGGGCGGCGAACCCGAGTATGCGGTGAAGATCGCCCATGCCATCGCCAACTGCGATCTGACGGTGCGCGTGGAAACCCGCCCCGGCGACGACAGCAGCCTGCTGGCCGAGATGAAGGCGATGCAGGACTGCCTGTCGCAAATCATCGGCGGCATCAACGTCAGCGTCGCCCGGCTGGCGCAAGCGGCGGCGCGCCAGTCAGCCTCGGCCGGGCGGGTAGCGGAAAGCTCCAGCCAGCAGCACGACGCCACCCAGGCGATCGCGGCGGCGGTCGAGGAAATATCGGCGAGCGCCGGGCAGATCGCCGAAAACGCCACCCAGGCCAAACAGGCCACCCTCGAATCGGGCGATCTTTCGGAACAAGGCGCGCGCGTGGCCGGGGAAGCCAGCCAGGAAATGGGGAAAATCGCCGAAGCGGTGAATCGCTCCTCGCAACACATCAAGAACCTGGGCGAGCAGTCGGAAAAAATTTCGGCGATCGTCGGCGTCATCAAGGAAATCGCCGACCAGACCAATCTGCTGGCGCTCAACGCCGCCATCGAGGCGGCGCGCGCCGGCGAACAGGGGCGCG
>CAZDIJ010000095.1:0-9196 GCA_964505475.1 uncultured Sulfuricella sp. | reverse complement strand
TGACCGCCTCGACCTCGATGCCGATCTTGTCGGCCACCGCCAGCACGTCCATGAAATCCTGCTTGGCCGGGCAGGAGCCGTCGGCCTCGTCGTCGTCTTCCCAGTTCTTCATGAACAGGCCGACCACTTCATAGCCCTGGCGTTTCAGCAGCAGCGCCGCGACGGCGGAATCCACCCCGCCCGACATGCCGACCACGATTTTATTGCAACCCATAGAGTCCCGCCCGTTCCATCCAGTCTTCCATTTCGAAAATCACCGCCGCCTCGCCGTTGTCGTGAAACCACGAGTCCACCGCATATTCCCTGCCAGTGCCGATTTCGGCGATGCGCGCCGACCAGTGGGTGTACAGCACCCAGTGGATGCGGCTGACCGGCGCCAGCACGCGGTGGAAATGCAGCCACCCACGCCGTTCCAGCAGCCGCAGGTAGGCGGTGGTGTTGGCCGATTCGTCGACACAATCCATCCGTCCCGGCGCGTCCTCGTCGGCGGCGTTGCCGCCCATGTCCGCCCAGGTCGGCGTCTGCTGTCCGGCGAAAGTCTCGAACAGGCCGACCGCTTCGGCGATTGCTTCCCGCTCCCGCGCCGCGTCGGGCACCATGGAAAACAACTCGCTGATCTGCTGCAACTCGGTTTCGCTGAAATCGACGATGTCGAGGATGGCGCAGCCGTAGTTGTAGCAGATCGGCACTTCCTCGGCGCCGGCGGAACAGGCCAGGAGCAGCAGCGCCAGCGTGGCGAGGCGGCGCAGCATCAGGCCAGGTGGGTAACCAGCCCCAGGGGATAGCGCTTGCCAGCCAGATAATCTTCCATGCACAGCGCCACCAGCGGGCTGCGGTGGCGTTCAGCGCCGGCGCGGATTTCCTCGGGGGTCAGCCACACCGCGCGGATGATGCCGTCGTCGAGGGCGCGCCGCGGCTCGTGGCCGTCGAGCGCGCCGCCGTAGGCGAAGCGCAGATAGGTCACGTCCTTGCGCGGGTGCTGCCAGCGGTACACGCCTACCAGCCACTGCGGGGTGAAACGGTGCGCCGTCTCCTCCAGCACCTCGCGCGCCGTACCCTGCTCCAGGGTTTCGTGGTTTTCCCAATGGCCGGCCGGCTGGTTGAGGCGCACGCCGTCGTCGGTGTTCTCCTCCACCAGCAGGAACTTGCCGTCGCGCTCGATGACGGCGGCGACGGTCACGTGGGGTTTCCAGATCATTTGGGGAATTCCGGGAAAAGAGCGAATTTTAGCGTTTTTCCGCCCGGCGGCGAAGCAAGGTAAAATTCGGCGCATCGCCTCACCGGAAAAAATGACTTGAAAAACGCCGTCATCCTGCTTTCCGGCGGACTGGATTCCGCCACCACCCTTGCCGTCGCCCGCGCCGAGGGCTACGCCTGCCACTGCCTGAGCCTGGATTACGGCCAGCGCCACCGCGCCGAACTGCTCGCCGCCCGGCGCGTCGCCGCAGCCCTGGGCGCCGTGGCGCAGCGCACGGCGAAGCTGGATTTGACGATGTTCGGCGGCTCGGCGCTGACCGACGCCGGCATCGCCGTCCCCACCTCGCCCGGCGAGGGCATCCCCATCACCTACGTGCCGGCGCGCAACACCATCATGCTGTCCCTGGCGCTGGCCTGGGCCGAGGTGCTCGGCAGCGGCGACATCTTCATCGGCGCCAACGCGGTGGATTACTCCGGCTATCCCGATTGCCGCCCCGAATACCTGGCGGCCTTCGAGGCCATGGCCAACCTCGCCACCAAGGCCGCGGTGGAAGGCCGGCGCCTGAACATTCACGCCCCGCTGGTGGATTTGTCCAAGGCCGACATCATTCGCCGCGGACTCTCGCTCGGCGTGGACTACAGTTTGACGGTTTCCTGTTACCAGACCGACGACGAGGGGCGCGCCTGCGGGGTTTGCGACTCGTGCCGCCTGCGCCGCGCCGGCTTCGAGCAGGCGGGAAGAACCGATCCGACGCGGTATTTCAATGCGCTTTCGGAAAAGGAATGAATTTTGCTGGGACAGCCTTCACTTACAAGGGAGAAGGCCGAATGCCGACAACGCCGATCAGATATGCCTTGCTGCTGCTCCTGGCGCTCTTGCCGGTTCACCCGGCAATCGCCGCGAAGTTTGAGATAATAGACGTATCCGGCGAAAAATGGTGCCTGCGTACCATACAGCCGCTGCTGGCCGATTCATTTACCCCGCCATTGTGCTCCAAATATCTTCCGGGGACGTCCAGGGTAATCGTCACGCCCGATCCGGGAGAATTGCCGGTCAAGTGCTACGACAATGGCAATAACGGCAATTTCTGCATGTATTCGGCAAATCTTTACATCGCCGCTCGCTACCAGGGTCGGTGGCTGGTTAAAAGTGGTTATGGCTGGACGCCCGTGGAACTTTCCCAAATCCCGTCCACGACGGCTTGGCCACTGTGGAGCGGAACCGGCAGCATGGCATACGACATTTTCGCTGGCGAGATTGACTTGAACACCAGCAAGGCCGTTCCTCCCCCCGAAGGTTTCGAAGTTTGGGTGGGAATCAACCCCGCCGGCAGCACATCGTTTACACCAGCCATGGTCGCAAGGGTTTATCCCCTCCCCAACCAGGACGGCAGCCGCTAGGAAACGCTCAACGGCACAGCTACAGTGTCTAGCCGCGTGCGCTCGACAACCGGCCCCTAGAGTTTCAGTGTTTCCCCCACCCTCATTTCGCGCAGGCGAGTTTTCACTTTTTGCTTGGCGAGCGCCTTTCCCAGCGCATCGACGGTGCCGTCGAGCACCGCGAAGGTGCCGAAGTGCATCGGCACCACCATCGCCGGCTTGACCAGCCGCACCGCTTCCGCCGCGCGTTCCGGCCCCATGGTGAAATGGCCGCCGATGCAGGCGAGCATGGCGTCTACCTTGTTGAATTTGGCGATCAGCGCCATATCGCTGAATACGTCGGTGTCGCCGGTATGATAGATGGTCGGGCCGTTCTTCACCGCGATCAGGAAACCGCCGGGATTGCCGCCATCGTGGACGTCCTTGTCGGCGCTGCCTTCCGGCGCCATGACAGTGGAGCTGTGGATGGCCGGGATGAAAGTGATCTTCACCTCGCCATCGAGCAGTGACAGTTCGCCGCCGAAATTGCCCTGGGTGTCGAAGCCCATCAATTCCTTGGGATAGCCGCCGTACTGCGCCAGCGCCTTGCCCAGGTCGAAGGTGGTGACCAGCTTGGCGCCGGTCTTCCCGGCGATCTCCACGGCGTTGCCGACGTGGTCGAAATGGCCGTGGGTAATCAGGATCAGGTCGGCCTTGTCGAGCCTGGCGAGGTCTTCCTTGCCGTTCTTGTTGGCGGGATTGGTCAGCCAGGGGTCGATCAGCAGCACCTTGCCGCTCGGCGTGGCAAGCCTGAAGGCGGCGTGGCCGTACCAGGTGAGTTCGCTGGCGGCGAAGACGGCGAAGGGCAGCAGCAGAACGAAAGCCAGCAGGGGTTGCAGCATTTTTTTCATGTCACGCCTCCTTGTCATAGGTCACGAAATGGTACGACAATCCATTGGACTCGTGGCGCTCGCGCACGGTTTCCCGCCAGATGTTGCGGTCGAATTCGGGGAACCAGGCATCGCCGGCAAAGTCCCGCTGGATTTCGGTGAGATACAGCCGTCCGGCGAGCGTCAGCGCCTGGCGGTAAAGGTTTTCCCCGCCGATGAAGAACACCTCCCCGTCGTCCCTGGCGGCGGCCAGCGCTTCTTCCAGGGAATGCGCCACCAGCGCGCCTTCCGCCTTGTAGCCGAGGTCGCGGGTGACCACCACGTGCGGTCGGCCGGGCAGCTTGCCGGGCAGCGATTCCCAGGTCTTGCGCCCCATCACCACGTGGTGGCCGAGGGTGAGCCGCTTGAAATGCTGCAAGTCCTCGGGCAGCCGCCAGGGCAGCCGGTTTTCGATGCCGATCACGCGGTTGGCCGCCATCGCGGCGATGATGGAAATCAAGGGTCGTTTCATCGGAATACTTTCAGTTTCGGTATCAAGCTGCATCCAGCGGGCTACACACGCCCTACCTGCGCGGTTCGGGATATGGGCAAGATTTAGTTTGTACGTCTCCGTGGCCGAGTCATCCTGTACGGCGCAGAGTCGCGTTTTCGTTGCATTCTACCCGTCAAAAAGCCATTATGCTTTTCTGATAGGCTATTTTCCCGTTACGTTGCGGCATTGCATTGTTCTTGTCGAGCCGAAAGGGATAATTCAGGACTTGGTTCTGGTCGAGTTTGCCGAGGTGTTTTTACCCGGCAAATTGGGGGGGCGCTATAATTCCGAAGCCAAATGAAAACAAAGCATTACAGTGATGTTCCAGGAACATACACCTTGAAGGTGCCTTTGCCGGCGTGTTTTAGGGTGTCTACTAACGTTGGGCTTCATGATGTCTCGCCACTTCACTCATGCGCAGTTTGAACATTTCGAGTTCGAGGCCATTCCACGCGATCGCGACTTGTATCTGATGGACGAGCGGTGGATTCCCGAGTGGGAGGCTGCCTATCTCGACTTATTCAACGGCGAGGACTTTCGGAACGTTGGCTACATCAGCTACGCCGCAGTCCGCAGCGCGACGCCTGACGCGCTCGAGATTTCTTGGTATCCCAACGTCTTTGACCGATTTCACGAGGTTACCGTCGTTTTGGCACGCGATGCTTTCGTCTGCTGCATTGACGTTCACGACTACGACGAGAAGCCTCACATCTTTGTTAAAGGCGAGTGGCTGACGACGCTCCATCTGAGGCCGTATTCTGCTTTTGCCCTTATCGACGCAATCGGCGTTAAACGTGCTCTTGCTGCGGGAGAACTTCTAGGGCGCAGGCTCATTACGCTACGCGACAGAATCGATGCAATCGCCGATGCAACTCCGAGCGTGGCCTTTATCAGTTTTGCTGACAGCCTCTTAATCAAGGCTAACTGGTTTGTAGGCCAATACGACTCGGAGATCAGCTATTCATATGAGCCTGAGACACTGATACGCCTTTTCCCTAAGATCGCCGCCGCTTATCAAGAAGTCCTTGGCATGTCGATCTACGCCACGATTACGCAGGGTATGAACGAATACGAGGACACGTCGCTCATCCACCAATCATCGGGCGGCGCACATGTCTCGCTAAACAGCCTCGGGCTCCCATTTGCACAACTCCTAGCCATTGACGACGCAGCGCGCAATGCTATTCGCTGTGGGCACCATGAGCGTTACGAACTTTACGTGGATGACCTCTTCTTCCACTCACTGCGCTTCAAGTACGGCTTTGACAAGCATGCGCAACCCAATGCACCCTACATTGCGCCGATGTCAGCCAGTCCAGGGAAATACTATTGCACCACCGCCAGTACCATTCTGGACAACCTCAACCCTACTCCACCCTCAAGCCGGCGGAAGCGCAAATGAAGCCCAACCCGGCAGTGGAGCGGACCTGCGCGAAAAGCCGGGCAGGCCGCTCACTTCTACGTTGACGCTGTAGAAAAACCTTCCAATCCCCCTTAGAATCCCCCAACCCCAAGAATCGCACGACCGAACACCATGAGCCTCAATACCATCCGCGCCCATATCATCCTGTCCTTCAAAGGCGAAACCCACAACCTGGACGCCATCGTCGATCTGGACAACTACCCGGCCGACCCGGAAGAGGCGCCCAATTTCCATTTGCTGCTGGCTCAGGCGGCCGGCATCGACACCTATTCCTACTTGTACGAGGTGCTGGAATCGGATGACATCGAATTTTCCGATGCCACCGGCTTGGCGGCGCAATGCTGCCACGACGGTTGCTTCGATTGGGCGAAATTTGCGCAGAAGCGGGGGGAGGAAGGCGATTGGCAGGTGGTGCGGCGCATAGCCGAACCCCTGCTGCCTTCTCATGCGCTGGACGATGATCCTGAGCTTAAAACCGCTTTGCTGGCGGCGTATCGGGCAGGCAAAACGGACAGCTAACCCCGGCTTTCACGCAAGGACGCAAACAGGCGCACAGTCGCTCGTCTCGCTCAGCGCTTCTCCACCCACCAGATCATCCCCAGCGCCGCCGCCATGAACACCAGTGTGGGAAAGATCGCGCTGAACAGCGGCGGCCAGTCGTTGAGCAGGCCGAGATGGGCGAACAGGCGGTTCAGCAAGTGAAAGCTCAGTCCCAGCATGATGCCGGCGAACACCTTGGCGCTCACCCCGCCGGAGCGCAACTGGTGGCTGGCGAAGGGCAGCGCCAGCACCAGCATCGCCAGGGTGGCGAGGGGATAGGTCAGCTTGGCCCACAGGGCGATTTCGTAGCGCGCGGTCTTCTGCTTGTTGTCGCGCAGGTGCTGCACGTAGAAATACAGGTTCCAGGCCGACATCTGCTCCGGCACCACCAGCAGGACGTTGAGAATTTCCGGGCTGAGCACCGATTTCCAGTCGCTTTCCGGCAGGTGTTCGACCACGGTGCGCCGGGGTTCGAAGCGGGTCTGCGAGACATCGGTCAGGCGCCAGTGATTCTCGTCCACGTGCACCCCTTGATTCGCATAACTGATGGTGCGCAGGCGATAGGTTTCGTCGAAATCGTAGATCTTCACCCCTCGCAGGGTGGTATCCGGCAGCACCTCCTCGACGTTGACGAAGCTCGTGGCGTCCTTGACCCACAGCCCGGAGCGGAATTCCTGCGCCACCACGCCCTTGGTCGCCTTGAGGCGCATCTGGCTGGCGAAGCGCTCGGCGGCGGGAGCGACGAACTCGCCGAAGACGAAGGTCAGCACGGCGAACAACAGCCCGGCTTGCAGCAGCGCGACGGCGATGCGCCACAGGGGCAGACCGGAAACGCGCATCACGGTCAATTCGGAATGGGAATTCAATTGCGACAGGGCGAACAGGCTGCCGATCAGCACCGCGATCGGGAACAGCTCGTAGACATGTCCCGGCAGGCTGAGCAGAACGAAACCGACGGCATGCGTGAGGCGGTAGCTGCCCTTGCCGATGTCGCCCATTTCATGGATCAGGTCGAAGAAGGCGAACAGCATCAGCAGGGCGGCGAACACCAGCAAGGTGCTGGCGTAGATTTCGCGGGCGAGATAGCGGGACAGGGTGCGCATCGTCATGCCTTGCCGCGATGCCAGCGGTTGCCCAGCCTGCCGAGCAGCGTCGGCGCCAGGGTCAGGCGGCGGCGGAAGAAAACCGCCAGCGCCGCCAGCATCACCGCGTGCACCAGCCAGATGCCGACGTAGGGACTGAGTTTGCCCTGCGCCACCCAGGCCTGGGCGATACTCAGGCTGTTGTTGTAGACCATGTAGATCAGCACCGCCAGGATCAGGTTGAGCGAGCGTCCGGCGCGCGGATTGACGAAGCTCAGGGGAATCGCCAGCACCGCCAGGAGCATCGCGCTCAGCGGCAGGCCGATGCGCCACAGAAATTCGCTCATGTGGCTGGCGGAACGCCCGCGCAACAGTTCCAGGGTGGACAGCGACTTGACCGACGGCGTGCCCAGGCGCGCTTCATAGGGATCGACGCGCACCGCGTAGCGCTCGAAGTCCACCACCTTGAATTCCGGCGAGCCGGGCTGTCCTTCGTAGCGCCGCCCGTTGAGCAGCACCAGGAAGCGGTCGCCGTTTTCGGCGACGCTCTGGTAGCCGTGCTGGGCGGTGACGATGCCGAGCTTCTGGTGCTGCACCGCGCGCACGAAAATATTGCCGACGGTATTCTTCTCGCCGGCGAAGCTCTCGACGAAATACACCCGCTCGGCATGGCCGGATTCCTTGAACACGCCGGGAGCGATGGTCGCCGCGTCGTCGCGGCTGTTGATCTGGCGCCGGTATTCCTCGCTCCTGTCGAGCGCCCAGGGCGTCACCAACAGACTCAACACGGCGATCAGCGCCACCACCGGCGCGGCGAACCAGGCCACCGGACGGATCCAGGCGGTCAAGCTCAGTCCCGAGGAAAACCACACCACCATTTCGCTGTCGCGGTAACCTCGGGTCAAGGTCAGCAGCACCGCGATGAACAGGGTCAGCGACAGCAGCACCGGCAAATAGTTGACCACGCTGAACAGCATGAACGCCAGCACCGCCTCGCTGGCCAGCGACCCGCTCGCCGCCTGGCCGAGAAAGCGGATCAGCATGGTGGTGACGGTAATCATCAGCAATACCGTGAACACCAGCAGGGCGCTGTGCGTCATTTCGCGGAGCAGGGTGCGGCGGAAAAGGTTGTTCATGCCGGGGAATCTTGTTTTATGCCTAATTCAGGGGGCTGCATCGCATTCCACACTCCCTCATCCCCGCCCCTTCTCACGCCTGCGGGAGAAGGAAGTTAAGCCCCTCGCCCGTCTCGCCGTGGTCGCCGCGTAGCGGCGGGCACCCGGTGGGGACACTCCTAGCGGGTGCAGGGAGAGGGGTTGGGGTGAGGGCGTTTGAAAATCGTTCATAGGCATATCTTGTTTTGACTTTATGGCGTTATTTTGCAAATAATCGCGCATCTGGACAAATTTCGGTTACGGCAACCGGCAAGAACTCAAGGAGTAGCGTGTGGAATTTAGCATAAAAAGCGGCAGCCCGGAAAAACAGCGTAGCGGCTGCATAGTGGCCGGCATCTTCGAATCGCGCAAGCTGTCCGCCGCCGCGGAAGCCCTCGACCGCCACGCCGGCGGCTATTTGAGCGAAATCCTGCGGCGCGGCGACCTCGACGGCAAGCTCGGCGCGACGCTGCTGCTGCACGGCGTGCCGGATACCCAGTGCGAGCGGGTGCTGCTGGTCGGGCTGGGCAAGGAGCGCGAATTCAAGGACAAGGAATACCGCACCGCCTTCCGCGCCGCGATCAAGGCGCTCTACGACACCGGGGCGGGCGACGCCGTCGTCTATCTCACCGAACTGCCGGTCAAGCGCCGCGACATCGCCTGGAAAATCGAACAGGGCGTGCTTGCCGCACGCGAAGCCACTTACCGCTTCGACCAACTGAAAAGCAAGCCGGAAGAACCCAAGCGCCATCTGCGCCGCCTCACCCTGGCGGTATCCCGGCGCGGCGAACTGGCCGCCGGCGAAGCCGCCGTCAAGCAGGGACTGGCCATCGCCGACGGCATGACGCTGGCGAAAAATCTCGGCAACCTGCCGGGCAACATCTGCACCCCCGCCTATCTGGCGCAGCAGGCGCGGGAACTGGCCGCCGTCCACAATTTCAAAATCGAGGTGCTGGAACAGGCCGACATGGAAAAGCTCGGCATGGGTTCCCTGCTTTCCGTGGCGCGCGGCAGCCGCC
>CAZDIJ010000094.1:0-9225 GCA_964505475.1 uncultured Sulfuricella sp. | reverse complement strand
CTTCCCCCGCGAGCAGGGGAAGGAGCGATAGCTGAGAATAGTTTAGAGGCATATTCTCCAATGGATAATCTGGGTTTATGGCAGTCTGCCGGCAGCCACCATGCGGTTATATAGCGTATTTGGCGAAATCCATGTGACGAGGTCGTCGTAGGTGGCGGTGGCCGTCTTGTTGACGAAATCAATATCCGCATCACTGTTTTCCGCTTCGTCGGCGTCGGTGCTGACGGGTTGTTGCGCACCGGTGGTGTTGTAGGCGCCTGCGCCGTTCCTGCCGTGGGAGACGATGACGGCGGGAATGGTGGTGGCGAGCGTGGCGCCTCCCGATGTGGCGCTGATTACCGCATCGCCGACCGAGCATAACTCGAAGGAAACGCCTGCCCTGGGGGCGCCGCTGCAACCAGTGCCGTCGGTGGCATCGGCGAATGTCGTGGTGACGCGGTAAGTATAGCGGTTGCCCCAGGCATCGGTTTCACCGACGCCCAGCGTTGCCCAAGGCAAAGCGCCGTTGTTGCCGCCGGTGCAGGCGGCGGCGGTGCGCGCCCTGGCTAGTCCGGCGCCGATAGCGCCGCTGGGTAGCGTAGGGTCTGCCGGGCAAGGCAGGAATCCATTGGAGATGGCGAAACCCATCAACGCCTGGTTGATTTCATCCAGCGCCTTCTGGGTTTCGCTGATGCGGCGCTGTTCCATCTGTGTGGAAAGCGGCATCAGCAGGCCGCCCAGCAGCAGGCCGATGATGACCAGCACGATGGCCATTTCGACCAGGGAGAAACCTTTCGTTTTGCTATAACCGCACGTCTTCATAAATATCGTCCAGTGTAAAGGCGGCGGCGTAGCCGTCGCAGTCGATTTCCAGTTTTTCCGAGTCTTCGAACACCTGGAAAAGCCAGTGCTCGCCGTCATCCCGGAAGTAGCATTCGAGGCGCCGCTGTTCCTGCGATACCAGGAGATAGTAGCGTAGCGAAGGCAGGGTGCGGTAAGCATGCAGCTTCTCGCGGCGGTCGATGGTTTCCGTGGCGGGGGAGAGCACCTCGGCGATCAGGCAGGGGGATTCCTTGTAGAGCGCTTCCGTATCCAGCGGATCGCAGATGGCCAGCACATCCGGGTAATAATAGGCATCCTGTTGCTTCACGCGTACCTTCATGTCGCTGATGAATACGCCGCAGGGCTTGCCGCGCGCGGCGGCACGCAGATGGAAAAATATATTACCGGCAATCCGGTTATGGTTTTCCCCCGCCCCGGCCATGGCGAATACTTGGCCGGCGACGTATTCGTGGCGGATGTCGCTGGCAGATTCACCTTGCAGGTATTCCTCTGGAGGGATAAAAGGGTTGCGCGCGGGTAGATTCATGGCGGAATTCCCATTGTTGCCGGTTCGGCAATCATAGCAAAGTATTCGTTATCGTGCCTTGCGCATGGTGGCTACCCATTCTTGGGGCGCGGCAATGCCATTGAGCGGAATGGGGTTAAGTCTGTATGGCGGGCGCTTACGGGAAGGTAAAGTCGCTGCCCCGGCACATGCCGTTGGATACCTTGACGTGCTCGACGTTGCCGGCAATCCTGCTGGATAACAGCGTGGCGCAATCGCCGGTGCTGTAATTGGTCAACTGCACGCGGTCGGCGCCGCTGCCGCCGTCTATCCAGGTGATGGTGCCGCCGACCCGCAGATAGTCGTCGCCGGCTCCAAGATTGATGGTGTTGGTGGCGTTGCCGGTGATTTTGACGATGTCGTCGCCGCCACCGGCATCCAGGCCGGCGCTGTTGCCCAGTATTTCGAGATAATCGTTTCCCGAACCCAGGTCCAGCCAGTTCGTTGCATTGCCGCCTATCAGAACGATGTCGTCGCCCGATCCCGCCTGGACGCCCTGGGAGTTGCCGATGATGACCAAATAATCGTCGTCGTTGCCCAGGTCGATGTAGGCGCCCATGTTCCCGTCTATCCTGATTTTGTCGCTTCCGCTTCCGGCGTCGATGCTGCTGGATGCGGATCCCAGGATATGGAGTTCGTCGTCGCCGGAGCCGAGGGCAATGCTTGCCGTCACGTCGCCGCCGATGCGAACCTTGTCGTTTCCAGCGCCGGCGTCGATATAGCCCGAGGAATTGCCGCCGATGTCCAGGTAGTCGTTCCCCGAACCCAGGTCGATGGAGCCGCTCGAATAGCCGCCGATCTTGACGGTGTCGTCTCCAGGACCGAAACTGCCGCCGCCGGTGAAATTGCCGGTAACCAGAAGTTCGTCGTTGCCACTTCCCAGGTTGATCCAGCTTGTCAAATTTCCGGTGATTCGGACATCGTCGTTGCCGGACGTGCCGGTGGTGCTGGTGCCGCCGCCAACGGCTACGGCGGCGGCATCCAGGGCGGGCACGCCGGCCCACTGGGTCGGGTATTCGAAAGGCCAGCTACCTCCGCCACCGCCCGACCCGGTAATGCAGATCGCCACATCCGCCGCCGGATTGGCGGCGCTGTAAGCGCCAGCGCCGGTATAGGCCGTGCCGTTGGGAAACGAAGCGGCATTGCCGCCTTCCAGGTACATGGCGGCATTGGCCTTGTCGGTGGACGAGGCGCGCACTTGGCCGGCTGTGCGTTCGCCGCCGAAGATCAGCGCGGCATTGCACGAGGCGCCGTTGACGGTAATCGTGCCGCCGGGGCGGGCGTATAGCAGGTTTTCCTTCCAGTTGGCATAGACGTTGCCTTTTTGCGTACCGACGGCAAGTGGCGGGCAACTGGTTTCCAGGTTGCTGCCGATACCCTTGTTGCCGTTCGGGGTGGGTAGGGACGCCACCGGCATGGCGTTCAGGCAGGTGGCCAGGTCGGCTAGCATGGTGGTGATGTCGGTGGCGAAATCGTTGCGCCGCCTGATGCGGCTGAAGATTTCATCGGCGGTGATGACGAGCGCCCGGTCGTTGACGATATTTCCGAGATTGGTGACGACGTTGCCGGAAATGATGGATTTGGGAGCGGCGAGCGCGGCGGCGCTGAGTTGCGAGCCGTCGGCAACCCCGGTGAGGCTGTAGGCGTATCCGGTGGCGTTGTTGATGGGGCCGGTGAAATGGTTGACGATGTTGTTGATGTTGGCGTCGGCATTGAAGGAGTCGAGATAGTTGCGGACATCGTAGTTCCCGCCGCAGGTGGCGACCGTGTCGCCAGATGCTAGACGGTCTTGCCCCGCCAGGACGGCGCCCGCCGAAAAGATGATGGCCACGGGGCGCTGATGAAGGTTGTTTCCTGTTGTGCTGATGGTGCCGCCGGGCGTGCCATCCGAAGAAAAGACATCGAAGTGGCCGAGCGTGTCCCAATTCATGGCGCTGGTTTTCAGAACATTCTGGAATGAGCCGGACACGGCGTACCACAGGCATTCGCCCTTGCTGTCGCGCAATGCCGGCAGCCCCAAGGTGCGCCACGGCAGCTTGCCGATGACGGTCAGGTTGGTGGTGTTGCCGAGAAAGCTTCCGGCGGCGTTGCCCTCTTCTGGGGTGCCGTTGCGCGTCGATCCCAAGTCCGGCAGCGGCAGGAAACCGAACACGTCACTTGCGTTGTTGTCCCGGTACGTCGCCGCATAGCCGATCAAGGCCTCTTTCGCCTGCGCCAGCGCATCGGCGGTGACCTTGTCGCGTTCGATCTGTGGGTTGCTGTTCAAGGCGCTGAGCAGGAAGGCCGCGCCGACGACCATGATGATGAGGATCATCAACAGCGCCGCCCCTCGATGTTTGTTCCTGAAGCTGCTAAGCAGGCGTGGCATGGCGGCTACCTTGAGGTTGGTGTCCAACTTTTTCAGTCTATCTTACCTTTTCATGGCGTTCAATACGCCGGAGAGGCCATTCGATGGATCGGCAGGCGCCGTGGCAGTCTTGATGGGGGCTTCGGCGCTTGTCGCCATGCCGGGAGCGGGAGGAGGAATCTGGTAGCCTTCGCGGATTTCGCCGCTGGCGGGGGTCAGGGTCTGGCCGACCTTGAGGGGGTAAGCCTGCCGGGTATCGGGGAGTTTGATGGTGATTTCCCCGGCGCCGCGTTTGGCTTCCGCAATCTGGAATTGCTGGGAGGCTTCGTTTGGCCGCAAGCTCGAAACGTCGCTTCGCTCGTTTGGCCGCAAGCTCGAAACTTCACTCCGTTCGTTTTCATGCAGTGGTTTGCCGTTGATCCATACCGTGCTTTTGCCGCTGCTGCGCGTGATGTGGCCGTTGAAGGCGATGCTTTCCGCCGGGGCGACGGCGTCGGTCGTCGGTATGCCGGCTCTTTGTCTTTCTCGGTCGAGGAAGGCGCGTTCTTGCTGGGTGAAAAACAGCCGCCCCAGGGGTGCGGCCTGGCAGGCGGCCGTACAGGTCAAGAGGACGAGGATGAGGGGCAACTGGCGCAGGTTGTGCATCGTAGGGGCTATTGCGGCATCGGCGCCGTGTTCTTTAACCCCATGGGGCATTGGAAAACGCGCCCCTGGGCTTTTTCGGAATCTGGGCGTCCGGGTTTACGGTAAAGGAAGAATTTGCCGCGGAGCCGGCATGGATTGCCGGTGACGTCGCGGCTGTCCTCTTCCGTCGCGGTGGCGCTCCAGCGGAAGAGAGCGGCGGGTTCGATGTTTGAGCTTGCATGATGGGGGGGCATATTCAACGATACCCCTGGTAAAGCAATAGTCATGCCGCATTACTGGGGATGAGGGCTAACGCGGAACTCTCTTTCCTGGGGGCATGAACCTGAAAAACCCAGTTAGCTACGGATAAATACGGATTGATGCGGGTAAAAAACGCAGTTCAACCACGGGGTACACGGGGGGGGATTGCGGCGAGACGTGAAGAATCTGCCGCTCGCCCGGCGGGTGAATGGTCAATCTCTTTCAACCGGATGTTTCCCCGCTTTTCCCCGTGTCCCCGTGGTTCAAATGAGGAATTCAGGATGAACGGCCGGCTATTGCGTTTCTCCGCTGGGTTTGTGCTTGAGCGAAAGCCAGGCTAGGGTGCATTCGGCTTTCAGGTGTGGGCGGACGCTGCTGGTGGCGCCTTTTTCGATGCGGCTTAGCGTGCATTCTCGCACCAGGCTGATGCCGCGGTTTTTTTCCCGGAGGTCGCCGAGGGCGTTGAACAGGTCGGCTTCGTGCAGCAGGGTGAAGCCGAGTTTCACGGTGCTGCCGTACAGCGCCAGTTTGCCTTGGGGCAGGCTGGCGTCGGTCTGTACCTCCTGCTGGGCGTCGAGTTGATATTCGATTTCGTACAGATGGCGCTTTTCCTTGATGTCATTGATGTTTTCGATCCACTCCAGGCGGCTTTCCTTGCCGATGATGCCTTGTTCGGCGAGTTTCAGATATTTTGCGTGGTAAAGGCGGATTTGCTGTTCCTCGTCGCGCACCAGGGTGAGTTTGGCGCGGGTGTCGGCCAACCGTCTCTGGTCGTCGTCCCTGTTGCGCTGCATCAGTTCCTTGAGGTAAATGCTGCCGGCGACGCCGACGCCGCCCAGGATCAGGGAAGCCGCCAGCAGGATCAGCGCGGAGCGGATGAGGGGGAGGTCTTCCTTGGGAAACTTCATGGCGCGGGGGCGAGGATCAATTTGACTGAAAAGGCCGCCTTGTCTTGCTCGTTTTTTCCGGTGCTGCCTTTCAGTTTGCTCAGTGATCCGAGATCGACCGGCATGGCGAGCGGGGTGGCTTGCAGCGCCGGATGCTTTCTCAGGGCGTCGGTGAAAGCGGCGATTGCGTCGAGTGCGCTGCGGTAGTCGGTGAAGGGGGTTATTTCGCCATCCAGGATGGCGGTCTGGTAAGGTTTTCCCGCGCCGAGCGTCATCGCCGGCGTGGCGCTTCCGCTTTCTCCCTGCGCCTGCGGGATGTTGATGGGCGTCGTCGCCTGCGGCGTTGGCAGGTTAGCGGCCGGCTCCGCATTCGGAGTGTCGCCGGCGCGCCATTTGATTTGATTGACGGTGACCGACGGGGAGCTTTCCAGTGCTTGGCTGATCGCCGTCATCAGCGTTTCCGGCAGGACATCCTGGCGGTATGCCGCTTCCACCAGTTCCACCGCGCTCTTCATGTCTTCCGGGGCGGCCGGTGTGGGCGGGAAGGTGTTTCTGACGGCCTGATACTGGGCTTGCAGCCCCTGCGTTTCGCGGGAAAGTTTTTCGCTTTGGCTGTAAGCGTCGAAGGCCTGGTCGAAATTCGCCGCCGCGATGTAGGCGGTGATGGCGAGGCTTGCCGCCGTGGCGCCGAGGATGCCGGCGCGCGCCTGGCGCAGCCGGTTGTGCCAGAGCTGCTCGCGGGCGGCGTAATGCTGGTGGGGGGGGTATCGCCCCAGCAAATTCAGGTAGAGCCATTCGCTGGTCAATTCTTCCGTGTAAGGCTTGAATCCGAGCCGGGCGGCGGCATCCGCCATGGCGATGGCTTGATAGCGCATGCCCGGGACGTTCATTCCTTCCGTCTGTATCAGATGGCGATGGCGCTCTTCGCAGATCATGGCGACATCGAGCGGCTGGTCGCGCGGCAGCAGGCGCAGGCTGTTGAGGTACTGCTGGGTGCGGGAGGCTTCGCGGGCGACGGCGCCCTGGAGGGAGGCCATGTCTTCGTTGGTCAGCAGCGTCAGGCGGCTGAACTTGAGTTGTCCTTCCTGGAAATAGCTTTGCCGCAGGCCGCCGGCCTGGCGGGTGACCAGCAGTTGATGAGGGGCGGCCAGCCCCAGTTTTTTCACCAGCACCTGGCTGAGCAGCGGCAGCGAATAAATTCCGGCGAGCGGCAGTTTGCATCGGGCGATGCGTTCCAGCCACGGCTTGAGGCGCTCCTCGTTGGTCAGGCCGGTCAGCAGCAGTTTGTCGTCGCGCCGTCCTTCGTTTTCGCGGCCTTGCAGAACGGCATGGCGGTAGGCGGTGCCGCGAAACAGTTGGTTGAGCTTGCGCTGGATCAGCGCCTGCCGGTCCTTGCCGAGGATGTGGGGGATGGTTTCGTTGCGGAAATCTTCCTCGATCACGTCCACCAGAAGATGGATCGGGGTATGCGGCGATTGGGCGAGATACCCGGCAAAATCGTCCAGGCTATCCGGCGCGGCGTGGAATTCCTCCTCTGGCGTCAGTTTCCCGCCACGCCAGCGCCAGGCGGTCAATCCGCTATCGGACAGATACAGTGTTCTTTTCGTAAACATGGCGGCTCAGCTCAGGTCTTGATCTTGCTGATGAGGTCGTATATCGGTCCGATCACCGACAGCATGACCCAGCCGAGGATCAGCCCCATGGTGACGGTCATGATCGGTTCGATCATCGCCTGCACGCGCTCGATGGATTCCTTGACATCGCGGTCGTAGAAATAGCTGACGTTGTGCATCGCCGTATCGAGCGCGCCGGTGGTTTCGCCGACGCGCAGCATGCGGATCACCAGGGGCGGAAACAGGCCGACGTTCTGGAAGCTGGTGGTGAAGCTTTGTCCTTCGGCGATCTGTGCGCCGACGCGCTTCAAGCCGTCGGCGATCACCAGGTTGCCGGCGATGCTCTCGGAAATCTTGATGCTGTCGAGGATGGTGATGCCGGCGCTGTACATCATGGCGAAGAAGGTGGCGAAACGCGCCAGGACGATCTTGCGCAGGATCGGCCCGACCAGCCAGACGTTGAGTTTCCAGCCGTCCACCCGGAAACGGAATTTCTCGCTGCTGGCCAGCAGTATCTTCATGCCGATGAGCATCACCACCGGGGCGGACAGGAGCAGATACCAGTAATTGACGAAAATATCGGAAACCACGATCAGCATCTTGGTATGCAGAGGCAGTTCGCCGCCCATGGTCTTGATGAAGCCGAGCAGTTGCGGCACCAGGTAGATCATCAGGAAGAACACCACGGCGCTGATGATGGTGCCGACGAAGGCCGGGTACATCAGCAGCTTCTTGGTCTGCGCCGCCAGTTCGTCCTGCCATTTGAGGGTTTCGGTGAGGTTCTTGAAAACCTCGGCGAGCTGGCCGGTTTCCTCGCCGGCGCGGATCAGGCTGACGAAGATCGGGCCGAACACGTCGGGGTAGGCCGCCATGGCGTCGGAAAAGCGCGATCCGCCCTCGATCTGCTCGATCAGGCTGGCGACGATTTCCTTGAAGCGCGGGTGCTCGATGCTGTCGCGCAGATCGGACAGTCCTTCCAGGAGGGGTACCCCGGCCTTGCTGAGCTGCTCCAGGTGGAAGCAGAAGGTGATGAGGTCCTGGCGCTTGACCTTGCGTTTCAGCAGGAGGGAAGTTCCCCTGCTCGCCGTCTTGCTGCTGATGAGGTACAGCCCGATGCGCGACAGGCGCTGTTCCAGGTCGGCGCTGTTGGCGGCTTCGATTTGGCCGGTGACGGTTTTGCCTTCATCGTCGACCGCCTTGTAGCTGAATGCCGTCACTGGATTCTGCCGGTGAGATCGACCATCCGGGAAATTTCGTCCAGGCTGGTGTTGCCGTCGAGGATGCGGCGGATGCCGTCGTCGGCGAGTTGGTGGAACCCCCTGGCCAGCGCCGTTTCCTTGATTTCGCGCAGGGTGGCGCGGCGGGCGATGAGTTCGTCGAGATCGGGGTCTATTTTCAACAGCTCCATGATGGCGATGCGTCCCTTGTAGCCCTGGAAGTCGCACAGCTCGCAGCCGGTGGCGCGGTAGATCGGCGCGCTGTAATCCGCATCCACGCCGAGGATGTGCAGTTCGATCGGGTCGGGCTGGTAGGCCTGCTTGCAGTGGGGGCACAGCTTGCGCGCCAGGCGCTGGGCGACCACGCCGATGATGTTGCCGGACATGATGTCCGGCGTCACGCCGATGTCGGTGAGGCGGGGAATGATGCCGAGCGCCGAGTTGGTGTGCAGGGTGGAATACACCTGATGGCCGGTCATCGCGGCGCGGAAGGCCATGCCGGCGGTGTCGGCGTCGCGGATTTCGCCGACCAGGATGACGTCCGGGTCCTGGCGCATCATGGAGCGGATGCCGCTGGCGAAATCCATCTTGGCCGCTTCGTTGACCGAGGATTGGCGAATCATCGGGATTGGGTATTCCACCGGGTCTTCCAGGGTCATGATGTTGACCGCTTCGGTGTTGATGTAGCTCAGCATCGAATACAGCGTGGTGGTTTTGCCGCTGCCGGTCGGGCCGGTGACCAGGATGATCCCTTCCGGGCGGGCGATCATCAGCTTGAGCAGCGACAGGTTTTCTTCGAGCAGCCCCAGATTGTCGATCGGCACGATGCCTTTTTGGCGGTCGAGGATGCGCAGTACGATGTTTTCGCCGTGGGTGGTGGGCTGCGACGCGACGCGGAAGTCGATGGGGT
>CAZDIJ010000093.1:0-9281 GCA_964505475.1 uncultured Sulfuricella sp. | reverse complement strand
TTTGTCAGCCGGCGAAAAACCGCGAATTATGACGTTTGTTTACAAACTTGGGTTAGTGCTTGCATCGATCTCCGGTATAGAATGATTCGTCATGAAAACACCGAAACTAATTGCCCTTGCCAGTGGCGCCGTGCTGCTGGTCATGCTCGTGCTCATGGGCGTATTGCTGGCCAGTTTCGATGCTGCGCGGCTGAAGAGCGAACTGACGGCGGCAGTGCGGGAGCAGACCGGCCGCACACTGCGGATTGAGGGTGATCTGTCGCTGAGTTTCTTCCCCAATGTTGGCGTGAAAATCGGCCGCGTGAGGCTCTCTGAGCGTGCTGGGGACGATCATTTCGCTTCGTTCGGCAGCGCCCGGATTGCGGTGGCGGTGCTGCCCCTGTTTTCCGGGCGGGTGGTCGCCAAAACTGTCGAGATCCGCGGGCTCGATGTCGCTTTGATCAAGCGGCGGGACGGTAGCCACAATTTCGATGACCTGATCGGCAAGCGGGTTGGCAGGAAGGTCGGTGTGACTGCTGAGAATCCCCGTGGCAACGGGGGGAAGGAACTCCCCGTCGCGGTTCCTGCGCCAGTCGACAAGCCGCTGGTTCTTGCCATTGCCGGCATCAATGTGACCGACGCGGCGCTGACCTGGCGCGACGAGCGTTCCGGCCGCACCGTGACGGTGGCTGATCTCGACCTGAGCACCGGCGGGCTGACGCTCGATACTGCTCGCCACACCATGAGCCTGGCCGACGTGACACTGATCGCCCAGGGTGATACCGACACGGAGGAGAGCAGCACGGAGAACTTCGTGTTGCGGCTTGACGCCCCCAGCCTGACGCTCTCGCCGGAGCACTCCAGCGGTCAGGCGGTGACGCTGACGGCGCGCCTCGACGGTCGCGGATACAGCGTTAACACCACGCTGGAACTCGCCGGCCTCGCCCTGCAAGCCGAGACGCTTTCCGCGCGCGAACTGGCCCTCAACCTCGACGCGCACTTTGCTTCCACCGCCGTGAAGGCGCGGCTTTCCGCACCATTGGCGGTCAATCTGGCGAAACAGGCTTTTTCCGTGGAGAACCTGGCCGGCGAGCTGAACATCGCCCATCCTCGGCTGGCGACGAAGTCATTGAAGCTGCCCCTCGCCGGTAGTCTGGATGTCAATCTGAAAAAAACGACTGCCGCACTCATGTTGGATACCCGGCTCGAGGACGCCCCCATCAAGCTGCGACTTGACGTGCCTGAATTCACGCCCTTGGCGCTGGTATTCGATCTGGCGATCGACCAGCTCAATATCGACCGCTATCTGCCGGCTGGCACGGAGAGGGGTGGACAGAAGCCGGGGCAAAGCCCCGGAAGGAAATCTGCGGACACCAAGCTGGATTTCTCGGCCTTGCGCGGACTTGATGTGCGGGGCAAGCTCAGAATCGGCGCACTGCAGGCTGCGCAAGTGAAGCTGCAGGATGTGCGCATGCAGGTGAAAGTGGCGGATGATCGTTTGGATATCGCGCCGCACAGCGCGAAGCTTTATGGTGGCAGCCTCGCCGGTACGCTTGCCGTCGAGGCCGACAATAACCGCGTGCATCTCAAGCAAACCCTGAGCGGTGTGCAGATCCAGCCGCTGCTCAACGATCTCGCCAACAAGGACCTGCTGGCGGGGCGTGGCAACATCGCACTGGATCTCTCCACCCAGGGCAATAATGCCGATACCATGAAAAAGGCTTTGGCAGGCAGTGCGAAGATCACGCTGAAGGATGGCGCAATCAAGGGCATCAACCTGGCCCAGAGTTTCCGTGAACTGAAAGGGAAGCTCGCCGCGCGCCAGGATACGACCGAGCCGGCCAGTGCCGAGCGACAGACCGATTTCTCCGAGTTGACGGCCTCGTTTCGCATTGCCGACGGCGTCGCCCGCAATCAGGACTTGAAAGCCAAATCGCCACTGTTGCGCCTGTCCGGCGCCGGCGACATCGACATCGGCAACAACCGGATCGACTATCTGGCCAAAGCCACTGTGGTCGCCACCAGCCGCACTCAGGGTGGCAAGGATCTCGCCCACCTCAAGGGGCTGAGCATTCCGGTGCGCCTGCAGGGGCCGCTCGACAGCCCGGTCTGGAACATCGAATTCGCCGGCCTGGCTGGTGGGGCGGGGAAGGCCCGCGTGGAAGAAGCCAAACAGCAGGCCGAAGACAAGCTGAAAGCTTCGCTCAAAGGCCTGTTGCAGAACCGCTGAGCTAAGGCAAAATGCGCATCGGCATTGATCTCGGCGGCACCAAGATCGAGATTGTTGCGCTGGCCGACGATGGCACCGAACTGTTGCGTGAGCGCGTCCCGACGCCGCGCGGCGACTATCCTGGCACGGTTGCGACGATTGCCACGCTGGTCACTGGCGTAGAGGCAAAAGTCGGCGCTGGCAAGACGGCGGCAACCGTGGGCGTCGGCATTCCCGGCGCGGAATCTCTGGTGACGGGGCTCATCAAGAACGCCAATTCGACCTGGCTGATCGGCCAGCCCCTGCGCCACGACCTTGCAGTCGCGCTGGGCCGTCCGGTGCGTATCGCCAACGATGCCAACTGCTTTGCGCTGTCCGAGGCGACCGATGGGGCGGCGGCGGGCGCGGCGCTGGTGTTCGGGGTGATTCTCGGCACGGGGGTGGGCGGCGGCATCGTAGTTGATGGCAAGGTGCTGGTCGGCGCGAACGCCATCGCTGGCGAGTGGGGCCACAATCCGCTGAGTGCCATGCCGGATGACGCCGCGTTGCGGCCGCTGTGCTACTGCGGCCGGCAGGGCTGCATTGAAACCTATTTGTCGGGCCCGGCGCTGGCGGCGGATGGCGGCGCCGACTCGGAAGCCGCCATGCAGCGCTATGAAGTGCGGCTGGCACGGGCGCTGGCGCAGGTCATCAACATCCTCGATCCGGAGGTAATTGTGCTCGGTGGCGGCCTGTCGAACCTCGACCGGTTGTATGATCGCGTGCCCCGGCTGTGGGGCGCGCAGGTATTTTCTGATGCGGTTGCTACCAGGCTGGTGAAAAACCGCCACGGCGATTCATCCGGTGTGCGCGGTGCAGCCTGGCTGTGGCCACGGGCTGCGCCAAGACCAAAAAAATAATGCAGAGGAGTGTTTCCTTGTCTCATGTCATTTCAGGCCAGAAGGCAGATGTAATCTTCGCTACCGATCTGGAAAGATTCGAAGCAGACGTAATCAATGCTTCAATGACCGCCCCGGTCATTGTCGATTTCTGGGCCGAGTGGTGCCCACCCTGCGTCGCGCTGACGCCCGTGCTGGAGCGCGTCACCAGTGCGCTGGACGGCCGGCTCAAGCTCGCCAAGGTCGAGGTGGATGATGGCGACAACATGAAGCTGGCCGGTCGTTACGCCCTCAAGGGTTTCCCGACGGTGCTGCTGTTCAGCGGCGGCGAGATCAAGGGCCGCTTTGCCGGGGCACGGGCGGGTCATTGGGTGAAAGAATTTCTCGCCGAGCACGGGGTCACTTGAACACGCCACCGTCCTTCAACCTCTGGCAGCGCATCTTCGCGCCCTTCGCGGTCGGGTACTTTCTTTCGTATCTGCTGCGCAACGCCAATGCCGTCATCTCCCCCGAGCTGCGGAGCGATCTCGGCCTTTCCGCCGCCGACCTGGGGCTGCTGACTTCCGCCTACCTGCTCGCCTTTGGCGCCTTCCAGTTGCCGCTGGGCATCCTGCTCGACCGTTATGGCCCGCGGCGCGTCGAAGCCGCACTGCTGCTGTTTTGCGCGGCGGGTTGCGTGATCTTCGCGCTGGGCGAAAGCCTGCCGCAACTCACCCTGGGCCGCGCCCTGATCGGCCTGGGCGTTTCCGCCTGCCTGATGGCGAGCTTCAAGGCGTTTTCGCTGTGGTTTCCCGCTGAACGGCAGGCCTCGCTCAACGCCGCGATCATGGCTGCCGGCGGCCTCGGCGCGCTGGCCGCCAGTTCGCCGCTCGCCGCGCTGATGCCGGCGCTCGGCTGGCGCGGCATCTTCTTCGCGCTGGCCGCGTTTGCGCTCGTCGTCGCGGGACTGATCTACACCACGCCGGAAAAGGCGAGCGGCGGCGCGAAGGAAAGTCTCCGCCAGCAACTGGCCGGCCTGGCGGCCATCTTCGGCAGTCGCGCCTTCTGGCGTTTCGCGCCGCAGACCACCTTCATCGTCGGCGGCTTCATGGCCCTGCAGGGACTCTGGGCGGTGCCCTGGCTGATGACGGTGAATGGGGCGACACGCGAGGTGGCCGCCTTTCATCTGCTGCTGATGGCCGGCGCGATGCTGACCGGCTTTCTCGCCATCGCCTTTCTCGTCACGCGGCTGGCGCGCGCCGGTCTGCCGCCGGCGCGCCTGCTCGCCTTCGGCATGGGCGGCGGCCTGTTGGTCATGCTCGGCATCGTCCTCGATCTCGCCCCCACTTGGCTGCTCTGGCCGGCGCTGGGCCTGGTGTTCTCGGTGGGCAACCTCGCCTATGCGCTGCTGACCGGCGCATTTCCGCTCGCCCTGGCCGGGCGCGCCAATACCGCGCTCAACCTGGGTGCCTTTATCGGCGCCTTCGGCATCCAGTGGCTGTTCGGCGTGGCGGTCGATGGTTTTCAGGCGCTCGGCAGCGATCCGGCCACGGCCTACCGCGCCAGCATGGCGGGTCTGCTGATCCTGCAAACAGCGGGCTGGGGCTGGTTTATCATCGAGAGTCGCCGTTTAACATTCCTGTCGGAAAAACCATGAATCCAGACAAACTTCCCCCTGAAAGCGCCGAAGAATTTGAACTCTTGTTGCGCTCCGGCGTGCAAACCGCCCTGGCCACCACTGATTTCGGCACGGCTCTGAACGCCTACCGCCTGAGCCTGCCTGATCTGGCCCCGCAATTTGCCGCCATGATGCCCGCCGGGAGCGAGCGCGCCATCGCCTTCGCGATGCTCCGCGAAATCTGGAATCACCTGCCGCGCCCCGACCACGACTGGAAGCCGCTGCCACTCCCCAAACCGGAGCGGAACACGCCCTGCCCCTGCGGTTCCGGCCGGAAATACAAGCAGTGCTGCGGACTGTTGTCTGGCGCCTCGCCCTTTGGGCAGGGCGGGTTCTCGGTGCTGGCCTATGTGCTCGAAACCGTGCCGGTCGCGCAATACAAAAAACTGCCCTTCAAGAAACTCTCCCCCGCGGAGCTCGCGCATGTCGCCGAGCAGTGGCTCGACGATGGCCGCGCCGCCGCCGCCGCCGCCCTGCTTGAACCCCTGCTGGGAGAAGATCAAAAGCTCGACCACCGCCACGAACATGCCTTTGACGTTTTGTGCGATGTCTATCTGGAACAGGGCGAGCCCGCCAGGCGCCAGGCGCTGGCCGAACGCCTGATGAAATCCGCCGACCGCAAGCTGAAAAGCGCTGCCATGCACCGTCGCTGCACCATGTTGGCGGATGAGGGCGACTATGCCGCCGCATGGACGCTGTTCAAGGAAGCGCAGCTCCAGGACCCGGACAACCCCGCCCTGTCCCATCTCGAGGTCGTGCTGCTGGCCAGCCAGGGCGAGATCGAACAGGCGCAAAACCGCGCCCGTTTCTGGGCAGCCCGCTTGCGCAAGCTCGGCTATGACGGCGAGGGTGTCGTCGCCTTCATGGACGACATTGCCCGCGATCCGAAAGTTCTGCTCGACATGATGGGGCGCGGCGGCGCGGCGCATGACGAAGACAACGCCGGCGACCTCGCCGAGGCCGCCGCGGAGGACGCCGACGCGCTGATTGCGCTGGTCGAAGCGCTGCCGCCGCCGTCCCGCCAGCACCGACTTTCACCGCAAGACGGCCACGCCGGCCCGCTCGAACCCGAACCCGATCTGGCCGCGCTGGAAGCGGCGTGGCGCGAGATATTCCGGGGTGACGAAGCGGAAGCCGACTACTGGCGCGACCCCTGGGCGGAACCCGGCTGGATCGCGTGGCTCGTCGATCACCCGCTCGCCTGGCAGAGCTTCACCGTGCTCGAAGACCTGGTCGGTTTACTGGACGAGACACTCTTTCCCGAAGACTACGACGACAGGATCGACTGGCTGGAAGAAACCCTGCTCGACCATGCCGTCGAACTGTTGCGCGTCAATATCGCCGCCAACCAGGCTGAAGGCTGCACGCTCGAATGGGGCTGGCACGAAAACCGCCCGGCCCTGCGGCTGCTCGCGCAGCTGGCCGAGATTGCGGCTGACTCGGATGAGGCGCTACCGCTGCTCGAATGGCTGGTGCTGACCCTCAATCCCAATGACAACACCGGCCACCGCGTGGCGCTGGTGCATCGTTACTGCGCGGCGGGGCGCGCCGCCGCGGCGCTGGCCGTCCGCGACCGCTACCCGGACGACCTGCTCGGCGGCATGCTCTACGGCCGCGTGCTCGCCCTCTACCTGCTCGACCGGCGCGGCGACGCGACGGCGGCGCTGGCAGAGGCGAAACAGCGTTCCCCCAACATTCTCAAGACCCTCGCCGCCCACAACCCGCGCGTGCCCGAGTTGACACCGGGCTCGGTCACGCATGGCGGCGCGGACGAGGCTTGGTATTACTGCATGGATTACCTGCCGGTGTGGGAAAAGACTGGTGCCCTGGCGTGGCTGAGGCAGGCGGCGGGGGAAATATAGCTCACCAGATACGGCTTGGTTATCCCGCACCAGGTCGTGCCTGACCCTTTGGCCTTGTGAGCATCGGCGTATATTCTCCGTTAATCCGGTTGCACCGTACCCCCCCGGTCATTCAAAATAGAGCACCTATTTACTGTGCCACCATGAGGACATCCGCCTTCATCCACGACGATCCTGCCTATACCGCCGGCGAGGCCGCCCGGATTCTCGGCCTGCCGGCAGCCACGCTCAAGGCGTGGAGTTTTGGGCAGGCCTATCGCTCACTTTCCGGTGCCAAGCACCGTTTTCAGCCGGTCATCTTGCCGGCCGACAAGAGGAAACGGTTGCTTTCGTTCGCCAATCTGTGCGAACTGCATGTGTTGTCGGCCATCCGCCGTAACCACAAGATTCCTCTACCCAAAGTACGTTCCAGCCTGGAGTACGTGCGCGCGGAACTCGGGTCCAGCCGTCCGTTGCTTGATCGCGACTTCAAAACCAACGGCATCGATTTGTTCGTCCGGCATGCCTCCAGGTTGCTCAATGTTTCGCGGCAGGGACAACAAGCTTTGCGTGGCGAGTTCGAATTGGCTTTGGCGCGAATCGAACGTGACCACAGCGGCATGCCGATCCGCCTGTTTCCTTTCAGCCGCAGCCTGTCATCCGAGAAGCAACAACCCAAAACCGTGGTGATCGATCCGCGCCTCGCCTTCGGGCGGCCGGTAATCTCAAAGGTCGCCGTGCCGACGGCAATCATCGTCGATCGCTTCCGTGCCGGCGATTCGCTTGCCGAAATGGCGGGGGATTATGGCGTCGCAGAAGCAGACATCGAAGAAGCGCTCCGTTTCGAGCAGCGACTCGCTGCCTGACGCAGCGCCCCTGCTTTTTATCGACCGCTGCGCCTGGAGCCGCAAGCTCGGCGAAGCGCTCTACACAGCAGGCATCCGGTTCGTTGCACACCACCAGAAATTCGCACCAGCCTGCACAGACGTGGAATGGATGAAGGCTGCCGGTCGGGAAGGCTGGATCGTGTTGACCCGCGATCAGGCCATCCGGCGCAAGCCGAACGAACTGAAAGCCTTTCGCGAGGCCAAGCTCATCATGTTTGCGCTGGCTTCCGGCAATGCCTCCGCCGAAGATACCGCCCGACTCGTGGTGAGGCTTTATCCGAAGATATTGCGCAAAGCGCAGTCAGCCAAGCCGCCGGCGATGTTTTCTGTCACGCTGGCCGGCGGCATCAATCCGGTGCGGTAGGCACCAGATTTGTCAGCCGCTGATACAGCGTGAACAGAAACGCCACGCGCTCGCCATCGGTGCCTTATTTCGGTTTTTCAAGGCGCGATACCGATCATTACGAGCGGAACCGCCGGCACGCCGCGCCCGTTGCGAATCACGTTGTAGAGCTCGCCCTCGTAATATCCCGGGCCGGAAGACATTTCTGCCTGTAACGACTTCATCGGCAGGATTTCAATGCCAACGTCGATTTGATCCCGCACATAAAATGCCAGATGTTTTACAAAGAGGTCGTAGGCGACAAATGCGTATTTCCCGAACTGAACCTCAATGGCTACCCGGTCTTTGACAAAATCGGTCTGGTTGTAACTGAAAATAGGATGCTCGCCTGCCGCTTCAATTTCTTTTTTCTGTGCGTCCGGTGGCAATGGGATCGTGCTGCGAATCAGTTTTTCGCTACGCGTAACCCAATACGATACCCGGCTTTCCTTCCATTCATCTTCTCTCAGTAGCGTCGAAAATCTGTTGTTCATTTCGATGGGGCTGTACTTGAGTTGCCCCTTCATGCGAACTTCCTTGCTGACTTTCGTCTTGCAGCCGATTGCATCAACTGCCGCTACAACTGCTTGGACCTGTTTCCAGAGCTTCGGTCGATGGACCAGAAGATATTCCAGGCCATTCAAGTGTGAATAGGTTTCGACAATCTTCATTTTTTGACCTTGTATTCCGCCCGCGCCGAATCGAGCAGCGCGAATTGTCCGCCGATTGGACGATTTTCTTCCTTGAGCCAAGGCTGTATCGTCAATGACTTGCCGGAACGCGCCGGATCATAAACGGGTTGTCCCATGGTGCGTACCGGTAACACGCCGCTACTTGCCTGACGCAGGCGGTGTTTCGCAATGGCGACATATTCCTCGTCGAGTTCGGCGCCCACCGCGCGGCGTCCATGGCGTACCGCCGCAGCCAGTGCGGAGCCCACGCCGGCGAATGGATCCAGCACCCAATCGCCCGGTTCTGTCATTGATAACACCAGCCGTTCCACGAGCTCGATCGGAAACTGGCATGGGTGTATGGTTTTCTCCACATGATTATTCCGTGCTTATCTGGTTAGCACACACGGCAAAAATAGAGGCCATTTTTCGGACGAGAAGCGGGGGAGCCCACGCATTTTGGTGCCAAAAGACGGTCGCGCCGCCGAATTTCCAGCGAAATCCACCCGAAAGTGGAGTTACGCGTTCGGTGTGTGTGACAACCCGATAAGCACGGATTATTCTTCACGTTGGGTATGACCCAAACATCACCAGGATTCTTGCCTAGGGGGTTGCACGAAAACTGACCCGCCTTGGGCCCCTTGAAGTGCTTCTTGCCTGGGTATTTCTGCGGCACCCTGAGCGTATCCAGATTGAACAGGTAATCATCTTCCTTGGTGCCACCCCGGGGGAACGATGACCGTGACGTGCCTGGTGGCACGCGAGGTGAGCGCACCC
>CAZDIJ010000092.1:0-9403 GCA_964505475.1 uncultured Sulfuricella sp. | reverse complement strand
ATGTATTAGAAAAACATCCTCCCAATCCGCCGGTTACGCGCAAAAATACTTGCGTAGGAAAAGCATCGGCCTTCACTACATCGGCGTTTACGCGCTTTGCTTGATAAAGATTCGCACCTCCATCAAACCGGGTAACCCCACCCTTTGGCAAGGCCTTACTGTCAGATCAAGTCGGAACTACTACACATAATCCATCTGATCGTAAGAAAATTTGCATGCCGTAAACATTATGTTTATTATTGTTGGCGCATGATTCAAACATTCGCCAATACTGAAACCGAAGACTTTTTTGTTACAGGTAAATCGCGTCGTTTGCCTTCGGAAATCCTCAAACGTGCTGCTATGCGTCTCAATCAGTTGCATGCCACTACAGAGTTGAATGATCTACGTTTGCCACCCTCCAACCACTTGGAGGCTCTTTCAGGGAATCGCGCTGGTCAATGGAGCATACGTATAAACCAGCAGTGGCGTGTCTGTTTCAAGTTTGAAAATGGTGACGCATTTAATGTGGAAATAGTGGGCTACCACTAGGAGTAATAACATGATCTACAATGGCTTAGCACCTATCCATCCCGGTGAGTACCTCGCTGAAATCCTTGAAGAGCTTCATATCTCTCAAGCGTTGTTCGCTCGTACTATTGGTGTGTCGCCCATGCGCATTTCCCATGTCGTTAAAGGCAAACGCCCCGTTACGGCTGAATTGGCATTGCTATTTGCAAAAGCTTTTGAGCAAACTCCACAGTATTGGCTCAATTTGCAAGCCAGCTATGATCTAAAAACTGCTGAGAAAAGTATCGCCAATCGTCTCTTCTCCATTCATAGCTTGGCTCTTAATCATCCCGCCAAGGCATAGTCCGTCTGGTCGTAAACCTCGCTGAGCGTTACCCCGGCTGCGGAGATGGCTTGCAGCAGCTTTGCCAGGGCGCCGCGCAGGGCTTCGCGATGGGCAGGCGGCGGTGGAATGTCGCGCCAGCCTTGTTCGGTGCGGGTATCCTGGGTGTAATAGGCGTAGGGGGCGATTTTGTCGCCGATGTCTTCGGTGACGACGGTCAGGCGGTAGCCGCTGAAAACGGGTTCTCCTCCGACTTCATCGGCGATGACGCTTTCCTCGAAGTCGATGAACTGGCCGTCGGTCTCCTGGACGTAACCCGGCAGCGCGGCGAGCAAATCGACGATTTGCCGGTGCGTCGGTTTCACCGTCATGATGCTGGTGGCCAGCCGGTATTCTTCTTCGTCCATTTCCCAGCGCGCCACGGCGGCCTGTTGCTCGTTTTCCACCGTGCCGGAGAAGTGGTGGCGGTGATTCACCAGGTCGGCGATGTTCACGCAGAACATTTCCGGCGTCAGCCCCTTGAGGTCGAAGCGCGCCAGTTCATCGGAAGGCGGCACCACGATGTAGGCCGCCCAGCCGGAGCCGTCATGCGTCCGCCCGGGTTTGATCTGGTAGGGTAGGATGAGGGTCTTGCCCTGGATTTTGACGAGTATTTTTTTCAAAACGATTTCTTCATGTTAATGTAAACCTCGTGAAGCGGGACCTCGTCCCCCTCGCTCTCTGGGAGAGGGAGGGATGAGGGAAACGGCCATGGCGAACCGCCGTTCCATTATCCGTGGCGGCGGTTCGCCATGACCGTTATGTGAAGCGCATGATTTTCTGGATTATAGCGAGGCAACGTGTCGAGACTTTATTCTACCCTGCAACGCCCCGGCGCAGTCGCCGCCACCCATTCGGGATCCTTCCATGCCGACGAGGTGCTGGCCGCTGCGGCGCTGCGCCTGGTAAACCCCGCGCTGCCGATTCTGCGCACCCGCGAGAGGGAACAGTTGGATGCGGCGGATGTCGTATTCGATGTCGGGCGGGTGTTCGATCCGGTGACCTGCCGTTTCGACCATCACCAGCCGGATTACAAGGAAGGGCGCGACAACGGCATTCCCTACAGTTCGTTCGGGTTGGTGTGGCGCGAATTGGGGGTGGAGTTGTGCGGTTCGGCGGCTGCGGCGGCGCGGGTCGATCGCTGGTTGGTGCAGGGCGTGGATGCGGTGGATTGCGGGGTGACTCTCAACCGGGAAGCCATGCCTGTCACGGTGATGTCGATCGCCTCGGTGATCGGCGGCTTCAACCCGGGCTGGCAGGACGATACTTCCACGGAGGCCAGGAAGGCGGCCTTCGAGCATGCGGTCGGGGTGGCCGTGGCGGTGCTGCAAAATACCATCCGCGAGGCGGGCGGCGCAGAGCGGGCGCGCGCCGTGGTGGCGCAGGGGACGGTGCTGGAGGACGGACGGCTGCTGGTGCTGGATTCCGACGTGCCGTGGAAGGAAACCGTGCTCGGTTCGTCCGAATACGGGAAACTGCTCTACGTGGTTTCCCCGGACAGCCAGGCGAAATGGCATGTCAACACCGTGCCGGATTACGAGGGCAGCTTCAGCAACCGCAAATCCCTGCCCGCCGCCTGGGGTGGGCTGGACGGAGAAGAGCTGGATGCCGTGGCCGGCATGGAGGGCTGCATCTTCTGCCATCGCGGGCGTTTCGTCGCCGGCCACAAGACCAAGGAAGGCGCGCTGGCTATGGCGCGAATGGCGTTGCGGGACTGAGTCTGGAGAAAGCGAGTCAAGTTTAAGGATGCTGTATCGCACCCCATACCCCCTCATCCCCGGCACTTCTCCCGCCTGCGGGAGAAGGGAGTAGAACCCCTCGCCCGCAGGCGGGAGAGGGGTTGGGGTGAGGGACTATGAAAGTGAGTCATAGATTTTTTCTTGTCGATCCGCATAGATAGGAGGTAACGAGATGAGCCAGTCCGCCAACCCCGAATTCGACAGCCTGGTGCCCGCCGCTTCGCCCATCAGCCGTCGCTCCTTCGTCATCACCATGCTGGGGGCGGGCTTCGCCCTCGCCACCCAGCCGGTCGCGGCGCAGACCGTCATCAAGACCGACAGCGAGGGGCTGCTGGCGGGAGAGATCAAGGTTCCCGCCGGCGGCGGCGAGATGGCCGCCTATCGCGCCCAACCGGCCAAGGGTAGTCATTTTCCGGTGATCCTGGTGGTCTCGGAGATATTCGGCGTCCACGAGCACATTGCCGACATCTGCCGGCGTCTCGCCAAGCTCGGCTATCTCGCCATCGCCCCGGAATTGTTCGCGCGCCAGGGCGATCCGCGCAAGATCGCCAGCATCCAGGAAATCCTCGACAGCATCGTCGCCAAGACCCCGGATGTCCAGGTGATGGCCGACCTCGACGCCTGCGAGGCTTGGGCCAAGGCGCATGGCGGCGACACGTCGCGTCTGGCGGCCACCGGCTATTGCTGGGGCGGGCGCATCGCCTGGCTGTACGCCGCCCACAACCCCCGCCTCAAGGCCGCCGTGGCCTGGTATGGCCGGCTCGACGGGGTGGCGAGCGAGTTTACCCCGAAGTACCCGCTCGATCTGGCGGCGCAGTTGAAAGCCCCGGTACTGGGGCTGTACGGCGGGCAGGATCAGGGGATACCGGCGGGCGACGTGGAGGACATGCGCGCCGCCCTCCAGCAGGCCGGCGGCAAATCGGAAATCCACCTCTACCCCGACGCCCCCCATGCCTTCCATGCCGATTACCGTCCCAGCTACCGCAAGGATGCCGCCGAGGACGGCTGGCGCAGGATGCGGGAGTGGCTGAAGCGGCATGGGGTGTAGCCCGTGGGAGCGGCCTTGGCCGCTCCCACGGGAACTGCCGCCGTTTGTAGCTGGGGGAAGGGTATATGGCTAAGACCAGAATGGAGCACGACAGTCTCGGCGCCGTCGCGGTGCCCGCCGAGCGGCTGTGGGGCGCGCAGACCCAGCGTTCGCTGGAGCATTTCCGCATTTCCAGCGAGCGCATGCCGGTCGAGATGATCCGCGCGCTGGCCTTGGTCAAGCTTGCCTGCGCCAGGGCCAACCGCGATTTGGGGCTGCTCGCGCCGGCCAAGGCGGATGCCATCGCGCAAGCCGCCGAGGAAGTGCTGGCGGGCAGCCACGCCGCCGAATTTCCGCTTTCCGTGTGGCAGACCGGGTCGGGCACCCAGACCAACATGAACCTCAACGAGGTGCTCGCCAACCGGGCTTCGGAACTGCTCGGCGGGGCGCGCGGGGCAGGGCGGCTGGTGCACCCCAACGACGAGGTCAATCTCGGCCAGTCGAGCAACGACATCTTCCCCACCGCGATGCACGTCGCCGCCAGCCTCGCCCTCCGGCAAAACCTGCTGCCGGCGCTGCGCACCCTGCGCGAAGCGTTGGCGGGGAAATCCGCCGAGTTCGCCGGCATCGTCAAGATCGGCCGCACCCATTTGCAGGACGCCACGCCGCTGACCCTGGGACAGGAGTTTTCCGGCTACGCCGCGCAGCTGGAGTTTTGCGAGTCGCTGATCGCGGCGGCGTTGCCCCCGCTTTGCCAACTGGCGGCGGGCGGCACGGCAGTGGGGACGGGACTCAACACCCATGCCGAATTCGGCGCGCGCGTCGCCGCCGAACTGGCGCGCGGCTGCGGGCTGCCGTTCAAGAGCGCCGCCAACAAGTTCGCCGCGCTGGCGGCGCACGACCCGCTGGTGGCGGCGCACGGCGCGCTCAAGACGCTGGCCGCCGCGCTGGCGAAGATCGCCAACGACATCCGCTGGCTGGCTTCCGGGCCGCGCTCCGGGTTGGGTGAGATCGCCATTCCCGAGAACGAGCCGGGCAGTTCGATCATGCCGGGCAAGGTCAACCCGACGCAAAGCGAGGCGCTCGCCATGGCGTGCTGCCAGGTTTTCGGCAACGACGTGGCGATCGGCATGGCCGGGGCATCCGGCAACTTCGAGCTGAACGTCCACAAGCCGCTCATCATCCACGCCTTCCTGCAAAGCGCGCGGCTGCTCGCCGACGGCATGGCGAGCTTCGATGCGCACTGCGTGCGCGGCATCGCCGCCAACCGCGAGCGCATCGCCGAGCTGATGGAGCGTTCCCTGATGCTGGTCACCGCGCTGACGCCGCATATCGGCTACGACCGGGCGGCGGAGATCGCCAGGCGGGCGCGGCGCGACGGCGCCACCCTCAAGCAGGCGGCGCAGGCGCTGGGCTATGTCACGGAAGAGGAATTCGACCGCTGGGTACGGCCGGAGGATATGGTTTGAGGGGGTAAGCTGAATCTCGTTGCCAAGGTGCGTCAAGTGGCTACCGATTGGCTGGCCGAAGTAAATCGTAGGTTGCGCCAAGCGGGTGGTGCGTTTTTTGAAAAGGCCAGTTAGCCTCGGATAATCGCGGAGGTACACCGAATTAAGAGCGGGTCGGCAAGTTTTTTCCGACCACGCGGAGGGGGCGTGACGATCGCATCGCAAGCCATCGGTAATCCGTGATTATCCGTGGCCGGACTGCTTTTTCCAGGATTATCCTGCGCTACGAAAAACCCGCTCCCACAGTTCTTGCACCGCCACTGCGTGGTCTTCCACGCTTTCCGCCTCGACGCGGGCGTATTCCGCCCCTTGCAGGCGCATCTGGTGTTGCAGCTTGCGGAATTCGCGGTAGGCGTGGCGGCATTGTTCCGCCAGTTCGCCGGGGACCAGCCCGGCTTGCGCCGCCGTCCCGAGCAGCGCCAGGTTGCCGCTGTTGCGGGTGAGTTCGGGGTGGGCGGCGGCGTGAGCGAGGATCAGGTACTGGACGATGAACTCGACGTCGATGATGCCGCCCCGGTCATGCTTGAGGTCGAACAGGCCGCTGGGGTTGGGGTGGCCGTCGAGCATCTTCTGGCGCATTGCCAGGACTTCCGTTTTCAGCTTCGCCGGGTCGCGCGGCTGTTGCAGGACGGCGCAGCGGATACGCTCGAAGGCGGCGCCTATCCGGGTATCGCCGGCGCAGTAGCGGGCGCGGGTGAGCGCTTGGTGTTCCCAGACCCAGGCATGGGTCTTCTGGTATTCCTCGAAGGCTTCGACGGTGCTCACCAGCAGGCCGGCCGCGCCGTTGGGACGCAGGCGCAGGTCGGTATCATAGAGCGCGCCGGCCGAGGTGAAGCTGCTCAGCCAGGTGTTAATGCGCTGTCCCAGGCGGGCATAGATTTCCGGCGCTTCCTGGGCGTCGTCGTCGTAAAGGAAGATGATGTCGAGGTCGGAGGCGTAGCCGAGTTCCTTGCCGCCCAGCTTGCCGTAGCCGATGACGGCGAAGCGCGGGATGTCGCGGTGGCGGGTGCGCAGCCCTTCCCAGGCCAGCCGCAGCACTTCGCCGAGGATCAGGTCGGCCAGCGCCGACAGATGGTCGGAGAGGATTTCCAGCGGCAGGGCGCCGCCGAGATCCTGCGCCACCAGACGGAATACTTGAGCCTGCTTGAAGTGGCGCAGTATGTCCATTTGCCGTTCGGTGTCGCCGCTCGCCTGGCTGAGTTGTTCTTCCAGTTCGGCCTTCAGTTGGTTCCAGTCTGGCGCGGCCTGGAGTTCGCGCACGTCGAGCAGTTCGTCGAGCAGGATGGGGTGCAGCGTCAGGTAGCCGGAAACCCACGGGCTGGCGCTGGCGAGCCGCGCCACCTGGTTGAGGGTCTGCGGGTATTCGAGCAGCAGGGCGAGGTAAGCGCCGCGCCGGCTGATGGCTTCGAGCAGCTTGAGGATGCGCTCCAGGGTTTCGTCGGGGTTGGGGTACTGGCCGGCGACCTGGATCAGCGGCGGCAGCAGGGCGTCGAAGCGGCTGCGGCTGGCTGCCGGCAACTGTTTGTAGCGGCTGCCTTGCTTGATCTGCGCCAGGCGTTCCCAGGTCGGCGCGGGCTGGCGGTAGCCTTGTTCCGCGAGCAGCGCGGTGGCTTCGCCGTCTTCCGGCGTGCCTTGCCACAACGCCGCCAGGGGATGGTTCTCCTGGGTGCTCGGCGCGGCGAAGACCTGCTCGAAATGGCGCGTCACCCTGGCGCGATGGGCGTCGAGGGCGGCCAGGAACGAGGCGTAGTCGGGATAATCCATGGCTTCGGCGATCAGTTGGCGGTCGGCGTCGTTGCCCGGCAGGGTCTGGGTCTGGGCATCGTCGAGATATTGCAGGCGGTGTTCGAGATTGCGCAGAAAGAAATAGGCCTCGCGCAGCTCGCCCACGGCCTGCGCCGGCATCAGTTGGCGCTGCTCGATGAGGTCGAGGGCGGTCAGGGTGGAGCGGGTTTGCAGGACGGTTTCCTTGCCGCCGCGGATCAACTGGAAAACCTGGACGATGAATTCGATTTCGCGGATGCCGCCTGGCCCCAGCTTGATGTTGTCGCGCATGTCGCGGCGCGCCACTTCGCGGCGGATCTGTCCATGCAGTTCGCGCATCGAGGCGAAGGCGCCGAAATCCAGATACTTGCGGAACACGAAGGGGCGCAGCATGGCCGCCAGTTCGTTGTATTGCGTGCCCACCAGCGGGCGCCCCTTGATCCAGGCGTAGCGCTCCCATTCGCGTCCCTGGGTCAGGTAATATTCTTCCAGCATGGCGAAGCTGCCGGCCAGCGGGCCGCTGTCGCCGTAGGGGCGCAGGCGCATATCGACGCGGAAGACGAAGCCGTCCTCGGTGTTGTCGTTGAGGGCGGCGATCAGCTTGCGCCCCAGGCGGTTGAAATATTCGTGGTTGCTGATGGCGTGCGCGCCGTCGGTGTCGCCTTCCTCCGGGTAGGCGAAGATCAGGTCGATATCGGAGGAGACGTTGAGTTCGCCACCGCCCAGCTTGCCCATGCCGACCACCACCAGGTCTTGTCGCGCTCCGCTTTCTGCGCCGATGGGCGCGCCATATTGTTGGCGCTGCCAGGCGTCGAGCCGCTCCAGGGCGAACGCCAGGGTCACTTCGGCGAGCGTGCTGGCGGTGGCCATCACTTCGCGCAGGTCGGCCAGCCCGCCCAGGTCGCGGGCGATCAGGCGCAGCATGACGCGCTTGCGCAGGTTGCGCAGGGTCTTTTTCAGGGCGGCTTCATCCCGCGGGTCGGCTTCGCCTAGCGCGCGGCGCATTTCCTCTGCGCTCCAGGCGGCATCCAGTTTTTCTTCCAGATCGCTCGCCAGCCCGGCATCGCTTTCCACCAGGCGGCGGGCGAAGTGGCTGAGATGCAAGGCGTTTTCGACGATGTGCGGATTTCTGGCGTCTGGCATGGCGGATACGGTGTTGTAAGGGATGTGTAAGACTTAACTTATATAAGATTGTTTTGCGCTCTGGAAAGCAGCGGATAAAACATTTATCATCCGCCGGTAACAATTATGTCTTATCGTAACATACGCCCCAAATCGAGGAGAGAACATGGCTAATATCGAATCCGTATTGAACGAGAACCGCGTCTTCGAACCCCGCGCGGAATTCAAGTCCCAGGCCACCGTGTCCGGCATGGAGCAATACCAGGCGCTGTGCGCCGAAGCCGAGAAGGATTACCCAGGCTTCTGGGCCAAGCTGGCGCGCGAGCTGGTGATCTGGAAAAAGCCTTTCACCAAGACCCTCGACGAAAGCAACGCCCCCTTCTACAAATGGTTCGAGGACGGCGAACTGAATGTTTCCGCCAACTGCCTCGACCGCCACCTGACCACTCAGCCGGACAAGACCGCGATCATTTTCGAAGCGGATGACGGCGCGGTCACCAAGATTACCTATAAGGAGCTGTACCACCGGGTTTGCCAGTTCGCCAACGGCCTGAAGACCTTCAAGCTGAACGTCGGCGACCGCGTGGTGATCTATCTGCCGATGGGCATCGAGGCGGTGGTGGCGATGCAGGCCTGCGCCCGCCTCGGCCTGACCCATTCCGTGGTATTCGGCGGCTTTTCCGCCAAGAGCCTGCAAGAGCGCATCGAGGATGCCGGCGCCAAGCTGGTCATCACCGCCGATGGCCAGTTCCGCGGCGGCAAGGCGATGTCGCTGAAGCATGCTGTGGACGAAGCGCTTACCCTGGGCGGCTGCGACAGCATCCAGAAGGTCGTGGTGTACAAGCGCACCGGCAGCGAGGTGGTGTGGAACGACAAACTCGACGTGTGGTGGCACGACATCGTGCAAGGCCAGGCCGATACCTGCGAACCGGTATACGTCGGCGCCGAGCATCCGCTGTTCCTGCTCTACACCTCCGGCTCCACCGGCAAGCCCAAGGGCGTCCAGCATTCCTCCGGCGGCTATCTGCTGCACGCCATGAACACCATGCGCTGGACTTTCGACGTGAAGGACAGCGACATCTTCTGGTGCACCGCCGACGTGGGCTGGATCACCGGCCATACCTACGTGACCTACGGCCCGCTGGCGATGGGCGTGACCCAGGTGGTGTTCGAGGGCGTGCCGTCCTATCCCGACGCCACCCGTTTCTGGAAGATGATCCAGAACCACAAGGTCAGCATCTTCTACACCGCGCCGACCGCGATCCGCTCCCTCATCAAGCTGGGCGCCGACCTGCCCACCCAGCACGACCTCTCCTCCCTGCGCCTGCTGGGCACGGTGGGCGAGCCGATCAACCCGGAAGCCTGGATGTGG
>CAZDIJ010000091.1:0-9676 GCA_964505475.1 uncultured Sulfuricella sp. | reverse complement strand
CCTGTGAACTGTTTTCAGTAAACGCGCTTACTCCCTCCCTTGCGCGCAAGGCGCGGGGGGGAAGGAGTAGCGCACCGAGACCGGCAATCACCTGAAAACGGTTAATAGGCATGTTGCTTTATGCCGTTGGCTTCGATTCACGCAGCCACTCGCGCACCGGCGTCAAATCGTCCCAGTCCACGGTTACGCCCAGGCTGCCGTCGTCGTTTATCACACGCAAACGGCTCTGGTCTTTGGTGAGAAACAGCACTTTCCCGTAGGATTTAGGTATGCGCCGCGCCTTGCGGGCAGCATCCTTGACGTTCTCCTTGGTTTCGATTAGCCGCGCAACCGGTTCGTCGCCCGGCAGATGCGACAGACAGACCACAAAGTCCGGGTGAAAGTAGTTTTGATGTTCGCCCCGCACCAGGCGCACCGCATAGGGCTTGCGATCCGGGTTGCGATGCCACCATTCCACGAAATCCGCACGATCCAGCGCCTTGGCGAACTCGCGCTCTTCGCCGTTCAGTTTGAGCAGGCTGTCATATTTTCCGATGCGTAACTCACCCTCGGTCAACATCATCTTGCGGTCAGCCAGCCATTCGCGCTCGTCCAATACCAGCGTCTGGTCGATCTTCGACAGATCATCGTCAGAAGGCGGCAGCACACCGTAAATATTCTTGCGCGAGGCCGCCAAACTTAACGCCACCGGAAAAACCATCAAGTCGGGCAGCGGTTCCGCGTCTTGCAGCGTGGTGTTTTCGGCAACGATGCTTTGCATCAATTCGGCGATATTCCCCGCTTCGCGGCGTATCACCCAATGCGCGGCATCACGGGCGTAGCGCTTCAAGTCGGTGTCCTGTGGCCGTTGCTCTTCGTCAAGATGCTCGAATTCTTCGTCGATCAACTCGCGCAGCCGGCGCGCCAACACATCGACGATGATGCGCACATCCTCGTCCTCCACCTGCGGCAATCCGCGCAGGATGTTGATCGCCTCGCGGGCAAGCGCGCTGCGGTCGGTAATCACCTGCACCTCTTCTTCGTGCCGCACGCCCTTGGTCAGTTCGGTGTGAACTTCTTTTTCCTTGAGGCGGCTGAGTGCCGCACGGACTGCATTTCGCTTCAGTTCGTCCGAAACCGGCAATCGCGTCGCCACCGCCTCCGACACTTTCGCCATGTCCTGCATTTCCGGGCGTTGCTCGCGTTTGAGCGCTCGCGGCAGGTTGCGGACGTTGGCGTGGCGTGGGTAGGCGCGAATGTTTTTGTCAGCCAGAACCTCCAGCAACTCGGCTTGGGTGCGCGGCACCCCATGCTTGATACGCACAGAGGGGGAGGCAGCTTGGGGGGGCGACACTACATCGAGAGCAACGCCATCGCCGGCATTGGCATCGTCCGGCTCGGGCAGGTTTCCAAACAGCGACCGTTGCGGCCCCGAGGTGGCGGCAACCGGCTCGCTGGCCGGATCGTCCGCCATTTCCGGGTTGCGCTCCGGCAAGGGCAGGTCGTACCTCAAAGGGGCTTGCGGCGTCTCGCGGTTGGTATAAACCGTTGCGCCGGAGACTGTTTGCCGCACCAGCAGTTTTTCCGTTTGCCCTTCCAGTTGGCTTTTCACCGCGCCGCTGGTTTGCACTGCGCCCTCGAAACCGCGCTGCGCTTCCGCATCCGCCAGGTAGACGTAAGCCGTATCGAAATCCGCCGGTATCGGCTGGGGTTTGGGATACGCCTCGCGAATCGGACGCGATACGCGCATCACCCGGCCAATAAACTGCATGGCGAAATCCACATCGTTCACCGGCTTGGTCGAGGCCATCACGAATGCGCGCGGCGCGTCGAAACCTGTCCCCGCCGACTGCTTGAAAATCAGCACTTCCTTGCTGCCGTCGTTGGCGATGGCCGCCATCAGCACCGGGTCGGGATCCGCCGAGGAATGTTTGCCGATGACCGCCGGATGCACCCCGCACAGCTTGATTAAATCCTGCTCGGCTTCTTCCACCGTCTTGTCGCCGTTCGCCACCTGCACCAGCAGCAACGGCGTCAGCGCCACATTTGCCGCTTGCAATTGGCGCTTGATGCGTTGCGAGCGTTTCCACGCTTGGCGCAATACCGTGCTCTTCAGATCGGCAATCGTCTGCACGCTCTGGCGCAGGTCATATACCACCGCCTCGATAAAGCGTTTGTTTAGGCGCGCATTCACCACCTCGTCGCGGCTGGCGGCGAAATTCTCGAAAGCGCTTTTCCCCGCCTGGCTCAAAAATTCCAGCAAGCGCTCATCCTTGGGCGTCGCCGTCGCCATGATGAAGAAATCCGCCTCCAGCCAGTGCGCAAATTTGCCGAACTCCGTGGTTTTATCCAGCCCGATATGCGCCTCGTCCACCACCAGTCCGATTCTCAATTTCTGCGCTCTTGCCCGCGCCACGAACTCCGCCAGCGTGCGGATATCGTCGTCGCCGTCGGCGTTGTAGCCCGCATTGCGGTCGCGCGCCCGCGCCACCCCTTGCGCGGTGGAAAGCAGCACCATGCCGGCCCGCGCCTCCTGGTTGCGTCCGCGTGCCAGCATCACCGGAACCAGCCCGGCGCAGTTTGCCGCCAGCGCATCCTCGGTTTGCTGAACCAGGTTCACGAACGGCACAAACCACAGCCACAGCGTGGGGTGTTCCGCGCTGACGGCTTCCAGCACCCGCGAAATGATGAAGGTCTTGCCCGAACCGGTCGGTGCCCGCAGCAGACAAGGCGGCGCGGAATCCCGCAACAGCGCGCGGGTCATATTCTCCACAATGGCGGTTTGAAACGCCTCCGGCTCAAGGGTCGCCGACTGCGCGGCAATGATGTCTTGCGTGCTCACGGTGCACCCTCCGCACTCTTCGAGTTTTCCAGCAGGGCGCGATCTCTCTCCAACTCGGCGCGCAATTCTTCCTCGCTGGGCAGAAGTGTTTTATACCTGCTGGCGAATAATTGCGGCTTGTCGGCCAGGGCGGAATATTTCGCCACCGCCGAATTGCGTTCGGAGCACAGAATCAAGCCGATGGTCGGGTTATCGCCCTCCACCTGCAAACGCTTTTGCCGCGCCACAAAGGCAAACCCCTTGCCCAGTTCCATCAGAAATTGCTGCAAACGGTCGATCAAGGCTTGCTCGACTTCCTGTTCATAAAGAAACGCCCCCGGCTGCACGCCGAGAAACTCCAGCACGTAAGGGTCGCGGATGAAATCATGCGGATCGGGCGGCGCTTCGGCGGCGAGCTTTCGTGCAGCCTCCTCGCGCACGCCGTCTTGTTTTTGGCTGCCCAATAGGCGTTCATAGTAGAGCGTGGAAATCTGCCGATCCAGCGCCCGCACGCTCCAGCCTTGCGCGGCGGTTTCGTCGGCATACCAGGCCCGTGCCGGGAGGGACTTCACCCGCATCAACATGCGGAAATGCGACCAATGCAATTCTCTCCACGCCGTGGAGAGAATTGGGAATTCCAGATAAAACCGCCGATAGCTCCAAAGACTTTGCGCGGAAAACCCCTTGCCGAACTCTGCCGAAAGACATGCGGCAAGTTTGGGCAAAACCGCCTTGCCGTACTCCGCCCGCTTTTCTCCGCCCTGCTCATCCTCGACGATCAGCCGCCCAATCTGCCAGTAGGCTTGCACCATCGTCTCGTTGACGGCGCGCCGTACCGTGGTGCGCGCCGCCAGAAAAACCTCGCGGATGCCGAGATACAAATCCGCCCCCGCTTTTGGCGGCAAATTACTCATGACGCTCCCCGCCCTGATTGCCCATTTGGCCGCGCAGCAACGCATCCATCAAGCTGTAGCAATTCGCCTCCACGCCGCGCACGGCAAGCCGCTCGCGCAAGGTGTCCGGGCGGGTGGAATACACCGCCAGCCGTGCCGCAGCGTATTTTTTCGGCCAGGCGGCAAGAGTTTTTATCGTGGCGGCATTGATTTCATTGCACACCAGCAACTCGCAATCTTCCACCCGCCCCAGCCGTTTCACCGCACCTTCCGGCGCCGGGAAGGCCACGCCCAGCCGTTTCAGCGCCAGCAGTTGAAAGGCATGGTCAATGTCGGCCTCGAAATGCGCGTCGGCCACCTCCACGCGATCCAGTTGCAGGTAGGCGAATTCGCCGCCCTGTTCCGGCGTATAGCCCGCCTTGCCGCCATAGCCGCGCATCACCCGGCGCATCCGTTCCGCGCACACGTCGCGGCACAGGTTCTTGTCCGGTTCTTTCGCGGTCGCTTCGGTGCTGGAACAGAGGATGAAGCGGCGCTGGCCGTCGTCCTCGGCGTTCAGTTCCAGCACGGCCTGGCCGGTGGTGCCGGAACCGGCGAAGAAGTCGAGGATGATGTCGGTGGGGCGGGAAGCTTGGGAGAGCAGGTTTTTGATGAGGGAAACCGGCTTGGGGTACGGAAAGTTTTCGGTGAGATACAAGTCACGCAAAACACGGGTTCCCTCGCTCGTCAAGCCAGAGGCGATCAAGAACGACTCCTCAGAATCGTATTCCTTTACTTTGCCGGCTTCCTGAACCCAACTGGATAGAGGTTGAGACTCGCTGCGTACCTTTGTTTTGTATGTCTTGAATCTGGGTTTTCCGAAACCGATACGTTTGCCAACCCAGAAGGAAAAGTCATCTTGAAACTCCAAATGTCTTGGTGCCGCCCCAGACTTAATTGCGGCCTGGATTTCTTCTACGTTGGAATAAAAAGCTGGGGACTTCTCATCTGGAAAACTGACTCCATTGCGTTTGATGAGTTCTTCCATCGTTTCCGTACGGACTTCTTTGCCCTTATGAATGGCTGCTGATGCTCGTGCCCAGACTCTGTTCGTATCACATGGATACCAAATATCAGCGTCTGGGTTGTGAAGTGGATAAAAGAGGTTTGGGCGTTGTTGTCTATTAAATCCAAGAGTAAGCTGGGTTGAAGTCCACCAGTCTTGAGCATTTTCGTCCCATTGGTCGTACTTATCCCAATTTTTCCCTGAGCCAGAAAACTCGAATACATCGGTGCCATAAACTAGGATGTGCTCGTGGTCGCATGAATAAAAATGCTCGACGCCAGCGGCATTGCTTGAACGACGCTTTTTCCAGACTAAACTACCCACCCGCATCCCCGGAAACACCTCATCCATCAGCAATTCCAGGCGCGCCCGGTTTTCGTCGTTGATCGACACCAGGATCACCCCGTCCGTCGTCAGCAGATCGCGGGCGAGGGTAAGCCGCCGATACAGGAACTCCAGCCACTGAGAATGCCGCCAGCGGTCGTTGGCGCCGACATAGCGGTCGTTGTAGACCCAGTCCTTGTTGCCGGTGTTGTAGGGCGGGTCGATGTAGATGACGCGGATTTTCCCGGCATGGGTGGCGCGCAGCAGGCGTAGCGAGTCGAAATTGTCGCCTTCGATGATGAGGTTGCGGTGGGCGGTTAGCGGCGGTTCGACAGGCTTGCCGCGAACGGGTGGAGAATGGCTCCATTTCGTCACCAGACGCGGCAGCACCAGGTTGGCGTTGAGCGCGGCATCGCGTTCGATGGCGCTGGCTTCCCAATACAGCCCGAGCTTGTGTTTTGTCAGGTGTTCCACCAGCAGGCGGCGCAGTTGCTGCTCGTTCAGGTGCTCAAGTTGGGCAAGCAGGTTGCCGGCGCGTTTCGGATTGGTCATGCTGTCGCGACCATTCAAAAATCTCCCCATAGCGCCTGCATCGCCGCCAGCGCGGCGAGTGCGGCGGTTTCCGTGCGCAGGATGCGCGTCCCCAGCCTGACCGGGGTGAATTTTGCGTGTTGCGCCGCCGCTGTTTCCGCCGCGGAGAATCCCCCTTCCGGGCCGATCAGCAGAGTGACCGGCTGGTCCGGCCGGGGCAGGCCGCGCAGGCTGGTTTCGGCCTCGGGCGAGAGCATCAGGCGCAGGCCGGACAGGCCGTCTCCCAGCCAGCCGGTGTAAGGGCGGATGGGCGCGACGGGGGGGATGCGGTTGCGCCCGCATTGTTCGCAGGCGGAAATGACCACCCCCTGCCAATGGGCGACGCGCTTGTCCGCCCGTTCGCCGGAGAGTTTCACCACGCTGCGTTCGCTGGCCAGCGGCTGGATGCGGGCGATGCCCAGTTCGGTGGCTTTTTGCAGGGTGAAATCCATTTTTTCCCCGGCCGAGATCGCTTGCGCCAGCGTCACTTCCAGCGGCGCTTCGCATTCGCGGGCGAGGTGGGCGCCGATCCGCGCGGTGACGCCGTGCTTGCCGATTTCGGCGATTCGCGCCGGATATTCTCCGCCCGCGCCGTCGAACAGGACGACGGCGTCACCCTCGCGCAAGCGCAACGCCTTGGCGGCATGGCGCGCCGCTTGCTCGGCCAGCGGCATGAGTGCGCCGGCTGTCAGTCTGTTCGGGGAATAAAAGCGGGGAATCGCCACCTGTGTCCATATGCGGGTTGTTTTGATGTTAGTATAAAGTCAAACAGCGGCATTTTGGAATTGACGTATTTAGGGATATGCCTCTGAACTATTCTCAGCAAACGTCCACGCCCTCCCTTGCGCGCATAGCGCGCGGGGGAGGGTTGGGGTGGGGGCGTTTGCCCGCATGGCCGCCGCCGTTTGCCCCCATCCCGGCCTTCCCCCGCGAGCAGGGGAAGGAGCGATAGCTGAGAATGGTTTAGAGGCATGTTTAGGAATGGCTGGCCGCCGCCCTGTCGAAATAAATGTGCGAGGAATGCGATTTATGGTGAGTCTGGAAACCCCGGTTTGCGATTTTGGTTGGAATGCGTTGGATTTCGATCTGCCCGGCGTCGACGGCAAACGCTACCGCCTTGCCGATTTGCGCGGCGCCAAGGGGCTGCTGGTGATGTTCATCTGCAACCACTGCCCCTACGTCAAGGCGATCCGCGATCGCCTGGTGCGCGACTGCCGCGAATTGCAGGCGCTCGGCATCAACAGCGTGGCAATCATGGCCAACGATCCGGCGGATTACCCGGAAGACTCCTTCGACAACATGAGGAAGGTCGCCGCCGAATTTGCCTATCCCTTCCCCTACTTGTGGGATGAGAGCCAGGAGGTGGCGAAGGCCTACGGCGCGGTGTGCACCCCGGATTTCTTCGGTTTCAACGCCGACCTCGAATTGCAATACCGCGGACGTCTCGACGCCTCGCGCAAGGAAGCGGCGGCGGCCGACGCCCGGCGCGACCTGTTCGAGGGCATGAAGGAAGTCGCGCTCACCGGACGGGGGCCGCGCGAGCAGATTCCCAGCATGGGGTGTTCCATCAAATGGAAAAATGGCTGAGGCGGGATGGCGAAGGACGGCTCCTGGAGCAAAATTTAAAGATACCTTATCATCGTCACGCCGCCGATGACGTGGCGCCGCAAAATCAATAACTTGGAATCAAGGGGAGAATAATGCAATTTGCCGTGCTCGATGTTTTTTATCTCAATGTTCACAACCTGCTGACGGGAGGAAAATCCGCCATCGTCACGGTGGTTCATGCGTTGTTCGCCAAGCCTGTCCGCGTTCTGGCCGTGGCGGTATCCCTGCTGTTTTTTCCCTATTCATGGGCGAGCGCCGGAACGTCCCCCCAAGTGCGGCAAATCTACCTCAAGAACGATGGTGCCAACCTTCAGTGGAAGGCGGTGTTTGACGTGGATTTCAATTGGGATTTCAATTCTGACCCTGACCGGGGGCCGACGATCGAGATTTTTGGACTTCAAGGCATGCCGTCGGGGCAGAGTATTGAATCACGGATTAAACTGAATTCCATCCCCAAAGCAGTAACGCCATACGTCACGAGTGTAGATCGCATGGGGGCTGATCGCCGATGGATTGAGATGCTTCAATTTGACGGCGCTGGAACGGTCAGCGGCAAGGAAACGATAGGCTATATCAGCCTCTCCACCTTGGCCAAGGCGGGGCTTTCTCTTCCCGGCGACCCGAGCAAGCTCTCATATGGCAACTATTATCTGTATTGTGGCAATAACGCTGCTTGTCCCGGTGCCGGTTCTGACATTTCTGGAGGAGCATTCTCCCCGTTGACGGCATGGGACGGTAGCTGGCAACTTGTTCTGGATATGGACAATCCACGGACGGTAATGCTTACACAAGCTGAATGCTTGTTTGTTTGGGCGGAAAAAACTTACCCTCAATATTTCTCGAATGCATCAGGTCAACCGCAGACCATGGGTGTGTACTATTACCAGCAATGGGCTGGTTCCAACTCCATCCTTGGGATTTCGACCGACAAGCAGCGGGTGCTCTACATCGGTTCGCTCTCTGGCGGCGGGATGCTGGATTTGGGAGACCTCTCTACATGGCTCGGAACGGCGGGGTGTAAATAACGTGGCGGGAGGCCGCCTTTACAACCCTCGCCAATCTGTCCTGCATCATCGGTGGTTCGCGCCATGATTAACGCTGTCCTCGATACCATCAGAACCGTCGCGCAGGACGAGATCATGCCGCGCTACCTGAAGGTGGCGCGCCAGCAGAAAAGCGACGGCAGCATGTTTACCGAGGCCGACGTGGCGGCGCAGGCCGCGCTGGTGACTGGGTTGCGGCGGGTGCTCGATTGTCCGGTATTGGGCGAGGAAATGCCGGCGGCTGAACAGGAAAGGCTGTGGCGCGATTTCAGCCAAAGCGGGTTGTGGTGCATCGACCCGATTGACGGCACTTCCAATTTCGCCAGCGGCCTGCCCTATTTCGCGGTGTCCGTCGGCCTGGTGCGCGACGGCAGGAGCGTGCTGGGGGCGGTGTACGATCCGGTGGCGGGTGAGATGTTTTACGCGGAAAAGGGCGCGGGGGCGTTCCTGAATGGCGTCAGCCTGCCGATCAAGGATCATGCGCCGCTGTTCCACCATGCCATGGCGGCGGTCGATTTCAAGCGGCTGACCCGCGACCTGGCGCGCGAGATCGCCGCCGCCCCGCCGTTCGCTTCGCAACGCAATTTCGGCGCCAGCGCGCTGGATTGGTGCTATACCGCCGCCGGGCGCTTCGATCTCTACCTGCACGGCGGGCAGAAGCTGTGGGACTACGTCGCCGGCGCGCTGATTCTCGAAGAGGCCGGCGGTTCGGTATGCACCTTGAGCCACGACGATTTCTGGCGGGACGATTTGTGGAAACGTCCGGTCATCGCCGCGCTCGATCCCGGCCTGTTCCGCGATTGGAAGGAGTGGGTCAGGGCGCGCTGCGGTTAGTGGGCTGTTTTTTAGTTCGAGGGTGGCCGAGATTGGTCAACTCTTGTATCTTTTATTTATAAAAAAAAACGCCATAAACAAAAAAATGTTTTATTGCCCAACTTCCAGCGGGTGGGTAATAATCGAGCTTTTCTAAAAAATATCCCTACGCATAAAAGGAATAAATCGATGGCAACTCGTAAAGATTTAGCGAACGCGATCCGCGCCCTGTCCATGGATGCGGTGCAGAAAGCCAACTCCGGCCATCCCGGCGCTCCCATGGGCATGGCGGAAATCGCCGAAGTGGTGTGGTGTCACCATCTGCGCCACAACCCGGCCAACCCCAAGTGGTTCGACCGCGACCGCTTCGTGCAGTCCAACGGCCACGGCTCGATGCTGGTTTATTCGCTGCTGCATCTGACCGGCTACGATCTGCCGATGGACGAACTCAAGAAGTTCCGCCAGATGCATTCCAAGACCCCGGGACACCCCGAATACGGCTACACCCCCGGCGTGGAAACCACTACCGGCCCGCTCGGCCAGGGCATCACCAACGCGGTGGGCATGGCCATGGCGGAAA
>CAZDIJ010000090.1:0-9983 GCA_964505475.1 uncultured Sulfuricella sp. | reverse complement strand
CCGGATTTTGATTCCGGCATTCGTAGGTTCGATCCCTACCTCCCCAGCCAGATACGGGCGGGCTGGAGTCTACTGAACAGAGGCTCCGAGTACCCGCCCTTGTTTTTTCTCATGTAGAGAACCAGCAGAGGTCGGCAGCATGTCTTACGGCAGCATGATGGTATTTACCGGCAACGCGAATCCCAAGCTCGCCGAGGATGTCGCGCGTCATCTCAACAAGAGCCTGGGGCGCGCCACGGTCGGCCGTTTCAGCGACGGCGAAGTGATGGTCGAAATCCTGGAAAACGTGCGTGGCAAGGATGTTTTCGTGCTGCAATCGACCTGTGCGCCGACCAACGACACCCTGATGGAAGTGCTGGTGATGGTCGATGCCCTCAAGCGCTCGTCCGCCGGCCGCATCACCGCCGCGATCCCCTATTTCGGCTATGCCCGCCAGGATCGCCGCCCCCGTTCGGCGCGGGTGGCGATCACCGCCAAGGTGGTGGCGAACATGCTGCAAAGCGCCGGCGTTGACCGGATGCTGACCATGGATTTGCACGCTGACCAGATCCAGGGTTTTTTCGATATTCCGGTGGACAATGTCTATGCTGCGCCGATTTCGCTGAGCGACGTGTGGAAGTCGAATTACCCCAACCTTATCGTGGTGTCGCCCGATGTCGGCGGCGTGGTGCGCGCCCGCGCGCTGGCCAAGCGTCTCGACGTGGATCTGGCGATCATCGACAAGCGCCGACCCAAGCCCAACGTGGCCAAGGTCATGCACATCATCGGCGATGTGAAGGGACGCACCTGCGTGCTGATGGACGACCTGGTCGATACCGCCAACACCCTGTGCGAGGCGGCGGCGGCATTGAAGGCGCACGGCGCCGAAAAAGTGGTGGCCTACTGTACCCATCCGGTCTTGTCCGGTACCGCGGTCGGGCGCATCCAGAGTTCCGAACTGGACGAGCTGATCGTCACCGACACCATTCCGCTGCGCGACGAAGCCAAGAATTGCGGGCGCATCCGTCAGCTTTCCGTGGCGGAGCTGCTGGCCGAGACGATGCGCCGGATCAGCAACGAGGATTCTGTCAGTTCGCTGTTCATGGAGTGAGAGCAGTGTTGAGCGCTTAGTGTTTAGTGTTGAGTTATGGAATGCGCAAGGCGCATGCTCAAAATACTCTCCGCGCAAAGGCGGAGCACGCCACTAAACACTCAAAACTAAACACTATAACTGTTTTTTAAACCGGGCTGCCTGGTCGCGGGTGGCCTTTAACCTTGGAGTAACAGCATGAAAATCGAAATCAGCGCCAATCCGCGCAATGAGCAGGGAACGAGTGCGAGCCGCCGCCTGCGCCATACCGGACGGATTCCAGGCGTCGTTTACGGCGGCGGCAAGAGTGCCGTGGCGATCGACCTGGATCACAAGCAAATCTACTTCCTGTTGAAGAACGAAGCATTCCATGCTTCCATCCTGTCGCTGGACATCGGCGGCAAGAAGGAGCCGGTGCTGCTGCGCGACTTCCAGGTGCACTCGGTCAAGCAGCAAGTGCTGCACATCGACTTCCAGCGCGTCAGCCAGACAGAGAAAATTCACGTGAAGGTGCCGCTGCATTTCATCAACGCCGAGGTGTCGCCGGGCGTCAAACTGTCCCACGGCGTTGCCAGCCACGTCATGACCGAAGCCGACGTGTCCTGCCTGCCGAAGAACCTGCCCGAGTTCATCGAAGTCGATCTCGGCCACCTGCAAGCCGGCCATTCGGTGCATCTGTCCGAGATCAAGCTGCCCAAGGGCGTCGAATTCGTCGATCTGCTTCACGGCGGCGACAAGGCGGTGGCCACCATCGTCGTGCCGCGCGGCGCCAAGGAAGCGGCCGGGGAAACGGCTGCGGAATAAGCGGCTGGGTATGTCGGCAAGAAAGCCCGTCGTGCCATTGGCGACGGGCTTTTTATTTGAACCCAAATTATCCATTAGGGCGTGAGATGATGGCGAGACGGATTGCGAGGCAGTTTGGTTGCTTGCGAGGAGTCCATGGCTATTCCATGGACGACGAACAAGCAACCAAAATGACCGCAATGCGACCGCCAGCACTCACGCAGACTCGAAGAGCCGCCTAATGGATAATTTGGGTTGATCTTTCCTATGAACGCTATCCGTCTGATCGTCGGCCTCGGCAATCCCGGCCGGGAATATGAAGTGACCCGCCACAACGCCGGTTTCTGGTGGGTGGACGGCCTTGCCGCCGGCAAGGGCGCCACGCTCGCCGCCGAGAAGAAATTCCACGGCCTGGCGGCGCGCCTGTCTCTGGCAGGGCGCGAAGTCTGGCTGCTCGAACCGCAGACCTTCATGAACCGCAGCGGCCAGGGAGTGGCGGCGCTGGCGCATTTCTACAAGATCGCGGCGGAAGAAATCCTGGTGGCGCACGACGAACTCGATCTGCCGCCGGGCGCGGCGCGCCTCAAGCAGGGCGGCGGCCATGGCGGCCACAATGGTTTGCGCGACATCGTCGCCCACCTCGGCACCCCGAATTTCTGGCGTCTGCGCTTAGGCATCGGCCATCCGGGCAGCCGCGAGGAGGTGGTGAACTACGTCCTCAACCCGCCGCGCCGCGAGGAGCGGGAGGCGATCGAAACGGCGTTGGAAAAGGGCTTGGCCGTGCTGCCGCAGATGTTGGCCGGGGACATGCAGGCCGCCATGCTGAAATTGCACACTAACGATAGAGCTTGTCCGTGAAGAATTTGGCGCTACGTTGTCGTAAATCCGCGATGGATGCAAGGCGCGAGGCGCGGCCAATGGCTATTCCATTGGCGAGCCTCGCAACGCCGCAGACGCGCGGATTCACGGCAACCCTTCGGGCTGGGGGCTATTTGAGCGCATCCCGGTGTCGCAAACCGCTTGTTGTGAATGCACAACGGCGCGTCTTGCTCCTAGGCCTGCGCTCAAATAGCCCCCAGCGTAGCGCCAAATTCTTCACGGACAAGTTCTTAAAAAAGGATAAACAGCCATGAAATGCGGAATCGTCGGATTGCCCAACGTCGGCAAGTCCACCTTGTTCAACGCCATCACCCGCGCCGGCATCGCCGCCGAGAACTATCCTTTCTGCACCATCGAGCCTAACGTCGGCATCGTCGAAGTGCCCGATCCGCGCATCGAGGCGCTGGCCGAGATCGTCAAGCCGCAGAAGGTGCAGCACGCGGTGGTCGAGTTCGTCGACATCGCCGGGCTGGTGGCGGGCGCCTCCAAGGGCGAAGGGCTGGGTAACAAGTTCCTCGCCAACATCCGCGAAACCGACGCTATCGCCCACGTGGTGCGCTGCTTCGCCGACGATAACGTGGTGCACGTGGCCGGCAAGGTCGATCCGGTTTCCGACATCGAGGTCATCAACACCGAACTCGCCCTGGCCGACCTGGAAACCGTCGAGAAAGCCATCGCCCGCTCCGCCAAGCAGGCCAAGTCCGGCGGCGACAAGGACGCGGCCAAGCTGGTGGAATTGCTGGAAAAAATCAAGGTGCACCTCGATGCCGCCCAGCCGGTGCGCAGCCTGAAGCTGTCCGCCGAGGACAAGGAACTCATCAAGCCGCTGTGCCTGATGACCGCCAAGCCCGCCATGTATATCGCCAATGTCGATGAAGGCGGCTTCGACAACAACCCCTTGCTCGCCAAGGTGGAGGAATTCGCCAAGCGCGAAAATGCGCCGGTGGTGGCGATTTGCGCCGCCCTGGAAGGCGAGATCGCCGACCTCGACGACGAGGACAAGAAAGCCTTCCTCGCCGACATGGGCCTCGACGAGCCCGGCCTCAACCGCGTCATCCGCGCCACCTACAAGCTGCTGGGGCTACAGACCTACTTCACCGCCGGGGTCAAGGAGGTGCGCGCCTGGACCATCCACGTCGGCGACACCGCGCCGCAGGCGGCCGGGGTGATCCACACCGACTTCGAGCGCGGCTTCATCCGCGCCCAGACCATCGGCTATGAGGATTTCATCGCCTGCAAGGGCGAACACGGCGCCAAGGAGGCCGGCAAAATGCGCTCGGAGGGCAAGGAATACGTGGTGCAGGATGGGGATGTGATGAATTTCCTGTTCAACGTCTAACCTTGACAATCCGCCGCGAAAAAGTGAAAATGCCACGCTTTCGGTGATATAGCTCAGTTGGTTAGAGCACAGCACTCATAATGCTGGGGTCGGTGGTTCAAGTCCACCTATCACCACCAAGAATTCGATGCATAAAGGGCTTGCGGGGGCAAGCCCTTTATGCTTTCTGTCATTGCGCTCAGCGTTTCGCCCCGCATGGTCAAAAAATTCCACATCAAAACCTTCGGCTGCCAGATGAACGACTACGATTCGGCCAAGATGGCCGACGTGCTGGCCTCCGCCGAGGGCATGGTGAGCACCGACGATCCCGCCGAGGCCGACGTGCTGCTGCTCAACACCTGTTCGGTGCGCGAGAAGGCGCAGGAGAAGGTGTTTCACCAGCTCGGCCGGTGGAAGCATCTCAAGCAGAAGAACCCCGGCCTGCTGATCGGCGTCGGGGGTTGCGTGGCCAGCCAGGAAGGCGCGGCGATCGTGGCGCGCGCGCCTTACGTCGATCTGGTGTTCGGTCCGCAGACCCTGCACCGTCTGCCGCAATTGCTTGCCTCGCGGCGCAGCGAACGGCGCGCCCAGGTCGACGTGTCCTTCCCGGAGATCGAGAAGTTCGACCATCTCCCGCAAGCCCGCGTCGAAGGGGCGGCGGCCTATGTGTCGGTGATGGAGGGCTGCGGCAAGTTCTGCACCTATTGCATCGTGCCCTATACCCGCGGCGGCGAAGTATCGCGTCCGCTCGACGACGTGCTGGCGGAATGTCGTTCGCTGGCCGAGCGGGGAGTGAAGGAAATCAACCTGCTCGGGCAGAACGTCAATGCCTACCGGGGCGAGATGGAAGACGGCGAACCCGCCGACCTGGCGCTGCTGCTGCACCTGGTGGCGGTAATTCCCGGCATCGAGCGGCTGCGCTTCACCACCTCGCACCCCAACGAATTCACCCCGCGCCTGATCGCCGCCTACGCGGAAATTCCCAAGCTGGCGAGCTACCTCCATCTGCCGGTGCAGGCCGGTTCCGACCGCGTGCTGGCGGCGATGAAGCGCGGCTACACCGTGCTCGAATACAGGTCGCTGATCCGCAAGATCCGCGCGGCGCGCCCGGATATTTCGATTTCCTCGGATTTCATCGTCGGTTTTCCCGGCGAGACCGAGGCGGATTTCGAGGCGACCTTGAAGCTGGCGCAGGAGATCGGTTTCGACGCCAGCTTCAGCTTCGTCTTCAGCCCGCGCCCCGGCACGCCGGCGGCGGAAATGGCCGACGACACGCCGCCGGAGATCAAGCTGGCGCGTCTGGCGCGCTTGCAGGCCAGTATCGAGAGCCAGGCGCAAGCCATCGGCCAGGCCATGGTCGGCACCACCCAGCGTATCCTGGTCGAGGGCGTGGCCAAGAAGGACGGCAACGAGCTGTCCGGGTGCACCGCCAACAACCGGGTGGTGAATTTTCCCGGCCAGCCGCGCCTGATCGGCCAATTCATCGACGTGCGCATCACTTCCGCCTTGCCGCACAGCCTGCGCGGCGAAGTGGTGGTCAGGGAGGCATAGCGCCATGTTCGATATCGCCTTCACTCCCGTCGACAATGTCCGCCTCGCCAATTTGTGCGGCGCTCTCGACGAGAATCTCAAGCAAATCGAAACCGCGCTGGACGTGACCATTGCGCGGCGCGGCGAGCATTTCACGGTGCGGGGCGAAGAACGCCAGGCGGCGCTGGCGCTGGCGGTGCTGGAAAAATTCTATGCGCGCGCCAAGAACCCGCTGAGCGTCGATGAAATCCAACTGGGGCTGATCGAGGCCGCCAACGCCGAGCGCGTCGCCGACGACGAGCAAATGGCGCCGGTGCTGATGACCCGGCGTTCCGACCTGCACGGCCGCACGCCGCGCCAGAACCAGTATTTGCGCAAGATACAGGAATACGACATCACCTTCGGCGTCGGCCCGGCGGGCACCGGCAAGACCTACCTGGCGGTCGCCAGCGCGGTCGATTCGCTGGAACGCGATCTGGTCAAGCGCCTGGTGCTGGTGCGCCCGGCGGTGGAGGCCGGCGAGCGGCTGGGCTTCCTGCCCGGCGACTTGGCGCAGAAAGTCGATCCCTACCTGCGCCCCCTTTACGACGCGCTCTACGACCTGATGGGCTTTGACAAGGTGGCCAAGCTGTTCGAGCGCGGCACCATCGAAATCGCCCCGCTCGCCTACATGCGCGGGCGCACGCTGAACCATTCATTCATCATTCTCGACGAGGCGCAGAACACCACGCCGGAACAGATGAAAATGTTTCTGACGCGCATCGGCTTCGGCTCCAAGGCGGTAATCACCGGCGATCTGACCCAGGTCGACCTGGCGCGCCACCAGAAAAGCGGCCTGACCGACGCCAGGGAGGTGCTGGAAAACGTGCGCGGCATCGCCTTCAGCTTCTTCCAATCCGACGACGTGGTGCGCCATCCGCTGGTGGCGCGCATCGTCGATGCCTACGAACGGCGTAAACCGAGTGCCGAAACCTAGTTCCTTCAATTCGGCCATGCCTCGCCCGGCGCTCTCGCTGTCCGTGCAATACGCGGTGAAAGCCGGGGGCGTCCCCCCCCGACCCCAATTCCGCCGCTGGGCGCAAGCCGCGCTGGAGGGCGACGCCGAGATCACCCTGCGCCTGGTCGGGGAGGAGGAGGGGCGGACGCTCAACCGCGATTATCGCGGCAAGGATTACGCCACCAACGTGCTGACCTTCGTTTACGACGATCTGCCCCATGCCGCCGGCGACATCGTCATCTGCCCGGCGGTGGTGGCGCGCGAGGCGCAAGAGCAGGATAAAGCGCTCGATGCTCATTACGCCCATCTGACGGTGCATGGCGTGCTGCATCTGCAAGGCTACGACCACGAGGACGATGCCGAAGCCGAGGAGATGGAGCGCTGCGAGCGGCAAATCGTCACAAAATTGGGGTATCCTGATCCGTATCGGGCAATGAGTGATGGGTAATGGGTATAATCCCGCCTTACCTATCACCCATTCCCCATTACCCATCACCAGAATTATGGAAGACACCGACAAACCCACTTGGCTGGAGCGTTTGAGCAATTTCCTGCTGCGCGAGCCGGAAGACCGCGAACAGTTGATCGCGTTGCTGCACTCTGCTTTCGAGCGCAACCTGATGGACGGCGATGCGCTGTCGATGATCGAGGGGGTGTTGCAGGTTTCCGAGATGCAGGTGCGCGACATCATGATCCCGCGCGCGCAGATGGACGTGATCGACATCGCCGAGCCGCCGGAACAGTTCATTCCCTTCGTCATCGAGACGGCGCACTCGCGTTTTCCGGTGGTGGACAAGGAAAAGGACGACGTGATCGGCATCCTGCTGGCGAAGGATTTGCTGCGCTACTACGCCGGCGAGGAGTTCGACGTGCGCGACATGCTGCGTCCGGCGGTATTCATTCCCGAGGCCAAGCGCCTCAACGTGCTGCTCAAGGAATTCCGCGCCAGCCGCAACCACATCGCCATCGTGGTCGACGAGTACGGCGGCGTGGCCGGCCTGGTGACCATCGAGGACGTGCTGGAACAGATCGTCGGCGAGATCGAGGATGAATTCGATTACGACGAGAGCGAGGACAACATTTTCACCGATGCCCAGGGGCGCTTCCGCGTCAAGGCGCACACCGAGATCGCGGATTTCAACGAGGCGCTCGGCGCCGCCTTCAGCGACGAGGACTACGATACCGTGGGCGGTCTGGTGATCCATAAATTCGGCCGCCTGCCCAAGCGCGGCGAGCATGTCGCCATCGCCGGCCTCAAATTTACCGTGTTGCGCGCCGACAGCCGGCGTTTGCACAGCCTCCTGGTGGAACGCCCGGCGGCGGGGGCGGCCGCCAACGCTCAAGCGGGTTGATGGGCTTCAATAAAGGGGTTTTTTGGTATACTTGAAACTCACATGGGCAAGCATCTGTGAGCGGTCTTGCCGGCATGCTTTGCTTTGATTTCGGAGGTGTCTCATGGGTGTCGGCGGTATCGGCGTGGTTTCCAGCGGAACCGATAAAATGATCCAACTGAGTGAACTGGGGCGCCAACTGAGCGGCCAAGTCGCCCAGCGTGCGCAACAGCAACGCGACCGGGCCGACGCCACGATCACGGCGATCATGAACAACAAGATCGAATCCCAGCAGCAGGCGCTGAAGGCCGCGGAGCAAAGCCTGAAGGGATCGCGCGTCGATACTTACGCCTGACGGGCAGGCCGCCCGGCATTGGCCATTCAGACATCGCGGATGTATTCCGCGATGTCACTCTCTACCCCCAACTGTTTTGCCCTTGGCCGGGCAACCGTTCAGATGCTTAGCAGCGCCGTCATCGCCGCGGCATAGTCCGGTTCGCTGGTGATTTCCGGGACCAGTTGCGAATAGACCACCTTGTCGTTCTGGTCGAGCACGATCACGGCGCGCGCGCACAGTCCGGCGAGCGGGTAGCTCTTGATAAGCACGCCATAATCCATCTGGAAGTCGCGGCCGCGCAGGGTGGAAAGCATAATCACGTTATCCAGGCCTTCCGCGCCGCAAAATCGCGCCTGGGCGAACGGCAGATCGGCGGAAATCACCAGCACTACGGCATCCTTGACGATGCTGGCTTCCTCGTTGAAACGCCGGGTGGAGGCTGCGCATACTGGCGTGTCGATGCTCGGGACGATGGAAAGCACTTTCTTCTTGCCCTTGAAATGGCTCAGGGAAACGTCGTTCAGGTCTTTGTCCACCAGCATGAAGCTGTGAGCCTGGTCGCCGGGACGGGGAAAGTTTCCGATGACTTCCTGCGGTGTGCCTTCGAGAGTGACAGTGCTCATGTTGGGTTCCTTTACCGATAAATAACATTTATTTCTGGCCGATGCGATTCTGGCCTTGCCAGTATGCCTCGGCCTTCCACGGCGTGCAAGGCGCGGCCGCCCGGAACGGTGCTATTCGCCGCTGGCCAGTTCCCGATAGGCGGCGGCATCGAGGAGTTGCGCCAGGGCGCCGGGATCGTCCGGTTCGATGCGGAAGATCCACGCCCCATAGGGGTCCTGGTTGAGCCGTTCGGGGGTGTCGGCAAGTTCGCCGTTGACGGCGACTACTTCGCCTGCCAGTGGGGCATGCAGGTCGGATGCCGCCTTGACGGATTCGACCACGCCGCAGGCTTCGCCGTCCGCCACCCGGCGTCCGGTTTCCGGTGCGCCGACGTAGATCATGTCGCCGAGCAGTTCCTGGCCGCGTTCGGTGATGCCGCAGGAGACGCCGCCGTCCGGTTCCGGCCTGGCCCATTCATGGTTGGCGGTGTATTTGAGGTTGCTGGGAAAATTCATATTGAAGGCGTTAACGTGGGGCTAAAGGGGCTGCGTATTCAGGGCTAGACGAGGTTTGCTCTGCACCATTTTTTCGTTTGTAAGCACCAATGAATGCAAAACATAATGCTCCATAAAACGACAGAACCGAGCACAGAATTAGGTAGTTGTTATCAGTCTCGACCCAGCCCCATAGAGAGAACACGGACAAGAAAACCAAGAAATGCAGAGCAATAAACTGCATTTTTGATAACTCTATAAGATTAAGCACAATATCCCCCTATTGGATATTTATCGTAATTGCTGTACTCGAAGCGGCGTTGGTAAACACGCATTCTTTGAATTTTGGCTCGCGGAAAGATGGGCGCACATTGTTAGACACTCCCCATGCTTCGGTAGGCGCTCCAAATATGTTCTTATCATTAATCCCATTGCTGTTGGCATCGTGATATATGGTAATTGCATATTGTCCATAAGGAATTGCAATCCTGTAAAGCAATGCCGATGCGCAGTCAACAGTTGCTAAATTAATCTGCTCTTTAACCACTGCTTGCTCGATATTCATGAAATGACTTTCATTGTTGTAAACTATAGTGGACCCCAATTTCCAGACAGCGATTTAAGATGGTAGTCTGCTGTAAA
>CAZDIJ010000089.1:0-10189 GCA_964505475.1 uncultured Sulfuricella sp. | reverse complement strand
GCGCTACTCCTTCCCCCGCGGGCGGGGGAAGGCTGGGATGGGGGCGAGCGGCGGCGAACAATTCGCCCCCTCCCCAACCCTCCCCCGCGTGCTTTGCGCGCAAGGGAGGGAGTAAGCGCGTTGACTGAAAACAGTTCACAGGCATGTAAATAAATGAAGTCGTCCGCCCATTGCGGGCGGCGCCCTTCCAGAGGCGGGCATGAAGGAACTCCTGAAGAAACGCGCCATTCCGATCGGCCTGGGCTTGCTCCTGCTGCTGGCCTTCCTGCTGCACGCCAGCCAGGCCGTCGATATTCGCCTGATCCAGCAACTGGAAGCCATCAGCTACGATGCGCGCTTGCGCCTGTTCATGCCCAAGACCCAGGATCGGCGCATCGCCATCATCGACATCGACGAAAAAAGTCTGGCCGAGGAAGGCCGCTGGCCGTGGGGGCGCGACCGCCTGGGCGTACTGCTGGACAAGCTGTTCGAGCGCCATCATGTCGCCGCGGTGGGCTTCGACGTGGTTTTCGCCGAGCGCGACGAGAGTTCCGGCCTCAAGGTGCTGGATCGGCTGAGGCAACAAGAGTTGAAGAGCGTCCCCCAGTTTCAGGCGGCGCTCGAACAATTGCGCCCACAGCTCGACCACGATCGGCTGTTCGCCGAAAAGCTGAAAAACCGCCCGGTGGCGCTGGGCTACTATTTCACCAGCAACGACCAGCGCATGTCCGGGATGTTGCCCGCGCCAACCCTGCCGGCGGAGGCGTTCAAGGGGGCGCGCGTCGATTTCATCCGCGCCGCCGGTTATGGCGCCAACCTCCCCGAATTGCAACGGAACGCCCACAGCGCCGGCCATTTCAACCCGCAGCCCGACCCCGACGGGGTTACCCGGCGCGTGCCGATGCTGATGGAGTTCCAGGGCGGCTATTATGAATCGCTGACCCTGGCGATGATGCGCATCCTGCTCGGCGACAGCAAGCTGGAGGCGCTCCTTGAAAACGCCGCCGGCAACGGGGGCGGCGCCCTGGAGTGGCTGAAAGTCGCCCGGCTGCGCATTCCGGTCGATGAAAATGCCTGCGCCTACATCCCCTATCGCGGCTATCAAGGCAGTTTCCGCTACATCCCGGCGGCGGACATCATGCACGACCGCATCGCCCCGGCGGAGCTGGAAGGCGTCATCGTCCTGGTCGGCACCACCGCTCCCGGCCTGATGGACTTGCGCTCGACTCCGGTCGGCCCGGTGTATCCCGGGGTGGAAATCCACGCCAACCTGCTCGCCGGCATGCTCGACAACGCCATCATGCAAAAGCCCGGCTACACCCTCGGGGCGGAAGTCGCCCTGCTGCTGTTGATGGGAGTCGTCCTGGCCATCGCCCTGCCGCTGCTCAGCCCGCTCAAGGGTTCGCTGGTCAGCCTGGCGGCGCTGGCGATCGCCGCCGGCCTCAATCTGGCGGTCTGGCAAGGCGGACAGATATTGCCGATCGCCGCCATCCTGCTGCTGATCGTCGCCTTGTTCGTCCTCAACATGTCCTACGGCTTCTTCGTCGAGGCGCGCGCCAAGCGCCAGATCACCGGACTGTTCGGACAGTACGTGCCGCCCGAGCTGGTGGACGAGATGAGCGAAAACCCGGAAAACTTCACCATGGAAGGCGAAAGCCGCGAGATGACCGTGCTGTTTTCCGACGTGCGCGGCTTCACCACCATTTCCGAGGGACTCGACCCCAAGGAGCTGTCCAAGCTGATGAACGACTACATGACGCCGATGACGCGCATCATCCATCACCAGCGCGGCACCATCGACAAGTACATCGGCGACGCCATCATGGCCTTCTGGGGGGCGCCGCTGCGCGACCCCGACCACGCCCGCCACGCCGTGCTGGCGGCGCTGGAAATGCAGGCTGTCCTGGCACGGTTGCGGCCCCAGTTCATCGCCCGCGGCTGGCCGGAAATCCGCATCGGCGTCGGCGTCAACAGCGGAGTGATGAGCGTCGGCAACATGGGTTCGGAATTCCGCATGGCCTACACGGTGATGGGCGATTCGGTCAACCTCGGCTCGCGCCTGGAAGGCATCACCAAACAGTACGGGGTCGGCATCATCGTCGGCGAAACCACCAGGGAAAAAGTGCCGGAAATACTGTTCCGCGAACTCGACCGGGTGCGGGTCAAGGGCAAGGATGAGCCGGTGGCGATTTACGAACCGCTGGGCTTGCCGGATCAGGTCGGCGAGGCGGCGAAAAACCAGCTTGCCCGGTTCGAGGAGGCGCTCAGGTTTTACCGCGCGCAAAACTGGGACTCGGCAGAGGCGGAACTCGCGGCGCTGCAAAAAGCCGACCCAGACTGCCTGCTATACCGGCTTTATCTGGAGCGCATCGCCCATTTCCGGGGCGAACCGCCGCCGGCCGATTGGGACGGGGTGTTCGTCTTCCACACCAAATAACACGGGGCAGCCATGAAACTCAGGACACTCGGATGCAGCGGCGGGATCGGCAAATCACTGCGCACCACCTCGTTCCTGCTCGATGACGACATCCTCATCGACGCCGGCACCGGGGTGGGCGATCTGACCATCGAGGAGCTGCGCGCCATCGACCATGTTTTCCTGACCCATTCCCACCTCGACCATATCGCCAGCATCCCCTTCCTGGTGGATACAGTGGGCTTCCTGCGCGACATTCCCGTTACCATCCACGCCCTGCCGGAAACCATCGAGGTTTTGCGCAAGCATATCTTCAACTGGAAGGTGTGGCCGGACTTCCATGAGATTCCCGACCGCGACGATCCGGTGATGGTTTACCGCCCGCTACGCCTCGGCGAGACGGTGGAACTGAAGGGACGCAAGATCACCCCGCTGCCCGCCAACCACGTGGTTCCGGCGATCGGCTACCACCTCGACAGCGGCCGCGGCAGCCTGGCGTTCAGCGGCGACACCACCACCTGCGACGCCTTGTGGGAGGCCGTCAACCGCATCGACAACCTGCGCTACCTGATTATCGAGACCGCCTTTTCCAATCTCGACCACGATCTCGCCTTGCTGGCCAAGCACCTCTGCCCCAGCCTGCTGAAGGAGGAACTGGCCAAGCTGCGGCGCCCCGCGGAGATTTACGTCACCCATCTCAAACCGGCGGAAATCCACGTCACCATGAAGCAAATCCGCGAATGCGCTGCTGCATACAACCCGCAAATGCTGCAAAATAACCATGTATTCGAATTCTAGAACTGGATCATGACAACCGATTCCACACCGCCCGACGCCGTCTCCGACCTGGGAAGCAAACTTGCCTTCACCAAGAAGCTGCAAATCGTCACCAACAAGATTCACGCAACGCGCAATATCGACGAGATCATGCTGGAGCTTTCCGGCGAAATCTGCGCCCTCTTCGAGGCCGACCGGCTGACCATCTACGTCACCGGCGAGGACGGCAACACCATTATTTCCAAGGTGAAAACCGGGCTGGGTTCGTTCAAGGACATCCGCCTGCCGGTATCGCCGCAAAGCATCGCCGGTTACGTCGCCTTCCACAAGATGGTGGTCAACATCGCCGATGTCTACGACGACAACGAGCTGAAGAAATTCGCCCCGGAAATCCGCTTCCTCAAGGAGGTAGACCAGAAAACCGGCTACCGCACCAAGCAGATGCTGGTCGCCCCCATCCTCAACGACGACAACGACCTGCTCGGCGTGGTGCAGGTCATCAACTCGCTGTCGGGACTGCCGTTTCCCGGCGTCGCCGTGGAGGGCGTCGGCGAACTCGGCAAGACCCTGGCGATCGCTTTCGAGCAGCGCCAGCGGCCGCAGCCCGGCATCAAGACCAAGTTCGACACCCTGCTCGGCGAAGGGCTGATCTCCACCACCGAGCTGGAACTCGCCGTGCGTTCGGCGCGCAAGAAAGGCAAGAGCGTCGACGACATTCTGATCGAGGAATTCCAGATCAAGCCGGAGGCGATGGGGCAATCGCTGGCGGCGTTCTACCAGGTGCCCTACGAACCCTTCAAGCCGGACCGGGTCAAGCCGCTCGACCTGCTCAAGAACCTCAAGCGCGAATACGTGGAACAAAGCCAGTGGCTGCCGGTAGAGGAAACCGGCGAAGGACTGGTGATCCTCACCACCGACCCGGAAATGATCCGCTCCTCGCGCATCGCCAACAACGTCTTCCCCAAGCACAAACTGGTCTACAAGGTATGCAGCGGCCGCGATTTCGCCGCCACCATCAACCAGTTCTTCGGCGCCGACATCGACGACACCTCGATCGGCGACATGCTCTCCGGTCTGGAGGACGAAACCGGCGAGGAGGCCGCCACCAGCGACGAAGTCAGCGCCGCCGCCGACAACGAGTTGGTCAAGCTGGTCAACAAAATCATCATCGACGCCTACCAGCAAGGCGCCTCGGACATCCACATCGAGCCGGGCATCGGTAAGGACAAGGTACAGGTGCGCTTCCGCCGCGACGGCTCGCTGGGCAATTACATCGAAATCCCGGCGAGCTACCGCAACCCATTGATCGCCCGCCTGAAAATCATGTGCGACCTGGATATTTCCGAAAAACGCAAACCCCAGGACGGCAAGATCAAGTTCAAGAAATTCGGCCCGCTCGACATCGAGCTGCGCGTCGCCACCATTCCCACCGCCGGCAATGTCGAGGACATCGTGATGCGGATTCTCGCCGCCGGCGAGCCGATCCCCCTGGACAAGCTCGGTTTGAGCCAGCGCAACTTCACTACCCTGAAGACCGTCATCGACAAACCCTACGGCCTGTTCTTCGTGTGCGGCCCGACCGGTTCCGGGAAAACCACCACCCTGCACTCGGTGCTGAAATATCTCAACACCCCGGAAACCAAGATATGGACGGCGGAAGACCCGGTGGAGATCACCCAGAAGGGCTTGCGCCAGGTGCAGATGAACCCCAAGGCCGGCCTCACCTTCGCCATCGCCATGCGCGCCTTCCTGCGCGCCGACCCGGACGTCATCATGGTCGGCGAAATGCGCGACAAGGAAACCGTCTCCACCGGCATCGAGGCCTCGCTCACCGGCCACCTGGTGCTGGCCACCCTGCACACCAACAGCGCGCCGGAATCGATCATCCGCCTGCTCGACATGGGCATGGACCCGTTCAACTTCTCCGACGCCCTGCTCGGCATCCTGGCGCAGCGCCTGGCCAAGCGCCTGTGCGGCAAATGCAAGAAGCCGCACGTCGCCGGCGTGGACGAAATCAAGCATCTGCTCAGCGAATACTGCGCCGAACTGGTCAACACCGAAGGCTGGAAAAAAGACCCCAAGGCCGCCTACGAAGCCATCTACAAGGAATGGCGGCAATTCGCCAACGAAAAGGGCGAGTTCACCCTCTACGAGCCGGTCGGCTGTGACGCCTGCAACGGCACCGGCTACAAGGGGCGTCTCGGCCTTCACGAACTGCTGGTGGGTAGCGACGCCATCAAGAAAAGCATCCAGGAACACGCGCGCGTCGCCGAAATGTTCACCACCGCGCTGGAAGACGGCATGCGCACCCTCAAGCAGGACGGCATCGAAAAAGTGCTGCAAGGGATCACCGACATGAAACAGATCCGCTCGGTTTGCATCAAGTAAGCTTACTACCACGGGGAACACGGGGTAATTCATTGAAGGATTGCGACGAGGAAACCATTAACCATGTGCTGACCGCCGCAACCACCGTCCATCGTCACCTTGGCCCCGGTTTGCTCGAATCGGTTTATGAGTTTGCCTTGATGGCTGAATTTTCATCTTTAGGAATTGTGGCGCGCAGACAAGTCGAAATACCGGTCTATTATCGTCAGCAGGAATTGGGGATTGGCTTCCGTGCGGACATCCTGGTTGCCGACTGTCTGCTGCTAGAAATAAAAGCAGTGGAAGAACTGAAGTCGCTGCACTTGGCACAAGTAATGACCTATTTGAAGCTGCTGAACATGAAACGAGGTTTCATATTGAATTTCAACACAAAATTGCTCAAGGATGGAATTAAGCGTGTTTCAATATAGTTTCGTCTTTCCCCGTGCTCCCCGTGGTTAGGATCAAAAACATGAATACAGCGATTACCTCCCACCTGATCGAACGCTTGGAGCAGCTCAATGCCATCGGGGTGGCATTGTCTGCGGAAAAGGACATCGCCCGCCTGCTGGAAGCCATCCTGCTCGCCGCCAAGCGCATCACCAACGCCGACGCCGGCACGCTCTACCGCGTGCACGACATGAAAACCCTGACCTTCGAGATCATGCGCACCGATTCCCTCGGCTTCGCCCTCGGCGGCACCACCGGCAATCCCATCACCCTGCCGCCGATCCAGTTGTACAAGGACGACGGGCAGCCCAACAACACCGCGGTGGCTGCCTATGCGGTATTGCAGGACAAGACGGTCAACATCGAGGATGCCTATACGGCGAAGGGATTCGACTTCAGCGGCACCCGCTTCTTCGACCAGAAGAACCACTACCGCTCGCAATCGTTCCTCACCGTGCCGATGAAGAACCACGAGAACGAAATCATCGGCGTGCTGCAACTGATCAACGCCCAGGAGGCCGACAGCGGGCTGATCCTGCCTTTTTCCGAGGACGATCAGCGCCTGGTGGAATCACTCGCCTCGCAGGCCGCCATCGCGCTCACCAACCGGCAACTCATCAACCAACTGGAAGCGCTGTTCGAGTCCTTCATCAAGCTCATCAACATCGCCATCGACGAAAAATCGCCCTATACCGGCGGCCACTGCGAGCGCGTGCCGGTGCTCACCCTGATGCTGGCGGATGCCGCGATCAAGACCACGCAAGGGGCGCTGAAGGATTTCACCCTCTCCGACAAGAATCTGTACGAGCTGAAAATCGCCGGTCTGCTGCACGATTGCGGCAAGGTCACCACCCCGGTGCACGTGGTGGACAAATCGACCAAGCTGGAAGCCCTGTTCGACCGCATCCACCTGGTCGATACGCGCTTCGAGGTGCTCAAGCGCGACGCCGAGATCGCCATGCTGCGCGGCAAGCTGGCGGCGCTCGAACAGGGCGACAAGGCAAGCTCAGCCGGCCTGGAAGATACTTTCCAGACGTGTATCCGCCAGATCGACGACGATCGCGAATTCCTGCGCAAGGCCAATTTCGGCGGCGAGTTCATGTCCGAGACCCTGCAACAGCGCGTCAGGGACATCGCCGCCTACCGCTGGATCGACGAATCCGGGAAAAACGCGCCCTTCCTCTCGGACAACGAAACCGATTGCCTGAACATCGCCCGCGGCACCCTCACCGCCGCCGAGCGCGAGATCATCAACCACCACATCGTCGCCACCATCAAGATGCTGGAAGCCCTGCCCTGGCCCAAGCACCTGCGCAACGTCCCCGAATTCGCCGGCGGCCACCATGAGCGCATGGACGGCAAGGGCTACCCGCGCGGCCTGACCGGCGAACAGATGTCGCCGCAGGCGCGCATGATGGCCATCGCCGACGTGTTCGAGGCGCTCACCGCCAAGGATAGACCCTACAAGCCGGGCAAAACGCTCACCGAAGCGCTGACCATCCTCGGCCGGATGAAGCAGGAACACCACGTCGATCCCGACCTGTTCGACCTGTTCATCCGCGAGAAGGTCTACCTGCGCTACGCCAGGGAATTCCTCGAAGCGGAACAGATCGACGAAGTCGATGAAAGCAAAATTCCGGGGTACGCGCCCTAAAGTCTATTTCAACCCAGATTATCCATTAGGGCGCGAGATGATGGCGAGACAGTTTGTGAGGCAGTTTCGTCGCTTGTGAGGAATTCATGGCTATGCTGTTCCATGGACGACGAGCAAGCGGCGGAAATGACCGCAAACTGTCCGCCAGCGCTCGCGCAGGCTCGAAGAGCCGCCTAATGAATAATCTGGGTTCAATAGACGGTGTCGTGATCACCGACGTTCACTGGAATAATTTCCGCATCGTCGATCTGCAGCTCCAGCGTAATGCGATAGGAAAGATTGACAGAGACCGAATGAAGACCTGTCAAACGCCCCGACAAGGCATGCAAGCGCAATGAGGGGTGGCGGGGATTCGCCTCCAACAACTGCAGGACTTTCAGATACTGGTTTTCCATCTCGGGGTGACGCTTGAGAAAACGTGCAGCGCGTTTCCGATACTGCTCGGTGAAAACCAGCGTATAACTCATGCCCCCTCTTTCAGACGCGCCACATGGAACTCCGGCGACTCCTTGACAAACCGCCCGGCGGCCAAATCAGCACGGCTCTGTGCCAAGGCGGCCTCCAGTTCGCACTCGCGCAGGTAATGGTAGTGCTCCATGCCCATAATCACATAACGCTCCTTGCCGCGCACGGAAACAATCGCCTCGGATTGGTGCTCCAGCAACGCCTCGATAAGGGGAACCCCCTTGGTTTTCAACTCATTTGCAGTAATGTGCGACATACACCACCCCTCCAACAGCACTCAAAGTCACGAGTTTCATCGTACTATCATCAGCACTCTCAAGCAAGCCGGGCTATAAAAAGTGACGCAATGCGTCACTTTCTGACCTTTGATTACCCTTTCTAAAAAACGAATTCCATTCCACCATTGATTTTCAAAGGAAAAAACATCTGGCACGGGAGTTGCCTATATATTCGGCAAACACCTCGTGTGTTTGATTCGCAGCACTACTTGTTAATTTACTGAGGAGTTCGCCATGAAAAATGTCCAACAAGGCTTTACCCTGATCGAACTGATGATCGTCGTCGCCATCATCGGCATTCTGGCCGCTGTCGCTATCCCCAGCTACCAGAACTACACCAAGAAAGCCAAGTTCACTGAAGTCGTGAATGCCGCTCAGGGCTTCAAGTCCCAAGTGGAAATCTGCGCCAACGAACTGGGCACCGTGAGCGGCTGTTCCAACAGCAGCAACGGCGTGGCCGCCGCGCCGTCCGCCTACGGCCTGGTCGCTGCGGTTGGCGTGACTGACGGCGTCATCACCGCCACCGGCACCTCTGCCGTGGACGGCAAGACCTTCATCCTGACCCCGACCCGCACCGCCGATGGCGCCATCACCTGGACCAAGACCGCGGGTACCTGCGTGGCTGCCGGCTACTGCTAATCGCTGCACTCCGGCTTAACGAAAGGGCATCTTCGGATGCCCTTTTTTATTTTCACCTCGTGAATTCCAAATTACGGCAATCATGAACTTGGAGGGCAATACGCCAAGAGCATGGCACCGATAGTCCGTCAATATTTCACCCCAGATTATCCATTAGGGCGCGAGATGATGGCGAGACGGTTTGTGAGGCAGTTTCGTCGCTTGCGAGGCGTTCATGGCTATTCCATGGACGACGAACAAGCGGCGGAAATGACCGCAAACTGTCCGCCAGCGCTCGCGCAGGCTCGAAGAGCCGCCTAATGGATAATCTGGGTTGAATATTGCTCAAGTAAAACCTCAAGATGTATGATGCCTGATGATTGGTGCGATGCTACAGGAGAGGCAAAATGAGAACCACCTTGTCCATAGACGATGATGTGCTCGCCGCCGCCAAGGGACTGGCGGCGGCCCAACACAGGAGCATTGGGGAAATATTGTCGTCCCTGGCGCGACAGGCGCTGCGGCCTAATCTGCCGAGCGGCAAGACACGCAACGGCGTGCCCTTGCTGATACCCCAAACGGGGGTGGCGGCAACCGTAACGCCGGAATTGGTCAACCAGTTGCGCGACGAGCTGCCTTGATGACGTTCCTGCTCGATGTCAACGTTCTGATCGCATTGCTCGACCCCGCGCATATCCAGCACGATGCGGCACACGAGTGGTTTGCTACCCATGGCCGACGGTCATGGGCCACCTGCCCCTTAACCGAGAATGGCGTGCTGCGAATCGTGGGGCATCCCCGATATCCGAACTCGCCAGGCACACCATCGGCTGTGGCACCGTTGATAGTGGGATTGCGCGCGCTTCCCGGCCATGTATTCTGGCCCGACGACATAAGCCTGCTTGATTCGGAGAAGTTCGATATGGCGCACCTATTAAGCTCCGGCCAGGTGACCGATAGTTATCTGCTGGCATTGGCTTATGCCCACGGCGGACAGCTTGCGACTTTTGACCGGCGCTTGGTTACAACCGCCGTGCGCGATGCGGCAAAGTGCCTATATCTGATAGGGTAGGAATCCCAGTCATTCAAGGTAGGCATGGAAATCAACATGTCAAAAAGGGCATCTTCGGATATGCCTATGAATAATTTTCAGGCGCCCTCACCCCAACCCCTCTCCTTTATGCC
>CAZDIJ010000088.1:0-10666 GCA_964505475.1 uncultured Sulfuricella sp. | reverse complement strand
ATCCACCGCGCCGCACCGTCCCTGGAAATCCGGGAATCTGTGCTGTTGCACGGTTATCGAGGTGTTCGGATTGCCTGTTTTGGGGTTGGTGCGCATGAAGAATTCGGCCCCTTGCAGGTAGAGAGTGATGTCCAGGGCGCGATCTTTCTTCCAGATCGCCCTCATTACGCGGCCGCCACGTCGAGGGGGATGGCGCGGTATTGGCCGGTTTCCCCCACGCGCTCCGACACACGGACGTATGACTTGGTGCTGACGGTCTGGATGCTTTCCTGGATGGCCTGCATGGCTTGCAACCACTTGGGATGGTCGATGTTGAGGCGTTTCAGGCCGAGGACGCGCCCGGTGTTGATCTTGCCTTCCTTATCCACGTCGAAAGCGGCGTTGACCAGGGCCATGATCTCTGGCCGGCTGCCTTCGCCCCATTCGTGGACGCATTCGATGATCAACACTTTGGCGGCTTGCATACGTTCGTCGAATGCCAGGTTGTCGGCGACGGCGCGCTGGACTTTGTAGCGCCCGTCGAAACTCATCAGGGTGATGTTGCCCTTGGCGCCTTCCCTGGCTCCGCGCGGGGTGACGCCGTATTTCTCGGCAGATAGTTCGACGAATGCGCTGATCTCGCCGAATACGTGCTGCTTGAATTCAGCGAGGGCGGCGGACTGCTCGCGTGCCGCGTCGACGATCTCCATCACCAGGTCGTTCCGGGCGAGGTCGATGGGTTTGATCATATTGATCGGAACCATGCGGCCTTGCGAGTCCTGCATGTACCCGGCTGGGACGGCTGTTTTTTCCGTTTCGTTCATGGTATTGCTCCTTTCTCATGGTTTAATCCGACAAGTTTTTTCGCGTCCCGCATTGCTTGCTGCGCCGCCTCGCTGGAGGCCGGTTTCTCCCGTCTTGGCGGTGGCCTGCTCGGTTCCTGGCGTGGCTGTGCGACACCACCTACAGGCGTCTTGCCGGCGCGACGATCCTCCGCTTCAGCTTCCGCCTTCCCCTCTGCCTTGTTGGCCTGGCCGGCGATAATTTCCAGCAGGTAGCCGTGGGATTTCAGCGGCAGGGTCAGCTTGCCTTCGTCGCGCCTGGCGATGATTTCATCCAGGGCGGCGATCCATACCGGCTGCGGTGCCGCCCATATCCGGCTGTGGCGCTCGATGCGTTTGGAAACCCGTAGATTGTTCAGCGCGTTGCTGATCGCTTTTTGGGTTTTCTTGTTGGCTGGGAAACGTGTCCTAAGCGCAGACGGCGTAATGCCAGGCTCGCAGATGATGACGTCGAGCACTTGCTGGGGGATGCTCTTATCTGAAGGCGGCGCGGTGGTTTCTGCGGATTCTGCGGCCTTTTTCTGCGTTGTGATTTCGACTTCCCGTGCTGGCCGATACGTCGCCACTTTTCGTGGGACACCAGGCCGATTTTCTTCGGCTACGATGGACACAATACCGCCTTCTTTCATGCGATACACTTCTCTACTCAGCGTTTCCCTATCGGGCGGAAATTTCAGGCGAACCAGAATGTCCTTGCAGGACAATGCCTGATCTGTGGCGTTGAGGGCGTCAAGGATTTCCTGCTCAAGAGAGCGCTGCTCCAATTGCGCTAATTCGCTAGGGTTCAGCATGTCACACCTCCTTCTTTAATGACGTGCCCGGCGCGCGTTCATCGGAACCGCACCATTGGGTGTTGGGGAAATGTATTCGATCCCGTCTTCGTCGCGGCGCACGGCGAAGGAACCGACCTGCTTACGCTCGATGCGCGGCATACGGGGGCGAACGCGGGACAACAGCCGGGCGAACAGGGCGCCGAGTGCGCGGTTCTCAGCCATGATGATCCTCCCGGAAATCCTTCCAGCTCAGGCCACGGCAATAGCAGGCCCAATCCGGGGTGAAGTGGAACAGCGCCACGCCACCGTGGTGGCAGGCGGCGAAAACCAAATCCAAGGGGCAACGGTATTCATTCGCGTGCATGTTCATTCCTCCTCATCGCCTGTGGCGACAATCACCTTGACAATCTTTTCTGGGCTGGGGATCGCCCAGTCAACGGCCTTCATGCCGGCCATCACGCACCCGCCGATCATGGCGAAAAGAATGGCGGCCTTAATGATTTCGAGCAGCTCGTTCATAGTCACGCCCTCCCCACGATTGCCGCAGTCACCTTCGGCGCACCGAGCGAGGCGGCCATGTTGAGCGCGGCGGTGGCGACGTTGTTGACGGCCAGCGGGTAGATCAGCGACGTGGTGGACGTGTCGATGATGGTCTGGCCCCGTTCGCGCTTTTCGATGTTCTTGATCTTGGTGAGCTTGTCCGCGATGGCGCCGGCGGCGTCATCCTCGAAAACCTGGTCGAAACGGATGATTCCCGCCCGGGAGAAACGATGCGCCAGATATTCGCCGAGATATTTGTCGATGGGCGGGAACGTGACCAGCTCGCAGCGCTGCACCACCTCGCGCACACCGGGGTCATCCTCGCGCAGGCGTTGCAGCAGCTCGGGCTGGCCGATCAGCAGGACGCCCAGCAGCATCGCCATGCCGTGCTTGTTATCCTCGCGCAGCCGCTTCAAGTGTTTGAGCGTGGATTTCGGCAGGGCGTGCGCCTCGTCGATCACCAGGCAGTGGCGCTTGCCGGCGCGGTAGGATTCCACCAGCATGTTGCGCATCTGGTCGAGACGCGCTTCCTGGCTGCGGAACATGCGCGTCGCCGGCGACAGCGAGCGGATGATGGCCTCGCTGATTTGCGAGACTTTCATGGTCTTGCCCGCCGTGTCGTTTTCTTCCATTCCGATCACCGAATGGGGGCGGATAATCACCACCTCCTGACCGCTGCGCGCCACGCGCTCCTCGCACAACTCGCGCAGCGTCGTCTTGCCGCAGCCCGATTCGCCGACCACCGCCATGAAGCGCCCGTGCAGGAATGCCGACTCCATATCGTTGAGAATCTCGCGGTGGCGCGGCGACAGAAAAACATCCTCAGCCGCCGTCAAATCGTCGCTGAACGGATTGCGCGACAGCTTGAAATGCTCCTTCGTCTCTTGTTTCAGGGTTTGCTTTCGGATTAACATATCGACCTCACTCGTTTCGTTTACTACGGAACACGGTTGCGGGGTGTTGGCGCACCCTGCAACCACCTCTTCTACCTGCTCAAACACTTCAACACCCAATTCGTCTCCGGGAATGCCGAGCCGCAACAGTGCAAGCCCCACCCACGCCCTGAACTCCCGCTCCGTGTAGCGCTTAGGGATCGCCCCATGGTTGAGGAATAGCGAAATCGCCGCATCGGATATTTCCAACTCCGCCGCCAGCGCCCGGTTCGTGACGTTGTTGGCGTCCATCACTGACTTCAGTTTTAACATGCTGCCTCCCTCCTATCGTCGTTACCGCGCCCGCTGAATTGCTCGATTAGCCGCGCCAGTTGCTCCTCGCTCGCGCCGCTGCCGAACCGCTTCGACAGAAAATTGTTTTCCTCCGCCGACAGATTCCTATCCAGCGCGCCGCGCAGGCGGATCAGCACCTCGATCATCGGCAACAGCGTTTCGCCGCGCGGCGCGGCGATGTCCAGTTCCGTGCCGTGGCGCGGCAGCACGGCGGGCAATTCGGTTTCCCGCTCGCGCTTCAGCGGGTCGATCCTGAGCGCCGCTATCGGCACCAAGTTCTTGTCTTCCAGCGCCTTGGCGGTATCGTCCGGGTGGCTCTTGCCGGTAATCAGCCGCTCCACCTCCTTGCGGTTGCGGTCTACGGCGGTGTCCTTGCGTGCTACCGGGTGTTCTCCGATGATCGCCGCATCGGCGTAGAACCCCGCCGCATTCTTGGATTTCTCCGCCAGCGGGTAGTGGATTTCCCGCCCGTTTTCGTCCTCGTCGATCACCACCGCCTCGCCGGCCCGCCACGGGTTGACGTGGATGTCCAGCTTGGCCTTGACATTGGCGCCGGGGATGCCGTCCACGTCGTAAATCTTGCCGCGAAACTCCACCGTCAGGTCGCCGCGCACCGTGCGCATTTCCGGCTTGTTGGTCGCCAGGTCGCGGCAGATTTCGACGGCAGGGGGCAGCACCAGATGGGTGGGTGTAATGGTCAGCCACATATCCTGGCGGGTCTGGCCGTGGCGGGAGTGGATGCGCTTGGCGTTCCAGTGGCGCTCCCACATCCCGTAATAGGCGTTGAGGTCGTCGAGGCCGCCGATCTGCCTGCTCAGGTGTTTCAGGCCGGCCTCGAAGTGGGTCTCGATGATGTTGTGCCCGCCCTCCACTTGCCCCTTGGCGCGCGGGTTCTTGCGCTTGTTCACGATCAGATTGATGCCCAGGCGCCGGCACAGGCGGCGGAATAGATCGCCGGTCACCGCGCTGCCGGGGTCTACCATCAGCATCGCCGGCACCCCGTACATCGTCCCGCGCAGATCGCCGGGCTGCTGCATCGCCTGGATCAGGTGGTCGGCGGCGTGGATGCCCGATTCCGCCCCCAACACATAGCCACCGCGCAGCGCCCCGGAATAATGGTCGGTGAGCAAATAGCGGATCACCATCTGCCCCTTGATCTTCTCGAAATTCTCCAGCTTGCCGGTGTAATACTCGGCTTCGGACATCTCGCGGATCTCCGCCCCCTGCTGCATGTAGTACACCACGCACACCGAGGCATCCATCTGCCACAGGTGGTTGGGGTGCAACGTCTGCATCGGCGTATGCGGGCGCGGCGCCAGCAGTTGATCGGGGTGCAGGTTGTAGGCGCGCAACGCCCTGGCGATGGTCGAATCCGACAGTTGGGCGATTTCTCCCGTGCCGGTGTCGATGCGGTCGGCGCGAATATAGCCGTTGTCGCGCAGGATGCGCACCGCCTCGGTGAGGCTGGCGAGCTGCTTGCCGTTGCGGCGGAACGACGCCATCAGGTACGCCGAGAGCAACACCGCATCCTCGCGGGTCATATACATCTGCCCGGCATCCGAGCGGCGCTTGCGGGTGCGCCCGGTGATGCGCAGCGCGGTGCGGTGGTAGGTCGCCACGCTGATGCCCAGGCGCTCGCAGGTCGCCGTCACCAGCGCGCCCTTCGCGCCATGGTCGGCGGCCTCCCAGGCGGGCAAAACGCGCGCCACTTCGGCCAGAATCAGATCGTCGGAGGACATGGTTATTGACCTATCGCCGCGTCGGCCTCATCCAGCCACGCCAGGGAATCCGGCGTCTCCTCCTCATAGGTCAGCGCCACCCCCATCTGTGCAGCCGTCAGCCGGGCCGCCTGGGCGATCTGCATCATCGCCGCGCGCAGCGCCGGGGTGAGGCGTTCCGGCAGGGTGTCCACGCTCTCGGCCCCAACCTCCCGCGCCAGTTCGCTGGCCATCGACAGCATCCCCACCTCGATCTCGCGCACCACCAGCAGGGTGTGGTCGTTGAGTGCCTTCAATGCCGCCTCTTCGGCCCGTTCCGGGGTGGGCTTTTTCTGGCGGTGGAGTTTTTCTTCCAGCTCGGTGATGCGAGCATCGCGGGATGCCAGGCTGGCCGATTTCGCCTCGATCTCGGCGCGCGATTCGGCTTTCAGGTCGCGTAGCGCGGCGCGCAGTTCGCGGGAGGTCATCCGCTCGATGTCGTCCTTGTCCACGCCAGCCACGGTGCCGCCCTCGGCGAGTTCTTCCAGCTCCTCGTCATCAAGCACCATCAGTTCGTAGAGCTTGGTTTTTCCCAAATTACTCAGCGCTGAGACATTTGGCCGTTTCGGGTCGAGGAACTTCACGGACGCCTGCATCATGCGGTGCGCAACCTGCCGCGCCATACCCAAACGTTCTTCCACGATGCGGAGAAACTCTCCGTGAGGCTCATGCTCCTTGAGCACGATCAGGCGCTTGCCGGCTTCCAGCATCGCTTCCGCGCTGTTCTTCAGCAGGAAGCGCGCCTCGTTCACCAGCCGCTCGCGGTCGTAGGGCAGGCCGTCGCCGTAGGTGGCGTCGATCACGGTCAACTGGGTAGCAAGTTGGTCGCTGGTCGTCTGGTCTGCACCGGCCAATTCTGCGTTGAAATCATCCGCCGGCAGCGCCGCCTGCTCTTTAGCTTTACGTCCCATCGTTATCTCCCTTGCTCAGTCAATCAATCTGGCAATCGCGTGTAGCGCTGCTCCAGCTCGTCCGCCTTGGTTCGCAACTGCTGCATTTCCAGGGTAAATGCCCGGTAAACCTGCACCGGGCGCACCCCAAGACGCCAGCGCCCGGTTTCGGCGATCTGATCCACAAAACCGCCTTTCTTCATGTTCCACAGGTCTCGCACGATGTTGCTTGGCGTGGTATCCAGTAGCTTCGCCAGCTCGCCGTTGGATAGCCCGTGAAACATCGCCCCGCCCAACGCCATCGTGATCTTCATCACCCGCTGCTGGGCTTCGTTGGTATAGTCTCGCTCGCTCATTTCCTCTCCTTGCGTGGCATCAGCCAGCCGCCCATCGGCGAGGCCAGCACGACCAGTTCGCGGTAACGGCGCGCATCCAGCAGCGCCCGCAGGCGCCATAGGTCAATTCGGTTCATGGTTTCCTCCAAACTCCAGTTCAGGTTGTTGCGTTTTGGAAACGTTGGTGTGATGCCACGCCAGCCCGGTCAGCCCGGCGTGGATCGCCGCCAGCACTCCCTCGGCATCCTGGTGTTTCCCCGCCCAATCGATGATCTTGCCCACGGCGGTATGCAGCACTTCTTGCAACTGCTGCACGTCGATAGCCTTCAGCGCCCGCCCGGTCGGGATGTCGATCACCATCCGCGCCCCCGACGAGGTCACCAGCCAGCTCGAAACGTAATGACAGCCGCAGTGCGATTCGAAGCCCCGGATCAGCCCGGCGGGCATCGAGCACTCTTCCATCCAGTTGTACAGCGTGTTGGTCTTCACCCCCATCAGCTCCGCGACGGCCTCCACCGACAGGCGCCGGTTCTCGCGGGCGAACTCCCGGCACAGCCGGAACGCATCCCGCAGGCTGGTGGGTTGCGCGTGTTTCCAATAAGCCCTCACGATTGGATGTCCTTAAAAAACGCCATATCGAAACAAAAACCTTTTTTGATGATGCAAAACCGCGTTTTGTTGTGTAAAAATGCAGTCATCGAAAACGCGGGGGTAACGTGATGATCTTGTTTCATACGCCAAAGCAGGAATTCACCTGGGACATCCAGCAAGACAGCCATCTTTTTAACGGCGGAAACCCCAGGATGACCGGACCGGATCGTGCGTGGCTGATCGATGCCGCCACGCAAGAAACCGTGGGACTCTGGATCACCGATGCCCCTGCTGCGGCCAAGATCGTTACCGAGGTCTTGGGAATGCCGGATCATCAAACCAGCCCGGCCCGCCCCTGGTACATCCAGTGGGTACGCGGCGGAAAGCTGGCGGTGAAAAAGCATTTCTTAAGCCTCGACCGAGGGGCGTTGCTCCTCATTGAGCTGGTTGATTACGATCTTCTGGATCGCCGTCGCCATCTCACCGATGGTGCATAGCTGTTCGGTGCGCAACCTTTTGCCGAGGTTGACCGTTTCCGGCTGGGGGACCTGCTCGACGAACCGGTCATCTTTCCAGACGCGCACCGTTATTGCGGCAATCCGCTCCAGCTCGCCGAGCTGGTCACACGCGGCGCTGATCTGGCTGGTCAGTTCCGCGATGGTTGTTGAAGGGCGTTTGGGCAAGGGCATCGCGCCGGATTTGACGGCCCGAACCGCCTCCTGGAACGTGGCGTGCCGCGCACCGTTGCGCCGGGTGCTAGCGCGCAAATAGGCGGCAATGGCGATGGCCTCGTCGAGGGTTAGCGAATCGGCCCCTTCCCCGATGATGGGGGCGTCGGTTTTGAATCCGGCCTTATTGGTTTCGGATAGCAACTGGAGCACGGTTTCCAGGGCTGGGTGGGTTTTCAGCGTTTCGGGGCTGATGATGATCCATGGGGTTTGGCGGTGCATGGCGATCTCCTTAATGAGTTGAGATAAAAACAATGAATGACGACGACGAAGACTACCGTCCGCCCATCCTTGGGGATGGGCCGCTGACGGCGGAAATGGTGGAAAAATGGATGCTCTGGCTGGAGAACGTCGCCACGCTGGAGCGCGACATGGGCACCGCCACCCGCTTTGTGCTGGGCAGTCTGATTGTGGCGTTGTCCCAGTCCGGGGTGCTGGATGGTCAGCGTTTCCTGCTTCATCTGCGCGAGCATATTCCGCAGCTTCCTCATCCAGGCGAGCGGCTCGCTGCCAAAGCCCTTGTTGACGAGCTCTTGCTGCAAGGTAGGGCAACAGCTCGCGACGAAGCCGGCGAGTCTCGTCACTGAGGGGCAGGGGGCGCGGGATGAAGACGGCGGACATGGTAGCTCCCGATCAGGCGGCGCGTTGCGGCAGTAGGCCCGCCTCACGCATGCGGCGCTTGTTGGCCGTGATGGTGTCGGGCGAACGGTGGCCGGTGAGGGTGCAGATTTGCGAGCGTTTCAGCCCGGCGGAAAGGCCGGCGTTGATGGCGCGCCAGTGCGGGCGCAGGTGGTACAGGGCATTGGCCTCGCGCTCGACGCGGGACTGGAGTTCGGCTTCGAGGGCATTGAAGGCGGACAGGAAAGCGATCTGCCAGGCCAGCGCCTCGGAACCGGTGAAACGCATCGCCAGCAACGCGAAACCGTCGTGGGTCAGGCGGTATTCGGGGTAGGTTTTGCCACGCTCGTTGGTGTAGGTTGACGGCGCAAAATTGCGCCGTGAGAATTCGGGATCGGGACTATCTGCGAGCAGCTTTTCGATGGTGCGCAGCACGTCTTTATGGTTCTTTCCGAACCGTGCGGCGATGGCGCGGGAGGTGGTAAAAGGCTGGTCGTGATCCACGAACAAGGAAGCCCGGGCGGCGAGCGGGTTGGGCAGGTTCAGCGGGAGTTGCATGGCGGTCTCCTTGGTTATGCGATGGGTGTGTGGTTTCATGTTCGCCCCCTACGCCGCCTTGCGGCCGATGTCGTGAACGTTGGCGATTTCGCCGTCCTTCAGGCCGAGCAGCACCGCCGCGCGGTGGGCGTCGCCGCGAATGCATTTCTTGCGGCCGGCGAGGACTTCGAAGACCAGGTTGGTTGAAAGCTGATTAGCAAGAGCCCATGAGGTAATGGAGATGCCCTTGCGCTTGAACTCGGCGCGGACATCGGCTGCGGTGCGTACTTGGGGCATGGTGTGGCCTCCGCGTGTATGTTTGTTTAACAAATGTGTGTTGTTGGTGTGATTATTTCACGTATGTGAAAAATTGCAATAGGGATTTGCACGTTCATGAAAAATATTTTTGTGCGTTTGGCGGAGGAACGGAAACGCCTAGGCTTGAATAAAGGGCAGATGGCTAAAGCCGGGAATGTTGCCAACAGCACTTATGCGAATTACGAAGACGGGTCTAGATCGCCAGATGGGGAGTTTTTTGCGGCTATCGCCGAGGCAGGTGCAGACGTGCTTTATATCCTGACAGGGGTTCGGTCTGCTGCTGCGCCGGTGCTGGGTGTGGAACAGCAGCAGGCCGGGTATTCGGTGGAGGTTTTAGACAAGCAGGAGCAAGCGCTCCTGGACAACTTCAGGCACTGCCCCCAGGAAGGTAAGCAACAGCTTGAGAGCGCAAGCGCTCTATACGCGAAATTGTCCAAAAAAAGAGCTTAACCAGCCTATTTAGCACATATTTTATGCCGTCGTAATTTTATTGATGGTCATTTTGAGGGGTAATCATGAGGCGGTTGTTTGTGGCGCTGTTTTTATTTTTTGCTGCGTCGGCGCTTGCTGGGCAGAGGTGCGACACCTGCTCCCGCGACAACTTCGGCCACATCAAGCGCAGTTCGTCCGCCAAGACTGAATTCCAGCGTGAGCACCCGTGTCCTGCAACTGGCAAGAGGCGGGGTGCGTGTCCCGGCTACGACATTGACCACATGACGCCGCTATGGTGTGGCGGCTTGGACACCCCGGAAAATATGCAGTGGCTGACGAAACAGCAGCACATGGAAAAGAGCCGTAGTGAAAGTCGTCATGGCTGTCCGGCGAACGGATTTTCGGTGGGCAACTCATGAGCGCCATCCTATGAGCTCCCACCTTCGCCTATCAGTTACGATTGAAGACCAAAAGCAAAAAAGCGGCGGTTCTTTTAGCGTAATCCCAGATGCCGAATGTCTGCCATATTTTACGGAAGCCTTCCGGTCGGTTGTTTCAGGGGTTGAGGCTGGTGATTCAATGCTGGAACAGTTATTCCCAGAGATGTTTAGTCTATTTGTAAAGGGGGAGTCGGCCAGGAAATTTATACCCGTAATTCTCTGCCGCCTCCCACCCGGAACATGGCGTTGGCCTGCCTTTGAAAATTTCATTTCTGATAAACGCGGCGGGATAGAAGAGCCGGATTTCAAGGCAATGGCGGAAATGCTCGCATCTAGGGTAATGAAAGTTGCCTATTCATTGCATCATAAGCAGCAATTCTTGAAAACAGCGGATCACGCACCTTATATGATGTTTTGTTCGGTTGACGATGACAGAACACCTGATGAATGCAAAGGATTGAACGGGGTTATCTCGCACTATACATCCAGTTTCTGGAGCGAACATCCTATTCCGTGTAGGCGGTTGGATTGCCGCTGTAGTTTTATTGCCATGTCGGAAAGAGATTTGAAAAAACTGAGTTATAAAGGCATTTGACGGCGCCGCAGTCTATAGTGGACCCCTCAGTCAAGACAATATTGAGTCGAGTTTAAGAGGGTAGC
>CAZDIJ010000087.1:0-10944 GCA_964505475.1 uncultured Sulfuricella sp. | reverse complement strand
GGCCAAGGGCGGAATCGAACCACCGACACAAGGATTTTCAGTCCTCTGCTCTACCAACTGAGCTACTTGGCCAATTTCGCGCTGGATTTCATTAATGGAGAATCCAACCCGATGCTTTCTAAAAGAGTGCGCATTTAACCCTGAAAAGCGCCCGAAGTCAACCTGGGCTTGCGGGAAATCGGGTGACGTTATTGCGACGGCGCGCGGCAGCCTAGCGGCAGGTAGGTGTTGGGAATGTTGGTGCCGTTTACCCCCTTGATCGTCATTTTGTCGGGGCCGGCGGCGTTGCCGCAAACCCAGGTGACCGGCACGATCGGCGCATCCTCGATGACGGCGGGGCGGAGGGTAAGGATTTTGTCCTTGATAAGGTTATGTGCGCGGTTGCCGAAGGTAATCTGGATGACCCCGTCCTTCACCAAAAGCGCGCTGATGTAGTTGTTGACGACCTTGTCGGGGGCGGGCAGGCCGGCGGCGGCGTTGTCGGCAGGGAAGGCTTGCAGCGCCGTCCACGAGGCGGCGATGGGGGATTTGGCGATGTCGGCCAGAGGCAGGGCGGAAACGATCTGTTCGCGCACGATTCGTTCCTGGAACGAGGGCACCGCCATCATGGCGAGGATGCCGATCACCACAACCACCACCATCATTTCCGTGAGGGTAAAGCCGTGTTGGCGATTGGTCATTTTCAGTCCTGTCATGTTGTCGTGGAGGAAATCATAGCGGATTAGGCAAGTGCTTGCCACGGCGGGCAAGAGCAAACTTAGCGGTTTGCCTCCGCTGTCCAGTGCAGTTCCACCCAGCCGCAGTTGGGAATGCTGCCGCGCGCCGCTTGTTCCACCGGCTGGCCGGACAATGCCAGCGCCGCGAGGATGGGGTTTTCGTGGGATACCGCCAGCACCGGCCCCGCCGGTTGCGTAGCAGCGGTTTCGGCGAGGAAGTCCCGCAGCCGTTCCATCTGCTCCAGGAACGATTCGCCCTGGGGCGGGCGGATTCTCACCGGATCTGCGCGCACCAGGCCATTGAAACTTTCCACCGGCAGGCCGTCCATCCCGGATTTGCGCTCGTTCAGGCGGGCATCGACGTACAGCGGACAATCGTGATGGCGCAGCAGGATTCCGGCGGTCTGGCGGGCGCGCAATAGCTCCGAGGCATAGGCGCAAACAAAGGGAATGCGGCGCAGAAGTTCGGCGGCGGCACCTGCCTGGCGGCGTCCGGTAGCGGTGAGCGCCACCGGGCGCGCCGGATCGTCGTTGATGAGTCCGGCGACGTTGGCTTCGGATTCGCCGTGACGGACGAGGTAGATTTTCATGGACAGGGCGATTCGTTCGGGACACCGCCGCCGTGAGGCGTGCCCTACTCCAGATTCTGGATTTGCTCGCGCATCTGTTCGATGAGGAGTTTCAGCTCCAGCGACGCCTGCGAGGTTTCCACCGCCACCGATTTGGAGCCCAGGGTATTGGCCTCGCGGTTGAGTTCCTGCATCAGGAAATCGAGGCGCTTGCCGACTGCGCCGCCCTTGTCGAGTACGCGCCGCACTTCGCCGAAGTGGGCGCGAAGGCGGGAAAGCTCCTCGTCCACGTCAATTTTCTGGGCGAATAGCGCCAACTCCTGGCGGATGCGCTCATCGTCGGCGTTGCCCATCGCTTCCTTGAGGCGGGCGGCGAGCTTTTCTTGATAGGCCGCGATTATCCTGGGCAAATGGGGCAATGCACCGGCGACGACCGCATCCATGCCGTCGATGCGTTCGAGGAGAAACCCCTTCAGCTTCTCGCCTTCGCGGCCGCGGCTGGCTGAAAGTTCATCCAGGGTGCTTTGCAGGAGTTCGAGACATGGCTGGCGCAGGCTTTCCACCGCCGGGCTGGCGCCGCCCACCACGCCGGGCCAGCGCAAAATATCGGCGACCCCCATGGGAGAGCTTTCCGGCGTGTATTCCTGAAGCAGATGTCCCAATTCCACCAGTTGGCGCACCAGCGACGTGTTCAATTGCAGGCCGCTGTCGCCGTCCTGGCGCGCCGCCAGGCTCAACCGGCATTCCACCTTGCCGCGCCCGAGCCGCGCCGTGATCGCCTCGCGCAAGGCCGGTTCCAGGGCGCGTAGCGTTTCATCGAGGCGGAAGCTCAAATCCAGGTAACGGCTGTTGACCGTCCGCAATTCCACCGTCAGGACGCCGTGCGGGGTATCCCGTGTGGCGGCGGCAAAACCGGTCATGCTGAAAATCATAAATCTCTCCGGGGCGAGGTAGCTTGTGTTTTCTGGGGAATCGGGGAAAATGCCGACACGACCGACGTAATCATACAGATGGCAAGATGGCCTCACAACACCCCGCCCACGCATTGCCAAGCGGGTATCAGCTACAGGAATACACTATCGACCGGCCGCTTTCGGCCGGCGGCTTCAGTATTGTCTATCTGGCGCGCGACCAGGCCGGCATGCCGTTCGCCATCAAGGAGTACCTGCCCGCCTCGCTGGTGACACGGCGCGACAGTCTCGATCTCCAGGTGCAGGTGCCCGCCACCGTCAACCTGTCGGCGTTTCGCCACGGGTTGAAAAGTTTTTTCGAGGAAGGCCGCTCCCTGGCCAAAATCATCCATCCCAACGTGGTGCGGGTGGTCAATTTCTTCCGCGCCAACGAAACCGTCTACATGGTGATGCGCTACGAGCATGGCAAGACCTTGCAGGAATACATCCACGAACACAAGGAAAAACCGCTGAGGGAAAGCTTCATCCGGCGTATTTTCATCGACCTGCTCAACGGCTTGCGCGAAGTGCACACCCATAAGCTGCTGCATCTCGACATCAAGCCCGCCAACATCTACATCCGCCTGGACAAATCACCCCTGCTGATCGACTTCGGCGCGGCACGGCGCACCCTCACCGATGAAAACCCTGGGCTGACGCCGATGTACACGCCGGGTTTCGCCGCCCCGGAACAATACGGCGGCACTGAACCGCTCGGCCCATGGACGGATATTTACGCGGTGGGCGCCTCAATTTTCGCCTGCTTGTGCGGTTTCGCCCCACAAGCGGCCAATCTGCGCCTGGAAGAAGAGCGCCAGGAATCGGCCAGGAAAATCTTCGAGAACAAATATTCCGGCGAGTTGCTGGAAATCATCGACTGGTGCCTGCGCCTCGACCACCTTGAGCGCCCGCAAAGCGTCTTCGCCCTGCAAAAAGCCCTCAAGGCTCCCGCCACCTCCCCCAAGCTGGGGGTCATCGGCGGCATGCGTGCGGCCTGGCGCAAGGTCACCCAAAAATGAAATTTTCCATCTTCCAAGCCAGCCGCCAAGGCGGCCGGCGCTACAACCAGGACCGACTGGCCTATGCCTACAGCCGCGAAGCGCTGCTGATGGTGGTCGCGGACGGCATGGGCGGGCATTTTCACGGAGAACTGGCGGCGCAGATCGCCGTCCAGATGCTCTCCGATTCGTTCCGCGGCAAGGCACAGCCAACCGTTGCGCGCCCCGCCGAATTCCTCCGCGAAGGATTTCTCAACGCCCACCACGCCATCAACGACTATGCCCGCGCCCATCAATTGACCGAATCGCCCCGCACCACCTGCGTCGCCTGCGTGGTGCAGGACGGCAGCGCTTACTGGGCGCATTCCGGCGATTCGCGCCTCTATTATTTCCGCTCCGGCCGGCCGCTCTACCGCACCCGCGATCACTCCCTGGTGCAGCAACTATTTGAACAGGGGCGCATCAGCGCCGCCCAGATGGCCACCCACCCCGACCGCAACAAGATCTACAGTTGCCTGGGAGGCCACAATTTCCCCGAGGTGGAGCTGTCGCATGAAATCGCCATGCATGACAACGACGTCCTGCTGCTGTGCAGCGACGGCCTGTGGGGGCAACTCGACCTCAATGAGATTTCCACCATCTTGGAGAAATTCCCGCTCAATAGCGCCGTGCCGCAAATCATGGATCATGCCGAATTGCGCGGCGGCGAAAAGGGCGACAACTTGAGCGCCGTCGCCCTGCGCTGGGGCGACGAAAGCCATTTCTTCGCCGAGCGCGCCATATCCGCCGCCGCCGTGCCCCCCGACGCCTCCTACAGCAGCCTGGAAAGATTCCACTCCGGCGCCGGCGAAGGGCCGGAGATCGAACAGGCGGTCGATGAAATCGAATCCATCATCAAGAAATATTCGAAGTGAAAAACCTAAAAAACCTCAGCTAGTCACGGATAAGACATCGAGTTGACAATTTATCGCCAACGCATTGCAACTCATCGGCAATTCGTGACCCATCCGTGTTTATCCGTGGCAAAACGGCTTTTTCCAGGATAAACGAGCCATGGCTTTCAGGCCGCCCGCAAGGCATCCACGATATTCAGCCGCGCCGCCTGCAAGGCCGGCAGGAAGCCGCCGAGCAAGCCCATCGACAGGGCGAAGAACAGGGACTGGAGCACGATGCCCGGAGTCAGGGTAAAGCTGAACGCCAGTTCGGAAAAAGTCTGCCAGTTCATGGTGGAAAGAGAAAAAAACTGCATCAGCGAGGCCAGCGCCAGTCCCGCCGCACCGCCGGCCAGACCGAGCAGCAGGGCTTCGGCGAGGAAGGCGGCGAGGATGCCGCGCCGCCTGAATCCCAGGGCGCGCAAGGTGCCGATTTCGGCGGTGCGGCTGGCGACCGAGGCGTACATGGTAATCATCGCGCCGATGATCGCCCCCAGCGAGAAGATCACGCTCAGCACCATCCCCAGGATGCGGATGAATTTCGCCATCACCTCCGACTGTTCGGCGTAATAAACGGTCTCGCGCTTGGCTTCGACAGTCAGACGCGGGTCGCCTTCCAGTTGCTCCTTCAGCACGGCGAAGCGGTCGCTGTCGGCAAGGCGGAAAGTCACCGAGGAATAAATCGGGCGGCGGAAAGCCTGGCGCATCTGCTCGGCGTCGCCCCATATTTCCGAATTGAAGCCGGTGCGCCCGGCATCCATCACCCCGACGATAGTCCACTCGCGCTGGCCGAACCGGAGGCGTTCGCCGATGCCCACACCGTAAAAGCGCTCGGCGATGGCGCGCCCCACCACGATTTCCGACGCCCCGGAGCGGAACAGCCGCCCTGCCGCCAGCTTCACCTGCGGGCGCAGCGCCAGACCCTGGGCGTCGGTGCCGCGGATCACCACGTTGGCGGGGGTATTGCCGGCGCTTTTGTTGAGCGTTATCAGCACCACCATCTCCTTGGAAACCATGGGCTGGCCGTCCTGGCCGTAGGCGATTTCCGGGCGGCTCTCGACGATGGCCGCCTGGCTGCGCTCCACCGCGCTCTGCACCTCAGTCTGGGAGGATTTGCGGATCACCACCACGTTGTCCGGCGAGCCGGTTTCCACCAACGTCTCGCGCAAGCCCTCCTCCAGCATCAGCACGGTGGCGAACACATACACCACCAGCGCCATGCCGCCCGCCGTGAGCAGCGTGGTGAGGCGGCGCGCCCACAGGTTGCGGAAGATATAGGAAAGGGGCATGGGTAGTGTTTAGTGTTTAGTGTTTAGTGGTGGGATGCACTTTGCGCATGGTGAATATTGTTCGGCGCGCTTGGCGCGACGCCCGCAACTCAACACTAAGCACTCAAAACCAAACACTGATTTCATCCCACGCTCCGCAAGCCTTCCACGATGCGCACCCGCGCCGCGCGCCAGGCGGGAATCGCGGCGGCGGCGCAGGCCACCGCCAGCGCGGCGGCACATTGCATGGCGATGGTGGCATCCGAAACGATGAATACCGGCAGGAACGCTTCCGTTTCCTTGGCGAAAGCCCGCGCCGCCGGGAAAGTCAGCGCCACCCCAAACGCCCCGCCGAGCGCGCAAAGCGTCAGCGCCTCGACGAAGATCAGCGCCGCCAGGAAGGGCGGCCCGAAGCCCAGCGCCTTCAGGGTGGCGTATTCGCCGCTACGCTCGCGCGCCGCCATAATCATGGTATTGGCCATCACCGCCATGATGATGGCGATCACCACGAATGACACCACCTCGATGGCCGCCACGATAGCCCCAGTCATCGCCACGAAGCCCTGCTGGAAGGCCTTTTCGGTCTCGGTGAGGGTTTCCGCCAAGGAATTCTTGAACAGTTTGTCGATGTCGCGCGCCACCCGCGCCGAATCCTGCGGGTCGTCGATTTCCACCATGATCCAGCCGACATAGCCGGTGCGGCGTGGAAAGGTCTTGCGCAGGGTATCGTTGAGCAGGTCCCAGTGGAACATGAACTGGCTGGTATCGGTGCTGGGTTGGGCGCCGTCGTAGATGGCGCGCACCACGAAACTCCAGGCGCCGGGGAAGATGGTGCCGCGCAATGGAACCACGTCGCCCACCTTCCAGCCGAAGCGGTTGGCCAGCTTGCGCCCCACCACCGCGCCGCGCTTGTCGTGCTGAAAAGCCAGGCGCTCCGCCTCGGGGATGAGGAATTCCGGGTAGAGATCGAGGAAATGTTCGGCGTCGATGGCGAAGTTGGGGAAAAAATTCTTCTCCTCGATGTAGACCCCGCCGAACCAGGTGGCGTAGCCCACCTCGCGCACGCCCGCAACCTTGCGCACCTTGTCGGCGTAATGCAGTGGCAGGAAAAACACCAGGGAAACGCTGTTGCGGGTAATCAGGCGCACGTCCGAGGAAGCGTTCACTCCCGCGTGCCAGGCATCCACCACCGTGCGCAGCAGGCCGAAAGAGAGGATCGCCACCGTCAACCCGAGCACCGTCAGGCCGGTGCGCAGCTTGTGACGGAAAGCGTTCTTGAAGGCGAGGCGAAGCAGTTGATAAAGCATGGCGCGCCGCTTTCTGTATCGGTCGGACAGCGGTTATGGTAACACCGCGCCGGCCTGCGATACTGGAAGAAACCGTCGTCGGCCTCCTCGAAAATCGCCGACATCGCCCGCCAGCTCACGCCCCGAACAGCCGGGCGGAAAGAGGAGGAATGCGCCTAGCGCCCCTTCACCGCCGCCGTCCCGGGCAACTTGCAGTCCAGCATGGCTTGATGCAGGGTATCCACCACCTTGAGGCGGGGAAAGCTGGTGCGCCAGACCAGGCCGACGCGGCGCGCCGGGTCGGGGGGAGCAAACGGCAGGACGCGCAGCAGGGGATCGTCTTCCGGGATGTTGGCGACGGCGCTGGTGGGCATGACGGTGACGCCGATACCGCCCGCCACCATGTAACGGATGGTTTCCAGCGAACCGCCCTCGAACAGTTGCGGCGCCCTGCCGGGCGGGGCATTGGCGGCATGGGCGCAAAGGTCCAGCACCTGGTCGCGGAAGCAGTTGCCGGCGCCGAGCATGAGCAGGGGTTCGTCGAGCAGCCAGGCGGGGTCGATTTCTTTTTCCCGCGTCCAGGAATGGCCGACCGGCGCCAGAACATGGAAGGTCTCGTCATAAACCGCCTGCACCGCCAGGCTGGGTTCTTCCATCGGCAGGGCGATGACGATGAGGTCCAGATCGCCGCGCTTGAGGGCTTCGACCAGGCGGACGGTATAATTTTCCTGGATTACCAGCGGCATGCTGGGTGCGCGCTCGCGCAGCAGCGGCACCAGGCGCGGCAGCAGATAAGGGCCGATGGTGTAGATCACGCCGAGGCGCAACGGCCCGATCAGGGGATCCTTGCCCTGCTGGGCGATTTCCTTGACCCGAGCGGCTTCGGCAAGCACCCGTTCGGCTTGGGCGATGAGCTGGACGCCCACCGGCGTCACCCGGATGTCGCCGGCGCTGCGTTCAAAGATCGGCATGCCGAGTTCGTCTTCGAGCTTTTTCACCGCCACCGAGAGAGTCGGCTGGGAAACGAAGCATTTTTCGGCGGCTCGGCCGAAATGCCGCTCGCGCGAAAGCGCCACGATGTAACGCAGGTCGGTCAGGGTCACGGGTTCTCCGGGTATCTTTCGCTACGGCGATCATCCCGCCGGCCGCCGGGGCGGCGGCGGGTAGCGCCAGGGTTATTCTTCCAGCAGGCTGCGCAGCATCCAGGCATTCTTTTCATGGATTTGCATGCGCTGGGTGAGCAAATCCATGGTCGGCTGATCGCTGACCTTGTCCGCCACCGGGAACACCTGGCGCGCGGTGCGCACCACGGCTTCCTGTCCCTCGACCAACTGGCGCAGCATATCCTTGGCCGACGGCGTGCCCTTGCTGTCCTTGATCGAGGTCAGCACGGCGAATTCCTGGTAACTGCCCGGTGCGGGAAAGCCCAGGGCGCGGATACGTTCGGCAATGAGATCGACCGCCATCCACTGCTCGTTGTACAAATCCATGAACAGCAGGTGCAGGGTCTGAAACATCGGACCGGTGACGTTCCAGTGGAAATTGTGGGTCTTGAGGTAGAGGGTATAGGTATCGGCGAGCAGGCGATTTAGCCCCTCGACGATCTTCGCCCGTTCTTTTTCGGAAATGCCGATGTCCATGTGCGTCGGAACGGTTTTTTTGGTACTGGCCATTATTGTCTCCTTTCAGGTTTCGGCCGCCGGCGGCGGCCAGAGATTACATTAATCGAGCATAAATCTTCACCATCGTGAAATTCGCCCTTATCCAAATTTCATGCGCCTTGTGGAGGGGATGATTGAATTGTAGGCAGAGCCTGAAAATTTATCAAACCAATTATCAAAATACACACGATAGCGTTGGACTATAAAAGACCTACGCCGTTCCCGTCCGTCATCCCTGTAATGGCTACACACCCTACCACCGAGTTTCCATCGTGAGGCGGGCGATTGGATAAATTAACCGCCCCCGGCCAACAGTTGACAAAAGTCGGCGAAAGCCGCCCCTGGAATACCCTTAGCATTGAATAATCTAATAACCATTGTAAAAGATTTATATTAATTCTAATCTATCCCCACTTTTCCGGTGCGGTTTTTGGGAAAGCCCGACTTTATTGGAATCTTATCGAAACTAGGGGGTATTCATGAGAAAGAAAACGTTAGCGATGCTGTGCTCGACACTGGGTTTCCTAACCTTGGGCAGCCATGTCCAGGCGATGGACGCGGGCAAGGAACCAATCCAGCCGATACAGGCCGCCAAGGGACAAAACCCGGCGATGGTGGAGCTGGGCAAGAAGCTATTCTTCGATCCCCGCCTGTCCAAATCGGGTTTCATCTCCTGCAATTCCTGCCACAATCTGAGCATGGGCGGGTCGGACAACCTCAAGACCTCGATCGGCCACAATTGGCAGAAAGGTCCGATCAACGCCCCCACGGTGCTGAATTCCAGCCTCAACGTCCTGCAATTCTGGGACGGTCGCGCCAAGGATCTCAAGGAACAGGCCGGCGGACCGATCGCCAACCCTGGTGAAATGGCCTTCACCCACACCCTGGCGGTGGACATGCTGCAATCCATCCCCGGCTACGTCGCCGAGTTCAAGCAGGTTTTCGGCTCGGACAAGCTCGATATAGACCAGGTCACCAAGGCCATCGCAGCCTTCGAGGAAACCCTGGTGACGCCGAATTCCCGTTTCGACAAATGGCTGAAGGGCGACAAGAAGGCGTTGAGCGCCAACGAACAGGCCGGCTACAAACTGTTCAAGGAAAGCGGCTGCGTGGCTTGCCACAACGGCCCGGCGGTGGGCGGCAACTCCTTCCAGAAAATGGGCGTGGTCGAACCCTACAAGGCCAGCAGCCCGGCCGAAGGGCGCGTCGCCGTGACCGGCAAGGATGCCGACCGCTTCAACTTCAAGGTGCCGACCCTGCGCAACGTCGAAATGACCTATCCCTACTTCCACGATGGCGCCGCCGATACGCTGCCGGAAGCGGTGGATACCATGGCGCGCGTCCAGTTGGGCAAGAAGTTCACGTCCGAGGAAAACGCCAAGATCGTCGCTTTCCTGAAAACCCTGACCGGCGACCAGCCAAAATTCCAGATGCCCATCCTGCCGCCGTCGAGCGACAAGACGCCGCGTCCCAAGCCCTTCGATAAATAAGCCGCGCGCGACAGGGATTCCCTACCCGGAATCCCTGTCGTTTCAACCCGGATAATTCAACCCGAAGACCTCTGTGTCTCTGCGGTGAAGCATTCGGAATTCATGCAGGGCGCAAGCCCCGTTACCCCACCATTTCCAGCAACACCTGGTTGAGTTTCCTGACGAAGGTCGCCGGGTCTTCCAGTTGGCCGCCTTCGGCGAGCAGCGCCTGGTCGAAGAGGATGCGGCTCCAGTCGCCGAAGCGCTCGCCGCTTTCATCCTTGAGGCGCAGCACCAGCGGGTGGCGCGGGTTGATTTCGAGGATCGGCTTGCTGTCCGGCGCCTTCTGCCCGGCGGCCTTGAGCAGGCGCTCCAGGTTGCCGCTGATGTCGTGCTCGCCGGCCACCAGGCAGGCGGGGGAATCGGTCAGGCGGTGAGTGACGCGCACTTCCTTGACGGCTTCGCCCAGGGACTCCTGTATCTTGCCGGTGAGGTCCTTGAACTCGTCGGCTTCCTTGGCCTGTTCCTGCTTTTCCGCTTCGTCTTCCAGGCTGCCCAGGTCGAGGTCGCCCTTGGCCACCGATTGCAGCTTCTTGCCCTCGAATTCATGGAGGTTGGAAACCAGCCATTCATCGACGCGCTCGTGCAGCAGGATGACTTCGATGCCCTTTTTCCTGAAGATTTCCAGGTGCGGGCTGTTCTTGGCGGCGGCGAAGCTGTCGGCGGTAACGTAGTAAATCTTTTCCTGGCCATCCTTCATGCGCGCCACGTAGTCGGCCAGCGACACATCCTGGACGTCGCTGTCGTTGTGGGTGCTGGCGAAGCGCAGCAGCTTGGCGATGCGTTCCTTGTTGGCGTGATCTTCACCCACGCCTTCCTTGAGCACCTTGCCGAATTCGCCCCAGAACTGGGCGTATTTTTCCTTGTCGTTCTCGGCCATCTCTTCCAGCAGCCCCAGCACTTTCTTCACCGAGCCGGCGCGGATCGCGTCGATGTCCTTGCTGGCCTGGAGAATTTCGCGCGAAACATTGAGCGGCAGGTCGTTGGAGTCGATCACCCCGCGCACGAAACGCATGTAGCGCGGCATCAACTGCT
>CAZDIJ010000086.1:0-11163 GCA_964505475.1 uncultured Sulfuricella sp. | reverse complement strand
TTTTACAGCAGACTACCATCTTAAATCGCTGTCTGGAAATTGGGGTCCACTATAGCCTACCCGCCGCAAAAATTTGCCGACGGCCATTTCTTCAAGCTTCATGACTTCTCCGAAAAATCACCCTAAGCATTCGCTTTCCCCCGCCGTTACATATCCTGAAAGCCTTTGATATTTAAATAATCAAAGGCACATTTATTGCTCCGATATGAGTGTTTTCAGCGCGCTGAGCGCGGCTAGCCGGACAGGCCGCCGTCAGCGCCGGCGGCTACAGCGCGCGGGGTTACATCCGGCGGGGCGTGCTGGAGAGTGCCTGCTGGAGATGTGGCTGATGCCGTGGCTGTGAATTCTTGTGGGAGGCTTCAGCCGCGAATGCGGCCTGTGCGAACGTGGATGCCATAATCGCTGTGGCTCTAAATCGGATTGTTTGTGCAGGAGCGACCTCCGGGTAGCGACAGGGCTTTGAAAATCGCGACCTGGAGGTCGCTCCTACAAGTGAAAAACAAAACAGCGAACCGGATGGTTCGCCGTTTTGTTTTGGTAGGCGTGGCGAGGTTACAGCGGCTTCTTGATCGAGAAGGCGCCGCGGATTTCGCTGGGGGCGTAGCCGGTAGCCTTGTCGTGCGGGTAATCGGCCTGGAGTGCGTCCTTCACCGGCTGGGCGATGCCGTCCGCCGCGCCGTGACATTTCACGCAGGCATCCTGTACGGGAATCGCCTTCATGTAACGCAGATATTTGCCTTGCGGTTCGCTTACCACTTCGGCGAATTCGATGCCGGCGGGATTTTCCTTTTCCAGGCGCTTGTCGAAATCCATCAGCACTTTCTGCTCCCAGGCGTCCGGTGAGCCGAGCGCCGGGTTGCGCACTTTCAGGGAAACGCGGGCGATACGCTGGCCGGTCTTGCGCGAGGCCTCGGAAGCGGCGGCGGGCGCTAGTTCCTTGCACACCTTGATGGCGGCGGCTGGGCCGTTGGCCAGCATTTCCTTCTGCAGGGCGCCGCCGAGCTGCGAGGCCAGATCCTTGACGATCTTGCGGCTGTCTTCCTGGAATTTCGCCAGGCCGTCGTCGGCGAATGCGGCGCCGGCGCACAGGGTGAGGGACAGTGAGAGCGGGAGCAGGCTTTTGGTCATCTTCAAATCCTCCAATACGGTAAAAAATCGAATGATAGCTGTTTCAGAATGCTTTCGTCATTGCTATTGGTCAATCCGGGCTGATGGTTTTTCCAGCAGCGAATGGAACAGCGCCAGGTATTGCGCAGCGCTGTGGCTCCAGGAGAAATCGCGGCGCATGCCGTTGCGCTGGATTTGACGCCAGGTCTTGCGGTCGCGGTAGCAGGCCAGCGCGCGTTGGATGGCGTCGTGGAGGGCGGCGCCGCTCGGCTTGTCGAACATGAAGCCGGTGGCGGTTTTGTCGCGCAGGGTTTCCTTGGTGGTGTCGGTGACGGTATCCACCAGCCCGCCGGTGGCATGCACTACCGGCGGAGTGCCATAGCGCTGGCTGTACATTTGGTTCAGGCCGCACGGTTCGAAGCGCGACGGCATCAGGAAGAGGTCGATGCCGGCCTCGATCCGGTGCGACAGTTTTTCGTCGAAGCCGATGACGGCGGCGACTTGGCCGGGGTGCTGGTGCGCCAGCTTGGTGAATGCCTGTTCCAGGGCGGCGTCGCCGGTGCCGAGGATGACGATCTGCACCGGCTCGGCGAGCAGCGCCGGGGCGATTTCGAGCAGCAGGTCCAGCCCTTTCTGGTAGGAAATCCGGCTTACCGCACCCAGCAGGGGGATGTCGGGGGCGACCGTCAGTCCCAACTGGCTTTGCAATACTTTCTTGTTGGCGGCTTTGCCTTCCAGTTTGCCGTCGTCGTAATTGTGGGCGAGGTTGACGTCGCTGAGCGGGTTCCATTCCTGGATGTCGATGCCGTTGACGATGCCGGTCAACTGTTCGCGACGGTGATGCAGCAGTCCCTGCATGCCGAAGCCCAGCGGGTCGCGCTGGATTTCCCAGGCATAGTGGGCGCTGACCGTGGCGATATGGTCGGCATAAAACAGCCCGGCCTTGAGGAACGACAGGTTGCCGTAATATTCGACGCCGGCGACGGCGAAGCTTTCCGGCGGCAGGCCGACGTCGGCGCAGACCTGGGGAGGGAAAATGCCCTGGAACGCCAGGTTGTGGATGGTCATGACCGTGGGCGGCTTCTTGCCCGGCATGAAATGCAGATAGGCGGGAGTCAGGCCGGTCTGCCAGTCGTTGCATTGGACGATGCCGGGACGGAAATCCAGGGGGCTGTCCTCGCTGGCGAGAAAGGCGGCCATCCTCGAAAGCAGGGCGAAGCGGAGCGCGTTGTCGGGCCAGTCCTCCTTGTGTTCGTCCTGGTAGGGGCCGCCGCCGCGCGTATAGAACGCCGGGTAGTCGATGACGATCAGCGGAATGCCGGTTTCCGGCAAGGTGGCGGAAAGTAGGTGCACTTCGCCGAAACCGTAAAAATCCTTGAACCAATACAACGACTGGATGCCCCACGCGCCCGTCAGCACCGCCGGGTAGCCGGGCACCAGCACCCGCACGTCCGCCCCCAGTTCGCGCAACGCCGCGGGCAGCGAGGCGCTGATGTCCGCCAATCCGCCGGTCTTTATCAACGGCTGGATTTCCGGGGTGGCGAATAGAATCTGCAATGGCTGGGATGTGGGCACGGTAGTGGACGCCTTGAACGGGAATAGCCCAAGTATAACAAAACTGGTCGATAATCCAGCGCTGGCCTATACTGGCCAAGGGCGCAAGGAAGGATCAACGGCAGCGAATCTACAAGGAGCGGACATGGAAATCGGCATTATCGGACTCGGGCGCATGGGCGCCAACATGGCGCGCCGTTTGGCGCGCGGCGGGGTGCAAGTGGCGGCTTTCAACCGCAGCTACGAGGTGACGGCCGGGCTGGCGCACGAAACCGGACTCAAGGCTTGCGCCACCGTTCCCGAGCTGCTGGCCGAACTCGACAAGCCGCGCGTGGTGTGGCTGATGCTGCCGGCGGGCGACGCCACCAAGCAGATGCTCGAGCAACTGGCGCCGCTGCTGGCCGAGGGCGACATCGTGGTGGATGGCGCCAACGCTTTCTACAAGGATTCGATGCGGCGCGGGGAAATCCTCGAAAAGAGCGGTATTCATTTCATCGACGCCGGCGTGTCCGGGGGCATTTGGGGGCTGGAAAACGGCTACGCCCTGATGGTCGGCGGCAAGCCCGAGGCGGTGGCGCATGCCGAACCTTTTCTCAAGGTGCTCGCGCCCGCGCCGGACAAGGGCTGGCTGCACTGCGGGCCGGTCGGCTCGGGGCATTTCGTCAAGATGGTGCACAACGGCATCGAGTACGGGATGATGCAGGCCTTCGCCGAGGGTTTCGCGCTGATGAAGGGCAAGGAGGAATTCGGCCTGGATCTGGCGGCGATCAGCGAGCTGTGGCGGCACGGCAGCGTGGTGCGCTCCTGGCTGCTCGACCTGACCGCCGAATTCCTGCAATCCGATCAGGGATTGGAGAGCATCGAACCGTTCGTCTCCGATTCCGGGGAAGGCCGCTGGACGGCGCTGGAATCCATCGAGCAGGGACTGCCCGCGCCGGTGATGTCGCTGGCCTTGATGATGCGCTTCGCCAGCCAGGGGAACAACGATTATCCGGCCAAGCTGCTCGCCATGATGCGCAAGGGATTCGGCGGCCATGCCGTCAAGGAAGGCGGAAAATGAGCGACGACGGCATGCTCTATCCGTGCAGTTTCGTGATTTTCGGCGCGACCGGCAATCTGGCCGCGATCAAGCTGCTGCCCGCGCTGTATCACCTGGAGGAAGCCAAGCGGCTGCCGGAAAGCCTGACCTTCATCGCTTTCGCGCGGCGCGAATGGAGCCAGGAGGAATGGCGCGCCTTCATGGAAAAAGCCTTGCGCGACAAGCTCAAGGAAAGCTTCGACGAGGAGTTGTTCAATCGCTTCGCCGCGCGCTTCGGCTACCTGCGCGGGGAGTTGCACGATCTCGACGCCTACCGCCGTCTGGTCGAGGAACTGGGCAAACCCAAGAGCGGCGCCTGTTCCAACATCGTGTTTTATCTCGCCATCAAGCCGGCGGAGTTCTCGGCGGTCATCAAGAACTTGAGCGAGGTCGGCCTGAACCGGCCGCGCGGCTTGCATCGCGTGGTGGTGGAAAAGCCCTTCGGCCAGGACATCGAGAGCGCGCAGCTTCTGAACGAGCTGATGCATCGCCATTTCGACGAAGAGCAGATTTTCCGCATCGACCATTACCTGGGTAAGGAAACGGTGCAGAACCTGCTGGTGTTCCGCTTCGCCAATACCTTGATCGAACCGCTGTGGAACCGCAATTTCATCGACCACGTGCAGATCACCGTGGCCGAGGATGTCGGCATCGGCACGCGTGCCGATTACTACGACAAGGCCGGGGCAATGCGCGACATGTTGCAGAATCACCTGATGCAGTTGCTCACCGTGGTGGCGATGGAGCCGCCCCCGGTGCTGGAGGCCGACGCCCTGCGCGACGAAAAGGTCAAGGTGTTGCGCTCGATCCGCCCGATTCCCCGGCGTGCCGTCCATGCCCACGCCTTCCGCGCCCAGTACACCGCCGGCAGCATCCACGGCGTGCCGGTGCCGGGTTACCAGGACGAACCGGGGGTGGAAAAGAATTCCGTCACCGAAACCTTCGTCGCGGCCAAATTCTACATCGACAACTGGCGCTGGCGCGGCGTGCCGTTCTACTTGCGCACCGGCAAGCGCATGGCCAAGTCCATGTCCATGATCGCCATCCGCTTTCGCCATCCGCCGCAGCAACTGTTTCGCGAAACGCCCCTGGAAAGCGTCGATCCCAACTGGATACTGCTGTCGATCCAGCCTTCCGAGTCGATGCACATGGAATTGCACGTCAAGCAGCCGGGCTTGGGCATGAACACCCGTGTCATCCAGCTCAACGCCTCCTACCGCCGCAGCCACGAAACCCCGCTGGACGCCTACGAAACCCTGCTGCTCGACGTGATCGAGGGCGACCGCACCCTGTTCATCCGCTTCGACGAAGTCGAATGGTCGTGGCGCGTGGTCGATCCGATCCTCAAGTACTGGGAGCAGGAGCGCGATTTCATCCATGCCTACGCGGCGGGCGCGTGGGGGCTGCACGAAGCCAATCGCCTGTTCGACAGCGAAGACCAGGAATGGCGCAACGAGTTGTGAGGTGAGCATGGCGATCCAAACCGTCCGCTGGCATCTTTACCCCGACGCCGAGGCGTTGCGCGCGAAGGCCGTCGCGGTGATTGGCCGCGCCGCCGCCGAGGCGCTGGCGCGCGGCGGTGGCTTTCATCTGGCGCTGGCGGGCGGGACGACGCCGCGGGCGGTATACCAGGCATTGCGTGGGACGGCGGCGCGGTGGGATCAATGGCATGTCTGGTTCGGTGACGAACGCTGTTTGCCGCCGCGGGACGCCGAGCGCAATTCGCACATGGCAAGCTCGGCGTGGCTCGGCCATGTGCCGGTTGCCGCCGGGAATATCCATGCCATACCCGCCGAACTCGGTGCGGAAAGGGGCGCGGCGGCTTATGCCGAAGCGCTGCGGCAGGCGCCCGAATTCGACCTGGTGCTGCTCGGTCTGGGCGAGGACGGCCACACCGCCAGCCTATTTCCCGGCCATCCGTGGGGCGGTGAACCAGGCTCGCCGGACGCGCTGGCGGTACACGATGCGCCCAAGCCGCCTGCCGCCCGGATCAGCCTGAGCGCGCGCCGCTTGAGCCGGACGCGCCAAGTGCTGTTCCTGGTGAACGGGGAGTCGAAGCGCGAGGCCGTGAGACGCTGGCGGGAAGGCGCGGAGATTCCCGCCGCGGCGATAGCGCCGGAAGGCGGAGTGGATGTGCTGGTGGATAGCGCGGCGTTCGGCGGCTACTGATTTTTCAGGGTGTCGTAGACATCTTCCTCGAATTCCTTGAGTCCTTCGGCTGTGATGCCGACTTCCTCCAGAATCCGATCCTGGTAAATCTCCCATTCCGCGTCGTTGTTATTGCTGTAGACGTTGTAGATGTGGCGCGCCAGTTGCAGGATGGCCACCATGGTCATGGCTTTGTGCTCGGTGTGGAGCATTTCATGGTGGAAGCGCACCGCCTGGCAGATGAAATCCGGCAGGTTCCAGTGCCGTGCGATCAGATAGCCGACCACGGCATGGTCGGTGTGCAGCATGCGGTCTTCCTCGATCACGTTGGGCCACTTGCGGCTTTGGTCGGTGCGGAAGGTGGCGCAATACTGGGGAAAGCGCTGCATCAGGATGGGTACGCCGCAATCGTGGAACAGCCCGGCGAGTTGCGCCTGATCCGGGAAGATGTTGCACACCATGCGCTGCTTGTGGGCGATGATCGAACAGAGCTGGCCGATTTCCCCGGAACGATCCCAGAACCATTCGTAAAAAGGCTCGGCGCCGCCGACGGAGCGCCGCAGGGCGGCGGATTTGACGATGTTGGACATCTGCGCCAGGCCGATTACCGAAATCGCCTTTTCCAGCGAGTCGATCGGTTTGCGCAGGCCGTAAATCGGCGAGCCGATGATGCGGAAAACAATCGCGGTCAGCGCCGGGTCCTTGCTGACCAGCTTGGCGATGGCGCCGATGTTGACTTGCGGCTTGTTCAACAAGCGTTCCATTTCCAGCATGATTTTCGGCTGCGCGGGAATGGTGATGCCGTTTTTCAGCAGCTTATCGAGTTCCTGCTGTTCCTCGGCGGTAATTTCGACAGTCATGGCGTGAAAATCTATTCAGTTTCCAATGGTTGACGTGAATTTTTATAGTAGTTGATGAGGCCGTTGGTGGAGGCGTCATAGGCATGAATTTTCTCATCGTTCGCCAATGACGGGAGAATATTTTGCGCCAGTTGCTTGCCCAGTTCCACGCCCCACTGATCGAACGAGTTGATGTTCCAGATCACGCCCTGGACGAAAACCTTGTGTTCGTAAAGGGCGATCAACGCGCCCAGGGTGCGCGGGTCGAGCTTGCGGAACATCAGCGAATTGGTCGGCTTGCCGCCGGGGAATACCTTGTGCGGCAGCACTGTTTCCAGTTCGGCGCCGGCCAGGCCGCTCGCGGCCAGTTCGGCGCGGGCTTCGGCGGCGGTCTTGCCCTTCATCAGGGCTTGGGTCTGGGCGAAAAAATTCGACAGCAGGATGGCGTGGTGGTCGCCGAGCGGATTGTGGGATTCGACGGGGGCGAGAAAATCCGCCGGCACCATCTGGCTGCCCTGGTGGATCAACTGATAGAAGGCGTGCTGGCCGTTGGTGCCGGCTTCGCCCCAGAGAATCGCTCCGGTGGCGTAATCGACGGTATCGCCGTTGCGATCGACGCGCTTGCCGTTGCTTTCCATGTCCAGTTGCTGAAGATAGGCGGGGAAGCGGTGCAGGTATTGGTCGTAGGGCAGCACCGCGTGGCTGCGGGCGTTCCAGAAGTCGGCGTACCACACCCCGAGCAGGCCGAGGATCAACGGCATGTTGGCTTCCGGCGGCGCATTGCGGAAATGCTCATCCATTTCGTGAGCGCCCGCCAGCAGCGCCTCGAAGGCATCCATGCCGATATACACGGCGATCGGCAGGCCGATCGCCGACCATAGCGAGTAGCGGCCGCCTACCCAGTCCCAGAACTCGAACATGTTGGCGGTGGCGATGCCGAACGCGGAAACCGCCTGGGCGTTGGTCGATACCGCGACGAAATGCTGGGCGATGGCGGCTTCGCCGGCGCCGTGCGCGAGGAACCAGGAGCGCGCCGAGCGGGCGTTGGTCATGGTTTCCTGGGTGGTGAAGGTCTTGGAGGCGACGATGAATAGCGCGGTTTCCGGGTCGATGCGCTTCAGGGTTTCAGCGAGGTGGGTGCCGTCGATGTTAGAGACGAAGTGCATGGTCAGCCCCGGCTTGCCGTAGGGGGTGAGCGCCTCGCAGACCATCGCCGGTCCCAGATCGGAACCGCCGATGCCGATGTTGACCACGTCGCGGATCGGTTTGCCGGTGTGGCCGAGCCAGGCGCCGTTGCGCACCTTTTCCGCGAAATCGCGCATCTGCGCCAGCACCCTCCGCACCTCAGGCATCACGTCCTGGCCGTCCACCGTGACCGGGTGTTCCGAACGGTTGCGCAAGGCGGTATGGAGCACCGCGCGCCGCTCGGTGAAGTTGATTTTTCCGCCGGCGAACATTTTTTCCCGCCAGCCGGCCACGTCGGCGTGGCGCGCCAGTTCCAGCAACAGGCCGCGGGTTTCTCCGGTAATCAGGTTTTTCGAATAATCCAGCAGGAGTCCGCACGTTTCCAGGGAGAATTTGTCGAAACGCGCCGGATCGGCGGCGAACAGGTCGCGCAGCGGCATCGCCGCCACGGATTCACGGTGGGATTCCAGTGCCAGCCAGGCGGGCGAACGGGTCAGGGCGGACATGGTTAACCTTGAAAATTCAATGCAGATGCTTATTGCGGAAATGGATCAGGTTGCCGGAGGCGGGAAACTCGATTTCCTTTTGCAGGCGCTTTTGTTCCCAATCGTTGTCGAAGAGCTGGTTGACCAAGGCGCTGACCTGCTCGACCTCGGCGGGGGCGAAATGGCGCGACAGCAGATCGGCGACATCTTCCACCATGTGCTGGCGTTGCGCCTGGTGGATGGATTCGGCGTTGGGTCCGGCGAACAGCACCTGGTATTCGTCGCCGTCCTCGTCGTCGTGGTAATAGGTGAGCTCGATCTCGCTGGCGCGTTCGAGCAACTGCCCCATGTCGTGGAGGGTTTCCTGTAGGCACTGGTTGAAGCTGTGCCCCACCTCCCCGGTCCAGCAGATGTCCAGGATGCGTTCGGCGCGGTCATAGACGATGCCCGGCTCGGCGCGTTCCAGGCTGCGCATTTCGCCGATGTTTTCCACATCCATATAGTCCAGCCATTTGCGCAGGCCGTTCTCGACCTGGGTCAGGCTGACGCCCTTGCAGCAAAACAAGCTGCCGTGTACGTGCACTTCGATGCGCATGGGGACTCCAAAAACGGTCAACCACGGTGAACACGGGACGCGAGCCGAACCGATTGCTCCCCGTGGATGGATTATTGCCTACGAGGTTTATTTTACCTTATCCGGCTATAATCCATGCGATGAAATTCACCGTCATTCCGGTCACGCCCTTCCAGCAGAATTGCACCTTGCTGTGGTGCGAGGAAACTCGCGCCGCCACCCTGATCGACCCCGGCGGGGACGAAGAGCGCCTGCTGGCGGCCGTGGCGGAAAGGGGGCTGAAACTGGCCAGCCTGCTGCTGACCCACGGCCATGTCGATCATGCCGGCGCGGCGGGGAAACTGGCGGCATGCCTGGGTATTCCCATCGAAGGGCCGCACCGGGCGGATGCCTACTGGCTTGCCGAATTGCCCCAGCAGTGCGCCATGTGGGGGTTTCCTCCCGCCGAGGCGTTCACTCCCGACCGCTGGCTGGCGCACGGCGACCGGGTGGCGGTCGGCAACGAAACCCTGGAAGTGCTGCACTGCCCCGGCCACACCCCCGGTCACGTGGCGTTCTACCACGCCGAGGCCAAGGTGGCCTTCGTCGGCGACGTGCTGTTCAATGGCTCGATCGGCCGCACCGACTTCCCCGGCGGCGATCTCGACATCCTGTTGTCGTCGATCCGCGAGCGGCTGTGGCCGCTCGGCGACGACGTCGCCTTCATTCCCGGCCACGGGCCGGCATCCACCTTCGGGGAGGAACGGCGCAGCAATCCCTACGTCCGCGATTGAGGTCAGAGCGTCGTCAGCCGCGCCAGCCAGTCGCCGAATAGCCAAGTCAGCACGGTGATCGCGGGCAGCACGTAGAAATAGGCGCGCATCATGCCGCGCACCTTGCTGTTGGCGGTTTTCAGCTCCATGAAATGGTCGATCACTATCCTGCCCTTGAAGGCCATGGTCAGGCAGATGGCCAGGGTGACGCCCAGGCCGGGGTCGGCGGATTCGCCGATCAGGGTGCCCGCCAATGTCAGGGCGATCAGCAGCAGCCACAGGGCGTCGATGAGTTTGTCGTGCGTCATGATTTATCCCCAAAAGCTTGGTTTAGCCACGGATAAACACGGATTTACACCGATAAGGCATCTGGTCGATTGCTTGGTCGGGATATGGTGAAGGTGTTGTAACGCATGATAATCCGCGATCATCCGTGTTAATCCGTGGTTGTATGGTTTTTCATGGTTTGTTTCCATCTAGCGCAGTACGTAGAGCAGCGGGAATATGACCAGCCACGCCAGGTCGGTGGCGTGCCAGTAGGAGGCGAACGCCTCCAGACCCTCGTGGTTTTCCGGCGAATAAGCGCCGGTCTTGGTGCGCGCGACCACCCACAGCAGCCCCATGGCTCCCCACACGATGTGCACCATGTGGGTGAAGGTCAGGTAATAATAGACCGTGAAGAAAATGCTGGCGTTGCCGGTGATGCCTTGCTCGATGTTCCACTGGAACTCGAAATACTTGGTAAGCAAATAGCCCGCTATCGTAAAAGCCACGCCGTACAGCCAGCGGGCGCACAGATCGCGGCGGCCGCGGCGGATCGCCAGCACCGCCTTGGCGACGAAATAGCTGCCGGAAATCATCAGGATGGTGTTGAACATCCCGGCCAGGGTGCTCAATTGTGGCGGCCCGGCGCGGAAAGCCTCGGGGAAGTGCGCCTTGGCCAGGAAGTAGACGCCGAACAGCAGGGCGAATTCGGTCATTTCGCTGAAAATGCCCACCCAGATTCCCTTGTTGCCGGGAATGCGGTTTTCGACCGGGACGTTCAGGGATGCGTCTGCCGTCAGCAGCATGTCCGTGACCTGTGAAGTTGACTGAGTCACAAGATTAAACGCAATCGGAAAGCAGCGAAAGTGCTTCCGCCAGAAGGGATATTGCGGGCGGCGGACGGGGCGGGGAAAGAAGCAGGCCGGCGGATTCGCCGGCCTGTCGGGAATCTTTTCCTAGGCTGCGTCGCCTTGCACGGCCTTGAGCACCGTCGGCACCAAGGCTTCGGGCAGCTTTATCAGTTTGAGCGCCGCCTCGTGGCCGCGCGGCGACATCTTTTTCCAGGTCTTGCGCAGGATGTCGAGCATCTTGGCTTCGTCGTAGCTGCTGTATTTCGCCACAAACTCTTCCAGGTAGTGCTCCAGGAACACCAGATCGACGATGTCTTCCATCATCT
>CAZDIJ010000085.1:0-11164 GCA_964505475.1 uncultured Sulfuricella sp. | reverse complement strand
TACTCCGTCTCCGCCGAGGAACTGCTGCTCGACAAGGCGCAGTTGCTGACGCTCAGCGCGCCCGAGATGACGGTGCTGGTCGGCGGCCTACGCGCGCTGAACACGAATGTCGGTCAGTCCACGCACGGGGTCTTCACCAAGCGGCCGGAGGCGCTCACCAACGACTTTTTCGTCAACCTGCTCGACATGGGCACGGAGTGGAAGCCCATTTCGGACGCCGCGGACGTGTTCGAAGGGCGCGACCGCAAGACCGGCGAAGTCAAATGGACCGGCACCCGCGTCGATCTGATCTTCGGTTCAAACTCCCAACTTCGCGCCTTGGCGGAAGTCTACGGATGTTCGGATGCGCAGGATAAGTTCGTGCGGGACTTCGTGGCGGCCTGGAACAAGGTGATGAACCTGGATCGCTTCGACCTTGCGTGATCTGGGTTAAAAGTCCCATATCGCGCAGCCTCGGCCTGGCATCGGGTTATCCCGAATCAGGTCGGGGATGCGTGAATCTCTGCCCACGGCTGCGCTACGCAAAGAGCCAGCCAGTGGCTTTTCAACCCAGATTATCCATTAGGGCGCGAGATGATGGCGAGACAGTTTGTGAGGCACTTTCGTCGCTTGCGAGGCGTTCATGGCTATTCCATGAACGCCTCGCAAGCGGCGGAAATGACCGCAAACTGTCCGCCAGCGCTCGCGCAGGCTCGAAGAGCCGCCTAATGGATAATCTGGGTTTAACCCAAGCAGACCGAATCCGCCGCGTTCCCGATGATCTGCCGGCGGCATTCCCGGTAAGCCTCTTGCGCCTTGCGCAGCACATCCCGCGGAATGGCGATGTGGGAGTAATCGGTTGGCGCCCTGTCAATGGCTCCGCTATGAATGCGCTCGGACGAGTCGCCTTTTCTGGCCTTCCCGGTCTGGCTGAAGGTTCGATAGTACCCGCTCAACGGCGTATCCAGTTCCAGCCAGTCCGATAGTCTGGGAAGCAATCTTTCCGGTGCGCGTTGCAACAGCTCGGCATCGAAATAGTAATAGGGCTGGCCGCCTGTCAGGCTGAAGTCGGCAAGCGCTTGGACGCGCGCGCGGTAGTAGTTCGCCGCCTCGACGGGCGAAGCGTAAAGCTCCTCACCCTCTTTTTGTGCAAACAGATGAACGATGCTTTTGATCGTGTGTTCCGGTTCCAGCAGTGAAATAAGTATCTTGATATTCGCCAGTGCAAGCCGCTCGGGCTTCAACAAATAGTCGTTGTGCAATAGCTTGTCGAAAAGGTAACGGCTGTTTTCCTTGAGCGCATCGCCTTCCAGGAATACCTCAAGCTGCCTGTCCAGCGCGGAGGCGTCCTCATAGCTGACATGCATTTCATAGTAACCGTTGATCTGCGGGTGCGAGCCGAGAATATGTCCCGCCAGGGTGGTCATGGCGCGCATATGGCTCAACAGGAAAATTCTGGCGTGGCGTTCAGGTAAAGCATTCATCCTAAATTCCTCACCACGGAGACATGGGGAAATTCAAAAATTCAACCCAGATTATCCATTAGGGCGCGAGATGATGGCGAGACAGTTTGTGAGGCACTTTCGTCGCTTGCGAGGCGTTCATGGCTATTCCATGAACGACGAACAAGCGGCGGAAATGACCGCAAACTGTCCGCCAGCGCTCGTGCAGCCTCGAAGAGCCGCCTAATGGATAATCCGGGTTCATTATATTGCAACAACCCCCCGCGTATCTTCCCGGTGATCGGAGCCGATTCCATAACCATTTGCTCCTGCTCTGCGATTTCTGTGCCTTTGAGGTTCAACTGAGTTTTTCAGGTTCATGCAATCGGATAGATCGAGTCGCTTGCCGCAAGTCTAGCATCTCGGAGAGCAGCGTAATCCATATCGACGGCCATCGGGGGTTATTGGAATTTTAAGGTCGTCCGCTTATTAAGAGCCTATTTCAGTACCATACCCCGCGTTGCGTCCAGAAAGTGATGGATGCTAGGAGCGAGGAGCGCCAATGGTCGTTCCATTGGCGCGACGAGCGACAACGCAGACGCGCTTTCTGGACGCAACCCGGAGGGCCGGAGCCATTTGGGGCGCATTGCGTTGTTGCTCGCGGCTTGTTTGGAATGACCAAACGGCGCCGTTCGCGCCTAGCACTGCGCCCCAAATGGTTCCGGCGCGGGGCATGGATACTACTGAAATAGGCTCTAAGTATTTTCTTGGGGAAAAAAATAATTTCGGGGTGCTATACTTAGGGTGGAGGAAACCGGGATGTTGGGAAATATTTCAAGCCTTTACGGCAATGCCTACAACCAATACGGTGTGTTGAGCACCTTGTCGGGTGTGGGGCAATTTTCCCGGCTGGGGAGCGGCACTCCGGTTTCCGGCCTGAACCGTCAGGAGTCAAGCTACCAAGTAAAATTGTCCGCTTATGGAAAACTTCAGTCGGGGATGGACACTTTCAAATCGGCGTTGAGCAGTTTCAAGGACGCCCAGGATGCCGCTCCCTTCAAGGCTACTTCGAGCACCGAAAAAACGCTTACCGCCAAGGCTTCCAAGGAAACCTCCGACGCCGGCTCCTACAGCATTGACGTTACCCAGTTGGCGAAGGCGCAGACCCTCGCCAGCGGCGTGTATGCCGACAAGGATAGCACCATCGTCGGCACCGGCAGCATCACCATCCAAACTGGCGGCTACAACGCCAACACCAACACCTTTACTCCCGCCAGCAGCGGCAAGACGGTTTCGATCGACGCCTCGGGCGGCACCCTGAGCGGCATCGCCAACGCCATCAACGCCGCGGATGCCGGAGTCAAGGCCAGCGTGGTGCAAGCCGGCGGCGGTTACCAATTGTCGCTGACCAGCAACAAAACCGGCACGGACAATTCCATCAAACTGTCGGTTACCGACAACGACGGCGGCAACGCCGATCTTTCCGGCCTGTCGGCCTTCGCTTTCAACCCTGCGGCGGGGCCGAGCGGTTACGACAAGAATCTCAACCAAACCGTGGCCGCGCAGAATGCCCAGTTGACCGTCAACGGCGTAGCCGTCACCAGCCAGTCGAACGAGGTCGGTTCGGCGGTGGGCGGAGTGACTTTGAGCCTGGCGGCAAGCGGAACGGCGACCGTCAACGTGGCGCGGGATTCCGAAGCCTTCGCCGCCTCGGCGCAGAAATTCGTCGAGGCCTACAATACCTTGCAGAAGGGCGTAAGCGAGCTTTCCAGCGCCTCGCTGCGGAACACCAACCCGCCACTGGCCAGCGACGGGCTGACGGCGAAGCTGGTCGATGAAGTACGCAATACCGTGGCGCAAGCCTCCTACGGTTTCGGCAACGAGCGGACGACGCTGTCCGGCATCGGCATCACCCAGCAATCGGACGGCACCTTGTCGCTGGACAAGGACAAGCAGCAAGGCGCTTTCGCCGCCAACCCCGACAATTCCACCAAACTGCTGGCCAATACCGCCGACCGGCTGACCAATTCGGTGATACGCGCGACCGGCGCCAACAGCGAACTGCAATACACCACGCGCGGGCTGAACAAAGCCTTGCAAAGCGTGCAAAACCAGAAATCGCTGCTGCAAAACTATACCGCGCAAATCTACTACGGTCTGCCGGCGCAGCCGCCGCTGTCCAGCTACATTTCGAGCGCCAATCCCGCCGCCCTGGCGGGACGCTATACCCAGGTTTCCGAACTGTATTGAGCGGCGCGCCGGCGCCAAAATAAAGGCTGTCTACGGGTTTCATACGGCATGACAGCGAGCAAAACAATTCACCCCGCCCCCACAAAATCCTTGTATTAAAAAAAACCTCTCGTTTATAATCATGCGAACACATGATCGCTAGATCATGTGTTCGCCGTCCGGCATGAAAATGCCGGATGTTTGCATCACAAACGGTTCCAAAAGGAGAAATATATGCAACGGAATAAGACTGGGTGCATCAAAACCGGGCTGCTGCTCGCCGGCATGGCGCTATCCATGGCTGTCTCGGCTGAGCCGGCGCCCGCCATGCCGCCGGAAATGCAGGCGCAGATGGCCAAGATGCCGCCTGAAATCAAACAGATGATGATGAGCTACACCCCGGAGTTGAAGCAGAAGGTGATGGGTCTGACTCCCGATCTGCGGGCGACGATGAACAAGCTGCACGACCAGCACACGCGCAAGAGCAAACAGCTCACCCTGCGGCAAGTAATGCAGGAAATCCTCTCCGAATACCAGAGCATTGCCGCGGCACTGGCCACCGACAACGCCGAACAGGCTGCCGACAGCGCGCGACGGCTGGCCAACCACCGTATTCCCAAGGGTGGGCTGCTGCCTTATTTTCCCCTGGATAAGCTGAACAATGCCGACATGAGCGTGCTGCCGGCGATGAACGATGCCGTCGAGGGTAGCGCGATCCGGCTTGCCGAAGCCGCCGAAAAGGGCGACATGGCCAAGGCGGCGACGCACATGAGCGACATCATGAGCGGCTGCGTGGCCTGCCACCAAAAGTTTCGCGGCGTACCCGGAGTTTCGCCGCTGCTGGCCGCCCCGTCCGGCGGTAAGGGCAAATAATAAAAACAACTCAAATCCTATCCATCGAAGGAGAAGACCATGCAAAAAATGCAGATCGTATTGGGCGCCGTGAGCGCCACCCTGATCGGATTTTCCCACCATGCATTGGCCACTAATGGCGACCAGATGCTGGGGGTAACGGCAACTCAGTGGGGCATGGGGGGTGCGGTGGTGGCTGCGCCCCAGGATGCCGGCACGGTAATGACCAATCCGTCCGGTCTGGCGGAACTCGGCATGAAGGACGTGCGCTTCGACATGGGATTCGGTTCGCTGAATCCGCCGCGCAAGGCGAATGGCTACGAAAGCGGCTCGGATTATTACCTGATTCCGTCCGGCGCGGTCGCCTTCAACCTCAACGACAGGCTCTATCTGGGGATGGGGATGGCGGGACTTTCCGGGATGGGCGTGGATTTCGCCGATACCGCCGCCACGGCGGGAAACCAGCCGGTGGTGACCACCAAGCAGTTCTACAAGATCGCTCCGGGATTCGGTTTCAAGGTAAACGACCGGCTATCGGTCGGCGCCGCCCTGAACATCGACTACCAAAGTCTGGCGATGTCGAACGCCGCCTATTCCCTGCCGCAAAACCAGGTGTATGGATACGGCGTGTCGGCCGGGCTGATCTACAAGCCGAACGAGCGGTTTCAGGTCGGCGCCTCGTGGATCAGCAAGCAGAACATGAACGAGTTCAAGTGGAACACCGCAACTGGTGAAATTGCCATGACCATGGATGCCCCGCAGCAATTCGCTCTGGGCGTGGCATTCAAGCCCATGCCTGGCCTGCTGATCGAAGCCGACATCAAGCACATCGCGTTCAGCGACGTGATGAACTCGGTGGCGGTGCGGCGCCCGAGCGGCTATGCCGGCCCGATTCCGGCGAGCTTCGCGTTCGGCTGGAGCGACCAGACGGTCTACAGCATCGGCATCCAGAAGGCGCTCGCCCCGAAAACCACGCTACGCGCCGGCTTCAACTACGGCAAGTCGCCCATCGGCGCGGAAGACGTGAAAAGCAACGTCGGTTCGCTGGCGGTCACCGAAAAGCACCTGTCCCTCGGACTGACCCGCAAGCTGGGCGAAAAAGTCGATGGGTCGTTGTCCTATGTACGCGCCTTCCACAACGATATCACCTCGACGGACGGCACAACCAAGATCGAGCTGGAGCAAAACATCGTCAACCTGCAAATCAGCTATAAATTCTAAGGAAAGGAAAACATCATGACCGTAGACAGAATCGTTCACCTGATGGCCGGCAGTATGGTATTGCTCAGCGTGGCGCTGAGCCATTACCTCGATCCCGCTTGGCTGTGGCTCACCGTGTTCGTCGGCGCCAACCTGGCGCAGAGCGGCCTGACCAGCTTCTGCCCGCTATCCTTCATGCTGAAAAAAGCCGGCGTACCGGAAGGTGATTGCTGCACCAAATAACGCCGCACCTCCTCGCGGTAATTTTTAGTGGCCTTCGGGTCACTTTTTTTGCCCTCTGAATCATCCACCCTCCCTTGCGCGCGCAAGCGTGCGGAGGAGGGGGTGGCTGAAAATGGTTCAGAGGCAAGTTTCCGGCATCGCCCGCCGCCAACGGCAAAGCGGTGCAGCGCTATAATGATGCAACATCACCCCCGCATAAAACTATGCCCGACGCCAAACGCAAGCGCAAACCCGCCGAAGCACGCCGCCAAGACATCATCGAGGCGGCGATGGAAATCATCCGCCACGAGGGTGTGGCCAAGCTGACTACCCGCACGCTTTCCCAGGCGGTCGGCATCGCCCAGCCGACCCTGTTCCTCCACTTCGGCGACAAGAGCCGGGTGCTGGTGACGCTGGTGGACGCCATCCAGGACAGGCTACAGCAAGGCATCGCCGGCCTGGGGCTGGAAAAAATGACGCCGGTCGAGCGCCTGCGCGCGGTTATCCGCTTTCACCTCGGTTTCATTCAAAATCAGCCTGGCATCCCCCGCCTGCTGTTTTCCGAGGAGCTGCAATCGGGCAATCCCGCCTTCCGCGAGCGCATGAACCAGTTGGTGATGTCCTTCCTAAAATTCCTTTCCTCCCTGATCGCGGCGGGGCAGCAAGGCGGCGAGTTGCGCCCCGACATCGACCCCGAGCAAAGTGCCTGCATATTGATCTCCGCCGTGCAGGGGCTGGCCTTCCGCTGGATACTTTCCAACGAGCGCTTCGTGCTTGCGGAGCAGGCGGACGCCATGATCGCCACCTTGCTGGAAGGCTGGGAGAGCAGGCGCGACCAGCGGGGGAAGGCGGAATAAACCGCGCTCGCGCCCTTCCGCGATTCCACCCAAATTTCTCACCACAGAGGCACAGAGAAAACCGGGAAAACAAGGGGATGTCCGTTCTCAAGCCATCACCCTCCGGGTAAACCGAGGATGTGCGCCAACCCGGCGTGCCCCTGTGGTTCGCCTGAGTTTTTCAGGTTCAAACAGGATTCCTCTGGCCACTCGACGGCATATAACACAGCGTTTTGGTCAACAATTGTGCTATAAAAATAATATGAGTGCCGCCTACCCGAAATCTCACCGAGGAGAACGATATGAAAACAGCCCATCTAAACTTCAGGTCGATGGATTTGGGCTACAAGGTCGCCAGCAAGCTCGCGGCTTACTTCGCCCGCAAGGAATTCGGCCTGAGGAATCCGGCCATCGTCGCATGGCGCGACAGGAGATCGTCGAGAAAATCCCCTCCCGCGCTGGAAGGGCGCGCCGACCCGATGCGCTGGCATGTGTATGGGGAAACCCACGGCGGAGAGTTGGAGGTCGCCATCAACGGCGAATACGATTTCATCCTCGCCGATACCGCCGATTTCGAGCCGCGCGGCGCCAGTCCCTATATCAGCGTGCAAGGCCTGAACGGCGCCGAAATGCTTTGCCAGGCCAATGTGCTGCGTATTCCGCGCCGCCCTGGCGAGGACGCCTGCACGGCGCTCGACGAATGGACCAGCAAGCAGACCTGAGCGCGACGCGCTCCCGGCCAACAGGCGATTCCCGGCGGCGGCGCTAGTCCCACTCCCCTTCGCGCAGCAAGTGCGACCACAGCGGGTTGATGTCGGCCTTTGCCTCGTCCAGCAGGCTCAGCACCTCGGCCTGTTCGATTTCATGCAGACCGCCTTCGCCGAAGCGGTCGACCGCCTGCATCAGGGTGTTGACCGAAGCGAATTCCAGGTGGCGGTTCCAATCCGCCACCCTGATGGTTTCATTTTTTTCCATGCGCAGGGGGATGTACGGCAAGACGCCATCGCGCAGCAGTTCGGTGGCGCTGCCGCCATCGGCGGAATCCCATTCCCAGACATTCCGTTCGTCGTCCCAGCGGTCGGTATTGGCGCAACGAATGGCGGCGCAGCCCGCCCAGGTGATCGCGTAAAAATCAATGCCATCCGGGGACACCGCGACTCGCCGCAGGAACGGCGTGCCGTCCTCGGCAACCAGCACGTCCAGCCATTGCAGGAAATGCTTGATCGCCGCGCTGTGGATGCGCACCCGCCCGAGGTTGGTGAGGGTGACCTTGCTGCGGCTCTTGAGGATGGCGCCGGTCTGTTTCTGCGCGATCATGACCAGCGCCTTCATCAGGTTCGGCCGCAAATGGGCGGTGATCTCGCGGAACACCTTGTTGCCGCTGCGCACGCTGGTGCAGTTCGACCACTGATCGACCAGGCGCGCCAGCGTCTCCAACTCGCGCTCCAGGTCGCGAACCGTAATCGGCGGGGTTTCCTTCTTTAAAACCTGTATTTTGTTCATGGCCTTCGAGAGTACGAACTACCGTCATGATAAATCATGGCATACCTCAGCGAAACAGCCCGCCGAGAAGGCCGTTCGGCGCGGGTTTCGGAAGAGTCATGCGGAAATCGCCGACGGGCTAAGGGATTTGAATATTGACGAGGAAAAAGCGATACTGCGGAAACAACCGCAAAATACCGCAGACCAACTCGCCATACTGTAAATGCGCATGAAAACCGCCCCCTCCCCCGCCGAAATCCGCACCCTGTTCGCCAACGGCGACCCGGCGGAGGTCTGGAGCAAGGCCGGCGACATCGTCGAATGCATCGACCCGGCTTGCGACCTTTCCCTGGCGCGCGCCGCCTTCGACGACGTGGTGCGCCTGTTCCGCGGCGAATATCCCGGCTACCGCGCCATCAATACCCTGTACCATGACCTGCATCATACCCTCGACGTGTTCCTGTGCGCCGTCCGTTTGCTGCATGGCGCCCATGCCGCCGGCACGCCCCTCTCCGCCGCCGAAATCACCCGCGTCATGATCGCCGCGCTGATGCACGACACCGGCTATGCCCAACTGCACGGCGACGACGACGGCACCGGCGCGAAATACACCCGGACCCACGTCAACCGCAGCGTCGAATTCATGCGCCGCCATCTTGCCGGAAGGGGCTTCCCCGCCGATTGGGCGGCCTTACTGGAGCCGATGATCCGTTGCACCGATCCGGCGCTGTCGCCCTCCAAGATTCATTTCCCCGACGAAAAAACCCGGATGCTCGGGCAACTCGTCGGCACCGCCGACCTGGTCGGACAAATGGCCGACCGCACCTACCTGGAAAAGCTGCTGTTCCTCTATTTCGAGTTCAAGGAAGCCCACATGGGCAATTTCCACAACATGCACGAATTGCTGCACGGCACCCAGCATTTCTACGACGCGACGCGGCAAAAACTCGACGGCGAATTCGGCGGCCTTTACAAGCTGATGGCACGGCACTTCCAGGCCTGGTTCGGCATCGAACGCAACTATTATCTGGAGTCGATCGAAAAAAACATCGGCTATCTGGCGCGCGTCATCCAGATCAACGAAGCTGAATACCTCACCCTGCTGAAACGCGGCGGCATCGTGGAAAAGATGAAAAACCTGGCGCAGCCGGAAGACATCGGATGAGCGCCGCCGCCCGCCGCTGACCATGCGCCTCCTGTTCCTCTGCCATGCCTTCAACAGTCTGACCCAGCGCCTCCATGCCGAGCTGACGCAGGATGGCCACGATATTTCGGTCGAGTTCGACATCCACGACGCCGTCAGCGAAGAAGCCGTAACGCTGTGGCAGCCCGACCTGATCGTCGCCCCCTTCCTCAAGCGCGCCATCCCCGAGAGCATCTGGCAAAACCACGTGTGTCTGGTGGTGCACCCCGGCATCCGCGGCGATCGCGGCGCCTCCGCGCTGGATTGGGCGATCCTGGATGGGGAAAGCGAATGGGGCGTCACCGTGTTGCAAGCGAATGCCGAAATGGACGGCGGCGACATCTGGGCGGAAGTGCGCTTTCCCATGCGTCCGGCGAAAAAAAGCAGCCTGTACCGCAACGAAGTCACCGAGTCCGCCCTGCGCGCGGTGCGCGAAGCGCTGGCGAAATTCGCGGCGGGCGGTTTCCGCCCAGAACCGCTCGACTATGCCGATCCGCAAGTGCGCGGCCGCCCGCGCCCGCCGCTGCGCCAGCACGACCGCGCCATCCGCTGGCGCCAGGACGACACTGCCACGGTGCTGCGCAAGCTCCGCGCCGCCGACGGCTTCCCCGGCGTGCTCGACGAAATGCAGGGAATGCCGGTTTACCTCTACGACGCCCGCCCCGAACCCGCCCTGCGCGGCGCGCCGGGCGCGGTCATCGCCCACCGCGCCGGCGCGGTCTGCCGCGCCACTACGGACGGGGCGGTATGGATCGGCCATCTGAAACCCCAGTCCGGCGACAGGCCGGCCTTCAAGCTCCCCACCACCCGGGTTTTGGCAGGCCGGCTGGATGGCATTCCCGAACTGCCGCCGGAAGAAGCCGGCGACATTTGCTACGAGGAAAAAAACGGCGTCGGCTATCTGAGTTTCGATTTCTACAACGGCGCAATGGGCAGCGAGCGTTGCGAGCGCCTGCGCCTGGCGGTGGAGGAAGCGCTAAGGCGCGATGCGCGGGTGCTGGTGCTGCTCGGCGGTGAGGATTTCTGGTCGAATGGACTCGACTTGAATTTGATCGAGGCGGCGAACAGCCCGGCCGATGAATCCTGGCGCAACATCAACGCCATGAACGACCTGGCGCGCACCCTCTTGACCGCCACGGAGCGTCTCACCGTCGCCGCACTGCGCGGCAACGCCGGAGCCGGCGGAGTATTTCTCGCCCTCGCCGCCGACCAGGCGTGGGCGCGCGAGGGCGTGGTGCTCAACCCCCACTACAAGGCGATGGGCAACCTATACGGTTCGGAATACTGGACTTATTCGCTGCCGCGCCGGGTCGGCGCCGAACGCGCCGCCGCCGTCACGGAAAACCGCTTGCCGCTGAGCGCACCGCAGGCGCAAGCGCTCGGCCTGATCGACGGGGTATTCGGCGCGGATCGGGAAACCTTCCGCCGCGAACTGGAAGCCCGCGCCGAGGCGCTCGCCCATGCCCCGGATTACCCGGCGCGGCTCGCCGCCAAACGCGAGCGCCGCGCCCGCGACGAAGCCGAAAAGCCCCTCGCCGCCTACCGCGCCGAGGAGCTGGAGCGCATGACCCTGAATTTCTACGGCTTCGACCCCAGCTACCACGTCGCCCGCTACAACTTCGTCCACAAGGTGCCGCATTCGCGCACCCCGCGCCATCTGGCGCGGCACCGGATGCCCAGGAAACGCTAGTGTAGTGTTGCATTCTGTTTGGAACTTAATCGGCTGTTGGCGCGGATTA
>CAZDIJ010000084.1:0-11207 GCA_964505475.1 uncultured Sulfuricella sp. | reverse complement strand
CGCCAATGCAAAGCAACCAAATGATTCTGTTCGATTTTTAACCGGACACTAGTGAAACCGCAATTTACCGCAGAGGACGCGGAGGACGCAGAGGAGAGACAAGGCGTTGCCAATTTATGCCAAATCACCTAGTTGGTGAGTGTGGTTTTTACGTTAAGCATTTGACTTCCTTTGCGTCCTCCGCGTCCTCTGCGGTTCAGCTGAGTTTTTTAGGTTTATTTCTTGACCTTGTTAAGCGGTGCATCTAGTATTTAGCTAGAAACTTAGCTAGGAGTTGCCATGCCTACCACTACCGTCAATATGCACGAAGCAAAAACTCGCCTTTCCGAGTTGCTGGCGCTTGCCTTGCAGGGCGAGGAGGTGATTATCGCCAAGGCGAACAGGCCGATGGCCAGGCTGGTTCCGGTGGAGCAGCCGAAAAAGCGTCGTGTTGCGGGTTTGCATGCAGGAGAAGGTTTCTGGATAAGCGAGGATTTCGACAAGCCGCTCCCGGACGAGTTTTGGTTGGGTGGCGGCCCGATATGAAATTATTGCTTGATACTCATGCCTTTATTTGGTGGGATCGCGAGCCTGGTAAATTATCCGAGCAGGCCTGCGCGTCATGTCAGGATGAAGGGAATGTGCTTTATTTGAGTGTTGCCAGTATTTGGGAGATGCAAATAAAGCTGGGTATCGGCAAGCTTCATTTTGGCCAGTCATTGGAGCGGGTTGTCGAGGATCAGGTCGCCAACGGGCTGGAAATTTTGCCTGTAGAATTACCCCATCTTTGGCTGTTGGCTGATCTTCCACGGATACACAATGATCCTTTTGACCGCTTGCTTGTCGCCCAGGCGAAGGTCGAGGATATATTTCTGGTGAGTGTGGATCGGGTGTTTTCCGAATATCCGGTGAAGCTGTTTTGGTGAGTCATTTTGCGGGGGTAATATGCCTCGCGCCATGTTGAAAAAGTCCGATTTGTCCTCTCCTGAAAAAAAACTGATCGAGGCGGCTGGCCGTTGCGTGGCTTGCGGTCTATGCCTGCCTCATTGTCCCACCTACCGCAAAACCCTGAACGAGGCCGATTCGCCGCGCGGTCGCATCATGCTGATGAGTGCCGTTATGAACGGTGATTTGCCGGCAACCCGGAATTTCATCGGCCATATCGACCAGTGTTTGACTTGTCGGGCATGCGAAGCCGCGTGTCCCAATGATGTCGCCTATGGCCAATTGGTCAATCAGATTAGGAATGCCGTCGAGCCGTTGCGGCATAGAAAACCTCTTGTGCGTTTCATGCGCCGGTGGGCGCTCGATGGCGTGGCGTCAGGCCGGAATGGGGTGGCTTGGATGGCGCGGGCGATACGCTTATGGGAGAGTCTGGGAGGGCGTCGCCTATTTAAGGCGCTGGGTAGGCGCGGCTATCTTTCCCAGCTCGCCAACGGGGCTGAGATATTGCCGCCGCTCGCTGGAACGTCAAGCTGGCGCACCCACTACCCCGCCGAGGGAAGGGAGCGCCACAGGGTGGCGCTTTTCCTTGGTTGCGTGGCGCGCGTGCTCGATCATGAGACCTTGCGTGCCGGGGTGTTCGTGCTGAACCGGCTGGGGTGCTCAGTCGATGTGCCGTCCGGGCAAAATTGTTGTGGTGCGTTGCATGCCGGGCAGGGTGAGCTTGATAAGGCCAGTCTTCTGGCGCACGGCAATCTGGCGGCATTTCCCGTAGGGAAATGGGATGCTGTGATCGTGACGGCTACCGGCTGCGGGGCGGCATTGCGTGAATATCCGCTGCTGGCCGGCGATGATGCGAAAGCGTTTTCCGGGAAGGTGTCCGAGATCGGTGAATTCATCGCCGGGAGAGAAGGGTGGCGAAGTGTTGATATTCAGCCTCTCCACGAAAAAATTGCAGTGCACGAACCCTGCTCGTTGCGCAATGTTATGCGTGGACAGTCCTCGCTATATCAATTACTCCGCTGTATTCCAGGCGCCAAGCTGGAGGAGTTGGGCGGCAACGAACAGTGCTGCGGGGCGGGCGGCGCTTACCAGTTGTCTCAGCCGGAAATGTCGGCGCTGTTGTTGGCGGACAAGGTGGCGGCGATGAAGGAAAGCGGTGCGAAAATCATCGCCAGTCCCAATTTTGGCTGCGCCCGGCATCTGGCTGCGGGCGCGCGCCGCGCCGGGCTGGATGTCGAGGTGGTGCATCCCATCGTGCTGCTGGCGCGGCAAATGGGATTCGAGCGTTAGCTTTCGAGTAGTTCGAAATCGTGCGTAACGGTGGCGGTCTTGCCCAGCATGATAGTGGCGGAGCAGAATTTCTCGGCGGACAATTTGATGGCGCGCTCGACCGCCTCTGGCTTGAGGTTGTTTCCGCTGACGGTGAAGTGCAAGTGGATTTTGGTGAACACTTTGGGGTCGCTGGCGGCGCGCTCGGCGTCAATCGAAACCTCGCATCCGCTGACCGCGTGGCGTCCCTTTTTCAGAATTAGCACCACGTCGAAAGAGGTGCAGCCGCCGGCACCCAGCAACAGCATTTCCATCGGGCGGGGGCCGAGGTTGCGCCCTCCTGAATCGGGTGGGCCATCCATCAGCACGGCATGGCCGCTTTCGGTCATGCCCAGGAAGCTCATATCCTCAACCCATTTTATGCGTGCTTTCATGCGTTCTTTCCGAAGTGTTGGCGTTCGGGGAATTCTATATTAAGCGCTCAAGGCATACCATACGATCCCGATCGCTTCGTGCAAGGCGGTATGGCTTTCCGACAATGCCTTGGCGCTGGGAAGGAAGGAAAGCAGGGTGATGCGGTTGCGGGTTCTGTGGCCTGTGGCGGCTGGCGCGATGCAAAATCCGGCCTTGGCGAAGGCTTTTTGCGCTCTTGCCATATGCCACGCCTGGGTTACCAAATAGATCGAATCAATACCTTCATGTTGCAATAGCTCTCGGCTGAGAAGCGCATTTTCGCGGGTGTTGTTCGACCTGTCCTCGACCCATTTTGCCGGGACGCCGAACTCGTTTTCCAAGACCGAGCGCATTAATTTCGCTTCGGAATGCTCGCCTTTGTCGGGGTATCCCCCTGTAACCAGGATAGGCAGGCCGGTTTGCCGGTGAAGGTGGGCGGCGAGTCGGAGCCGCTCCAGGCCGAGGCCGGATACCGTGTCGCCGCCATATTCGGGGGCATTGAAGTACGTGCCGGCGCCTAACGCCACTATGGCTTGAGGTGGGCAACTGGAAGCCGCCGAGGCTTGTTTTTCAACCCAACCGATGAGTTGGAAAGAAAAAAACGGGGTGGAGAGCAGCCATAAAAAGGTCACGGCAAGGAAGATAAGAAGCTTTCCCAGAACCGGGCGGCGAATTTTAAGGGCGAGCCACCCGGCAGCGCCGAGCATGAACAAGCCGAGAGGGGGCAGCAATAATGCCGCCACGGCATTGGTGAGAATCCAGGCCATCGTTGCGGAAGAGGGATTGTTAACGGCCGACAGTATAATCCACCCAGCGCGGTGCGCTGGATAAATCCCAATTGTTATTGACAGCGGCGTTAACCATGACATAGAATGCGCGTCTTTCTCTGATGGACGCAACAGGATTTTCGCTATGAAAACCTTTTCAGCAAAAGCGCATGAAGTGAAGCGCGAATGGTTCGTGGTAGACGCCACCGACAAAGTTTTGGGTCGCCTGGCGAGCGAGATTGCTCACCGCCTGCGCGGCAAGCATAAGGCCGAGTACACGCCGCACGTGGATACCGGCGACTACATCGTGGTCGTGAACGTGGATAAGCTGCGCGTGACCGGCAACAAGGCCGAGGATAAGGTCTATCACCGCCACAGCGGTTATCCTGGCGGTATTTACAGCACCACCTTCGGCAAAATGCAGGATCGTTTTCCCGGTCGTGTTTTGGAAAAAGCCGTAAAGGGCATGCTGCCGAAAGGTCCGCTCGGCTACGCCATGTTCCGTAAGCTAAAAGTTTACGCCGGCGCGCAGCATCATCATGTTGCCCAGCAACCGAAACCTCTGGAAATTTAAGGAATAGTCATGATCGGAAACTACTACTACGGCACGGGTCGTCGCAAAAGCTCCGTGGCGCGTGTTTTTCTGAAGTCCGGTAAGGGCGCCATCATCGTCAATGGCAAGCCGATTGACGAGTATTTTGCCCGTGAAACCGGCCGTATGGTTGCCCGCCAGCCGCTTGAAGTGACCAGCAACCAGGGTTCCTTCGACATAATGGTAAATGTGAGCGGCGGTGGTGAATCCGGCCAGGCCGGCGCGGTGCGTCATGGGATCGCGCGCGCGCTGGTGGATTACGATGCCGCGCTGAAGGGGGCGCTGAGCCAAGCCGGTTTGATTACCCGCGATGCCCGTGAGGTCGAACGTAAAAAAGTCGGTCTGCGCAAGGCGCGCCGTCGGAAGCAATTCTCCAAGCGCTAATCCGCGTAGCAGCAGGCAAAAAAGCCGCCACAAGTTGGCGGCTTTTTTATTGCTTATTGGGTACAGGCTTATTATTATCACCCTTTCGTTGCAAGGACTAAGAGCGACATGATTAAAGTAGGCATTGTTGGCGGTACCGGTTACACCGGGGTCGAATTGTTGCGTCTGCTGGCGCAGCATCCCGAAGTGCGGTTGCAGGCGATCACCTCGCGCAAGGAAGCAGGGATGCCGGTAAGCGACATGTTTCCCAGCCTGCGCGGGCGGGTGGAATTGAAATTCGTCGAACCGGGCGATGGCGGCTTGGCTTCCTGCGATGTAGTGTTTTTCGCCACTCCCAACGGCATCGCCATGCAGGAAACCCGTGCGCTGTTGGATGCCGGGGTGCGGGTGATTGATCTGGCGGCCGATTTCCGCATCAAGGATGTAGCGGTGTGGGAGAAGTGGTATGGCATGCAACACGCTTGCCCCGACCTGATTGCCGAGGCGGTGTACGGTTTGCCCGAACTCAACCGCGACAGGATCAAGGGCGCCCGCCTGGTCGCCAACCCGGGATGCTACCCGACTGCCGCCCAATTGGGGTTGTTGCCGTTGATGGAAGCGGGGTTGGCAGACCCCGGCCATGTGGTGGCCGATTGTAAATCGGGGGTTTCCGGCGCGGGACGCAAGGCGGAAGTGCCTACCCTGTTCAGCGAGGCGTCGGATAATTTCAAGGCGTATGCGGTGGGCGGCCATCGCCATTTGCCGGAGATACGCCAGGGCTTGGAACTCATGGCGGGCAAGGCGGTGAATCTGACTTTTGTGCCGCATTTGACTCCGCTGATTCGCGGTATCCACGCCACGCTCTACGTGCGGCTGACTGGCGAGGTGGATTTACAGGCTTTGTACGAGAAACGCTATGCCGGCGAGCATTTCGTCGATGTGCTGCCTAAAGGCGCTCACCCGGAAACCCGCTCGGTGCGCGGCAGCAATCTTTGCCGTATCGCGGTTCACCGTCCGCAGGGCGGGGATGTCGCGGTCGTCTTGTCGGTGATCGACAATCTGACGAAAGGGGCGGCTGGTCAGGCGGTTCAGAACATGAATATATTGTTCGGTTTCCCGGAGAATATGGGTTTGCAGCAGATTCCGCTGCTGCCATGAAGCTGGCCAGGAAATTCAAACGCCGCTTCAGTATTGCCTCCTCGCCGCTGGCGGTGCGCCGCCATCTGGCGTGGTACTGGCGAATTCCCCTGATAATGGCGATGTTTGCCGGCGGGCTGGCGCTGGCGTGGTGGACGTACAATGCCGGAATGCGTTTTGCCGGGTTTGAACGCGGCGTCACTATTGATGAATTGTATGACTTGCGCAACCGGGTTGCCGCACTGGAGGGTGAAAATGCCGATCTGCGTTCGCGGGTGGCGCAGTCCGACCGCAGAATGCAAATCGAACAGGCGACTCAAAGCGACTTGGCGAAGTCGCTGAAAGCCATCCAGGATGAAAATGCACACCTGAAGGAGGACGTCGCTTTTTTCCGCAAGCTGATGTCCACCGATAAAAACGATGGAAATCTCAGTATTTACCGCGTCAAGGTGGAAAACAGCGTATTGCCGGGGGAATACCGCTATCAATTGCTGTTGCTGCAAGGGGGGCATCGTGAAAAGGAATTTCAAGGTAAAGTGCAGTTGCTGGTAAACTTGCAGCAGGACGGCAGGAAAACGGTGATGACGCTCCCTGCGACGGGGGGGAAGGACGCCCAGCTATTCAACCTGAACTTCAAGTTTTACCAGCGGGTGGAGGGAACATTTCAGGTGGCGCCCAAGGCTCAGGTGAAGAATGTGCAGGTGCGTATTTTCGAAAACGGCTCGTTGCAGCCGAGGCTGCTGCAAACGGTAAGTGTTTCCTAACACATAGGGATTGCGTATGTTTTTTAAGAGCAAAAGCGGCAAACCGCAGAACCGCATCGACTCCTTGATCGGGGCAGAAACCCGGATAGACGGGGATTTGTCTTTTTCCGGCGGATTGCGGGTGGATGGCCGGGTTTGCGGGAATATCCGCGAAGTGGAAGGCCACCCGAGCACGTTGGTGCTCAGCGAGCAGGGGCGCATCGAAGGGGTGATCCGCGTTTCGCACGTGGTGGTCAACGGTACGGTGATCGGCCCGGTGCATGCCGGTGAATACGTGGAACTTCAGGGGAAATCCCGGGTCACTGGCGATGTGTTCTACAAAACCCTGGAAATGCATGTGGGCGCCATCGTCGAAGGAAAGCTGATGCACCAGCAGGAGGTTGGGGATGCGCCAGCCAGCGAGCCGGTCGTATTGGCGCCAAGTAGTTGACTAAACTTGTATGGCATTGGATAATGTAACACCATTCGTTTTTGGAGATGATAATGAACGCAGCGACAGAGATGCCTTCCCCCCTGAATTTTACCGATAGCGCGGCCGCGAAGGTTAAGAGCCTGATCGAGGAGGAAGGAATTCCCGGTCTTAAATTGCGCGTGTTCGTCACCGGCGGGGGCTGTTCGGGCTTTCAATACGGATTCACTTTCGATGAGAACACCAACGAAGACGATACGGTAATTGAAAAGAACGGGGTCAATTTGTTGATCGACTCGATGAGTTTTCAATATCTGGCGGGCGCCGAAATTGATTATAAGGAAAGCCTGCAAGGCTCGCAGTTCGTCATCAAGAATCCGAACGCCACCACGACCTGCGGTTGCGGTTCTTCTTTTTCGGCATAACGGAACGGTTCACGGCAAAAAAGGGGCGCAAGCCCCTTTTTTATTTTCAGGTGGGATAGAGGGCGCCCAGTATGCGCAACCCTTTGGCGCCGGTCACTTCGGGTAGGTTTCCTGCTTCTCCATTAAGGGTTTGTTTCGCCAGCCAGGCAAAAGCCAGTGCTTCCACTTGGTCGACTGGAACTCCCAGCGTATCTGTTGCGGTCATCGTCATTTCCGGCAGGAGAAATTTAAGCCGTTGAACCAAGGCGGTGTTGCGGGCGCCTCCTCCGCATAGATACAATTCCCGTGCTCCATGGCAATGCGTGGCGATCGCATCGGCGATAGCGTGGGCGGTCAGATCGAGTAGGGTCGCTTGAACGTCGGCCGGGCGATGCAGGGTGGAAACATGCTTTTGCAGCCAAGATGGATTGAATAGGTCGCGCCCGGTGCTCTTGGGCGGCGGGGTGGCGAAGAATGGGTCGGCAAGCATGCTCGACAGCAGCTTTGGAATTACATTGCCGCTTAGCGCCCATTCGCCGCCATTGTCATAAGCGGTTCCGAGGTGGCGGGCAGCCCAGTGGTCCATGAGCAGGTTGCCGGGGCCGCAATCGAAACCATGAATCCGGCCATCTGGCGGCAGGTCGGTCAGATTGGCGATGCCTCCGATATTTGCAACGACGCGGTGGATTGCCGGGTGGCGGAAAAGTGCGGCATGGAAAGCCGGTACCAGCGGGGCGCCTTGCCCACCGGCGGCAATGTCGCGGCTGCGGAAGTCGGCGGCCACCTGGATGCCGCACAATTCGGCGAGCAATGATGGATTGACGAGTTGAACTGTGTAACCGAGTTCCGGGCGATGGCGGACGGTTTGGCCGTGGCAGCCAATGGCATGGATTTGCCGGGATTGTAGACCGCTCTGGGCAAGCAATTTTCCAACCGCCGCGGCATAGAGCCGGGAAAGCGCGTTGCCGGCCAGGGCGCAACGCTCGAGTTCGTTGTCGCCGGGGCTGTTGAGAGCCAGCAGTTCACTGCGTAGCGGATCGTCATAGGGAAGATAACAATGCCCTAGCAGGACGGGGGGGGCGGCTTCGCAAAATTCGACGGCGACGACGTCTATGCCGTCCAGGCTGGTGCCGGACATGATGCCGATATAACGCTTCGGCGTGCTCATGTCCGTCTGCAACGATTATTCCAATGCGGCCAGATTGGTGTTGCGCAGCAATTCCAGGCGTCCGGTCAGCAGGCTGGCGCGCTTTTCGAAATCGGCCTTGTAGTGCGCCGCGATCGGGAATGCCGTGGGCAGCGTAATGCTGAGCGGGTTGCGCTGAACTCCTGCGACCTTGAATTCATAGTGCAGATGGGGGCCGGTTGCCAGTCCGGTCATGCCGACGAAACCGATCACGTCGCCCTGGCTGACCTTGCCGCCTTTGCGCAGCCCCTTGGCGAAGCCGCTGAGGTGTCCATATACGGTGCTGTATTGGCCTTGGTGCTTCAGGACGACCAAGTTGCCGTAGCCCCCTTTTTTACCTACGAATTCCACGGAGCCGTCGGCCGTGGCTTTGACCCGCGTTCCGGTCGGCGCGCCGTAGTCGATGCCCTTGTGGGCGCGCCATTCCTTCAAGACAGGGTGGTAGCGGGCATTGGTGAAGCCGGAGGTGATGCGGGAAAATTCCAGCGGCGAGCGCAGGAATGCCTTGCGCAAGTTCTTGCCGTCCGGCGTGTAATATCCGCCCCTGCCATCGCGGTCCTGAAAGTAGATGGCATGATAGGTTTTGCCCTGATTGACGAATTCGGCAGCCAGGACGCGACCGCTTTTGACTGGCTCGCCGTTGTTGTAGAAAACTTCATAAACCACATTGAAGCGGTCGCCTTTGCGCAAATCCTGGTGAAAGTCGATATCCGACGAAAATACGTCGGCCAGTTGCATGGCGATATTGTCAGGGATGTTGGCGGCGTCGGTGGCGGCAAACAGGGAGCTTTTGATCTCGCCGGACTTCATCAAGGTGCGCGGCTCCATCGGGACGGATTGGTCGCTGGCGCGGAAGACGCCATTTTCCTTATCTACGCTCAGCATGTTGTCGCTGCCGCTGATGTAACGCAGGGAGAGCAATTCACCATCCTCGGTGGTTTTTGCGCGTACGGTGCGGCCGGGAACCAACTGCCTGATGCCTTTTGAGTCTCTTGAGCTGCGCAGGAAGCTGGAAATTTCCTCGTTGCGGACCTCGAGCCGTTCCAGTAGCGCGGAAATGGTGTCTCCGCGCTGGATTTTCTCTTCGCGCCAGTAGGTTCCCGCCGTAGTGATTTCGGCTGCGCCGGGAAGGTCAAGTTGTTCGATGACGGTTTGTACCGGGACATCCCGTGTTTCGGTGCCAGGGGCAATGCCGAAGGCGGCAACGATGCCGAATAACGGCAGACTGGAAAGTCCGACCAACCACCGCAGACTGATTTTTCGTTCTTGAAGCGCGAATTTTTGCGCTAGAATTGCAGGTTTATTGTTCTGCATTGATAACCCTGAATTTTTTTACAGACGCAAGGTTAGCAGAAAACCACGTGTCCGTGAAGGCTGTATTAGCCTGAGCGGCGCTGCCGAAGAATAGCAAGCATGAATTTCAGAGGAATATTGGATGGCGCAATTTGGTGAATCGCTGCAAGTAATCAAGCGGGGCTGTGAAGAGTTGCTAGTCGAGCAGGAGTTGGTGGAAAAGCTGGCTTCCGGGAGGACGTTGCGCGTCAAGGCGGGGTTTGATCCGACCGCGCCCGATCTTCATCTTGGGCATACGGTGTTGCTAAACAAGCTGCGCCAGCTTCAAGACCTGGGGCATCACGCGCTATTCCTTATAGGCGATTTCACCGGCATGATCGGCGACCCGACCGGCAAGAATGCGACGCGGCCACCTCTGTCGCGCGAGCAGGTGGCTGAAAATGCCAAGTCCTATACCGAACAGGTGTTCAAGATACTCAAACCGGAACAGACCGAGGTGGTGTTCAACTCATCCTGGATGGATCAAATGGGAGCGGTCGGCATAATCAAGCTGGCAGCCACGCATACCGTGGCGCGTATGCTGGAGCGGGACGATTTTTCCAAGCGCTATGGCAACAATCAGCCGATTGCCATCCACGAATTCCTCTATCCGTTGGTGCAGGGTTATGATTCGGTCGCCCTCAAAGCCGACCTCGAATTGGGTGGTACCGACCAGAAATTCAATCTGCTGATGGGGCGCGAATTGCAGAAGCATTTCGGTCAGCCTCCCAAGTGCATATTGACCATGCCGCTATTGGAAGGGTTGGACGGCGTCAACAAGATGTCCAAGTCGATGGGCAACTACGTCGGCATCACCGAAAGCCCGGAACAGATATTCGGCAAGCTGATGTCGGTATCCGATGATCTGATGTGGAAGTATCTCTTGCTGCTGTCATTCCAGCCGGCCAGCGTCATCGAGCGTTGGCGCGAGGAGGTGGAGCAAGGCTTCAATCCGCGCGAAGTGAAAGTGTTGTTCGCCCAGGAAATCGTCGAGCGCTTCCACGATAAACGGGCAGCCGAGCAGGCGCTGGCGGATTTCGAGGCGCGTTTCAAGCAAGGTGCGCTGCCTGAGAACATGCAGGAATTCACCTTGCCGGGAGAGGTGGGCGGCTTGCCGGTGGTGCAGGCATTGAAGCAAGCGGGGCTGACCGCCAGCACATCCGAGGCGATTCGCATGATCGAGCAGGGGGGGGTCAAGCTGGATGGCGAGAAAATCAGCGATAAATTACTCAGGATAGCAGGCGGCACAACTGTGGTGGCGCAGGTTGGCAAGCGCAAATTCGCCCGCATCTCCGTGCTGTGATTATTGCTATCCCGTTGTTTGTAAAAAAATCTTAACCGATCTGTAAAAAAACTTTCGCAAATCGCTTGACCATGGGGTTTTCGTCCGTATAATGCGCACCTTCTCGCCGCTGACTGCGGCAACGCAAAAGCAGGCGAGACAGGTGGTGCAAAACAAACGCTTGACGCAAACGAAAGCCTCTGTATAATGCGCACCTCGCTTCGCAAGAAGCAACGTTCTTTAACAACTTACAGCCGATAAGTGTGGGCACTTGTTACGAGCTGGTACAGGTAAGCGCAAGCGAATTTGTATTGGCGGGATTCTT
>CAZDIJ010000083.1:0-12019 GCA_964505475.1 uncultured Sulfuricella sp. | reverse complement strand
TTCCTTCCGGACCTGACCAGGTTCACTACCTTGCAATGCGGGGAGGCCCGCCATTAAAGCGTGAAAACGTAAAGGAAAAATCTGGCGGAGAGGGGGGGATTCGAACCCCCGTCAGGATATTATCCTGAACACGCTTTCCAGGCGTGCGACTTAAACCACTCATCCACCTCTCCGGTGGCGGTAAAGGGTGCGTAGCATACCCTAGAACGACGAGGCAGGCAAGGCGGACCGGATTCCGGTGGTTTGATGAATCGGTCGGGAGCCGGGCGTGTTGAAAACATTGCTCGACCGCCATGCGCCTAAAGTCGGTCCGACATGCTATTGTAAAGTTGTTCATAGATCATCTAAGCTGAAATAACCACGACAAGGCTGGAGATTTTCATCATGCCGCTGTGCGATACCCCCAAGCTGACCCGGTTGCTCGCGCCGATTTTCGAGAAACACGGGCGCGACGCCACCAAAGTGTTGCAAATTCTGCGCGAGGTGCAGGAAACCACCCATTGCATCTGCAACGACGCGATTGACATGGTCGCCGCGCATCTCGCCATTCCGCGCACGCGGGTGGAAGGGGTGGCCGGTTTTTATTCCTTCCTTTCCGGTGGCCGGGCGTGCGGCGAGTACCGTTTGCTGTTTTCCGACAACATTACCGATCGCATGCTCGGCAAGCAGGCGTTGATGGATTATTTTTGCAAGAAGTTGTGGATCGAGCCGGGCAAGCTGTCCGAGGACGGTTTGCTTTTGGTCGATAGCACTTCCTGCACCGGAATGTGCGATCAAGGGCCGGCAGCGTTGATAAACGGCCTGCCGTTGACCAATCTCGACGAGAACACCCTCGACCTGATTAGCGAAATGATCCGCAGCCACAAACCGGTGGAAGAGTGGCCGGCGATGTTGTTCGAGGTGCGGGACAACATCCTGCGCAAGGATGCGTTGCTTGGCGGGGACTTCGTGCCCGGCGCGGGAATCAAGGCGACGCTGGCGCGCGGGGCGCGCGAAACCTGGATGGAGATGGACAAGTCAAATCTGCGCGGACGCGGCGGGGCGGGCTTCAAGACCGCTTCGAAATGGTCATTCTGCCATGCCGCCATCGCCGAGGAGGAAGGGCATGTGGTGTGCGACATCGGCGAGCGCGCCAACCGCGTCATCGTTTGCAACGCCGATGAGGGCGAGCCGGGTACTTTCAAGGATCGCGTGCTGCTCAACAGTTATGCCGATCTGGTGTTCGAGGGCATGACGGTGGGGGCGCGGGTGGTCGGCGCGCGGCGCGGCTTCCTCTATCTGCGCGGCGAGTACCGCTATCTGCTGGAAAAACTCGAAGGCGTGCTGCATCGGCGGCGCGAACAAGGTCTGCTGGGGATGAATATCTGCGGCGAGGCGGGCTTCGATTTCGACATTGAAATCCATCTCGGCGCGGGGGCGTATATCTGCGGCGAGGAGTCCGCCTTGATCGAATCGCTGGAAGGCAAGCGCGGGCGTCCGCGCAACCGTCCGCCGTTCCCGGTGACGCACGGCTACCTCGGCCAGCCGACGGTGGTGGATAACGTCGAAACCTTCGCCTGCGCGGCGAAAATCGCCCTTAACGGCGGCGACTGGTTTGCCGCCATGGGGACCGCGCAATCCACCGGCACCAAGGTCTTGAGCATTTCCGGCGACTGCCAGCGGCGCGGCATCTACGAATATCCCTTTGGCACCGCCATTAGCGAAATCCTCAAGGATTGCGGCGCCGATGATGCCTACGCGGTGCAGGTAAGCGGGCCGTCCGGCACCACCATTTCATGGAAAGAGTTCGACCGCAAGATCGCTTTCGAGGACTTGGGGACGGCGGGGGCCTTCATGATCTTCGACCGCAGCCGCGACCTGTTCCAGATGGCGCGCAATTTCAGCCATTTCTTCGCTCATGAGAGCTGCGGTTTCTGCACGCCCTGCCGGGTCGGCACCACCCTGATGAAACGCATCATGGACAAGATCGACGGCGGCCACGGGACGGCATCCGATCTGGAGGAAATGAAGAGCCTCGGCCAGTTGATGAAAACCATGAGCCACTGCGGGCTGGGCACGTCGGCGGCGAATCCGGTGCTGGACACGCTCAACAAGTTTCCCGACGTATACGAGCGTAAGTTGAAGGCGTTGGCCTTCGAGCCGGCCTTCGATCTCGACGGCGCCCTGTCGGTGGCGCGCCGCATCACCGGACGGGACGACAGCGAAGCGCATTTGAGGGCGGAATCATGAGCAAGACCATTAAAATCGACGGCCAAACCATTCCCTTCGAGGATGGCCAGACCATCATGGATGCCGCGATGGCGGCGGGGGTGTACATCCCCCACCTGTGCCACAACCCGGAATTCACCCCGCACGGCAGCTGCAAGCTTTGTACCGTGACCGTCAACGGGCGCAACGTGGCCTCCTGCACCATGCCGGCGGTGGAAGGCCAGGAAATTCTCAGCGAAACAGAGGAACTCAACGCCAAGCGCCGCGCGCTCACCCAGATGCTGTTCGTCGAGGGCAACCACTTCTGCCCGTTCTGCGAGAAAAGCGGCAACTGCAACTTGCAGGCGCTGGGCTACCACCTCGGCATGATGAGTCCGCATTACAACCACTTCTACCCGGCGCGCGAGGTCGATGCCTCGCACCCGGACGTGCTGCTCGACCGCAACCGCTGCATCCTCTGCGAGCTGTGCGTGCGCGCCAGCCGCGACGTGGATGGCAAGGAGGTGTTCGGGCTGTCGGGTCGCGGCATCGACTGCAAGCTGGTGGTGAATGCGGCCAGCGGACGCCTCGGCGACAGCGGCATGGTCGTGAGCGACAAGGCAGTGAGGGTGTGTCCGACCGGGGCGCTGCTGGTCAAGCGCCAGGGGTTCGGCGTGCCGATCGGAGCGCGTATTTTCGACCACAAGGACATCAGCCAGGTACAACTAGAACAAGCACGACTCGAACAAGTGCAGCCGGAGGGCAGCCATGAGTGAAAAGAAGAAAATCCGCGTGGCGACCTGTTCGCTGGCCGGCTGCTTCGGCTGCCATATGTCGTTTCTCGACATTGACGAAAAACTTCTCGATCTGTTGGAACTGATCGAGTTCGACCGTACCCCGCTCACCGACATCAAGCATTGTGGTCCGTGCGACGTGGGGCTGATCGAGGGCGGCGTGTGCAACGCCGAGAACGTCCATGTCCTCAAGGAATTCCGCAAGAACTGCAAGGTGCTGGTGGCGGTCGGCTCGTGCGCCATCACCGGCGGCATTCCGGCGATGCGCAACAACATCGGCTTGTGGGAATGCTTCCAGGAAGTCTACCAGTTCGAGGGTGGGCTGGAAGGCGGGCAGGTGCCCAACGATCCCGAATTGCCGCTGCCCTTCGACAAGGTGCACCCGCTCTACGAAGTGGTCAAGGTGGATTATTCATTGCCCGGCTGCCCGCCGCCCGCCGACGCGATCTGGAAATTTCTCACCGACCTGCTGGCTGGGCGCGAGCCTGAGCTGGAATACGAGATGCTGCATTACGACTGATTCGAGGCCGACATGACTTTTGCACTGGAAACCGCGGAAAATCCCGAAAAACTCAGGCGCGTGGCGATCGAGCCGATCTCGCGCGTGGAAGGCCACGGCAAGGTGACGCTGCTCTTGGATGAGAACAACCGCGTGCATCAGGCGCGCTTTCACATCGTCGAATTCCGCGGCTTCGAGAAATTCATCCAGGGACGTCCCTATTGGGAAGTCCCGGTGATGGTGCAGCGCTTGTGCGGCATTTGCCCGGTGAGCCACCATCTGGCGGCCTCCAAGGCGATGGACATGATCGTTGGCGCGACACTCACGCCCACCGCCGAGAAACTGCGCCGTCTGATGCACTTCGGCCAGATTTTGCAGTCGCATGCCCTGCATTTCTTCCATCTCGCCTCGCCCGATCTGCTGTTCGGATTCGACAGCGATGTCGCCCAGCGCAACGTGGTCGGGGTGATCGCGGCCTACCCGGAAATCGCCAAGAAAGGCGTGCTGCTGCGCAAGTATGGCCAGGAAATCATCCGCATGACGGCGGGCAAGCGCGTCCACGGCACCGGCGCCATTCCCGGCGGGGTCAACAAGAACCTGTCGCGTACCGAGCGCGATGCGCTGCTCGCGGAAATCGACCAGATGATCGCCTGGAGCCGCGATGCCGTGGAACTCATCAAGAAGGTCTACACCGAGCGCCCGGACTTCCACAACGGCTTCGGCTATTACCGTTCCAGCTTCATGAGCCTGATACGCCCCGACGGCGCCATGGATCTCTACCACGGCGGCCTGCGCGCCCGCGACGAGCACGGCCAGACCATCTTCGACCACGTCGATTACAGCCGTTACTGGGATTACCTGCACGAGGAAGTGCGTCCCTGGTCGTACATGAAATTCCCCTTCATCCGCTCGCGCGGTCGGGAGGAGGGCTGGTACCGGGTGGGGCCGCTGGCGCGGGTCAACAACTGCGATTTCATCCCCACGCCGCTGGCCGAGGCCGAACGCATCACCTTCAAGGAATTCGGCGGCGGCAGCGCCACCCAGGCGACGCTGGCCTACCACTGGGCGCGCATGATCGAAATGCTCCATGCCGCCGAGGGCATCCGCGAGTTGTTGCTTGACGACGATCTTTCCGGTGCCGACCTGGTCGCCAAGGGTGAGCGCGCCTTGCGCGGCGTGGGGGTGATCGAGGCGCCGCGCGGCACCTTGATCCACCACTACCGCATCAACGAGGACGAGCAGATCGTGCGCGCCAACCTGATCGTCTCCACCACCCACAACAACCACGCCATGAACGAGGCGGTGCGCCAGGTGGCCTTGCAGTACCTGGACGGCAAGGAACTCACCGAGGGACTGCTCAACCACATCGAAGTCGCCATCCGCGCCTTCGACCCCTGCCTGTCGTGCGCCACCCATGCGCTCGGCAAGATGCCGCTGGAAGTCGAACTGCTCGATGCCGAAGGAGTACAGATAGACCGGCGGTTGCGCAACAGCGGCGGGGCTTGCGGGGTTTGACCGCGCCGCTGCTGGTCTTCGGCTACGGCAACCCCAGCCGGGGCGACGACGCCATCGCCCCGCAGTTGCTGGCGCGTCTGGAGGCGCTGAATCTCCCCGGCGTCGAACCCGTCGCCGATTTCCAGTTGCAGGTCGAACACGCGCTCGACCTGGTCGGGCGCGAACTGGCGCTGTTCATCGACGCCAGCGTCGCGGCGCCGGCGCCTTACGCCTTCTCCCGCCTGATGCCGCGGCAGGACGCCAGCTACACCTCTCATGAAATGAGTCCGGCGGCGGTGCTGCATGTTTACCGGGAAATCCACGGCATCGAGCCGCCGCCGTGCTTCCTGCTGGCAGTGCGCGGGGAATTCTTCGACCTGGGGGCGCCGTTGAGCGAGGATGCCGAGAAAAATGCCGCGGTGGCTTTCGATTTTCTGCAAAAGCTTTGCGGCGAGCCACGCCTGGCGGCGTGGCAATCTTTACTGAGCGTTTAACACCTGTCCCGTCACCCCCCGGCTGTCCGGTCCCATCAGGTAGAGGTAGGTAGGCATCAACTCGGCCGGCGCTGGCAGCTTGCCGCGCTCTTCGGCAGGGTGGGTGTGGGCGCGCTGCGGCGATTGCACCGGGCCGGGGATGAGGGCGTTGATGCGTAGGTTCGCACGGTCGTCCAATTCCAGCACCCAGCTTTTCACCAGGAATTCCAGCCCCGCCTTGGATACCCCAAAACCGCCCCAGAATGGCGACGGGACGTGGCCGTGGGTTTCCGAGGTCATTACCACCGAGGCGTCCGGCGAAGCGAGCAGCAGCGGCAGGCAGGCGCGCGTCAGGGCGAAGGGGGCGGCCAGGTTGATGCGCAGGAAATACAGCCATTGCTCCAGCGTCTGGTCGGCCAGCGGCTGCGGACGGCTGATGCGCGAGGCGTTGTGGAGAATGCCGTCGAGTCGCCCGAGCTGGCTGCCGATAGCCTGGGCGAGTGCGGCGAAGTCCGCGTCTCCGGCCTTCTCCAGGTCGAGCGGAAAGATCGCCGGCTGGGCATGGCCGGCGGCCTCGATTTCATCGTAAACCTTTTCCAGCTTGCGCGTCGATTTGCCATGCAGGATCACGGTGGCGCCATGGGCGGCGAAGGTCAGCGCGGCGATCTTGCCGATGCCTTGGCCGGCGCCGGTGACCAGGATGACGCGATCCTTGAGCAGATCGGGAGGGGCTTGGTAGTCTTTCATGGGGGTTCCCGTATTCAAGCCGCGCATTTTACCCTTTAACCGGCCATGCCTGCACTTGGGGCAAGCGCCAGATGTCGCGGTTGTAGTCGAGGATGGTGCGGTCGCTGGAGAATTTGCCGCTGGCGGCGGTGTTGAGGATGCTCATCCGCGTCCATATGTCGCGGTCTTGGTAGGCCTCGGCGACGCGGCGCTGGGCATTCACGTAGGAGCGGAAATCCGCCGCGGTCATCCACGGGTCGTGCGGGCTGAGCAGGGAATCGAGCACCGGCTCGAAGACGCCCGGCTCGAACAGGCTGAAATGGCCGCTGCGCAGGAGCTGGACGACGCGGTTCAAGTCCTCGTCGCCGGCCACGATGGCCGTGGGATCGTAGCCGCCGCGAGCCGCTTCGACTTCGGCGGCGGTGAGGCCGAAGAGGAAGAAGTTGTCGGCGCCGGCTTCCTCGCGGATCTCGATGTTGGCGCCGTCCAGCGTGCCGATGGTGAGCGCGCCGTTCATCATGAATTTCATGTTGCCGGTGCCGGAGGCTTCCTTGCCGGCGGTGGAAATCTGTTCCGAGAGATCGGCGCCGGGGCTGATGACTTCCATCGCCGAGACTCGGTAGTCGGGCAGGAAGGCGACGCGCAGGCGGCCGGAGGTATCCGGATCTTCGTTGACCACCTGGGCGACCGCGCACACCAGCTTGATGATGCGCTTGGCCATGAAATAGCCGGGGGCGGCCTTGCCGCCGATCAGCACGCAGCGCGGCGTCCAGCCGGCGGTGTCGCCGCGCTTGATGCGGTCGTAAAGGTGGATGACGTGCAGCACATTGAGCAACTGGCGCTTGTATTCGTGGATGCGCTTCACTTGAACATCGAACAGCGCCGCAACGTCGAACTCGACGCCGCAATCCTTTTTCACCAGTTCAGCCAGGCGCGCCTTGTTGGCCTGCTTGATGTCGTGCCACTCGGCGCGGAAGGCGGCGTCGCCGGCATGGGTGGTGAGTTGCCGCAACTGCGACAGGTCGGTGATCCAGCCGTTGCCGATGGTGCGGGAGATCAAACCGGCCAAGCCGGGATTGCTCCAGGCCAGCCAGCGGCGGGGGGTGACGCCGTTGGTCTTGTTGTTGAACTTTTCCGGCCACAGTTCATGGAAGTCGCGGAACAGGTGTTGGGTCAGCAGTTGCGAGTGCAGGTCGGCGACGCCGTTCACCGACATGCTGGCCACCACCGCCAGGTAGGCCATGCGCACCTGCGTCTCGTGGCCGTCCTCGATGATCGACATGCGGCGCTGGCGCTCGCCGTCACCAGGCCAGCGCCGCGCCACTTCCTTGAGGAAACGGGCATTGATTTCCCGGACGATCTCCAGCAGGCGCGGCAACAAGCGGCCGAACATGGCTTCCGGCCATTTTTCCAGCGCCTCCGGGAGCAAGGTGTGGTTGGTATAGGCCACGCTGCGGCGCACGATGTCCCACGCCTCGTCCCACTCCAGGCCGTGCTCGTCCATCAGCAGACGCATCAGTTCGGGCACCGCGCAGGTGGGATGGGTATCGTTGAGCTGGAAGCCGTTCTTCTCGGCGAAGCGGCTGAAGTCGCCGCCATGGTTCAATGTCCAGCGGCGCAGCACATCCTGTAGGCTGGCGGAGGCCAGGAAATACTGCTGGCGCAGGCGCAGTTCCTTGCCGTTCTCGCTGGCGTCGTTGGGGTACAGCACCATGGTGATGTGCTCGGCGTCATTCTTGGCGGCGACCGCTTCGGTATAGCTGCCGGCGTTGAATTCCCTCAGGTTGAATTCGTCGGTGGCCGCCGATTTCCACAGGCGCAGGGTGTTGACGGTGTCGTTGCGGTAGCCGGGGATCGGCACGTCGTAAGGCACCGCCAGCACGTCGTTGGAGTCCACCCAGTAGGCGTGGAGCCGTCCATTCCGGTCGGCGCGGTATTCGGTGCGCCCGCCGAACTGGATGCGGCAGGTATATTCCGGCCGCTCGATCTCCCAGGGATTGCCGTCGCGTAGCCAGTGGTCGGGTTCTTCCAGTTGGCGGCCATTGTCGATTTTTTGGCGGAACATGCCATATTCGTAGCGGATGCCGTAGCCCATCACCGGCAGCCGCAGGGTGGCGCAACTGTCGAGAAAGCAGGCCGCCAGCCGCCCCAGGCCGCCGTTGCCCAGCCCGGCGTCGTTTTCCTGATCGGCGATTTCCTCCAGCACCAGGCCGAGATTCCTCAGGGCTTCCGTGGTGGCCCGATCGACATCCAGATTGAGCATGGTATTGCCGAGTATCCGCCCCATGAGGAATTCCATGGAAAGATAGTAAGTGCGCTTACAGTCGTTTTCCTCGCAGGCATACTCGGTGTTCTTCCAGCGTTCCACCAGGCGGTCGCGCAGGGCGAGCGCCAGGGAGGTGTAGACGTGATAGGCGGACAGGCACATCTTGTCGCGCCCCAGGGTATGGCTGAAATAGCGGCGGAAATCGCCGACGATGCTGCCGGCATCCATGCCCAGGGCGGGTAGCTCGGAAATGCCGGGGGCGGGCTTGCTCAGGATAAGTGGTTCGGAATGCATAGGGTGCTCCGTGAGTTGACTATTGGCAACTAATTGGCCATTTCCATAATTATACGTGCAACCGCGACGCCACTTCCAATCGCGCCTTCTAGCGTGGCGGGATAGTCGCCGGCGGTATAGTCGCCGGCAAGGTGGAAATTCCTCAGCGGCGTGGTTTGCGATGGCCGCTCCAGCCCCGTTGTGCAGGCAAACGTAGCGCGTTTTTCGGCGATGATTTCCGTCCATGACGGCTGGGGCAGGGCGCCGAAAGAACGGCATAGCTCTTCATGCACCTGGCGCGCCAATTCGTCGCGGGAAAGACTTTCATGTTTTCCCGCCGCGCTGATGGTAACCGTCAGCACTCCCGGGGCGCGCCCCAGTTGCCCGAGATCGAAGACCCATTGGGCGAGGCCGCCCGTCAGCCCGAGCAGCGGGGCGGGCAGGGCGGTGCCGGGCGGATAGCGCAGATAAAGGGAATAAATCGGCTGGTAGGTAAATTGGGCGACTTTCTTCACGGCTCCGCCCAGTTCGGGCAGCCTGCCCGCCAGCGCGGCTAGGCGCTGCGGCGCCACGGCGCAGACGACATGGCTGAAATGCGCCGAACCGTGATCGGTTTCCAGGGCGAATCCGCCGTTCGATTTGACGATGCTTCTTACCGGCGCGGCAAGGCGCACGGTGCCACCATGGCGCTCGATATAGCGCGCGGCGGGGGCGGGAAACAGCGCTTCCGCATCGACGCACGGCAGCAGCATGTCGGAATCGCTGCGGCGGCGATTGAAGCTGTCGCGCAGGACGTTGAGGAAAACTTGCGCCGAGGCCGATTCCGGCGGGGTGTTGAGCGCAGCCAGGCACAGCGGCTCCCATAGATAGCGGTGGAGCTTCCCGCTTTGATTGTACGTTTCCAGGAGTTGGGCGACGCTGGCGTCGGCCTGTAGGCGGAACGCGCGGCGGCGCAGGGCGAGCATGAAACGCGCCGCTGACAGGCGTTGCGCGGCGTTCAGGCCGCGCGCGCCGGCCAGGGCGGCCAGCAGGTGCAGCGGCGCCGGCAGGCGCGGCGCGGCAAGCCTGAATTGGCCGGGAAATTCCAGACGCAAGGGAATGCGCAGCAGGGCATCCTTCTCGTCAACGCCGATCCGTTGCATCAGGCGCAGCAGTTCACGGTAGGCGCCGAGCAGGAGATGCTGGCCGTTGTCGAGGATTTCGCCGCGGTATTCGACGCGCCGGGCGCGGCCGCCGAGCCGCCGGGCGGATTCGTAAAGCGTGACGGGAATGCCGGCGTGCGCCAGTTCCACGGCGGCGGCGAGACCGGCGTAGCCGCCGCCGACAACCGCGACAGTCGTTTTGGCGCGGCAATTCGCCATGACCGTTAGGCGGCCAGCCAAGTTTTCCAGGCGATCCACAGCTTGCGCAACGGGGTCAGCGAGATGCGCCGGTCGAGCACGCGGTAGCCGTCGCGGCGGATTTCATCGAGCAGCGTCCGGTAGATCGCCGCCATCACCAGCCCGGTGCGCTGCGCCCGCCGGTCGGCCTGGGGCAGCGCGGCGAAGGCGCGGCGGTAGTACTCCTCGGCGCGTTCCGCCTGGAAAGCCATGAATTGCCGGAAAGCCTCGCTTTCGCGCCCATGCAGAATGTCGTCCTCGCTCACGCCGTAGCGCGCCAGTTCGTCAAGCGGCAGGTAAATGCGGTTGCGGCGGGCGTCCTCGCCGACATCGCGGATGATGTTGGTGAGCTGGAACGCCAAGCCCAGTTCGTGGGCGTATTCCTCGGTGCGATCATCGCCGTAGCCGAAGATGCGCGCCGACAGCAGCCCCACCACCCCGGCGACGCGGTGGCAGTACAGCGCCAGGTCGTCGAAGCTTTGGTAGCGGTTGTGGGTCAAGTCCATTTCCATGCCGTCGATGATTTCCCGCAACTGCGACTCGGGCAGGGCGAATTCCCGCACCACTCCGGCTAGCGCCTGGCCGACCGGATGCTCCGGCTGGCCGGCATAGACCTGGCGGATTTCCTCGCGCCACCAGCCGAGCGTGGCGCGGGCGATGGACAAGTCGCTGCATTCGTCCACCACGTCGTCCACTTCGCGGCAGAAGGCATACAGCGCGGTGATGGCGCGCCGCCGTGGGGGAGGGAGGAAAAGGAAGCTGTAATAGAAGCTGGAGCCGCTCTGGGCAGCCTTTTCCTGGCAATATTGGGCGGGGGTCATGGCTTGCCGGTCTTCCAGAAAAGCGCGCGGTAGAGCATGTAAATCCAGTCGCCGGCCTGGAGCGTCGGGCGCTCGCTGAATACGTCGCTGTTCTTGTGCAGCTTGCGCAGGATGGTTTCGCCGCCCAGGATAATCATGCGCAGTTCCAGGGCGATGCGGCCGGGCAGTATCTTGCCCAGCGGCGTGCCGGAATGCAGCAGCTTGCGCGCCCGTTCGATCTGAAACTGCATGAACTCGTTCCACCTGCCGAAGATCATCCCGCTCGCCAGCGCGCTTTCGCGGACGCCATGGCGCGCCATTTCGTCCTGGGGCAAGTAGATGCGGTTCTTTTCGCGCAAATCGACGGCGATGTCCTGGAGGAAATTGATGAGCTGCAAGCTGGAACAGACCGCGTTGGAATAGGCCAGGTTCTTCGGCGTGGCGGCGCCGTAAAGATGCAGCAGCAATTCGCCCACCGGATTGGCGGAGCGGCGGCAATAGTCCATCAGTTCGGCGAAGTCGGCGTAGCGCTTTTTCGTCACGTCCTGGGAGAAAGCGTCGAGCAAGTCGTAAAACGGCCGCAGGGGCAGACGGTATTGCGCGACGATTTCGGCTACGTCAAGGAACAGCGGCGTTTCGGGCTGCTCATGGGCGGCGATGCGGTCGAGTTGCCTGCGGAAGCCCCCGAGCAAGGCCAAGCGCTCATCGTCGGAAATATCCCCTTCGTCGGCGAAATCGTCGGCGGCGCGGGCGAAGGCATAGATCACCCCGACCGGACGGCGTAAACGTCCCGGCAACAGGATGGAAGCGACCGGGAAATTTTCGTAGTGTTTAACGGTGTACTGGGGGGAAAGCGGCATGGCCGCCATTTTAACCTGAAAAGAGTGGGGCTGCTGTTTGGGGAGGCGCTACGCTTGTAGCGTATCATCTTGGTATGATTTTTCTCGAAACCTCCGTTTTCAGCAAAGCCACGGTTCATTCCCTAAACAAACGAGAGTTCCCCCGGCTCTGCCGGGGGCGATGGCGTTCGCCACGCCGCTTCCTCAATAGTCGCCCGGATACTTGTTGTCCGCCGTCAATTCGAACGTGCCCGTGGTGCCGTTGACGTTGTAGGAATAAGTGCCGGCG
>CAZDIJ010000082.1:0-12144 GCA_964505475.1 uncultured Sulfuricella sp. | reverse complement strand
AGCAACTGATTCGTAATCAGTAGGTCGGAGGTTCGACTCCTCTCATCAGCACCAAAATCAATGGGTTGCGATATTTTCGCAACCCGTTTTTTTCTGACGCAGCCCTAACCGAGATGGAAATCTTGGGTTGCCCGTAGCTTATTCCCTGGTCTGAAACTCAGATGCCGGGGGTATGGAATTCATCCCATCCTTCTCCTCGGGTAACGGCTTTTTCTTCATCGGTCAGCGGTATTGCGGATGGCCAGAATCCGCTTGTCGGCTCGCTTCCTTTCATTGCGGCGCGAGGCGGGGCGGTGTCTGTCAGTTTGGGGTGGCGGAGCAGATCGACGCCGTTGGCGGGGCTGCTGAATTCGATGGCGATGCCGTTGTTGTCGAAGGAATACAGGGAACGGACGAACCCGTGGTCAATCACGTCCGAGACGGGGAAACCCGCCGCAGCGAGGCGTGCCGAGAGTTGCCAGAGGTCGTCGTCGGAAGCCACTCCGATGGCGATGTGGTCGAGTGCGACGCTGCCTGTAACGGGCGTTCCGGGAGGGCGGTGGGGGATTTTTTCGACCCCGCCCCATTCGAAGAAGGCGATGAAGTTGCCGCCGCCGGCGGCGAAAAGATACTGCCGGCTTCCCTGCCCGCCATGGCTGTACACCAGTCGCATGCCCAGAAGATCGCGCCAGAAGCGGATGGTGGCCTCCATGTCGCCGGTGGCGAAGGCCATATGATGTATGCCGGTGATGTGGGGCATGGCAGCCTCCTGCTCTTTATATCTTCAGCTTCTTCATAAATTCGACAGTAGGCGCGGCGCGGCGTTCCGCCGGCACGGTTTGGGGTGGCGGCGAATTTTGACGGGGCGGGGCAGGGCATGCTATTTTCGCACCATGTCTTCCTGCCGCCATTCCGATTCGTCCGGCCATACGCCGGAAACCCTGGGTATCCCGCGCACCGGTACGTTCGACGGAGCGGCATTCGAACAGGCGGTCGCCGACTTGCTGCGCGCCTGCGGGATTTCGCCGGACGGCGCGCATACCGGCAAGACCGCGGCGCGGGTGCGTGCTTTGTGGGAAAACCGCCTGCTCGGCGGCTACAACGTCGATCCGGCGGAAGCGCTGGGCGAGGGCTTCGCCGACCCGCGCACCGACATGGTGGTGATCCGCGGCATCGCGGTGCACGGCATCTGCCCCCACCATCTCGTGCCGTTTCGCGGCTTCGCCCATGTCGCCTACATCCCCGGCGGAAGACTGCACGGCTTTTCACGTATTGCCAGACTGGTGGATGCCATCGGCCACCGCTTCACCTACCAGGAATGGATGACCCGCGACATCGCCGACGCCTTGGTAAAACACGGCCACGCCCAAGGCGCCGCCTGCGTCATCGAGGCCGAACAGCTCTGCCTGCTGCTCGGCGAGGACCGGCGCGGCGACGAGCGCGTCTATACCCAGGCCTTCTCCGGCTGCTTCGCCCACAACGACCAGCAACGCAACGAATTCCTGCGCGCCATCGAGGCGCGCAAGGTTTGATCCTTGTGGGAGCGGCCTCCTGGCCGCGAAAATATCACCATCACGGCCGGGAAACCGCTCCTACCTGCGTTTAAAAACGACATCCCACACTCCGTGCCCGAGCTTGATGCCGCGCTGCTCGAATTTGGTGAGCGGGCGGTAGGCGGGGCGCGGTGCATAGTCGGTCGCGGTGTTTTCCAGGCGGGGTTCGCCGCTGAGTACGGCGAGGATGTGCTCGGCGTATTCCTGCCAGTCCGTGGCTGCGTGCAGGTAGCCGCCGGGCTTGAGTTTTTCGCAGAGGGCGGCGACCAGTTCCGGCTGGATCAGGCGGCGCTTGTGGTGGCGCTTTTTCGGCCAGGGGTCGGGGAAGAAGATGTGCACGCCGTCGAGCGTGCCGGGCTGGATCATGTCGCGCAGCACTTCCACGGCGTCGTGCTGGATCAGGCGCAGGTTGCTTAGCTGTTTTTCCTCGATCTGGTTCAGCAGGCTGCCGACGCCAGGACCATGCACTTCGATGCCGAGGTAATCGTTTTCCGGGTGGGATTCGGCGATCTTGGCGGTGCTGTCGCCCATGCCGAAGCCGATTTCGAGGATTTTTGGCGCGCTGCGGCCGAAGACCTGATCGAGGTCAAGCGGGCTTTCCCGATAGGGGATGCCGAAGCGCGGCAGCAGAGTTTCCAGCGCCCGCGTCTGGGCGGCTGACATCCGTCCCTGGCGTAGCACGAAGCTGCGTATATGTCGATGATTCATTGAGTTATTCGCCACGGGGGACGCGGGGAAATTCAAGAACATGCCTATGAACAATATTCAGGATGTTGCCTTGCATTCCATGCTCCCTCATCCCCGCCCCTTCTCCCGCTTGCGGGAGAAGGGAGAAAAGCCCCTCGCCCGCAGGCGCACCCTAAAGGGCATAAAGGAGAGGGGGTGGGGTGAGGGCGCCTGAAAATTATTCATAGGCATATTCAAGAATGTCCTGCATTCCCCGCGTGCTCCGTGGTTTCGATTTAATTTATCAGGCCGGTGGTCGGGGAACTGGGGCTGGCGGTATAGAACTTCTTCGGCATGCGTCCGGCGAGGAAGGCTTCGCGTCCGGCCTCGACCGCCTTTTTCATGGCGGAGGCCATCAGCACCGGGTTTTGCGCGCCGGCGATGGCGGTGTTCATCAGCACGCCGTCGCAGCCCAGTTCCATGGCGATGGCGGCGTCGCTCGCGGTGCCCACGCCGGCATCGACGATCACCGGCACCTTGGCGTTTTCGATGATGATCTGGAGGTTCCACGGGTTGAGGATGCCCATCCCGGAGCCGATCAGGCTGGCCAGCGGCATCACCGCGCAGCAGCCGATTTCTTCCAGTTGCCTGGCGATGATCGGGTCGTCGGAGGTGTAGACCATCACCTTGAAGCCATCCTTGATTAGCACCTCGGCGGCCTTGAGGGTTTCCACCACGTTGGGGTAGAGGCTCTTGGGGTCGCCCAGCACTTCGAGCTTGACCAGGTCGTGGCCGTCCAGCAGTTCGCGCGCCAGGCGTAGGGTACGGATGGCGTCGTCGGCGGTGTAGCAGCCGGCGGTGTTGGGCAGGTAGGTGAATTGCGAGGGCGGCACGGCGTCGAGCAGGCTCGCTTCACCGGCGTTCTGGCCGATGTTGACGCGGCGCACCGCGACGGTGACGATCTGCGTGCCGCTGGCGTCCAGCGCCCGGCGGGTCTCGTCGAAATTCTTGTACTTGCCGGTGCCCACCAGCAAACGGGAAGAGTAGGCCTTGCCTGCGATAGTCAGTTGATCCATTGGGGTTCTTTCTCGGGTAATCAGCCGCCGCCGACCGCGACGACGATTTCCAGCTTGTCGCCGTCGGCCAGGACGATTTCGCCGTGGCGGCTGCGCGGCGCGATTTCGCCGTTAATCTCGACCGCCAGGCGCTTGCCGGTCAGGCCGAGGTGTTCCAGCAGTTGGGTAAGGGTGGGAGCGGCCTCGAAGGAATGTTGCTCGCCGTTGACGGTGAATCGGGTAATTTTAAGCTCCGGCTTTCAATGTCGTGGCCAAATCAGTAGAATGCGCATTCTACCACCGTGCGGGTGTAGTTCAATGGTAGAACGAGAGCTTCCCAAGCTCTATACGAGGGTTCGATTCCCTTCACCCGCTCCATCTTCCTGTTTTCTCCCGTAATGGCGAATGATTTTCAGGCGGTTATTTGAATAGCCCCTTGAGGCCGCTCCGCAGTTCTTCGCCGAGGCGTGACTTGAGTTCTTCTTTCTTCTGCTCGATTTTCTGCTTGACCGTTTCGGTGGCCAGGGCGTCGAAGTCCAGGCTGTATTTCAATCCGCTGAACGGGCCGGTTATGCGCACCGGCACGGTCACGCCCTTGAGCGCGGTGCGCTCCTTGCCGCCCTGTCCTTCCAGGGAGGCGACCACCGTCGCCTTGGCGAGGTAGTCCATCGAGCCTGCGCCGATGTTCACGTCGCCGTTGCCGGATAGACGCAGTAACGGCGATTTGGCGGAGAGGTCGTCGTTGTGCGCTACGCCCCGGTCGATTCTGAAGTTGGCCTGCAACTCGGAAAAGTCCGTTTTGTCGGCGGCGTTGGCGGCCTGGGTGGTTTCCCCGCGAAGCGCGCCGAGTTGTGCTTGGACGCCGCGGATCACTGCGGCGATGTTGATGCCTTTCAGCGCGCCGTCGCGCAGGTTGAGCGCGGCGCTGCCTTGCAACGCTTTCTTCATGGCGCTGATGGTGGTTCCCTGGGCGCCGATGTCGAGGGTTACGCTGCCCTGTCCTTCCAGCATGTCGATGTCGGCCGCGTCCTTCAGCAGCGGACCGATGCTGACCCCGGCCAGATTCTGTCTAACCGCCACGCGGGGCGTTTCGCCGTCGTGCAGGGAAAGGGCGCCGTTCAGCGTGCCCCGGTAGAAATCCGCCGAAATCGGCGCGATGTTCAGAGTGCCGCCCCCCGCCTTGATGCCGAGCTTGAGGTTGGAGGATCGGATGCCGGCGGCCTTGAACGTGCCCAGGCTAAGCTGGCCGCTGGCCTTGAGCGCGCGCAGGAAGCTGAAATCCAGCGGTTTTCCCGGCTGCTTCGCCTCGGGTTGGGCGGGCGGCAGATAGCGGTCGAGATCGAGTTTGTCCATGGCGATGTCGATGTCGTAGGCGGGAGCATCGAAGCGCTGGATGCCGAGCTTGGCTTTGAGGGCGCTGTCGTCGATCTTGCCGGTCAGTTCCAGGCGCGCCTCCTCCTTGGCGAGATCGAGCCGCGCCGCGCCGCCCAACTCCATGTCGAGCGCCTTGGGCATGGCCGGGCCGCCGAGGTTGAGGCTGGCGGTGAGTTTCTCCAGGTTGAAGCGGCGCGCGTCGAGATCGGCGCCGAGCGCGCCGGCGACGTGACTCTTGATGGTGTTGCCGTCTTGCTGGCCGTCGATGTCCAGGATGATTTTATCGGCGCGAACGGCGCTGCCCTTGCCGGTCAGGGCGGGAATGCCCAGCGCCAGATACAGCTTGCCCTTGGGGCGCGTCAATTGCGCCGCCACGTCGATTTGGCCGGCGATGCGCTCTGCCCCCAGTTCGAATTTCGGCGAACTCAGGCGTATGTCGAAATCGCCGTCCTTTTGTTTTCCGGCCAGGGTGGCGGTCAATCCGCTCAGGGTGGCGGTTTTGGCCTCGGTGTCGAAGAGCAGGCCGCTGGCCAGGGTTGCATGGGCGTCGATCTTGGGGGTGACGCTCCGCAGGGTGAATTCGAGGCCGATCTTGCCGGGCTGGTTGTTGGCCAAACGCCCGGATTCGAATTCGAGGCCGGAAATATCCAGCTTCCGCGCGGCCATCCGGTCATCGAAGGAAAGCGCGGCGCGGGTGACGCTGATCCCTTCGATGTCGAACTGGAACTGTTCCGATTCTTCCGTCTCTTTTTTCAAAAGGTCGTCAATGTTGGTGCTGCCGTCGGGATGACGCACCAGCTTGGCGCGGAGGCCGTCTATCTGGATGCGGTCTACCACCAGCCGCTTTTTCAGCAGCGGCAATACCGCGAGGGAAACCCGTGCGCTGTCCACGGCGGCGAATTCCGCAGCGTTGCCCGGTTCGCTCAGGGCAAGCTTGCCGAGGTCGGCGCCGATGCGGGGAAAGAAGGTCAGTTTGATGTCGCCGTCGAGCTTCAGGGTGCGCTGCTTTTTCTCCTGCACCAGCTTGATGAGCAGCGGCTTGTAATCGTTCGGATCGAAGGTGGCGGCGATCAGGGCGATCAGGGCAAGGAATGCGGCGAGCAGGGCGCCGGCGGAAATCAATGCATATTTCAGGGGTTTATTCACGGGTGTAATCCTGAAGCGGGAATCGAGGCCGGAGCGGCGGCCAACCGTTTTTCAGAGCGTACCGGAATCCTATCACGGTTCGGGCGCGCCGGTATTGCGCCGGGCGGCGGAGTAGCCGAGCTTTTGAAGGTTTTTTCGATTCCTTGCCGGCCGCGCCATTCTCTGCCTTCCCATGATAGAATCTTGATTTTTTAACGAAGATTCGACCATGTTCAGTTCAAGCCAAACTATCGAGAAATTCGACCCCGAACTGTGGGCGGCGATGCAGGAAGAATGCCGCCGCCAGGAAGACCATATCGAGCTGATCGCCTCGGAAAACTACACCAGCCCGGCGGTGATGGAAGCTCAGGGGTCGGTGTTGACCAACAAGTATGCCGAAGGGTATCCCGGCAAGCGCTACTATGGCGGCTGCGAATACGTGGACAAGGCCGAACAGCTCGCCATCGACCGCGTCAAGGCGCTGTTCGGCGCCGAATACGCCAACGTCCAGCCGCATTCCGGCTCGCAGGCCAACGCGGCGGTATACATGGCGATGTTGAAGCCCGGCGACACCATCCTCGGCATGTCGCTGGCGCACGGCGGCCACCTGACCCACGGCGCCGGCGTCAATTTCAGCGGCAAGGTGTTCAATGCGATCACCTACGGCCTGAACGACAAGGAAGAAATCGACTACGACGAAGTCCAGCGCCTGGCCACCGAGCACAAGCCCAGGATGATCGTGGCGGGGGCTTCCGCGTATTCGCTGGTGATCGACTGGAAGCGCTTCCGCAAGATCGCCGACAGCGTCGGCGCCTATCTTTTCGTCGATATGGCGCACTATGCCGGTCTGGTGGCCGCGGGGGTTTACCCCAACCCGGTGGGCATCGCCCATTTCGTTACCAGCACCACTCACAAGACCCTGCGCGGCCCGCGCGGCGGCTTGATCCTTTCCAGCCTGGAATTCGAGAAAGCGCTCAATTCGGCGATTTTCCCCAACATCCAGGGCGGGCCGCTGATGCACGTCATCGCCGCCAAGGCGGTGGCCTTCAAGGAAGCGGCGAGCAAGGAATTCCGGCACTACCAGGAACAGGTAATCGAGAACGCCCAGGTGATGTCCAAGGTGCTCAAAGAGCGCGGCCTGCGCATCGTTTCCGGGCGCACCGAATCGCACGTTTTCCTGGTCGATCTGCAAGCCAAGAACCTCACCGGCAAGGATGCCGAGGCGGCGCTGGGCAAGGCGCATATCACGGTCAACAAGAACGCCATCCCCAACGACCCGCAGAAGCCCTTCGTCACCAGCGGCATCCGCATCGGCACCCCGGCGATGACCACCCGCGGCTTCAAGGAAATCGAGGCGGAAAAACTGGCGCATCTGATTGCCGACGTGCTCGACGCTCCCAACGACGAAGCGGTACAGTCCCGCGTCGCCAAGGAAGTCCAGGCGATGTGCGCCAAGTATCCGGTGTACGGGAAATAAAGGGATCAGGGGCTAGGGACTGGGGGCTAGGAAAAGCGGTTTTTCTAGCCCCTAGTCCCTGATCCCTAGCCCCTCAAGAACATGAAGTGCCCCTTCTGCGGTTCGACCGATACCCAGGTGATCGACTCCCGTGTCAACGAGGAAGGCGACAGCATCCGCCGCCGCCGCCGCTGCGCGGGTTGCGACAAGCGCTTCACCACTTACGAGATGGCCGAACTGCGCATGCCGGTGGTGGTCAAGCAGAACGGCAGCCGCGAGGAATTCCGCCGCGAGAAGATCCGCACCAGCTTCATGCGCGCGCTCAACAAGCGGCCGGTTTCGACCGAGTTGGTGGATGGCGCGATCCAGCATATCGAGCAGAAAATCCTCAGCCTCGGCGAGCGCGAAATCGCTTCCCGGCAGATCGGCGAAATGGTGATGAACGAACTGCGCAAGCTGGATAAGGTCGCCTACATCCGCTTCGCCTCGGTGTATCGCAGTTTTCAGGATGTCGACGACTTCCGCGACGTGATCCGGGACCTGTAACCGTGTTCAGCGCCGCCGACCACGAATACATGGCGCGCGCCTTGCGCTTGGCGGAACGGGGGCTGTACACCGCCACGCCCAATCCCCGGGTCGGCTGCGTCATCGTCAGGGATGGCGAGGTGGTCGGGGAAGGCTGGCACGAGCGCGCCGGCGAGCCGCACGCCGAGGTGCACGCCTTGCGCGCGGCCGGGGAAGCGGCGCGCGGCGCCACCGTTTACGTGACGCTGGAGCCGTGCAGCCATTACGGGCGCACGCCGCCGTGCGCCAAGGCGTTGATCGAGGCGCAGCCCGGCAGGGTGGTGGCGGCGATGCGCGACCCCAACCCTCTGGTGGCGGGCGAGGGGCTGGCGATGCTCGAATTGGCCGGCATCCACACCGAGCACGGCCTGCTCGAAGCGCAGGCGCGCGAACTGAATATCGGCTTCGTTTACCGTATGACCAGCGGCCGGCCTTGGGTGCGGCTGAAGACCGCCGCCAGCCTGGATGGCAAGACGGCGCTCAACAACGGCGTGAGCCAATGGATCACCGGGGCGGACGCGCGGCGCGACGTGCACCGCATGCGCGCCCGTTCCTGCGCGGTGCTGACCGGCATCGGCACGGTGCTGGCGGATGACCCTCTGATGAACGTGCGCGCCGTGGAAACGGCGCGCCAGCCGTTGCGCATCGTGGTGGACAGCCGCTTGCGGATGCCGCCGGCGGCGAAGATGCTGGGAGAGGGCAAGACCCTGATCGTCACCGGCAGCCACGACCAGGAGAAACAGGACAGGCTGTGGCGGGCTGGCGCCCGCATGCTGGTACTGCCGCTGCGGGAAGGGCGCGTCGACCTCAAGCAAATGCTCGACGAACTGGGCAAGCAGGAGATCAATGAGGTCATGGTCGAAGCCGGGCGTACCCTGGGCGGCGCGATGTTGCAGGCCGGGCTGGTGGACGAACTGGTGGTTTACCTGGCGCCGCGGCTCCTGGGCGACAAGGCGCGCGGCATGTTCGACCTGCCCGAGCTGACCGAGATGGCCGGCCGGGAATTACGTATCAAGGATGTCACCATGGTGGGGCGCGATCTGCGGATACGCGCCGTGCCGTTGGAATAGGAGAAGAAATGTTTACCGGAATCATCCAGGCGGTGGGCAGGATCACCGCCGTCGAAGCACTACAGCAGGGCGTGCGCTTGACCGTCGATGGCGGCGGGCTGCCGCTCGAAGACGTCGCCATCGGCGACAGCATCGCCCATAACGGCGTGTGCCTCACCATCACCGGCAAGGCGGGCGGCAGCTACCGGCTCGACGTTTCGCGCGAAACCCTGAATTGCACGGTGGGTTTGGGCGAAACGGGCGAAGTCAACCTGGAAAAGGCACTGCGCATGGGCGACCACCTCGGCGGCCACCTGGTGAGCGGGCATGTGGACGGCGTCGGCTCGGTGGTGGCCTTCGACCCGGTGGGCGAATGCTACCTGCTGCGCATCAAGGCGCCGCTTTCCATCGCCAAATACATCGCCTACAAGGGTTCGATCGCGGTGAACGGCGTCAGCCTGACCGTCAACACCGTCGAGCATGACGAATTCACCATCAACCTGATTCCGCACACGTTGCAGGAAACCACCCTCAAGCATCTCAAGGCCGGCAGCAAGGTCAACCTGGAAGTGGATTTGCTGGCGCGCTACGTGGATCGTTTGAACAGCTTTCAGCAAGAGGAAAAATGAACATCTCCCCGACTAACGAAATCATCGCCGACTTCAAGGTCGGCAAAATGGTCGTCCTGGTGGACGAGGAAGACCGCGAGAACGAAGGCGATCTGGTGATGGCGGCGGAAGCCGTCACCCCGGAAGCCATCAATTTCATGATTAAGCACGCCCGCGGCCTGGTGTGCCTGACCCTGACCGAGGAACGCTGTCGCCAGCTCGACCTGTCGCTGATGGTGTCGGCCAACAAGCTCGCCTTGGGCACCAATTTCACCGTCTCCATCGAGGCGGCGGAAGGGGTGACCACCGGCATCTCCGCCTCCGACCGCGCCAAGACCATCCTCGCGGCGGTGAAGAAGGACGCCCGTCCCGCCGACATCGTCCAGCCCGGCCACATCTTCCCGCTCAAGGCGCAGAGCGGCGGCGTGCTGGTGCGCGCCGGCCACACCGAGGCGGGCTGCGACCTGGGCATGCTGGCCGGAGTCGAGCCGGCGGCGGTGATCTGCGAAATCATCAAGGAAGACGGCGAGATGGCGCGCCTGCCCGATCTCATCGAATTCGCCAAACAGCACAATCTCAAGATCGGCACCATCGCCGACCTGATCCACTACCGCAGCGAGAACGAAAAGCTGGTGGAGCGCGTCGCCGAGCGCATGGTGACGACCTGCCAGGGCGAGTTCCGTTTATTGACCTATCTCGACAAGACCGCCAACGAAGTGCATCTGGCGCTGGTCAAGGGCGACATCAAGGCCGGCGAGGAAACCCTGGTGCGCGTCCACGAACCCCTGTCGGTGATGGATTTTCTCGATGTCGCCACGCTGGAGCATGCTTTTAGCGTCCACCAGGCAATGGATGTCATCAACCAGGCAGGCAGCGGGGTAATCGTGCTGATGCGCCGCACGGAATCCGCCGGCGATCTGCTCGAACGCATCCAGCGCACCACGCCGAAGCCCCCGGCCAAGGTGGATTTGCGCAACTATGGCATCGGCGCGCAAATCCTGCGCGACATCGGGGTGACCAAGATGCGCCTGCTCGCCACGCCGCGCAAGATGCCGAGCATGGTGGGCTTCGACCTGGAAGTGACCGGCTACGTGACGCCGGATATGAAGTAATCAAAGAACACTCCCTCCCCCGCACGCCATGCGTGCAAGGGAGGGTGGGGGAGGGGGCGCCTGTGCAACTGCCTGCCCCCATCCCAGCCTTCCCCGCTTGCGGGGGAAGGGGCATTGCATAAGGCAAATTGAGGACTGAACATGGAAAAGTGCAACAACTACCGCGAAATCGAAAAGAACCTCGACGGCGAAGGCCTGAAAATCGGCATCGTCATGAGCCGCTTCAACATCGACGTGTGCGAAGGCCTGCTCTCCGCCTGCGCCTGCCAGCTCAAGAAGCAGGGCGTGGCCGACGGCGATATCGACCTGGCGACGGTGCCGGGCGCGCTGGAAATTCCCCTGGTGCTGCAAAAAATGGCGAAAAGCGGCCGTTACGACGCGCTGATCGCCCTCGGCGCGGTGATCCGCGGCGAAACCTACCACTTCGAGCTGGTCGCCAACGAATCCGGCAGCGGCGTCACCCGCGTCACCCTGGATAGCGGCCTGCCCATCGCCAACGCCATCCTCACCACCGAGAATGACGACCAGGCATTGGTGCGGATGAGCGAAAAAGGCCGCGATGCCGCGCTGGTCGCCATCGAAATGGCCAATTTGCTGAAAAAGCTATGAGCTGCAAACCCTCCGGCGGCGCCCGCAAAAGCCGCCGCAAATCGCGTGAGTTCGTGGTGCAGGGCTTGTACCAATGGGCGCTGGCCACCAGCCCGGTCGAGGAAATCGAACAACAGTTGCGCGAGGAAAAGAGTTTCGCCAGCGTCGATGCCGAACATTTCACCACGCTGCTGCGTGGCGTCATCGCCCAGGCGCATCTGCTCGACGCCATGCTCCAGCCCCATCTCGACCGTCCCGTCGCCGAACTCAGCCCGGTGGAACACGCCATCCTGCGCCTGGCCGGCTACGAAATGCAGCACCACCCGGAGATTCCCTACCGGGTGGTCATCAACGAGGCGGTCGAACTCGCCAAGTCTTTCGGCGGCACCGACGGCCATAAATTCGTCAACGGCGTGCTCGACAAGCTGGCGGCGCAGGTGCGCGCGACGGAAGTCGGGGCTAAGGCCTGACGGGCGCGGCGGCGATACGCCGCGCTCTTCTTTCCTTTTGAGCCTAATTCAGTAGGATCCGTAACCGACTTATCCCATCCCGCTTGTGGGTAAAGAGAGCAAGCCCCTCGCCCGCATGACGGGAGCGGGGGCTTCAAATCGCCCGTAAATTCCTGCTTTTAACAAGAAATATCCGGTTCATCAAGTTGTTACGTTTATTTTACCTGTCATCAAATATTAGTCAGAATGAAGTGCAATTCCCTTTGTCGGGACTTGCACATCTTGATATGCTGCAAGCATATATCTAAACGCCCCCGAGCATCGGGAACAAGCGGTGGCATAAACCGCAAGGCAATAAAACAGGCAATCCACGCTACGCAATGCATCGTTATCCGGGCTTGACTCCCTTCTCCTTTATGCACCTTTAGGGTGCGCAGGCGGGAGAAGTGCCGGGGATGAGGGCGCTTGAGGCGACGTCGAACGCCGAATGTTTCAGACATGATCCTCAACGATCCCGAATGGCCGATGGAGAGAAAAATGATGTTTCTGGTTGCCCAGCCTTGCAT
>CAZDIJ010000081.1:0-12201 GCA_964505475.1 uncultured Sulfuricella sp. | reverse complement strand
GCATAAAGGAGAGGGGTTGGGGTGAGGGCGCCTGAAAATTATTCATAGGCATATAAAAATTAAAGAAGCCCCGGGGAATTTTGCCGACAGTGGTTATTCTAACATCGGGAAAATCTGCCTTGACCGGTTTGCATTCAGTCTGACACATGACAAATATCTTTTTCGAGTTCGCCGGCCTGCTGCTGATTTCCGCGCTTGCCGGAGCGGTCGCGCTGCGCTTGCGCCAGCCTCTCATTATCGCCTTCATCGCGGTGGGTATCATGTCCGGCCCCGCCGCGCTGGGCTGGGTCAGCGCCCACGACCAGATCGACCTGCTGGCGCAGTTGGGCGTGACGCTGCTGCTGTTCGCCGTCGGTCTGCGGCTCGACCTGCACATCGTCAAGAACCTGGGGGCGGTCGCTCTGGCCACCGGCATCGGCCAGATCGTTTTCACCACCGTATTCGGCTACCTGATCGCCACGGCGCTCGGCATGACGCCCATGGTGGCGTTGTACGTGGCGGTGGCGCTGACGTTCTCCAGCACCATCATCATCGTCAAGCTGCTCTCCGACAAGCGCGAATTGGACTCGCTGCATGGACGAATCGCGGTGGGTTTCCTGATCGTCCAGGACATCGCCGTGGTGATCGCCATGATGCTGATGGGCGCGACCCGGCTGGGCGCGGATGGCGACGGGCTGGGCGCGGCATCGCTGTCGCTGCTGCTCAATCTTATCCTGGTGTTTCCGGTGCTCGCGCTGCTGATGCGCTATGTCCTGCCGCGCGCGCTCCATCTGCTGGCGCGTTCGCAGGAACTCCTGCTGCTGTTCGCCATCGCCTGGGGCGTAGCGGCCGCGGTGGCGGGAGAAATGGCGGGTTTCGGCAAGGAGGTCGGCGCCTTTCTTGCTGGTTTCTCGCTCGCCTCCGGCCCCTACCGGGAAGCGATCAGCGCCCGACTTACCGGCATCCGCGATTTCCTGCTGCTGTTTTTCTTCATTGATCTCGGCGCCAAGCTGGACTTTTCCGCCATCGGCGCCGATTTGGGCGCGGCGGCGGCGCTGTCCCTGTTCGTGCTGGTCGGCAACCCGCTGATCGTGATGGCGATCATGGGCTATATGGGCTACCGCAAGCGCACCGGGTTCCTGGCCGGCCTCACGGTGGCTCAGATCAGCGAATTTTCCGTGGTGTTCGTCGCCATGGGCGTCAGTCTGGGGCATATCGGCGCCGACACGCTCAGCATGGTGACGCTGGTCGGGCTGGTCACCATCGCCCTGTCTTCCTACATGATCCTCTATTCCGGTCAGCTTTACGCCTATTGCGCGCCATGGCTGGGGCGCTTCGAGCGCAGGCATCCGTTCCGCGAGCTGGCGGTGGAGAAACAGGCCGGCGCGGCGGCCGAGGCGGACGTGATCGTCTATGGCCTGGGACGCTACGGCAGGCGGCTGGCCGAGCGCTTGAAAGCGCAACGCCTGCGCGTGCTGGGGGTGGATTTCGACCCGGAAACCGTCAGGAATTCCCGCCGCCACGACATCAATGCGCGCTTCGGCGACGCCGAAGACCCGGACTTCCCGGAAACCTTGCCGCTTGGCGGCGCGCACTGGGTGGTAAGCACCCTGCCGCAACCGGAATTGAACCTGGCTCTGCTGGGCGCGCTACGCCATCACGGCTACGCCGGGCGGGTCGCCCTGACCGCCCACAACGACCGCGACGCCAAGCGCTTCGCCCACGCCGGCGCCGACAAGGTGCTTTTCCCATTCGACGACGCGGCTGATTTCGCCGCCTCCGCCATCGAAAATGAAACCCCGAAAAAGGAGACTGAATCATGAGCGCCATGAAACCGATATTGGCCGCCACCGACCTTTCCTGGTATTCCGGCCGGGCAGCGGCGCGGGCGGCCATGCTGGCGCGCGAGCTGGGCGCCGCGGAACTGGAGGTGCTGCACGTCATCGGCAGCCTGGCGCTGGAGTCGCTACGCTATCTGCTCAGCCAGCCACCCGAGCTGACCGAGCGGCGGCTGATTGATTCGGCCACGGAGCAGCTCGCCAGGATGGCGGGTGAATTGGGCGGCGAGCACCGCATTCCGGTCACGCCCGTCATCGAAATCGGACACGCCCATGAAGAAATCGTGCGCCGCGCCGAGGCCATCAATGCCGGGCTGGTGGTGCTGGGCAGCCACGGCGGCAGCTTCGTGCGCGAGCTGTTTCTCGGCTCCACCGCCGAGAAGGCGCTGCGCAAGCTGTCCCGCCCGGCGCTGCTGGTCAAGCGCGAGCCGCGCGGCTCGTACCGCAACGTGCTGGCGCCGACGGATTTTTCGGAGGCCTCCGGTGCGGCGCTGAAAATGGCGCGGCGCATCGCTCCTCGTGCGGATATAACGGTGTTGCACGCCTTCGAGGTGCCGTTCGAGGGCAAACTGCGTTTTGCCGGCATAAGCGACGAAACTCTCCATGCCTATCGCGCCACGGCGCGCGAACAGGCCAGCCAGGCGATGCGGCGCTTCATCGCCGAGGCGGGCGGCGACGGAAGGCTGACCCATACGCTGGAGTTCGGCTATGCCCCCAGCGTCATCCGGGAATACGCGGAGACCATCGAGCCTGACCTGATCGCCATGGGCAAGCACGGCCAGTCGGAATGGGAGGAAACATTGTTCGGCAGCGTCACCAAGCACGTCATCCGTGAAGCCGGCTGCGACGTGCTGGTGGTCGCCGCCGGCTAGCCAAGCGGCCATTCTACTGCCTCGATCCCAACAAACTCAGTGGGGCGTAACAATCACGGTTCTCTGAACCATTGTTGGCATGCTTATTGCTGACGCATGGGACATCTGGAAACGGAGGCATGCCATGAATGTTCAATCCACCACATCCGCCCTTCTCTTCTCATCCGCAGCAGCACGTTCGCCATCAACCCGGCAATACTTGGCCGCATCAACGGCAAATACCGCCGATACCGTCCGTATTTCCCAAGCGGCGCGAGAAGCGTTCGCCGCTTCGTCTTCTTCGGCTGCTGCGAACAACGATAGATCAGTCGAGACACGGCTTGCCGAGATCAGAGCCAGGGGACCGGTGAACAGAAGTCAGGAAGACCACGATTTTCTGTTCGCCAACGACAAGAAGCTTGCCGAAATCACCGCGCAGGGCAAGCCTCCCGAAAAGCTCACTGCCGATGAACTGGACTACGTGCAAAAAGCTGCCGGTTTCGTCAACACCTTTGCGCATCTCAGTCCAGCGGAAAAAGCGCTCTATGACAAAGCCGTCGCCAGCGGCAACACCGCAGCCGCTGAAGGAATCGCCCAGATCGCGCTCATTCGCCAGGGAGGAGAAATGGCAGGCGGCGCCAATGGAACGACATACAACCCGCGCACCACCGAAATAACGGCTGCCAACATCGAGAAATATTTCAGCCACAGCATCGTCGATCCCACTGGCAACGCTGCGTCCAGGTTCCAGGCGTTGATCCAGTTCCTGCAAAACAATCCGGTGGCTTGACGCTGATAGGCACTCAGGCTGGCCAAGATTTACCAATCATCCTGTACATTTCAACGGCAAAACCAAGCCGATGTGGGAGCGACCTCCCGGTCACTCCCACAAGGCTCTGGAACGTGCAGCCCATTGATAATCCGTGTCAATCCGTGGCTGAACGGCTTTTTCCAGTACCGGGGAAAGGGGGTGGTTAGTCGCCGACGCGCCCCCATCCCAACCTTCCCCCGCAAGCAAGGTTAAGAGGGATGCCCCGCCAACCGTCTCCCGAGAATAATTCAGAGGCCTGAAAATGCGCGGCGGCGAAAATGGGGAAACTCAGTCGATGTCCAGCCCCAGGCGGTGGGTGTCGTTAATCACCGACAGCAGCGGCTTGAAGGGGATGCTGGCGCCGAATTTCTTGACGATTTCCATGAAGGGCAGGTTGGCGCCGTTGGGGTCGAACTGGTAGCTGCCGTCCACCATGCTGGCGTACATGCCGCGCAGTTCATTGTCCATGGCGTCTACCCAGGGGAGGATGGTGCCTTTCAGGTTGTCGTCGTCTTCCACCATGGCGCGCAGTTCGTCCACTTCGTATACGGCCTGGTGCACCAGGTCGATGTACTCGTCCACGGTTTTGGGTTTTTTAATCATCATTGGTATTTCTCCTTTCGCATCCCTCTCCCCTGCCGTCTCCTTTATGCCCTTTAGGGTGCGCAAGCGGGAGAGGGGGACAAGGAGCCGCAAACGCGGCAAGTTGTAAAAAAACAAGGGGCGCCGCGCGGCGCCCCTTAATTTTACTGCATTTCCAACCGTTTACTTGCCGGCCACTTCTTCCAGCTTGGTGGCGCGGATCAGTTGGCCGTCCAGGGCGGCTTCGCTGGCGCTGCCGCCGTAGGCGACGGTGATGAGCTGCGAGTAGTAGGTCACCGGGATGCTGAACTTGGTGCCGTAGCGCTTGTTCACTTCGCCCTGGTAAATTTCCACGTTGGCCTGGCACAGCGGGCAGGGGGTGACGATCATATCGGCGCCGTGGTCGTAGGCGGATTCGATGATGTCCTTGATCTGCTTCTGGGACTTTTCCGGCTCGGAGAAGGCCAGCGCGCCGCCGCAGCAGGTCACTTTCTGGTCGTAGGTCACGGCTTCGCCGCCCAGGGTTTCGACCATGCGGTCGAGGTACATGGGGTTCTCGAAGGATTCCCCATCCACGCCGAACGGGCGGTTGGTCTGGCAGCCGACGTAGCCGGCGAACTTGAGTCCCTTGAGGGGCTTCTTGACGCCCTTGCCGAGCGCTTCGTAGCCGATGTCCTCGATCAGCACCTCGACCATGTGGCGCGCCTTCTGGGTGCCGCTGTAGACCAGCCCGGCTTCCTTCAGCGCGGTGTTGGCGTCGGCCTTCATCTGCTCGCTGTGGTCGAGGCGCTCCTTGGCTTCGCGGGTGGCGAGCCAGCAGGCGGCGCAGGTGGCGACCACGTCCTGGCCGGCGTTGTGTTTTTCCGAGAGGGCGATATTGCGCGCCGACAGCGCCAGGCGCGGCAGTTCGCCGCCGCCGGCGTAGCCGATGGAAGCGCCGCAGCAGTTCCAGTCGGGAATCTCGTTCAACTGGATGTCGAGGTATTTGCACATCGAGTTGGTCGAGGTCAGGTAGTTGGAGGACGATGCCCCCGTCTGCGAGGAACAGCCGGGATAAAACGAGTACTGTTTAGCCATGGTTTATCTCCTTAGGCCAGTTTCTTGCGCTGGTCTTCGATTTCCTGCGCTTTCTTCAACATGGCGTGGAAGCCGCTCTTGTCGGACACGCCGTGTCCGCCGAAAAACTCCATCGGGTTGAGGCGCTTGGCCTTCATCAGCCCCAGGCCGACGCCCTGCATCGCCATCGCGTTCTTCACGCCCTGGCCGAAGCCGTCCTTGAAGTACAGGCCGAGAGACAGCTTGAGTTCGTTGACGCGCCCGACCTTGACCAGGTTGTCCCAGAACAGTTGGCCGAACGCCTGGGTCGGCTGGGATTTCGGCACCAGGCCGAGACGCGAGGCGTAGGTCGCCAGACCGTGCATGATGTGGGTGATCGGCAGCTTGCGCGGGCAGCGCACGATGCACTGGTAGCAGGAAGTGCACATCCACATGGAATCGGAATTCAGCACTTCCTCGCGCTTGCCGGCGCGGATCATCATGAAGATTTCCTGCGGTGGATGCGCCCAGTGCGGGCCGAACGGGCAGGAGCCGGCGCAGACGCCGCACTGCATGCACATCTTGACCCAGTTGCCTTCCTCGACTTTGTCCTCGACTTCCTTGAGGAAATTATTGCGGTATTTTTCGCTCATTTGCCGTCTCCTAGAAGCCCTTCAGGGGGCTCATACCGATTTCCTGAATCTTGGCCGCGTAGTCGTTGATGAGTTGCGGGACGCGCTCGATGTCGGTAATCGCCACCTCGAAGGTCTGCACGCGCTCCTTCTCCAGGCTCATGCTCTTGAGGGTGTCGTCCACCTTGCTCATGCGGTAGTTGGCCAGCTCGGAACCCTTGACGAAGTGGCACTGGTAATCGTCGCCGTGTTTGCAGCCCATCATCATCACGCCGTCGTAGCCGGAATTCAGCGCGTCGGTGACGAAAATGGTGTTGACCGAACCCAGGCAGCGCACCGGGATGATGCGCACGAAGGGGCTGTATTCGATGCGGTTCATCGCCGCCATGTCGAGCGCCGGGTAGGCGTCGTTCTCGCAGGCGAGAATCAGGATGCGCGGCTTTTCGGAAAATTCGTCGGGAACCTCGACGGCCTTGATCTGGTTGCCGACGGTGGTCACCGAGTAGTTCTCGAAGGAGATCACGCGCACCGGGCAGGCGCCCATGCAGGTGCCGCAACGGCGGCAGCGGCTCTCGTTGAACACCGGGTAGCGGTTCTCGTCCTCGTTGATTGCGCCGAACGGGCATTCCACGGTGCAGCGCTTGCACTGGGTACAGCCTTCCTTGCGGAACGACGGGAAGGACAGGTCGCCCGAACGCGGATGCGCGGCGCGCCCCAGCGAGGCGTTTTCCACCGCCTGGATCGCTTTCATGGTGGCGCCGGTGGCGTCTTCCATGGCCTGCGCCATGTCCATCGGACGGCGCACCGGACCGGCGGAGTAGATGCCGGTGCGGCGGGTTTCGTAAGGGAAGCAGATGAAGTGCGAATCGGTGAAGCCGTACTTCAACTGCGGCATATCCGGTCCCTGGCGGTATTGCAGGTTGAGGATGGACACGCCCTTCAGTTCGTTGATCTTGGCCTCGTTTTCCGGCGTCGCTTCCGAGAGGAAGTTGGTCTCGGCCTGTTGCAAGGCTTCGATGTCGGTGCCGGAATTGGGCACCTGGCCGGTCGCCAACACCACCAGGTCGGCATCGTCGATGCTGGCCTGATCGTTGAGGATCAAGTCCTGGAAATTCACCCTGCACTGGCTGCCGTTGGCTTCCACCCCGGAAACCTTGCCCTTGGCGAAGGTCACGCCCTTTTGCTGGGCGTTGCGGTAGAAGTCTTCGTTGTTGCCGGGCAGACGCAGGTCGGTATAAAGCACCAGGGTGTCGATATCCGGGTTGGCGTCCTTGAAATACATCGCCTGCTTGACGCTGGTGGCGCAGCAGAAGCCCGAGCAGTATGGCAGGTGGGCGCCGGTCTCGTCACGCTGGCCGGCGCACTGCACGAACACCACGCGCTTCACTTCGCCGCCGTCTGCCGGACGCTTGATGGCGCCGCCATTGGCGGCCTTCATCAAGGCTTCCAGACCGGCCTGGTCGACCACGTTGGCGGATTTGCCGGCGCCCAGTTCGGGCAGCTTGGCGATATCGTAGGTGGCGAAGCCGGTGGCCTGGATGATCGCACCGACATCCTCGGTCACGGTCGCGCCGTTCTGGCTGATTTCCACGTTGAACTTGCCGGGCGCGCCGCTGGTCTTGGCGGTCACGGCATTGGTGTAAATCTTGATCTTGCCGTTGCCCTGCACCGCGGCGGCCAATTCGGCGACGCCGTTGGGCTGCGGATCCTTGAACGGCTCGTTGAAAGGGATGCGCTTGTGCAGCTTGGCCGCCCAGCCGCCCAGTTCGGCGGCCTTCTCGACCAGCACCACTTCGTAGCCGGTCTTGGCGGCTTCCAGCGCGGCGGTCATGCCCGACACGCCGCCGCCCACCACCAGGATGCGCTTGTTGCCGGCGCACTCCGGGTTGCCGGCGGCGAAGGTGACCTGCTTGGCTTCGGCGCAGCCCATGCGGATGTAGTCTTCCGCCATTTCCTGGGTGGTTTCCTGTGATTCGTCGTTGTCCGGGCGAATCCAGATCACGCCTTCGCGCAGGTTGACACGCCCCACGTGGATGCCGTTGAACGAGAACGCCTCGGTCTTGGCGCGGCGCGAACAGGCGCCGATCACCGCATGGGTGACGCCTTCGTTGGCGATGTCGTCCTTTATCATCTGCACGCCTTCGGCGTTGCACAGATAGTCGTGTTCCTTGACCAGGGCAGCCTTGCCCTCTTTTTGCGCCACTTTGGTCAGGGACGCCATGTCCAGGCGTTCGCCCAAACCGCAGCCCTTGCACAAGTACGCAGCTATTTTCATGTCCGCCATTCGTTAACCCTCCACGCCGGCAACAGAGTTGATCACTTGAATCGCCCGTAGCGCGCCGGCGGTCGCCGATTGCACCGCGCGGTTCACGTCCAGCGCGTTGGTCGCGCAGCCGGCCGGAATCAGGCCGCCGTTCTCGTCGCTCACGGTGATGAAGCCGCTGGCGTCCGCCGTCACGCCGACCGGCATGACGCCCGCCGGGACGCTGGGCGTCATGCCCACCGCCAGCACGACCATGTCGAAACTGTCGGCATAGCGCTTGTAGCCTTCGGTGTTCACACCATGCAGCACCACGTCGCCGCTCTTCTCGTCCTGGACGATCTTGGCGACCTTGGACTTGACGAAGCTGACATTCTGGTCGGCGCGCACCTTGGCGTAGAAATCCTCGAAGCGGTCGATGGCGCGGATGTCGATGTAGTAGATGGTCGATTTGCCTTCATCGCCGAAGCGCTCTCGCACGTAGGTCGCCTGCTTGAGCGAGGCGGTGCAGCAGAAGCGCGAGCAGTGGCGCAGATGGTTCTCGTCGCGCGAACCGGCGCACTGGATGAAGGCGACGTTCTTGGCTTCCTTGCCGTCCGACGGACGGACGATCTTGCCGCCGGTGGGACCGTGCGGGTCGGCCAGACGCTCGAATTCGACGTTGGTGATGACGTTGCTGAAGCGGTCGTAGCCGTAGGGCTGGATCAGATTGGCGTCGTAGGGCTTCCAGCCGGTCGCCCAGACCACGGCGCCCGCCTTGATCTGGAGGCTTTCCTCGGCCATGCCGAGATCGACGGCGCCGTACTTGCAGGCGGCCTTGATCTTCTCGCCCTCGGGAGTGGCGACCACCGACGGGTCGATCACGTAGCGCTGCGGATAGGCCATCTTGTGCGGCAGGAAAGCCGCCTTGACCTTGCCCAGACCGTAGTTGAATTCGTCGGCGATTTCGGTCTCGGCCGCCTTTTCGCATTCGCCGCAGGCCGTGCAGCTTTCGTTGACGTAGCGCGGACTGATCTTGACGGTCGCCGTGTAATCGCCCTTGCCGCCGGCGAGGCCGGTCACTTCGGCCATGGTCAGCACGCGGATGCGCGGATTCATCTTGACGCGGCGCTGGTTGATTTCCAGACCGCACACCGGATGGCACAGCTTGGGGAAATAGCGGTACAACTGCGATACCCTGCCGCCCAGCACCGGGTTCTTTTCCACCAGCACGACATCCTTGCCGCATTCGGCCGCTTCGAGCGCCGCCGTCATGCCGCTGATACCGCCGCCCACGACCAATATGGTCTGGTTGGTTGCAATGACTTCCGTCATCAGAATTACCTCCGTCGCGGATTTTGCAAAATTGAAATATCTAGATATTTAAAACCGGCTGCCATATTACCCGCAAAACCGGGGAAAAATAATCGAATATTCTTATGTTCAAATCAGAATTTCTTTTGCGGAAAGGGCGGCAAGCCGCCTGCCCCGGCCTACATCTTGGCCTGCACGGCCTTCGCCAGTTCGCGGACTTCGAAAGTCATGGCGGCCAGGTCGGCAAGGATGTAAGTCGCCGGCGCCGCCACCCCGCCCACCGTGCCGGGATTTACCAGCCAGGTGGCGCCGCCCTTGATGTTGGGAACCTGCTCGACCTTGACCTTGTGGTCGTGGCCGCAGCACACCACATCCCACTCGCCGGTGCAGGCCATGGCGCGGGCGTAGTGCGGATAGTGCACCATGAAAAGCTGGCGTCCGCCCAATTCGATGCCGGCATCCTGGCCGTAGAAATGGATATGGCTGCCCGGCTCGTGCGCCATGCGCGACAAGGTGTAGAGATCGCCGGTATTGTTGCCGTGGATGAGATAGATGGGCATCTCCATCTTGCGGAACATCTTCAGCATGTTGGGCGCGACCAGGTCGCCGCAGTGCAGCACCGCCTCGGCGCCCGCGCCGACGGAATCCTCGACCGCCTCGGCGAGCAGTTCGCGGTTGTCATGGCTATCGGAGAGTATGCAAATTTTCATGTCAAAACATCGGCTTGTCTGCGGCATCCTGATAGCGCCTCACGCCATCCAGGATTTCCGCCTTGGCCTCTTCCGCCCCGACCCAGCCTTCCACCTTCACCCACTTGTTAGGCTCGAGATCCTTGTAGTGCTCGAAAAAGTGGGAGATTTGCGCCAGCACCACCTGCGGCAACTCGCGGAAGGAATCCAGCCCGCGATACAGGGTGGAAAGCTTATCCACCGGCACCGCCAGCACCTTGGCATCCTTGCCGGATTCATCCTCCATCTTCAGCAAGCCCACCGGGCGGCAGCGCACCACCACGCCGGTCAGCAACGGCACCGGGGTGATGACCAACACATCCACAGGATCGCCGTCCTCGGACAGCGTATGGGGGATGTAACCGTAGTTGCAGGGGTAATGCATCGCCGTGTTCATGAAACGATCGACAAACATCGCCCCGGTTTCCTTGTCCACCTCGTACTTCACCGGCTCGCCATGCATGGGAATCTCGACGATGACATTGAAATCGTTGGGCAAATCGCGCCCAGAAGGGACTCTGTCCAGACTCATGGCTACCCCCAAAAAATAAAGCCGGGAATTATACCGGCTTTATTTTCAGTTACCTAACGGCAGATTCGTTCGCGACAAAGCCACCCCCGTCAGCCTGGCGATACGATGGATCGGCTTTTCCGGTTCATTTTGCGCATGCAGCACCAAATCCACCGGCAGCCCCAAGCGTTTTTCCAATTCCGCCAATAACTGAGCTTTCCGCCAGATTCCGGGAGGCTCATGGGTTTCGATGTACAAATCCACGTCGCCGCCCTTGGCGGCATCATCGCCCCGTGAGCCGAACAGCATCACCGTCGCCCCCTCACCCAGGAATCGACGCGAGGTTTCAAGTATGGTTTGGCTTTGGTGTTGGTCTATGCGCATGGTTTGCAAATTTTTTTAAAATTAAGGATCCCCGAATTCCGCCTACGGCTGCATCCAGGCTACGCTTGCTACGAGGCTAGCAGTGTTATGGCCGAACGCTTTCAGGCCACAGAAAATAGGAGCCATGCTGGCCCATGCGAAACTCACCTCCAGCATCCTTACCTTTGGCGGTGAGGTAAGGTTTGCCGTCTCGCATTTCAAGATAACCAGAAGCAACAAACTTTTCCATGAGTTCATTGGTTTTCATTCCAAGCTTCTGCGCGAGCTTAGATGACGTCAGTTTGTCAGACGACTCATCAACATCAGGCTTGTTATCGCTCCCGCTCGCCACCCTCTCAAGCGAGATACGAACTTCATCGCTAATACGAATAATGCGCTGCGCCTCTTCATAGGCGTCCTTGTAGAGATCGACATCGTCGGAGCGGCGAATTAGAACGCCCATTTCGTTATTGTTGATCTGGCTGAACTCGTAGAGATTAAGGCTAGTGATAATGCATAGTTCTTCATTTAGATAACATTTTGCGTGTAGGTTCTTGCAGAAGCTTGTGCGGATATAGGTAAGCTCTTTAAGCCAGTTGATTTCTTCAGGTTGAAGTTCGCTCTTTCCGTAGACAATCCGAACATCAATCTTCAGTCGATTTTTGTCGGCGAGAAGCTCCTTCATGCGGTCATTGAGCTTCAGAAATGGGCTAATCAGAATGAGCCGGTCTTTAGCATCCTTGATGAGCTCCTCAAGGAAATAATTGGTTGCACTGGTATTCAGAAACTTTGCCATGTAGAACTTTCTGAGTGTTTACCGGGTATATGAAATCGTATTAGGCCAATGTAAAGCATTCACGATGGCAGTGTACCAAAAAAACAGGCCGGCATTCGCCGGCCTGTTTCCTTACGCAACCTCTACCGAATTACAGCAGCGGCACGATCATCAGCGCGACGATGTTGATGATCTTAATCAGCGGGTTGACGGCGGGACCAGCGGTGTCCTTGTAGGGATCGCCGACGGTGTCGCCGGTCACTGCCGCCTTGTGGGCTTCGGAACCCTTGCCGCCGTAGTTGCCTTCCTCGATGTACTTCTTGGCGTTATCCCATGCCCCACCGCCGGTGGTCATGGAGATCGCCACGAAGATGCCGGTGACGATGGTGCCGACCAGCACGCCGCCCAGCGCTTGCGCACCGAGGGTCAGGCCGACGATCACCGGGACGGCGACGGGCAGCAGCGACGGGATAATCATTTCCTTGATCGCGGCCTTGGTCAGCATGTCCACGCAGGTGCCGTATTCCGGCTTGCCGGTGCCTT
>CAZDIJ010000080.1:0-13035 GCA_964505475.1 uncultured Sulfuricella sp. | reverse complement strand
TTTACAGCAGACTACCATCTTAAATCGCTGTCTGGAAATTGGGGTCCACTATAGTAAAAGGGAGAATGCCTGAATTTATCCTTAAATGGATTTTTGGGGTTTATTGGATGACCGCCGGCGGATTGAGCGGCATCTTTCTGCCAGCGCCGTTGACGGACGGCATTTGCCATTCCGTCAGCGGCGAGTTGCCCGGCGCGGCGGCGTATTGGCGATTATTGACGAAAAGGCTGTTGCCGGGGATTTTCTTGGCCATTTTCTTAGTTTCCGCCGCCACCGTGGAAATTTCCATGTACGAGTGAAACGTGCCGGGTTCAACCAGGGTGGCGCCGATCGAAAGGGTGGTCAAGGCGTGGAATTCCTTCTCGCCGCGCCGGTTTTCGGTGACGTAGCCGCCCTTCTCATGATCCTCGGCGCTGAAAAACGGCGCGACCGCCTCGCCGAATTTTTCCAGGGCGCGGCGGCAACGCTCTTCCCAATCGCCGCTGCCGAACAGGATGATGAAATCGTCGCCGCCGATGTGACCGAGAAAGTCCGCCTCGGGGTCGCAGCATTCCGCCAGTATCCTGCCGGTCAACTGGATCAGGGCGTCCCCCTGGCTGAAGCCGTAAACGTCGTTGAACGGCTTGAAGTGGTCGAGATCGCAGTAGCAGGCGCAAAACGACGCATGGTTGTTGAGCAGCGTCTCGATGTGCTCGTTGATCGGCACGTTGCCCGGCAACTGGGTAAGGGGGTTGGCATAGCGGGCGGCGCGTATCTGCATTTCGGTGATTTCGCGGATCAGGTCGTGGCCGGTGCCGATGCCGAGATACGCCCCGTTTTCGGTGATGATGAAACCGTTGGAAAGATGGCGGCGGTCGCCCGCCGCGACGAGATGGCTGAGTTCCTGGATGGAGATGTCCTTATCGACGACCAGCGGCTGGTCGTCCATGAACTTGCGGCAGGGTTTCTTGCCGTACAGCTCGTGGCGGAACGGCCTGGCGAAGCGGTCGATCAGGTGGTAGCGGTTAATCAGGCCAACCGGCACCATGTCGCGGGCGACCACCACGGCGTGCAGTTGCGGATCGCTCTCGAACATGTCGAACACCACCTCGTTGGGCGTATCCGGCGCGACGCTGGGCGCCCGGATCAGCAGTTTCTGCTCGACCACCCCTTGCTGGCGGCTGCCGCCATTCATGCCGCCGGAATGGGGGCGCAAGGACTTGACCACTTCGGCGGACACCACCGGGGAAGGCGTCGCGGACGGGCGGGCGATGAAATAGCCCTGCCCGCAATGCACCCCGAGATCGCGCGCCAGCAGCAGTTCGGCGTGGGTTTCCACGCCCTCGGCGATGATCTGGCAATTCAGGCCGCCGAGGGTTTCGCGCAGCGTCTTGACGAACTGCGCCTTGACCGGATCCTTGTCGATATTCTGGATGAAGTGGCGGTCGATCTTCACGAACTCCGGCTGCAATTCCGGCCACACGCGCGAGCCGGGCGCATCCTCGCCGAAATCATCGACGGCGACCCTGAATCCCAGCGACTGGCAATAGGCGGCGGCCTCCAGCAGCATTTCCCGGTTGTATTCGTAAGCCGGCTCGTTTTCGCTCAGCTCGATGACCACTTTTCCCTGGTCAAGCCCCGCATGGCGGATGGCGTCCAGGCTGCCGCTGTCGCGGAACTTGTCCTGCACCAGCACTTCCGGGCTGAAGTTGACGAACAGGCTGCCGGGCAACTGGAGTTCGACAAAGCGCTCCACCACCACCTGGCAGCACAGTTTTTCGATTTCCTGGGACAAGCCGGATTGACGCGCCAGCCGCAACAGCTTTAGCGGGGAATGGAGCTGGCTGTCGGAAGGCCCGCGAACCAGCCCTTCGTAGCCGATGATCCGGCCGCTCGCCATGTCCACGATGGGCTGGAACAGCGGAGTCAGGCGCCGCTGGCCGACAACGTCGTAGACGGCGCGCAGCAGCCTGCCGTGGACGCCCAGGCGGGAATCCGCAGACGTTGCAGAGAAATGGGTGGCGGGTGCGCTGGTCATGTTCAAGTGTCCTATCATGCCGAATGGTTCCGGCTAACCTAGCAGGTGGACATGAACTTATTGTGAAGGCGGCAAAAAACCATTTTTTACTGCTGTAACAAAGCTGTTACATGGCGCCGTTATGATGTGCTCCGGGCTGCCGGCTTAAAGGAGAGTCCGAAATTTCCATTACGGCGACTTGAGGTGAGTCATGAAACATACCGAGCACTTTGCATCCACGCTTCCCCTTTCCATCAACTTCATTCCCCTGAACGCCAGCGTCAGCGTCTGCGGCAACTGCTCGAACTGGAAAGGCCCGCGCGAGCGCAACGGACGGCGGAGCTTCATTTGCCTGGAAGGCTCCAAGGGAGCGTGCCAGCAGAAGCTGCTCGTCCAGCCGGGCAAGAACCTGGCCGGCGCGCTGACCTCGCCGGTTTCCAATGGCGGCTGCCCGCACTGGAAAATCGCCGCCTGAGCGGCGCGCAGCATTTGCCCCTCCACACCCACCCTTGCGCGCATAGCGCGCAAGGGTGGGCGTGGACGTTTGCTGAGAATAGCTCGGAAGCATGTTTTCCAATGGATAATCTGGGCTGAACCCAGATAACCCATTAGCCGGCCGCCCCCCCGCTCCCCCCCTATCGCGCCTCCCGGCCATTCCGCACTCCCGGCAATGGCTTGAACCCCACATCCTCCGCATGCCGCACACGCCATAACGAATTATGCCTCTAACCTATTCTCAGCTATCGCTCCTTCCCCTGCTCGCGGGGGAATGGCGCGCGCCACCGCCGGCAATCGCCTGAAAATAATTCGGAGGCATATAACAAATTGATCCGTTTAGGATTCCAAGGCACACCCGACTAATGCCTGTGTCATATGCCTGCACTTGACAAGTAACCATCAATTATCGGCAATAAATCATCCACACGCCGGGAGTCAAATCCGCCTTCGCTTCGCACAGGAGGTCGCATGAACGATTTGACTATTTGCCATAACCGGCGCGCGCCGGATGCCGCGGATGCGGAATTGCTCGCCCGCCTGGACAGTATCTTGATCCGCCGCGAACTGCACGCGGTGTTCCAGCCGATTTTCTGCATGGACAAAGGCCGGGTGCACGGCTACGAAGGACTGGTGCGCGGCCCCTCCGACACGCCGCTTCACGCCCCCGATACCCTGTTCCGGGTGGCGAGCCAAAACGGCCGCTTGGCGGAACTGGAAAAAATCTGCCGGCAGGTGGTCATGCGCGCCTTTGTCGAACGGAAGCTGGCGGGGAAACTGTTTCTCAACGTCAGCCCCCAAGTGCTGCTGCACCCCGCCGCCGGCAAGCGGAAAACCATCGACGCGCTGCGGGACAACGGCCTGCGCCCCGAGCAGGTGGTGATCGAGTTGACCGAGAATCACCCGATTCCCGACTATATGGTGCTGCGCGACGCCGCTTTCCACTATCGGGCGCTGGGCTTCGAGATTGCCGTGGACGATCTCGGCGAGGGATTTTCGAGCCTGCGCCTGTGGTCGGAACTCCACCCCGATTACATCAAGGTCGATAAGCACTTTGCCCGCCTCATCAGCATGGATCCGGTGCGCCAGCACTTCGTCAGGTCGATCCAGGCGCTGGCCGACGACACCGGCACGCGCGTGGTGGCCGAAGGCATTGAAACCCACGCCGACCTGGTCACGCTGTGGGAGTTGGGCGTCTCTTTCGGCCAGGGCTTTTATTTGGCGCGGCCAGACGCCTCCCCCCCGTCCAGCGTGCCGGAACCCATAGAGCAGGCGATGCGCGGCTATTGGCGGCGCGAGGCCAGGCCACGTTGCTTGCAGCACCACCTGGAGAAAAAAGTCTGGCGGCAGATGGTGCGCAAACCGCCGCCGGTCGAAGCCTCCGCGCCGCTTGAGGAAGTCTTCGGCATCTTCAAGACGAATCCGGCCATCACCGATCTGCCGGTGTTCTCCGGCGGACGCCCGGCGGGGATAATCAACCGCAACGCGGTTCAGGCGCTGCTCGTCCCGCCGCTCGGCAAGGAGATGTATGGCAGCGCGCCATGCTCGCGCTACATGGATGCCTCCCCCCTGATTCTGGATGCCAGTCGCGGCATCGAGGAAATCGGCGGCCTGTTGGCGGCGCGCGGCGAACAGCAGGCGGGAAGTTTCCTGGTGACGCAGGACGGCCAGTACGCCGGCATCGCAACCATTCACGGCCTGGTCCGCGAAATCGTCCACGCCAAGACCAGCGGGGCGCGTTATACCAACCCCTTGACCGCGTTGCCGGGCAACGTCCCAGCCAACGAATTCATCGACCAGCTCCTGAAAACGGGGAGCAAGTTTCATGCGTGGCACTGCGGCCTCAACCATTTCAAACCGTTCAACGACGCCTTCGGCTATCGCCGCGGCGATGAAATCCTGCTGCTGACGGCGCAAATCCTTTCCGAGGCGTGTGAAAGGGATAAGGATTTCCTCGGCCATCTGGGCGGAGACGATTTCATCATGGTGATGCGCAGCCGTGCTCCAAAGCAGCGCTGCCTGCGGGCGCTCGCCGCCTTCGAGGCCGGACTCGTCCACCTGCTCCGCCCCGGCGAGACCGAGCGCGGCGGCTATGACGCTGAAGACCGCAAGCGGAAAACCGCCTTTCATCCGCTGCCGTCGCTGGCGATCGGCGGAATGGAAATCAACCCCAAGAACATCAAGCACCATTCCGAGGTTTTCGGTCTCATCACCGATGCCAGGAAACACGCCAAGCAGCGTGGCGGCAATGCGCTGTTCGTCGCCCGCCGGAAAAAAGGCGGAAAGTAGCCCAAACCCTCGTTCAAAAGGAGTCCCCCATGAATATGCCAAGATTATCCAACGCCGCGCCGCCCTGCATGCTTTGCGGCGCATCCGCCGCGCGCGAGGGAAAACCGCGCCTCGCCGCGAAAAAGCCGGAAAAACGCGAACACTACGAACTCAAACTGCTCGCCTACGCCATGGCCGGCGACCTCGCCCAGGTGAAGGCGCTGATCGAGGCGGGGGTCAACGTCAACGCGCTGTCGGTGGTATCCAATTCACCGGTTTACGGCCGCCTTGGACGGAACACGGCGTTGATGTTCGCCACCGCCGCCGGCAAGCAGGCAGTGGTGGAACTTCTCCTGACGCGCGGCGCCGATCCTTCCCTGCGCAACCTGTCGGGCGAGACCGCCCTTTCCATCGCGCTATTGAACAACCACCGGGAAATCGCCGTCTCATTGGAAAGCGCCATGAAGCGCTGGCGCAGCGCCAACGACGAGCTTTGGGAGGACGACAGGGAATGCGCATGACATATTTGTTGGCGGCGCTGTCACCAGAATGTCACAATAATGAAATCTTTTAGATTTGAACCAACCCGGGTGAGGCATGGCAAAAGCAGATTTCGACAAGCTGATCGAATCCGAGGAAAGCATCCTGCATTACCTGATGCGCCGGCGCTTTCCGCGGGAGCGGGTAATTTGCCCGTCGTGCGGTTCCACGCAGGTCTACCGTCTGGCAAACGACCGGTTTCGCTGCGTGCCGCACAAATACACCTTTGGCCTCCTGACCGGAACCTGGCTGGGGGAAACAAAGGCCGGCGCCGCCAAGCTGACGCGCCTGGTGCGGGCTTATGCCGACGGCAGAACGGTTGCGCAGGCGGCGCGCGCCAGCGGGGTCAGCCACGCCACCGCGCGGCGCATCTATACCGCAATCTGGGAAGCCGTCCATGCCCATCAGCGCGCCTTGCCGCCGGAAATCAAATGCGGGAACGCCGAGGAGAAAAAATCTTGATCTCACACCTGGACGAGGAAGGCCTGGAATGCCGCGTCTACGCACTGAACGTCTGCGGCCAGCGGATTGCCGTGGAGCCGCTTCCCGAGGTTTCGCGCAATGTGGTGTGCGGATTGGACAACGTGCGGATGGCGCGGCTCGGCTCCCTCGTTTACACCGGGCGGACGCTCGATTTCGACAGCCTGGCGTTCATGCAGCCCAGCCATTCCTGGTCGCCCCGCGCGCCCATGGGAAGGTGGCGCGGCAGCACGGAACGGGCGGACGATTTCTGGCGCTTTGCCGCCGCATGGGAGAAACTGCACCGGCGCAACCACCCCTATTTTCCGCACATCCTTTATGAATTGGAGTTTCGCTATAACCACCGCCATGTGGACTTGTTCGACCCCCTGATGGACATCCTGCTCGGTTCGGGGCCGGCGGCCAGCCAACCCGCATAAGCGGCGCGGCGTCAATGGATCATCCTGAAAACTTCAGTTGAATCACAGAGACACAGAGAAAACGGGGTAGGCAGGGATGGGCGGCTCGCCGCCCGACTCGCAAAACCAAAGGGTTGTTGTACATCCTCCAATCCGCCGGTTTTTACGTTACGCCACAGATTACGCCGCATTTTCCAGCGGAACCTCCCAGCCAGGAAAAACCAGTACCGCAGGATGGCACTTGAGCGCCCGCGCAAGAATCTTCGCCCGTTCTACCCCCAAATTAACCCGACCATTCTCGATGGCCGAAATGGTGCCCTGAGGAATGCCCGTAAGTTCGGAAAGCTGGCTTTGGCTCAATTCCTGAAGTTCGCGCAGGATGCGCACCGATTCTCCCACCGAGACCTCGATACGCTTTTTCGCGGAGTGAAAATCTTCCATTTCATGGCCTCCTGTAATCATGAGCGGTAACTTGAATAACTTGGATCAGCAATACGTCGGCAACGACTCGGTAAATGACTCGCCACTGTAGCCCGAGCCTGGAAGAACGGCGCCCTTTCCATTCGCCAGACAGGGCTTCATCATGAAATCCTCGGTATTATGTAGCAGTTACCCCTTTCACTGCGTTGGTGTAGATCGCAATTGCAGCCAGGTAGACCTTCAACGGCAGTTTGTGATTCGCAAAGATGGCGCCGCTTGTCACCGAAAACGCATGGGTGCAAGCCTTGCACCGCCATTGTTTCCGATCCTTGCGGAAATAATGCCTGTCAATGGCGCCGCAGTGCGGGCGCGCCACTTCCTCGCCTTCACCCCAGCGCATTTCCTTGAAGAACTGAAACGCCTGATCGTGGGCGATTTCCATGGCTTTGCGCACGGACAGGGTGCGGGCTTTGGCGGTGAGGAGAAAGTGTTGGGGCATGGCGAACCTCGCAAGCACATTGCTCAATGTACTTTCAGTGTACATAAAATAATGGGGAATACAAGCATTGCGATACATTGTTCTATTTCTTTTATAAATTGATTAATTTATAAAAGAAATTGATAAATGTATTGACTCCATAAAACGCATGTGGTACAAAAAGACATGAACTACAAAACATTCCGCAGCCACTTGGGCAGGGCTGGGCTAACCAACAAGGATTTTGCTGAACTGGTGAAGCTCAACAGCAAGTCCATTACGAACTACGCCAAGGACGATCATGTCCCGGTGCATTGGGCGATTGTGGCGATGCTCATGGGGGAGTTGGCGGGCAACGGGCTGGAATTTGAGCACTTGCTACGCAAGATGGATATTGAGCCGAATAAGGTTCGAGGTGGTGCCGCAAAAGGGCGTTGGGGCGGCAGCAAACAAAATGATTTTCCAATGTAATGAAACTGAAATTACCCATAGGGAATAACGATGGATAACGCTGGCGCTTCCCTTTCATTCAAATGCGATGCTGGATCGTGCGCTGTCCGTGCCGTTACGCCAGGATCGACAAAAAAGAGAGCAAGTCTTTCCAAGCCTGCATTTTTAGAATTCTTTGCCGGCAGCGGTCTTGTCGCTCAAGGCTTGAGTCAATTTTTCAAGCCAGCATGGGCAAATGACATCTGTGAGAAGAAAGCGGCTGTTTATACCTCCAATCACGGGGAAAAGCATTTCCATCTGGGTTCCATCGCCGATGTAAACGGCGCAGACCTGCCACAAGCCGTTCTCTCCTGGGCAAGCTTCCCTTGCCAAGATTTGTCGCTTGCCGGGCTAACGGCTGGCATTCACGCCGAGCGTAGCGGATTGGTGTGGCAATGGCTTCGAATTATGGACGAAATGCCAAAGCGTCCACCATTTCTGGTTGCAGAAAATGTGACGGGGCTTATCTCTGCTGATGGTGGCATCCACTATCGCGCTTTACACGATGCCTTGCGCAAGAAGGGTTACACCGTAGGAGCCGTCATGCTGGATGCGTCCCTTTGGGTGCCGCAATCACGCCAGCGCGTATTCGTGATTGCTGTCGAGAATGAGGTAGATATACCTGCCGACCTGATCGACGTTGGCCCCAATTGGGCGCATTCGGATGCACTGGTTAAGGCGGCTGAAGGACTTGATGGGTGGGTGTGGTGGAAAATGCCGGAACCCCGCAAACGCAGAAAAACGTTATCTGATGTGATTGAATGGGATGCTGTATGCGACCCCCCAAAAGATTCCGCCAGAAAATTGAGCATGATCCCGAGCAGCCATTGGGAGCGGTTGAGCAAAGAATCCGTAACGGTTGCGCCTGGCTACAAACGAACCCGCGAAAGCGGTCAAGTTCTGGAGCTGCGTTTTGATGATGTTGCCGGTTGTTTGCGGACTGCACAAGGCGGCAGCAGCCGCCAAGTCATAGTACTAAAGCGCGGTGAACATATCGACACTAGGCTTCTAACCGTCCGTGAAGCTGCGCGGTTAATGGGTGCGCCGGAATCGTACAAGTTGCCCGGATCATACAACGATGGATACACAGCAATGGGCGACGCGGTTGCCGTCCCAGTGGCGCGTTATCTCGCAAAACACTTGTTATCTCACTTGGCGCAAGCTGCGGGGCGACAGAATTTAAGCTAACATCGCGACATCACTCCCGATTGAGGCTTTTTATGAGTTCCCCCATCACTCCTTGCGAGAAAAATCCAGCGCTTCGGAAACTCATTGTCGAATTTGCGGAAACGCTGAAACGCGAAGCGCACAAGCTGGGTGATCATGGATTAGACGAACAAGATTTTTACCAAAGCGGACTTTTTCGCGGCGCAATCGAGCGTGTGCGTGGTCAACAAGCGGCGACAATGAAATACAAGCGTGCTTTCGTTGCCACGGTGTTGGACTACATGAAAACAAAACACGCGATTGCCGACTGGAAATCAGCGGGAGAAGACAATCGCCATGATTATCAGGTTCGCCTTCCCAATGGGCGAACAGCCGTAATTGAACTCAAGGGATGTCTTGACGGAAATAACACGAACATTTTTGACCGACCCGCGAATGCAAATGAGTTTATCGTTTGGAGCATGTGTCAGAATGAAGGCTCCGATCCCCGGAAGGGTGCGTGGTCGGGAATTCATACACGGCTAAGCGCCGAAATCATCGACCGTTCCCAAGTGGTGGATGGACTGGTTATTTGGGACATTCTTTGCGGAACAGTAGCGCGGCCTTGTCCTAAGCTTGATAGAGCAAAGGCATTGGAATTGGGCGACTATAGGCTTGCGCCGCCATGTATCTACCTCTTCCCATCAACGGTGCCGAGTGTGCGCAACAACCCAGCGCCGACGCCACAAAACCTTAACGATGTAGGTTTTCTTCAAGCATTGTTTGATGTTTTTGGCGGCAAAGATGACGAATTGACGTCTGTTTATCTTAAGGTAAACCACAAGGGTGCAGAAACCGTCCGGCGCACCCGCCTTGTGCGAAATGGGGTAGAAATAGCAACATCGGACGATACACCACTCCACCGCGCATGAAGGAAGGCACGCCCGAGCTTCGCAGCCGCATCATGCGAGCGGTGAAGGGGCGTGATACTGGCCCGGAAATGTTGGTTCGTCGCCTCGTTTTCAGTATGGGTTATCGTTATCGACTGCACCGGGCCGACCTCCCAGGCAAACCTGATCTTGTATTCGCGGGCAGCCACAAAATCATATTCGTGCATGGGTGCTTCTGGCATGGACACAATTGCCCGCGTGGTGCGCGGCAACCCAAGCAGAATGCAGCGTACTGGTCTGCAAAGATCAACGGTAATCGGGATCGGGATACGGCAAACCTCGCGGCGCTAAATAAGCTTGGGTGGGAAACTCTCATTATTTGGGAGTGCGAGCTTAGAGAACCGGCGGCAGTGAAACGCCGAATTGTGGATTTTCTTGGATATCACAAGGGCAAGTCGGCGTAGCGCCATGTATTTACACGGTTTTGGCAACTGCCACATAATGCCGGAAATCCCTTGATGGCGGACAATCCGGGCTGCCCCGAAAGTCTGGCGATGTCTTTCCATTTCTCATAGCGCTTCAACACCTCGATAGGGACGGAGCCGGCAAAGATTACCGATCACTCGTCGGGTGTAAGGCGTGCGCTTTGCAGGCCATTGATAATCCGTGGCTGAACGGCTTTTTCTAGGTTTATATTCATTTTGATGAACTTACGCGATGAGCACGGATAAGCTGACTTACCCAATAGCAAGATATTGGCAGCGTCCCCCGCCTCCCTGTCATTCCTTTGTCACCTCGCCGTCATAGCATGGGACGCATCCTCAATCCAGGAGCATCCCGTGAACGACATGACCATTACTCCCACCGGCGCCCTGTCTTCCAGCGAATTGCTGGCCATGGACGCCTACTGGCGCGCCTGCAACTACCTGGCCGCCGGAATGATCTATCTGCGCGACAACCCGCTGCTCAAGGAGCCGCTCCTGCCCGAGCACGTCAAGAGCCGCCTGCTCGGACACTGGGGCGCGAGTCCGGGACTGTCCTTCGCCTACATCCACCTCAACCGCCTGATCGGCAAGTACGATCAGGATGCGATCTTCCTCGCCGGCCCAGGCCACGGCGCGCCCGGCATCCTGGCGCCGGTGTATCTGGAAGGCACCTACAGCGAAATCTACCCGAACAAGGGCGAGGACGAGGAGGGCTTGCGCCAGTTCTTCAAGGAATTCTCCTTCCCCGGCGGCATCGGCAGCCATTGCACCCCGGAAACGCCGGGGTCGATCCACGAGGGCGGCGAACTGGGCTACAGCATTTCCCACGCCTTCGGCGCGGCCTATGACAACCCCGATCTGCTGGTGGCGGTGATGGTCGGCGACGGCGAGGCGGAAACCGCGCCGCTGGCGACCTCCTGGCATTCCAACAAGTTCCTCAACCCGATCCGCGACGGCGCGGTGCTGCCGATCCTCCATCTCAACGGCTACAAGATCAACAACCCCACCTTGCTATCGCGCATTTCCCACGAGGAACTGGAAAACCTCTTCAAAGGCTACGGCTGGACGCCGTATTTCGTCGAGGGCAGCGAGCCGGCGGCGATGCATGAAAAAATGGCGGCGACGCTGGAACAGTGCCTCGCCGACATCCACCGCATCCAGCGCGAAGCCCGCGCCAGCGGCCAGGCGACCCGCCCGCGCTGGCCGATGATCGTGCTGCGCAGCCCGAAAGGCTGGAGCGGGCCGAAGGAAGTGGACGGCAAGAAGGTGGAGGGCTTCTGGCGCGCCCATCAGGTGCCGATCGGCGACGTGAAAAACAACCCGGCGCATCTCAGGCAACTCGAAGAATGGCTGCGCGGCTACCATCCCGAGGAACTGTTCGACGACAACGGCAAACTGCGCCCCGAACTCAAGGCGCTCGCCCCCCAGGGCAACCGCCGCATGAGCGCCAACCCCCACGCCAACGGCGGCCAGTTGCGCAAGGCGCTGCGCATGCCGGATTACCGCGACTACGCCATCGAGTTGCCCGGCCCCGGCAAGATTTCCGCCGAGAATACCCGCCCGCTCGGCAAGCTGCTGCGCGACATCATGCGCCACAACATGGGTAATTTCCGGGTCTTCGGCCCGGACGAGAATTCCTCCAACAAGCTCGACGATCTCTATGAGGTCAGCAAGAAAACCTGGCTGGCCGAAATGCTGCCGGAGGATGCCGGCGGCGGCGAGCTGTCGCCCGACGGACGAGTGATGGAGATGCTTTCCGAACACACCCTGGAAGGCTGGCTGGAAGGCTACCTGCTCACCGGCCGCCACGGTTTCTTCTCCACCTACGAAGCCTTCGTCCACGTCATCGACTCGATGTTCAACCAGCACGCCAAGTGGCTGGCGATGTCCAAGGAAGTGCCGTGGCGCGCCCCGGTGTCGTCGCTCAACCTGCTTATCACCTCCACCGTGTGGCGCCAGGATCACAACGGCTTCACCCATCAGGATCCCGGTTTTCTCGACGTGGTGGTGAACAAAAGCCCGAGCGTCACGCGCATCTACCTGCCGCCCGACGTCAACTGCCTGCTGACGGTGGCCGATCATTGCCTGAAGAGCACCGACTACATCAATGTGATCGTCTGCGACAAGCAGAAGCACCTGCAATACCTCGACCGCGAGGCGGCGATCAAGCACTGCACCAAGGGTATCGGCATCTGGGATTGGGCGAGCAGCGACGCGGGCGCCGAACCCGACGTGGTGATGGCCAGCGCCGGCGACATCCCCACCAAGGAAGCGCTGGCGGCGGTGGTGCTGCTGCGCGAGAACTTCCCCGGACTGAAGATCCGCTTCGTCAACGTCGTCGATCTGTACAAGCTGACGCCCCCTGGCGAGCATCCGCACGGCCTGTCCGACCGGGATTTCGACAGCCTGTTCACCCTCGACAAGCCGGTGATCTTCAATTTCCACGGCTATCCCTGGCTGATCCACCGCCTCGCCTATCGCCGCGCCAATCATCGCAACATGCACGTGCGCGGCTATAAGGAAAAGGGCAGCATCAATACCCCGCTGGAACTGGCGATCCAGAACGAAATCGACCGATTTTCCCTGGCCATCGACGTGATCGACCGCATTCCCGAACTGCGCGTGGCCGGCGCCCACGTCAAGGAAAAACTCCGCGACAAGCAGATCGAATGCCGCCACTACGCCTACGAGCACGGCGTCGACCAGCCCGAAGCGGACGGCTGGACCTGGCCGTATTAATCCTAACTGCTCCCACGCTGGAATGAACCTGAAAAACTCAGTCCGACCACGGGGAACACGGGGAAATTCTATCTCTTTCAACCGGATGCTTACCCGTTTTTCCCCGTGTACCCCGTGGTTCAAATAAGAAACATGTCTCTTAGAGCCTATTTCAGTACAGTAGTGTCCGGTTAAATTGGGTCACGCACGCTGTAAAACCAATATTAAAGCC
>CAZDIJ010000079.1:0-13168 GCA_964505475.1 uncultured Sulfuricella sp. | reverse complement strand
GCGCTCATCATCGCGGCTCCGAGGCGCTTGGCGAAGCGTTCGGCAAAGCCTTCCTGGAGGGTGAAATCGACGATGTCCTCGGCCTTGATCACTTCGCGGGCAACGTATTCGGTACTGCCATAAGCATCGGACAACCCCATTTCCAGGCTTTTCTCCCCGGTCCAGAACAGGCCGCTGAACATTTCCGGCGTTTCCTTGAGGCGCTTGCCGCGCCCCTGGCGCACCGCCTGGATGAACTGCTGGTGGATATCCTTGAGCATCTCTTGGGCAAACTCCTTCTGCTTGGCGTTCATCGGCGAGAACGGGTCGAGAAAGCCCTTGTTCTCCCCTGCCGTCAGCAGGCGCCGCTCGACCCCGAGTTTGTCCAGGGTGCCGGTAAAGCCGAAGCTGTCCATCAGCACGCCGATGGAGCCGACGATGCTGGCCTTGTCCACGTAGATTTTGTCGGCTGCCGCCGCTACATAGTAGCCGCCGGAAGCACAAATATCCTCGACCACCGCATACAGCGGGATATCGGGATGCTTGGCGCGCAGGCGCTTGATTTCATCGTAGATGTAGCCCGACTGCACCGGGCTGCCGCCGGGGCTGTTGATGCGCAGGATGATGCCCTTGGTATTCTTGTCCTTGAAGGCGTCCTGCAAACCGCCGATGACCTTTTCGGCGCTGACTTCGCCGTGCGGTGCGATCACGCCGTGCATCTCGATCAATGCCGTATGCTTGCCGCCGACCGGGCCGTCGCCGTGACCGAACCATCCGCCAAATAGAAACAGCAGGATAAACAGGTAGGCGAAAGTCAGCGCCTTGAACAAGATGCCCCACTGGCGCGCCCTGCGCTGTTCCTGCAAAGCCGAGAAAGCCAGCTTTTCCAGGGTTTTTCGTTCCCAGTTCTCAGGTTCCGACATAAGGCCTCCAAATCACGCAACCAATATTAAGCATTTTCTATGATCCATTCGTTTATCTCGATAAAGCTGTCCGTGCAGATCAACGGCGAAAGCGCTTCGAGATGCGCCTTGGGGTGCGCTCCGTAACCCGCCCCCAAGGCATCGACCCCGGCATTGATGGCCATTTGCAGGTCGTGGCTGGTGTCGCCGATCATCACGGTGCGCGCCGGCGCGACGCCGAGTTCGTCCATGATCTGTTCGATCATGCAGGGATGCGGCTTGGAGAAACACTCGTCGGCACAGCGGGTGCTGTGGAAATACGTCCCCAGGCCGGTATGTTCCAAGGCGCGATCCAGGCCGTGCCGGCTCTTGCCCGTGGCAACCGCCAGCAAAAAGCCGGCGTCGCGCATCCCGGCAATCGCCTGGGTGACGCCTTCGAACAACGGGATATGCATATCCTGTCCGAGATAATAGTGGCGGTAGCGTTCCACCAGGCGCTGGCAAGCATCGGCATCGAGTCCCGGCACCAGCGCCTCCATGGCCTCCCGCAGTCCCAGGCCGATGACATGGCGCGACGCGGCATCGCTCGGAACGGGTAATTCAAGGTCGCGGCAGGCATTCTGTATCGAGGACACAATGGTCCCGGCGGAATCCATCAGCGTTCCGTCCCAGTCGAAAACCAGCAAATCAAAGCGTTTAGGCATGTTCGTCCAGTTTGTTCAAGAAATTCCCCAGTTCCTCTGGCAGCGGCGCTTCCAGCCGCAACGGCTCGCCCGACAGGGGATGGCGTATGGTAATGCTATATGCATGCAAAAACATGCGTTTCAAGCCGCGCTTCTGCAATTCCTTATTCAGCGGATAATCGCCGTATTTGTCGTCCCCGGCGATGGGAAAGCCCAAGTGCGCCAGATGCACGCGAATCTGGTGGGTGCGCCCGGTTTTCAATTCCGCCTCGAGCAGACTGAATTCATTCCAGGATTTCCTCAGATTGAAAATGGTATGAGCCGCTTGCCCTTGCGGATCGACGCTGACCCGGCGGTCGCCGTCGATGGCCGTGTGTTTCAGCAGCGGCAGCTTGACGCTTTGCCGGGCATTTTGCCATTTTCCCTTGACCAGCACGAGGTAGCGCTTGTCCATGTCGCCCTCGCGCATGGCGCGGTGCAGTTCCACCAAGGCGGCGCGCTTTTTGGCGACCAGCAGCACGCCGGAGGTTTCGCGGTCGAGACGGTGCGCCAGTTCGAGAAACTTGACGTCGGGAAATTCCTGGCGCAATTGCTCGATGACCCCGCGGCTGACGCCGCTGCCGCCATGCACCGCCATTCCCGCCGGCTTGTTCAAGACAATCAAGGCTTCGTCCTGGTAGAGAATGCGGTTGGCCAGGCGCGCCGCATTGGGAATGGCGGCCTGCGCCGTCTCGGGGCGCTCGCCGGTCCTGACCGGCGGGATGCGCAGCACCTCGGCCATTTGCAGGCGGTGCGTCGCATCGACCCGCTTGCTGTCCACACGAACTTCGCCACTGCGCAAAATACGGTAAATATGGCTTTTGGGGACGCCCTTCAGATGGCGAAGGAGAAAATTGTCGATGCGCTGCCCTGCGCCAGACTCATCGACCGTGAGCCAAGTTACAGATTTTTTGCTTATATTTTCCACTTTGCTTATACTTAGCGGTCTGCTGAAAACTGTGTGAAGCATTCCGGTTTTTCCGCCGCTTCATCCAGCCGAATTGAATACGCCACCCATTATCTGGAAGCGCGGAACACCGCGCCGGGCGCGCCGGGCAGAGGTACAGATTGGTTAATTTCGCTCACCAAACAAAGCAGCGATGATAAACGAATTACGCGCTCAAAGCACTGAATGAATTTTCGGCTCCGCTCGCTAGCGGGGCGTTTAAATTAGGCAAATCAAAACATTAAGGCACAAACTTATTCTGGGTGTTATGACAGGCAAGCAAATCTGAGCCGCCTTTAGACTTCACGCCAGCCATGCCGCATCATGGTTTGCCATCCCCGTGTCGAGAGCGCGGGAGAACATAAAAAAATGAAACGCATGCTGTTTAACGCAACGCAGGCCGAAGAGCTGCGCGTTGCGATTGTCGATGGTCAAAAGCTCGTTGATCTCGACATCGAATCCGCAGGAAAAGAGCAACGCAAAAGCAATATCTACAAGGGTGTCATCACCCGCATCGAACCCAGTCTGGAAGCGGCTTTCGTCGATTACGGCACGGATCGCCACGGTTTTCTCCCCTTCAAGGAAGTCTCGCGCGTCAATTTCCAGGCCGCCGATGGCGTGGATATTTCCCGCGCCCGCATCCAGGATGTGCTGAAGGAAGGCCAGGAACTGATCGTCCAGGTCGAAAAGGACGAACGCGGCAACAAGGGCGCGGCGCTGACCACCTTCATCAGCCTGGCCGGCCGCTACCTCGTGCTGATGCCCAACAACCCGCGCGGCGGCGGCGTCTCGCGCCGCATCGAGGGCGAAGAACGCAACGAACTGCGCGACATCATGGCGCAGCTCGACGTGCCGCCAGGAATGAGCATCATCGCCCGCACCGCCGGCATCGGCCGCACCTACGAAGAACTCCAGTGGGACCTCAACTATCTGATGCAACTGTGGCGCGCCATCGAAATCGCCGCCAAGTCGCAGGGCGGCGCCTTCCTCATCTATCAGGAAGGCAGCCTGGTGATCCGCGCCATCCGCGATTATTTCCAGCCCGACATCGGCGAAATCCTGATCGACACCGAAATCATTTACGATCAAGCGGTGCAGTTCATGAGCCACGTCATGCCGCAAAACGTCGCCAAGGTGAAACTCTACCGCGACGACGTGCCGCTGTTCTCGCGCTTCCAGATCGAGCATCAGATCGAAACCGCCTTCGCCCGCGAAGTCGGCCTGCCCTCCGGCGGCGCCATCGTCATCGACCATACCGAGGCGCTGGTCTCGGTGGACGTCAACTCGGCGCGCTCCACGCGCGGCTCCGACATCGAGGAAACCGCCTTCCGCACCAACCTCGAAGCGTCCGACGAAATCGCCCGCCAACTGCGCCTGCGCGACCTGGGCGGCCTGGTGGTGATCGACTTCATCGACATGGAAAGCAGCCGCAACCAGCGCGAAGTCGAAAACCGCCTGCGCGACGCCTTGAAATACGACCGCGCGCGCGTCCAGACCGGTAAAATTTCCCGTTTCGGCCTGCTCGAGCTGTCGCGCCAGCGCTTGCAGCCCAGCCTGGGCGAAACCAGCCACATCCCCTGCCCGCGCTGCCACGGCACCGGCCACATCCGTGGCACGGAATCCTCGGCGCTGCACATCCTGCGCATCCTCCAGGAAGAGGCCATGAAGGAAAACAGCGCCGCCATCCGCGCCCAAGTGCCGGTGGATGTCGCCACCTTCCTGCTCAACGAAAAACGCGCCGAAATACACACCATCGAGTCGCGCCTCAAGGTCGATATCATCCTGATTCCGAACATCCACCTGGAAACGCCGCATTACAGCATCCAGCGCCTGCGCCAGGATGAAGTCGGCGAGGACGAAACGCTGGCCAGCTACCAGATGGTGGAAATGCCCCCCGAAACCGTGGAAGAAAAAACCGGCGGCGGCGAAGCTAAGCCGCAACGCCAGATTGCCGCGGTGCGCGGCATCACCCCGGCGCAACCGGCTCCCATCGTGGCCGCGCAGACCGTGCAGACCGAAGGTTGGCTGAGCAAGGTCAAGCAGTGGTTCGGCTTTGGCGCGGACACCAAGGAAGAAGAGGAAAAGACCGCCAAGCCCAGAGGGAGCGGCCGCGAAGCGCAATCCGAGCGCCGCCAGCCGCGCCGTGAGCGCGGCGAGCGCGATTCCAGCCGCCGCGAACGTGATGCCTCGAAAACCGAGGAACGCCGCGGCGGACGCGGCGAGGATAAGGAAGCGCCGAAACCGCGCGCTGTCCCCGTCAAAAAGGAACCTGCCCCGGCACTGGAAAGCGGACGCGAAGGCGCGGCACCCGCCACCGCCGAGAAGCCCGCAGGAGAATCCCGCAGCCGGCGCGGCCGGCGCGGCGGACGCCGCGAGCGCGGCGACCGCGAAGGCGGCAAGCCGCAAGCTGCGGAAACCGCAGCGGAAGTCGGCGCACCGGCCGCCGAGGCTCAAGCGCCCACAATTGTCGCCGCAGCGCCGGCTCCTGTCGTAGAGCCGGTTTCAGCAGCCGCCGCGCCGCCTCAGGCTGAACCCGCACCAGTTCCCGTTGCTGCATCTGCGCCTGCTCCGGTTCAACGGGAAGAAAAACCGGCGGTTCCTCAGCCCGCCCTGGAAGCGGTAGAAACCAGCGCAGCCGAAGCGGCGCCGGCGTCTGTGCCGGAAATTGTCGAGGAAGCGCGTCCCAAGGCGCCGCGCCGTCGGAAGATACCCGCCGCCCCGGAAGAAAGCGCGCCGGAGTTGGGCGAACTGGTGATGATCGAAACCAGCCCGGACAAGGTCAAGCCTGCCGAAGAAGCCCAGCCCGAGCCGCAAGAAGCTCAGCCGCGCCCGCCAAGACAGCGCCGCGCGCCTCCGCCTCCCGTAGTGGAGGAAAGCGCGCCGCTGGTGATGATCGAAACCCGCAGGGGCGAGTAAGAAAAAATAAGGGGCTGAAAAGCCCCTTATTTTATTTCCGCTGTTCCCTGTCCCGCAGGATACGCTCCAGCAACCCCGCCGCCGCGTCCTCCACCATGTCGAGCACCCGCTCGAATCCCTGCGTCCCTCCGTAATAGGGGTCTGGCACTTCCCGTTCGCTGAAGCGCCGGCTGTGCTCCAGGAACAAACCGACCTGCGCCCGGTGCTGCGGTGGCTTGATGCGGTTCAGATTGGCGAGATTCTCGGCATCCATCGCCAGGATGTAGTCGAACTCGTCGAAATCGTCCCGGCAAACCTGGCGCCCGCGCAAAGCGGACAAATCGTAGCCGCGTTGCAACGCCGCCGCCTGGGCGCGGTGGTCGGGCGGTTTGTCGATGTGATAATCGTGCGTCCCGGCGGAATCAATCAATATCTGCTGCTCCAGGGCTGCCTCGCGCACCAGGTGGCGGAATATCCCCTCCGCGGTCGGGGAACGGCAGATGTTCCCCATGCACACGAACAATACTTTAGTTGTCATCATGTTCTCCCACACCGAACAGCAAATGTTTTAATTCCTTGAGTTTGTCGCGCAACTGCGCGGCGCGCTCGAATTCGAGATTTTTCGCACAAGCCAGCATTTCCTTTTCCAGTTGCTTGATTTCCTTGGTGAGCTTTTTCTCGTCCAAGTGCCGGTAGGACGCCATTTCCTGCGCGGCCTTCAATTCGCGCTGGGCGGTTTCGATGTCGTACACGCCGTCGATGATGTCCTTGATGCGTTTCGACACGCCTTTGGGGGTAATGTCATGTTCCATGTTGTACGCCAACTGCTTGGCTCGCCGTCGTTCGGTTTCGTCGATGGCGCGCTGCATCGAGCCGGTGATCCGGTCGGCGTAGAGGATGGCGGTGCCGTTGAGGTGGCGCGCCGCCCGCCCGATGGTCTGGATCAGCGAGCGCTCGGAGCGCAGAAAGCCTTCCTTGTCGGCATCGAGGATCGCGACCAGGGAGACTTCCGGTATATCCAGTCCCTCGCGCAGCAAATTGATGCCCACCAGCACGTCGAAAACCCCGAGGCGCAGGTCGCGGATGATTTCCACCCGCTCCACCGTGTCGATGTCGGAATGCAGGTAACGCACCTTGATGCCGTGGTCGCCGAGATAATCGGTCAAATCCTCGGACATGCGCTTGGTCAGCGTGGTCACCAGCACCCGTTCGCCTACGCCGATCCGCAGGTTGATTTCGGAGAGCAGGTCGTCCACCTGGGTGGTCGCCGGGCGCACCTGCAATATCGGATCGACCAGGCCGGTGGGGCGTACTACCTGCTCCACCACCTGCCCCTGATGCGTTCGCTCGTATTCGGCTGGCGTGGCGGAAATAAACACGGTCTGGCGCATGACCTTCTCGAACTCATCGAAGCGCAACGGCCTATTGTCGAGCGCGCTGGGCAGGCGGAAGCCGTATTCCACCAGGTTCTCCTTGCGCGCCCGGTCGCCCTTGTACATGCCGCCGACCTGCGGCACGGTGACATGGCTCTCGTCGATGAACATCAGGGCGTTGCGCGGCAGATAGTCGATCAGCGTCGGCGGCGGTTCGCCCGGCTTGCGCCCGGAGAGGTGGCGCGAATAGTTTTCGATGCCCTTGCAAAAGCCCAGTTCATTGAGCATTTCCAGGTCGAAACGGGTGCGCTGCTCAATGCGCTGCGCTTCCACCAGCTTGTGGTTGGCGTAAAAATACTCCAGGCGATCGCGCAGTTCGAGCTTGATCGCCTCGACGGCGCGCAGCGTGGTTTCGCGCGGGGTCACGTAATGACTGGAAGGATAGACGGTAAAGCGCGGCACCTTGCGCTGGATGTGGCCGGTGAGCGGGTCGAACAGCGCAATGTTTTCCACCTCGTCGTCGAACAGGGAAACCCGCACCGCCGTCTCGGCGCTTTCCGCCGGGAAGATGTCGAGTACATCGCCGCGCACGCGGAAGGTGCCGCGGGTGAATTCGATTTCGTTGCGCTCGTACTGCATTTCCGTGAGGCGCTTGATGGCGTCGCGCTGCGCCAGCTTTTCGCCCTGGTGCAGGTGCAAAATCATGCCGTGGTAATCGACCGGATCGCCGATACCGTAGATGCACGATACCGAGGCGATAATGATGCTGTCTTCGCGCTCCAGCAGCGCCTTGGTGGCGGACAAGCGCATCTGCTCGATGTGCTCGTTGATGCTGGAATCCTTTTCGATGAACAAATCGCGCGACGGCACATAGGCTTCGGGCTGGTAGTAATCATAATAGGAAACGAAATACTCGACCGCGTTTTCCGGGAAGAATTCGCGCATTTCCGCGTACAACTGCGCCGCCAGGGTCTTGTTGGGCGCCATCACGATAGCCGGCCGCCCGAGCCGGGCGATGACGTTGGCCATGGTATAGGTCTTGCCTGAGCCGGTCACGCCGAGCAGGGTCTGGAAGGCCAGTCCGTCGTTCACCCCTTCCACCAGTTTGGCAATGGCGTCCGGCTGGTCGCCGGCAGGCTCGAACGGCTGATGCAACCGATAAGGGCTATTGGGAAAAGTGACGATCACGGGTAAAATCGGCCATGTCCAAATTTTCGAATTTTAGCACGCGCGGCACCCCCGCCGCGCCCCATACCGAGGATCCACAGTTGGAACTATCACGCCGCGTTCAAGCCATCAAACCTTCCCCCACCCTGGCAGTTACCGCTCTGGCGGCACAGTTGAAATCCGAAGGAAAAGACATTATCGGTCTCGGCGCCGGCGAGCCGGATTTCGATACCCCCCAGCACATCAAGGACGCCGCCGTCATGGCCATCAACGGCGGCTTCACCAAATATACCGCGGTAGACGGCACGCCCGGCCTGAAAGAGGCCATCATCAGGAAATTCAAGCGCGACAACGGACTGGATTACAGCCAAAAACAAATCATCGTTTCATGCGGCGGCAAGCAGAGTTTTTTCAATCTGGTCCAAGCGTTCATCAATCCCGGCGACGAAGTCGTCATTCCCGCCCCCTATTGGGTTTCCTACCCCGACATCGTGCTTCTGGCGGATGGCAAGCCGGTGATCGTCCATGCGGGCATCGAACAGGGCTTCAAGATCACGCCGCAACAGTTGGAAGCCGCCATTACCCGCAAGACCCGGATGGTGGTGCTGAACAGCCCCAGCAATCCGACCGGTGCGGTGTACAGCTTCGAGGAACTCGCGGCGCTCGGCGAGGTGCTGCGCGCGCATCCCCAAGTGCTGATCGCCAGCGACGACATGTATGAGCACATCATGCTCAGCGAACAGCGCTTCGTGAACATTCTCAACGCCTGCCCCGATCTGTACACCCGCACCATCGTCCTGAACGGCGTTTCCAAGGCATACGCCATGACCGGCTGGCGCATCGGCTATGCGGCCGGCCCTTCCCCCATTATCCAGGCGATGACCAACGTGCAATCCCAAAGCACTTCCAATCCCACCTCGATTTCCCAGGTCGCGGCGGAAGCGGCGCTTAGCGGCGATCAGAGCTGCATCCAGCCGATGCTGACGGCCTTCCGCGAGCGCCACCGGTTCGTGGTGGAAGCGCTCAACCAGATGCCCGGCGTTACCTGCCTGCCGGCCGGCGGCGCCTTCTATGCCTTCGCCGACGTGCGCGCGGCCATCAAGGCGCTGCACGGCAGCGGCGTCATCCAGAAAGCCAGCGACATCGGTTTAAGCACTTTCCTGATGGAAGCGGGAGTGGCCGTGGTGCCGGGGTCGGCATTCGGCATGGAAGGTTATATCCGCCTGTCTTTCGCCACTTCGATGGAAAATCTGAATGAAGCGCTCCGGCGTATCGGGAAAGCGCTAGGCTGAACCGCGTCTCGCCAAAAAGCCGGTTCAAACCGGCTTTTTTGTTGCCTGGCGCGCCATATCGCATATACTTGCAGTTGGCATAAATCAGTTTATTTCGAGGAATGAACCCACTCTCGCCGGAACTGGCCAAAAAACTCACCCTGGCCGTGGAAAGAATGCCCGCCTTTCCCAAGAGCGTGCAAAAAATCCTGGAACTCACGCGGAACCTGGATTGCGAGCCGAAGCAACTGGTGCAGGTGATCGAAAAAGACCCGGTGATGACGGTCAAGATCCTCCGGGTTCTCAATTCCGCCTATTACAGCCTGCCCAACAAAATCACCTCGGTAAACCACTCGGTGGTGTATCTCGGCTTCAATACCATCAAGAACCTGGCGCTCAGCATCGCCTCGGTCGGCATCCTGCCCAAGCAAAACATCGCCGGTTTCGACATCCAGCAATATTTGCTGCATTCCCTCACCACCGCCGGCATCGCCAAGCTGCTGGGCGCCAAGCTGCCGGGCACCGATCCGATGGACTGTTACATCGCCGGCCTGCTGCACGATTTCGGCAAGGTGGTCTTCGCCCAATTCCTGTCCAATGATTTCAGCCAGGCCATGCTGAAAAGTTCCCACGAAACCCTTTCCCTGCACGTGGCGGAACAACAGATAATCGGCGTCGATCATAGCGTCGTCGGCTCGATGCTGGCGGAAAAATGGCAATTTCCCCAAGCACTGATTGACTGCATTCGCAACCATCACTCCGACGAAGGCGAAGGCGGCATGTGGGCTAGCATCTATGCAGCCAACCAGATCAGCAAGAAAATGGCTTTCGGCAACAGCGGCAACCCCTGCATCGAACCCCTTCCTCCGGCGGTGCGGGATTGTTTTGGCGGCGATATCGACGACATTGCCGCCACGCTTGGCGACCTCTCGAAAATCGCCGAAGAAGCCCAGGTGTTTTCCCAGATGGAGAGCGGCGCATGAAAATCCGATTCTGGGGCGTCAGGGGTTCGATTCCCTCCCCCGGACCCCACACCGTCAAGTACGGCGGCAACACTACCTGCATCGAAATCCGTACCGACGACAATCAATTGATCGTGCTCGACGCCGGCACCGGCATCTTCGCCCTGTCGCAAACATTGCTCGGTGAAATGCCGGTCGCCGCCAACGTCTTCATCACCCATACGCATTGGGATCATATCCACGGCCTGCCCTTCTTCATCCCGATTTTCGTCCCCGGCAATAGCCTGCGCCTGCATGGCGCCTTCGATCCCATTTCCGGGCGGGGCATCGAGCAGATCATGGAAGTGCAATTGCAATACAGCTATTTTCCGGTGCGCGAAGCCGAGATGAAGGCCAAGATCGAATATGAAACCCTGATGCCGGAACAAAGCGTCCAAATCGGCTCGGCCACGGTCATCCCGACGTTGCTCAACCATCCCGTCATCAATTTCGGTTACCGCGTCGACTGCAACGGTAAATCGGTGTTTTTCACCGGCGACCACGAACCCCATTACAACATCTATGCCCCCGGCGACGAAAGTTACGAGGAATACCAGTCGCTGATCGACGACAAGGAACGATCCATCATCGAAGCAATGCGCGGCGTGGACGTGCTGATTGCCGATTCTTCCTATACGGCGGAGGAATACCCGGCGAAAAAAGGCTGGGGACATGGCACCTTCGATTCCAGTATCGCCATGGCCAGAAAAGCCGGCGCCCGGATCGTCTACTGCACCCACCACGAACCCACCCGCCATGACGACATCCTGGAACGCGAATTTGAACAGGTACTGGCGCGGCATCCTCAGCAACCCGGAGGCCTGGAGATACGCTTGGCGCGCGAGGGGGAAGAAATCGAAATTTAGACTGGAAAAACAAAAGCCCCCGGAGAAATCCGGGGGCTTTTTAACTGGTTGCGGGGGTAGGATTTGAACCTACGACCTTCGGGTTATGAGCCTGAAATCTCCATCAATATTTGCAAGCTGTTAGACGTGCTTTTATAATTGCTGGCACAATTTTGGCACAGTAAAGGTTTAAATTGATATGGCGACAATCCGAAAAAAAGGTGAATACCAGTGGCACGCCCAAATACGTCGGAAAGGGTACCCTAGCCAAACAAAAACCTTCGAAACAAAAGCCTCAGCAGAAGCATGGGCACGTGAGATTGAAAGGGAAATGGACAAGGGAGCATTCATTTCCCGAGCTGAAGCCGAGAGAACCACGCTACGGGAAGTTCTGGAGCGATATGAGCGCGAGGTAACTCCTTCCAAGAAAGGCGCCTCAAAGGAGAAATCAATTATCAAGAAACTTCTGGCTGACCCCTTGGCTGCTCGCTATATGTCGACGATCCGAGGTGCCGATATGGCAGCCTTACGCGACGAACACCTGAAAGATTACGCGCCAAAAACTGTTGTTAACGAACTCGCTCTACTCTCCAATGTGTTCAACATCGCCAGGAAGGAATGGGGGATGGAGTCCCTGTCAAACCCTGTCGAGATGATCAGCAAGCCACGCATCAAAAACGCCCGCGACAGGCGCCTGACGGATGTGGAGCTGGACAAAATTATCGCCGCCACTGGTAGCCACGAACTTCCAGCCATCATCTGTTTGCTCACTGAAACCGCCATGCGACGTGGTGAACTGGCCAAGCTACGCTGGGAAAATATCGACCTCAAAGCCCGCGTGGCACATCTACTCGACACAAAAAATGGAGATGATCGTTCCATACCGCTTTCCAGTCGCGCCATAACCGCCATGAGCGCATTGCCACGACAAATTGATGGAAAGGTATTCAGAATGACCCCTGACGCGATCACGAGAGCGTTTTCGCGCGCCTGTGAGCGTGCCGGCGTCGAAGATGCGCGTATCCATGACCTCCGCCACGAAGCCACCAGCCGTCTTTTTGAGAAAGGCACATTGGACATGATGGAAGTAGCCACCATTACAGGCCACAAGACCCTGCAAATGCTGAAGCGATATACACACCTCAAGGCTAAAGATCTTGTGCGTAAATTGGGATAGCAAGCCTTGCCGCAAGGTAACATTTAATTGCCATATCCCATAATGGGACTATACTTGTCAAATGCGAATTATTGCTGTCAGCTACCTGCGAATCTTTTGGGAGAATAATCCTGAGGCCGAACAGCCCTTAAAATCGTGGGTTGACGAGATAAAGAAAGCGACCTGGAGCCAGCCTTCGGATATCAAGGAACAGTACCGCAACGCCAGCATCCTTAAGAACCGCCGGGTGGTCTTCAATATCAAGGGCAATGACTATCGCCTGGTAGTCTCGGTGGCGTATCGCTATCAGGCTGTCTATGTAAAATTCGTCGGCAAACATAGCGAGTACGACGCAATTGATGCCGAAACCATTGAAATGGAGCACTAACATGGAAATCCGTCCGATTCATTCTGAAGCCGACTACAAGGCCGCGTTGCGTGAAGTTTCGGCATATTTTGACAACGAACCGGAACCCGGCACACCGGATGGGGATCGCTTCGAGGTATTGCTGACGCTGGTTGAAGCATACGAAGCCAAGCATTTCCAGATTGATCTTCCTGACCCCGTGGAAGCCATCAAATTCCGCATGGAGCAGGCAGGACTGACCCCGAAGGATCTGGTTCCAGCCATTGGCAGACTAAACCGTGTTTATGAAATACTCGGTCGTAAGCGTCCTTTGACGCTCAACATGATCTGGCGTCTTCATGAGAAATTCGGCATTCCCGCCGAGAGTCTGATTCGCCCAACAAAATTGCCCGTCGCTGCTTAATTCACGATTTCTCAAAGTTGTGGCTGTACATGATCGCTCCGCAAATTCTTAATAAATGGTGAAAATAATGAGATTATTTGGACTATATTATAGTGGACCCCTCAGTCAAGACAATATTGAGTCGAGTTTAAGAGGGTAGCC
>CAZDIJ010000078.1:0-13275 GCA_964505475.1 uncultured Sulfuricella sp. | reverse complement strand
GCCTGGAATACAAGACCCAGGTATTCGTCAACCACGAAGGCGACCTGTTCCGCACCCGCCTGACCCACAGCATCGAAGTCGCCCAGATCGGACGCGCCATCGCCTGCAATCTGCGCCTCAACCAGGAACTGGTGGAGGCCATCGCCCTGGCGCATGATCTGGGACATACTCCGTTCGGCCACGCCGGCCAGGACGAGTTGAATGCCTGCATGAAGGAGCATGGCGGTTTCGAGCACAACCTGCAATCGCTGCGCGTGGTGGATGTGCTGGAAGAGCGCTATGCCGAATTCGATGGATTGAATCTGACTTACGAGAGCCGCGAGGGCATCCTCAAGCACTGTTCGCCGCACCATGCGGAAAAAATGGGCGAACTGGGCAAGCGTTTCCTCGACGGCGGGCAGCCTACGCTGGAAGCGCAGGTCACCAACCTGGCCGACGAAATCGCCTACAACAACCACGATGTCGACGACGGCTTGCGTTCCGGCCTGATTACCTTCGAGCAGTTGGCGGAGGTCGGGGTGTTCGCCCGCCATCTCGACATGGCGCGCGGCAAGTATCCTGGCTTGGCGGGGCGGCGCCTGATCCACGAAACCGTGCGCCGCATGATTAACACCCTGGTCATCGACCTGGTCGAGCAAAGCGGCCAGAACATCCGCGCCGCCGCCCCGCAATCCATCGACGAAGTGCGCCTGGCCGGCGCGCTGATTTCGTTCAGTCCCGAGGTGCGCGCCGAACAGCAGGAACTCAAGGCTTTCCTGAAGCGCCAGCTCTATCGCCATTACCGGGTAATGCGCACTACCTACAAGGCGCGCCACATCCTGCGGCAACTGTTCAATGCCTTCATGGCCGATACGCGCCTGCTGCCGCCGCAATATCAGGAAAAGGCCGAGGAAGACAAGCCGCGCGCCATCGCCGATTACCTCGCCGGCATGACCGACCGCTACGCCAACCGCGAATACCGGCGGCTGTTCGACGTCGAAGACGTGTAGCCGGCTGACGAAAGGGACGGAGCCGTCCCTTTTCCCCGCCTCTTTGATTCCTTTATATGCCTATGAATAATTTTCAGGCGCACCCTAAAGGGCATAAAGGAGAAGGGACGGGGATGAGGGAGCGTGGGATGCAAGGCAACATCCTGAATATTGTTCATAGGCATGTTCCTTTATGCTAAAAAACCCAGTCAGCCACAGATAAACACGGATTAACACTGATTAAGACGCCAGGTTGTCAAACCTTTGCCGATCCCCGTAGAGTCCATGGTGTGCGTCTTACAAGCCATCAATAATCCGTGGCCATCCGTGTTCATCAGTGGCCGGACTGTTTTTTCCTGTTTATTCATCGTTGACCAGTTCCCGCCACGACACCCGCCGGGTTGCCGTGTTGCTGCTGCCCACCGGGATGTTGGTGGTGACCGTGGTGCTGTCCGACAAGCGGGTCAGCGAGACGATCGAGTTGTTCGGCAGCTTGACCACCACCGGGCGGGTGGCGAGGGCATTGCCGAGGCGGCGGCCGGCGACTTCTTCGGCCGAACTGCTGACGGAGGAACCGGAGCGGTAATCCAGGTAATAGATCCAACTGTAGCCGCCGACCGTGCAGGCGCTGGAGTTGGGCACGTTGGCGGTGAACACCAGGGTGCCCAGCGCCAGCGCCGGATCGGTATAGCTGCGCTCGCCGCTGTCCGGCAGGTCGATGTACCAGCCGACATCGCTGGCGAAGTTGACCGCATAGGCGGTGGTCTTGCGCGCCGCCGCGCCGTTGCTGTCGGTGAAATCGGTCAAGGTCTGTTTTATCATGCCCGCCTGGCTGCGGGCGTTGCCGATACTGGAGGCGCCCAGGCTATCCTTGACGGCATAGAAGGTTTGCTGGCTGGTGTCGCTCATGTCGGTGGCGCCGAGCATCCGTCCGGTGCCGACGAAGACTACGGACGTGCCGTTGACATCGCCCAATTCCGGTTTTGCCGTGATCGGCTGGATCGCCCCGCCGCTGCTGCGGAAATAGGCGATCTGCTGCGCATCGTAGCCGCTGGCGCCGACATCGCCGTTGACATCGAATCGCCACAGGTTGCCGAACAGGTCGCCGCCGTAAACCCGGGTCGCGGTATTGTCGGTCATGCCGTCCTCCGTCCAGGCGGCGATGCGCGACAAGCCGCTCGGGCAGGGCGCGGTCGCGCACAGCCCGGAGATGGTTCCGGTGCTGCCGGTATTGGTGGTGATCGGCGTGGCGGGGGGCGTGATCTTGGCGCCGTTGGCGGCATTCAGCACGAACAGGTAGCCCTTGCCGTCGCCGGGGCTGACGTTGTTGTAGCCCGAGGTGACCATCACCGTCCAGGCGCCGTTTTTCAGCTTGGTGATGACCGGATTGCCGAAAGAGTAGCCGAGGTTGGCGTCCGTGACATACCCGGTTCCGGCGCTGGTGTCATGGGTGAATTCCCATAGCCCCTTGGGGCTGGACGGGTTGGTGATGTCCAGCGCGTAAAAGCCGCGTCCGCCGGCGTTCAGCCCGCCGACCAGGATGGTTTTCCAGGCGCCGCCGATGTAAACGTCGCCCACCGTCGGGGTGCCATCGACGAAAAACTGGTGGCGGGTAGCGTAGCCGCTATCGGCCAGCTTATAAAGATTGGACATGACCAGTGAAGGAACGTATGCCCACTCTTCCTGGCCGGTGTCGGCGTTGAAGGCATGCAGCATGCCGTCGTTGGCGGCGACGTAGACCATTCCCTGGCGCGCGGCGTTGTTGGTCTTGAAGGTGTCGTAGCCGCTGTCGGTGTAGTTGTACATCGGCGCCTTGACGTAGACCGCCTCGGCGGAAACGATGTCGCCGAGTACATGGGCGCGGGTGCGGTAATACTTGCTGGGGTCGCCGGGCTGCCCTTCGTTGCCGCGCTGGCCGCGGATGAAATTCACCAGGTTTTGCCCCGAGGCGTTGGTCAGGTTGGCGCCGCTCAGTCCCTGGCTGAGGGTGGCGACGTTGGCCGAACCGAAATAGGCTTGCTCGGCGGCCGTCAGGTTGCCCCACAGGAAGGCTTTCAGTTTGTTGGCGCCGGCTGGGTCGTAAGTATAGATGGCGCGCGTGTCGCTGGCGGAGGAGACGCGGCCGTCGAGCAATGCTTGCGCCGCCCAGTCTATCGCCGGCAATATCTGGCCGGTATTGAGATCGAGTTGCTGGCGCACCAGTTCGCCGGCCCAGTCGACGGTGGTGAAGGTCGAGCTGAAGACGAAATTGTCGCCGGAGGTGACGTTGGGGTTGCTGGTGGTGGCCGCCGCCGAGGCGCCGGTGCGCGCGCTCACCCCGGCCAGCGCCGCGGAAAGGCCGGTGGCCAGTGTGGTGGGGTTGGTGGCGGCGAAATAGGTGCCGCGCCCGTTCACCGCGGCATGCCACAGGTCGTCGATGTTGGCCTGTGAGCTGTCGGCGGGCGCCGGCCAGTTGCAGGCGCCGCTCGATTGCCAGGTGCATACCCCGGGGCCGGCGGCGGTGCCGTTGCGCACGTCGAAATAATCGCCGCTGCCGTCGATTTCGTAAGTCGGGGAAAAATCCATGTAGCCGCTGATGCCCAGCCCCAGGGTGAAGGTGGTCATGTGTTGGTGCGAGGCGGTGTCCTTGCCGTTGACCGGCACGATGTTCTGCGACACGTCGTCGCCCAGCGCGCCGATCGAACCGGCCGGGCGCAGATCGGTCATGTAGTAGTAATACGCCACGTCGGCCAGGGTGTCGCTGGTGTTGTTGCCGTCCAGCATCGGGCGGGCGGCGCTGCCGTCCTGGTTGCCGATGGCGGTGCTGCCGTCTTCCCGGTAGCCGGAAGAGCTGTTCCAGTAGCCGTCGGTGGAGAGGATGGTGAAATTCTGCTGGCAGGAATACTGCACCGGATCCGTGCCGAGACGTCCGGCGAAGATCCGTCCGGCCTTGGACAAGGCCGCGCGCAGCGGCGTGCTGCCGCTCGGGTTGGCGGCGAACAGCTTGGTGTACCAGGCGCTTTTCTGGGTCGAATCGAAAGTGCCGATGTCGAGGAAATTGCTGCCGGTGCTGGTGCTGCTGGTATTGATGGTGAAAATGCCTACCCGGTAACGGTTGTCGATCGGCGAGAAAGCAATGCTGGCCGAGCTTTTCATCATCTGCATGCGGCTGTGGTAATACGTCCACCAGTTGGCGAAGTTGGTCATTTCCTCATTGTAGGTGCAGGTGGCGGCGGCGCAGTCGGTGCGGGTCGCGGCCTTGGCGGCGGCGCCGGGATAGGGATAGCTGTTGACGCTGGGGACGATGTCGATGCGCTGGAAGGAGCCCGGCACGAAAGTGGCGGCGACCGGATCGACGCCGCCGCTGAAGGCGGTGGGCGTAGCGCTCTTGGATCCAGACTTGGTTACCACCGGGGTAAAGGTGATGGCGCCCATCGAGACGGGAGCGTAAATGGTTACCATGCTGCCGCTGCGGGTAGCGCAAAACACGGTGGTGCTGGTGTTGCAGGTGCCGGCGCCGCTGGTGGCGTTGATTTCGTCGCGCAGCCGGGAGGCCACCGTGCTGCTGTTGGTCGAGCCGCTGGTGGGGCTGGACAGCAGGTTGATGCCATTGACCGTGACCTGGGTGATTGAAGTATTGCCCGAGCCGCCGATGGTGATGGTGGCGGTGGCGGAGGTGCCGCTGGTGCCGCCGATGGCTACTCCCGGATAACGGATGTACTGGTAGGTGGGAGTCTTGATCGCCTGGCAGGTGGTGAGGGCGGAACTGTTGCACCAGCGCACCTTGGCCGGGTAGATGTAGTTGGCGACCGGCGCGCTGGAGGCGGTGCAGGTGCGCAGGTTGGGCGCGGTGCAGTATTCGCCGGGGATGATGGCGTAATAATGCGGCCCCCAGGAGCGCGTCGCCGAAACGGTCGGGGCGGCGAAGGTGCCGTTGGCGGCCTGTCCGGTGCCGGAAGCGGTGGTGCTGCGGTAGGTGGCGTAGGTGTTGCCGCCCACCGTGCCGGGCAGGATGTAATTGTCGTTGCGCAGGCAATTGGTGTAAGCGCCGCTGGTGCACCATTCAGTGTCGGGAAACTGCGTCAGCAGGTTGATGGAGTTGGTGTTCTGGACGTTGTAGGCGTCGATTTTCACCGATGTCCAGCCCGAGGTGTTGGCCGAGGTCATGCTGTTCTTGCTGCTGCCGTCGGCGTTCAGCGGCGGGGTGTAAGTGATTTCCGGGTTGTAGTACACCATGTTGAAATCGCTGTTCATATACGGCGGATGCCCGCGCCGGGTGAACGGCGCGGCGCTGGTCCAGCACGAGGAGCTGCTGCCGCTGTCGCTGCCGTCGCGGCAGCAGGGGCGGTTGAAGCTGCCGCTGGTGCCCTTGCAGTAATTGTCGTTGGCCCAGTCCGGCAGGTAATCCCAGTCCATGCTGCCGGAATCGTCGAGCACGAACACCAGGTTGGGCAGCACCGCCGTGGTCGAGGAGGTTACCAGCGGCGAGGTGGCGATGTCGGTGCTCGCCGCCTGGGCGCCGGCCGATGCCGCGCAGAGGATGGCAATGGCGAGGAGGCGGAGCCGTTGGGCCAGGCTGCGGAAGATAGTGGGTTTCATGGCGGTTCTCCTGGGCTTACAGGGCGACGATCGCCTGCACGTAGCTCACGGTGTTTCTCGGTCCGGCGACGCGCGAGGTGATGCGGTAATAGACCTGGCTGCTGTATTGCAACTGGATCGCGCCGGCGCCCTTGCTGCCGCCGGTGGCGGTGGACGAGGGCGAGGTGGCGCAGTTGACGCCGACCGCGGTCGGCGCGCCGGCGGTCTGGCACAAGCGGTGGATGATATAGGAGGCGGTGTTCCCCGCGGCGTCCTGGGGCAGGCTGACCGCCTGCCCGCTTAGCTGCGTTGCCCAGAAATCATTCCAGCTTTGCCCGGCGGTGGGGTCCTGGCGCGCGGCGACGTAGCCCGCCCCGTTGCCGTGCAGGGTGGTGCCGGTTTTGTTCTGCTCCAGCCAGCCGATGGCTGTTTCGATGCCGGTGTCGCCGGCATGGGTGGCGCCCTGCTGGAAGGCCAGATTGCCGGCGATGATGGTGGTGGTGGCGACCGAGCGCACCATGGCGATGCCGGCCAAGGTCATCGCCACCAGCACGATCAGGGTAATGAACAGCACGATGCCGCGCTGCCGCCTGGCGGATTCCGGTATCCGGTAATGAGAAGAGGTGGTTAACATCCTGACTGTACTCCCATCCATGCGATGTTGCGCAGCGGCACCACGGTCTGGAAAGTCTTGTAGCGGTAGTGCTGCCAGTCGCCGTTTCCCGACAGGTCGATCGGAGTGGTTGCGCTGCCGGCCCAGGCCGGTGCGGCGGCGGTGACGTCGTTCTTGTCGTACTGGCCGCTACGCGCCACCAGCGCGATGCGCAATGCCGAGGCGCGCACCCAGCCGCAGGCGGTGGTGGGCGTGGTCTGGTCGTAGAGGTCGGCGATGCCGTCCATCGGCGGCCCGCTGGTGTCGCGGCCGTATTCGGCGCGCAGGCTGACGACGCCCTCGGCGACCGGCGACCAGATGGTGCTGTCGCCGGCGCCGCCGGTGCAATCATTTTGGGTAAAGTCGCAGACCGTCAGGCTGCCGCCGCGCACGGCATATACCAATACCCGCGGTTGCTGCCCGAGATCGTACAGGGTGCCGTTGGCGGCGCCGGCCTGGCCGGTGTTGACGGTGACGGTGGAAGCGCCCGGCGGGGCGACGATCTGCGCCAGGGTCAGGTTGCAGGGATTGGGGCGCGGCGCCGGCGCGGCGATGACGAAATCGCCGGAGGTGAAATTGCTCGGCGTGCGTACCGTATAGGTGGCGGCGGCCGGCTGCTGGACGATGAAATCGCCTTCGATGGCGGCGTTGGCGTTGCCGTAGAACACCGCGATCACGTCGGTGTTGGCATCGCCGGCGGGGATGCCCGCCGGGTTGATGGCCGCCGGCGCCGCCGCCACGGCAGCGCCGTTGGGGAGGGTGACGGTGCAGCCAAGCAGCCCCAGCGAGGCCAGCCCATAGCCGCCCTGGCGAATGTCGCGCTCCAGGGTATAGAGGGCGATCGCCCCGGTGGTCTGGGCGTCGCCGCCGGTGCTGGTGGTGCGCCGCTGCCCCTCGGAAAGCAGGAACACCTGCATGATGACGAGTATGCCGATCATGCCGATACCCACCCCGACCAGGATTTCGATCAGGCTGAAGCCGGCGGAGCGGGCTGGATGGCGTGGCAGAGCGGACAATTCGGCCTCCTCGGTCATTTGATCTGGGCGATGGCGATGTGGCTGTGGGGCGCCGTTTCACCCGGCTGCTGCCAGAACACCCGGATGGTGACCTGGCTGCTGGTGGTGGTCGGCGGATTGCTGCCGGGCACCGCGACCACCGCCACCGTCGGCGGGTTGGCGGCGACTCCCGGCAGCGTTTCCAGCACGGTTCCGGGGGTGCTGGCGTCGCCCAGCCAGGCCTGGTAGCCGGCGCCGCCGGTGGCGAAATTGGCTTGCAGGGTGGCGGCGGTGCGGTCGCTGACCCACATTTGCCCGATCAGTTGGTTGGCCAGCATGTTGGCGTCGGTGCGGAACTTGGCGTCGCTCACCTGCTTGATCGAGGCGGCCTGCATGCCGACGATGGCGAGAATGCCCATCGAGAAAATCAGAATGGCGATCAGCGCTTCCAGCAGCATAGAGCCGGATTGTCGGGCGGGGGCGGATGAATGGAGACGTTTCATCATGTTTCTCGCTAACAGCCTTGCGGATCGGTGTCGGGCAATTTCGGGTCGCACATGCGCACCTGGCCGCTCAGGGTGACGCGGACTTCGAGGCAGCGCATTTCGCCGCCGCTGTCCTGGCAAGTGCCGCCGCTGGGGTTGGAAACGCGAATCTGGACGGCGTCGTTGTCGCCGCCGATGGCGGCGGTGCCGCCGAGCGGCCGCCCCAGCCCATTGAAAGTCAGCGGCAGGGCGCCGGTCACGGTGATTACCGCATTGCGCGATCCTTCCTCGCTCAAGCGCGATTCGATGACGGCGCCGGTTGAATCGGTGATGTTCCAGTCGAAGCCGACCAGGGAGAAGGTAACTTGCTCGTTGCGCCGCACCGCCTCGGCGCGGGTCATTTGCAGCCCGTTCAGCACGGCCTCCGCGGCGGTGCGGATCTGCGTATTCTGGATCCAGATCATGAAGCCGGGCGCGGCCATGGATACCAGGATGGCGACGATCACCAGCGCGATCATGATTTCGATCATGCTGGCGCCGCCATGGCGGCGGGCTGTGGCTGGCGTCAGCACGTTCCGTCCTTGCGGGTGACCCAGCAACTGGCGTTGGCCGTCCAGCCGGTCGGGACGGCGGTGGTCGCCTTGGCGTTGTTGGGCGCGATGGTGTAGGTAAAGCCGCCCATGCCCTTGGCCGCCACGCCGGCCGCCTGCACGGTGAAGGTGGCGGCGGTCAGGGTCGGGCACGAATAGGTGAAATACTGGGTGCCGCTCGGCAGCGGCGCGGTAGTGCCGGCGGCGCAGGCGCCGACGTAGGTGCGGTTGTCCTGGAAATACTGCTCCAGCTTCACCGCCATGGTGGCGAGCTGGGAGGTGGCCTCGGCGATCTTGCCGCGCTGGACGTAATCCGTGTAGGCCGGAACCGCGATTGCGGCGAGTATGGAGATGATCCCCACGGCGATCATCAGTTCGATCAGGGTGAAACCGGCATGTTTTTTCATTGCGGGACTCCTTGGTATGGTTGAATGGTAGGAAACGCCGGGAGGCATTGCCAGCATAAACCGACAAACGGTTAATTTTCCAGAGCGAACGGCAAATCGGCGGGAGCAGGAGAACAATATCCGCCAACCCATTGCCGCAAGAGGCTGTTCTGGGTAAAATTCCGCTCTTTTCACCCGAATTTTTCAGGTCTGGCAATGGATAGACAAAGCTGGTTGGACGGCACCCTTTACCGTCCCGATTTCGAGCAGGACAGTTGCGGTTTCGGGCTGATGGCCAATATGGACGACAAGCCCAGCCATTGGCTGGTGCAGACCGCGATCCAGTCGCTGTCGAACATGACGCACCGCGGCGCGGTGGCGGCGGACGGCAAATCCGGTGACGGTTGCGGCCTGCTGTTCAAGAAGCCGGATGCATTTTTGCGCGCGGTAGCGGGCGAGGCGGGTTTCAGCCTGAACAAGCTGTATGCCGCCGGATTGGTGTTCCTCTCCGCCGAAGCGGCGCAGGCGGAAGCCGGACGCGCCGCGCTGAAGCGCGAAGTCGAGGCCCAAGGCCTGATTTTCGTCGGCTTGCGCAAGGTGCCGGTCAATCTGGACGCGCTCGGCGAATTCGCCAAGGCTTCCCTGCCGGCCATCGAACAGCTTTTCGTCAATGCGCCGGATGGCTTGGACGGCGACATGTTCGAGCGCAAGCTCTACATCGCCCGTCGCCGCGCCGAAAAGGCGTTGGACGGCGATAAGGCCTTCTACCTGCCCACCCTGTCGGCGCGCGTGATCAGCTACAAGGGCCTGGTGACGCCGGAAAACCTGGCGGTGTTCTACACCGACCTCAACGACGAGCGTTTCGCCTCGGCGCTGGCGGTGTTCCATCAGCGTTTCTCCACCAACACCTGGCCGCAGTGGCGCCTGGCCCAGCCCTTCCGCTACCTGGCGCACAACGGCGAGATCAACACCCTGCAGGGCAACCGCAACTGGTCGCGAGCCCGCGAGCGCACCTTCTCTTCGGACTTCATCCCGAACATGGACGACGTGCGCCCCATCGTCTCTTCCACCGGTTCCGATTCCTACAGCATGGACAACATGCTGGAAGGCCTGGTGATGGGCGGCGTGCCGCTATTCCGCGCTCTGCGCCTGATGGTGCCGCCGGCCTGGCAGAACGTCGGCGACCAGATGGACACCGACCTGCGCGCCTTCTACGAATACAACTCGATGCACATGGAGCCGTGGGACGGCCCCGCCGGCATCGTGCTCACCGACGGCCGCTACGGCATCTGCCTGCTCGACCGCAACGGCCTGCGCCCGGCGCGCTTCGTCGTCACCAAGGACCGGCACGTTACCATCGCCTCGGAAATCGGGGTGTGGGGCTACAAGCCGGAGGACGTGGTGCAGAAGGGCCGCGTCGGTCCCGGCCAGATGGTGGCCGTCGACCTGCAGGAAGGCAAGCTGTTGCTGACCCATGAGATCGACGCCCAGTTGAAAGCCGCCCAGCCTTACCGCCAGTGGCTCAAGGACAACTCCACCCACCTTGAAACCGGCATCGACGAGGACAAGGCTTTCCCGGTGATGGCGGCGGAACAGTCGCTGATCTACCAGAAACTGTTCAACGTCACCTTTGAGGAACGCGACCAGGTGTTGCGCGTGCTCGCCGAGGAAGGCCAGGAAGCCATCGGCTCAATGGGCGACGACACGCCGATGGCGGTGCTGTCCCAGAAAATCCGCTCGCCCTACGATTACCTGCGCCAGCAGTTCGCCCAGGTGACCAACCCGCCGATCGACCCGATCCGCGAGGCGGTGGTGATGTCGCTCAACACCTGTTTCGGTTCGGAGCGCAACCTTTTCAAGGAAACGCCGCAGCATGCGCATCGCCTGGAAGTCAGCGTCCCGGTGCTGTCGCAGGAGAAGTTCGCACGCATCACCGGCAGCGCCGATCCTGAATACCGCAGCATCACGCTGGAACTGAATTACGATCCGGCCAAGAGCGACCTCAAGGGCGCGCTGGAAGCCCTGGCACAACGCGCGGTGCAGGCGGTGAAGGACGGCAACGTGATCCTGGTGCTGTCCGACCGCAACATCGCCCAGGACAAGCTGCCGATCCACGCCCTGTTCGCCACCGGTTGCGTGCATCACGCCCTGATCCGCGAAGGCTTGCGCTGTAACGCCAATATCCTGGTGGATACCGGCACGGTGCGCGACCCGCACCACTTCGCCTGCCTGATCGGCTACGGCGCGACGGCGGTATTCCCCTACGTCGCCTACCAGGCGATCAACGATTTGATCGAAAGCGGCGAGGTCAAGGGCCACACCCTCAACCAGGCGCTGTACAAATACCGCAAGGGCATCGCCAAGGGCTTGCTCAAGATCCTGTCGAAGATGGGCATTTCCACCGTTGCCAGCTACCGCGGCGCGCAGTTGTTCGAAGCGGTCGGCCTGCATGCCGACGTGGTCACGCTGTGCTTCAAGGACACTGTGTCGCGCATCCAGGGCGCCAATTTCGACGATTTCGAGTCCGACCAGAAAGAACTGGTCAGTTTCGCCTACAACCCGATGGAGCCGCTGTCGCAAGGCGGCCTGCTGAAGTTCATCTACGGCGGCGAATACCACGCCTATAACCCGGACGTGGTACTGATGCTGCAAAAAGCCGTGCAGAACAGCGACTATGCCGCCTACCAGGAATTCGCCCGGCTGGTGAACACCCGCCCGGTGGCGACCCTGCGCGACCTGATGAAGCTGAAGCTCGACGTCAAGCCGATTTCCGTCGACGAGGTCGAGCCGCTGGAAGCCATCCTCAAACGTTTCGACTCCGCCGGCATGTCGCTCGGCGCATTGTCGCCGGAAGCCCACGAGTCGCTCGCCGAGGCCATGAACCGCCTGGGCGGCCGCTCCAACTCCGGCGAAGGCGGCGAAGACCCGGTGCGCTACGGCACCGTCAAGATGTCCAAGATCAAGCAGGTGGCATCGGGACGCTTCGGCGTCACCCCGCACTACCTGGTCAATGCCGAAGTTCTGCAAATCAAGGTGGCGCAAGGCGCCAAGCCGGGCGAGGGCGGCCAGTTGCCGGGCGACAAGGTTACCGAGACCATCGCGCGGCTGCGTTGCGCCAAGCCGGGGATTTCGCTGATTTCCCCGCCGCCGCACCACGACATCTATTCCATCGAGGATTTGGCGCAGTTGATTTTCGACCTCAAACAGGTCAATCCGCGGGCGCTGGTGTCGGTCAAGCTGGTCGCCGAGCCGGGCGTGGGCACCATCGCCGCCGGGGTGGCCAAGGCCTACGCCGATCTCATCACCATTTCCGGCTACGACGGCGGTACCGGCGCCAGTCCGCTGACCAGCGTGAAATACGCCGGCACGCCGTGGGAGCTGGGTGTGTCCGAGGCGCAGCAGGTGCTGCGCGCCAACGGGCTGCGTTCGCGGGTGCGGGTGCAGGCCGATGGCGGCCTGAAGACCGGCATGGACGTGGTCAAGGCGGCCATCCTCGGCGCCGAGAGCTTCGGCTTCGGCACCGCGCCGATGATCGCGCTAGGCTGCAAATACCTGCGCATCTGCCACCTCAACAACTGCGCAACCGGCGTGGCGACCCAGGACGAGCGCCTGCGCAAGAACTACTTCATCGGCCTGCCGCAGATGGTGATGAACTATTTCACCTACGTCGCCCAGGAAACCCGCGAACTGATGGCGCGCCTGGGCGTCCGAAGCATGGAAGAGTTGATCGGCCGCATGGACCTGCTGGAAACCCTGGAAGGCGACACCGAGCGCCAGCGCAAGCTGGACATCAAGGTGCTGCTCGACCAGGGCAGCGTCCCGGACAGCGTGCCGCGTTTCTGCACGGAGCCGTCCAACCCCTCGTTCGACAAGGGCGAGCTGGCCGAGCGCATGGTCGCGGACGCCATCGAGGCGATCAAGGCCAGGCAGCCGCTGACCCTGGAATACCCGGTGCGCAACGTCAACCGCTCGATCGGCGCGCGGCTGTCCGGCGAGATCGCCCTTGCCCACGGCGCCGACGGCCTGCCCAAGGACTGCCTGACCATCAAGCTCAAGGGCAGCGCCGGCCAGAGCCTCGGCGTGTGGAACGCCAAGGGGTTGAAGATCGAACTGGAAGGCGACGCCAACGACTACGTCGGCAAGGGCATGGCGGGCGGTCAGGTCGTCATCTATCCGCCCAAGGGTTCGGTTTTCGAGGCGCACAAAACCGCCATCGTCGGCAATACCTGTCTGTACGGCGCCACCGGCGGCCAGTTGAACGCCAGCGGCACCGCCGGCGAGCGTTTCGCGGTGCGCAATTCCGGTGCGGTGGCGGTGGTCGAGGGCGCAGGCGATCATTGCTGCGAATACATGACCGGCGGCATGGTGTTGGTGCTGGGCGAAACCGGACACAACTTCGGCGCTGGCATGACCGGCGGCTTCGCCTTCGTCTACGACCCGGCCGACCGCTTTTCGTACCGCTACAACAACGAATTGGTGGACATCCACCGCATCAACACCGAGCCGGCCGAGCAGTACCGCCATTACGTGCGCGAAAAGCTGGAAGAGCACGCCAGCCTGACCGGCAGCGCCCGCGCCAGGCAGATTCTGGCGGACTTCGGCGGCGAGATCGGCAAGTTCTGGCTGGTCAAGCCCAAGGCGG
>CAZDIJ010000077.1:0-13289 GCA_964505475.1 uncultured Sulfuricella sp. | reverse complement strand
GGGATGAGGGAGCATGGGATGCAAGGCAACATCCTGAATATGGTTCATAGGCATGCTGGAGAATTCAACTGGCCTGCCCCTTTGTAAAAGGGTGAAATGTCTGAATTTACCCTTAATGGGTTTTTTGGGATAAAGCCATCCCGGCAATGGGTGTATCTATTCCGCAACACCTTAGGACAACGTCATAGCATCATGAAAAATAAATAAAAAATCAAACATGGACACTTGAAAAAACATCCCATGTTCCTATAATGAAGACGTTTAAGTCCTTAGTTCATAGAGAACGCTTTCCGCCCCGCGCGAAGGCATTGAACAGCGGCCTATTCCGAATTCAATCAACCTGAATTATTAGGAGAAATAATGAAAACGAAGCAATCCGGTTTTACCCTGGTGGAAATCGCCATCGTGCTGGTGATTATCGGCCTGTTGCTGGGCGGGGTAATGAAGGGACAAGAACTTATCATCAATGCGCGGGCGAAGAGCGCCGTCAAGGACATGGACGGCGTCATCTCCGCGTTCAACGCTTATGTCGACCGCTACCGCCGCCTCCCGGGCGACGACGGCCCGATTGCCACATTGCAGGCGAGGGGCGGGGCGTGGACAACAGTGACGCTGGCGGGCAACAACAACGGCGTGCTTGCCATCGCGGCGGCGCAAACCTTTAACGGTGGCGGGGAACAAGCCAACATTTGGCAACATTTGAGGGCGGCGGGATTCATCAACGGCGACCACACTCTTACCGCCGCCGCCGCCCTGCCGATCAACGCTTTCAATGGACTCACCGGCATCACCGCTGTCGGGGTCACCGGCATGACCGGCAACGTAATCTGCATGAGCCAGGTTCCCGGCAAGGCTGCCGCCACCATGGACTCGCAACTCGATAACGGCCTGCCGAACACGGGTTCCGTGATGGCAACGACGGGAGCCGCCGGTGCAAACACCGCTCCCGCCGCCGCCGCTACGGCGTATGTCGAGACCGCGGTATATACGGTCTGCCGGACGCTTTGATTGTTTGATTGCGTTGCGGCTGGATAACTCATAGCCAGCCCGGGACGCCATTACCAGCAAAAAGGGCATCTTCCGATGCCCTTTTTTTCGCCAATTTCCATTACCCCGCCGTCACCCAGCGCTGCGCTTTCTCGTAATCCTCGAACACCTGGATCCCGGCATCGACGAACGCGCTCGACAGCCAGGCCGTTCAGGTGATGCCGCCCCCTCCCCTCTGATATACTGAGAGCCGATCAATACATGGAGGATGCTGAAATGCCGAGTGAAACCCTGAGTTTTTTCGATGGCCGCATCACCATAGACCCTGCCATATGCAATGGCAAACCCACGATCCGCGGAAAACGAATAGCGGTTCAAACGATACTGGAATTCCTGGGCGCGGGAGAGAGCGAATCCGAGATTTTGAACCAGTACCCGAGCCTGGAAGCGGAAGACATTAAGACCTGCCTGCAATTTGCGGCAAGCTTGATGGACAAGCGCTACGATCTTGCATTGGTGGCATAACACAACATGCCTATGAACAATATTCAGGATGTTGCCTTGCATCCCATGCTCCCTCATCCCCGTCCCTTCTCCCGCCTGCGGGAGAAGGGAGAAAAGCCCCTCGCCCGCAGGCGCACCCTAAAGGGCATAAAGGAGAGGGGTTGGGGTGAGGGCGCCTGAAAATTATTCATAGGCAAATAACACAATGCGGTTTCTGATCGACGCCAATTTACCCTATCGGTTCGAGTTATGGCGCGATGAACGATTTCAGCATGTCTTTGATCTGGGCGATACTTGGCCGGACTCTGAAATCTGGCAATATGCTCGCGCTCATGACCTCGTGATCGTCAGCAAAGACACCGATTTCTCCGACTGGATAATGCTGGCTGACCCGCCACCGCGCGTTATCCATCTGCGGGTAGGCAATATGCGAATGCGGGATTTCCACTCATTCCTGACGCAAGCATGGCCGCAGATCAGCATGTTGATCGAATCGCACAAACTGGTGATCGCGCATAAGAACCGAATCGAGTGCATCGCCTGATTGACTCGACTACCCCGCCGTCACCCAGCGCTGCGCTTTCTCGTAATCCTCGAACACCTGGATCCCGGCATCGACGAACGCGCTCGACAGCCAGGCCGTCCAGGTGATCCAGCGGCTGTCGGTGACCACGGCGATTTTCCAGAAATCGTACTGGTGCCGGTGGGCGAACTTGAAGTCTTCCCACACCACATCCACGGTAAAATCTGTCATGTCGCGCAAATCCAGCAGGACGTTGACGCGCCCCTGGAATTTGACATGGAACATGACAGCTTCCTCGAATTCCTTGACGTCGGCCAGGTTGAATTCGCCGAAGACGGCGGCGTTGACGAGGTTATCCCGATGTTCGATGGTAATCATGGCAATTATCCTTTAATAAAATCCGGCGGCGCGGGCGTCCCGCTCCCGCCAGCCCGCGAAGCGATGATACCGGAAATCACGATCAAGGCGATGCCCAGCCAACTCATGGCGGAGAGCAATTCCCCCCACAGGGCGATCCCCCACAGGCTGGCGAACACCACCGTGCTGTAAGCCAGACTGCCCGCCACCAGGGTTTCCCCTTCGCGGTAGGCGCGCGTCATGGCGAGTTGCGCCAGCGTGGCGGTGGCGCCCATGCCCAGCAGCAAGGCGAGACTTTCCAGGTTGACCGGGTGAAACGTATGGAGCGCCATCCATATCCCGCCTCCCACGGTGGAAAGCAGCGTGAAATAAAATACCACCCGGAACGAAGGCTCGCCCATCCGCCCCAATTGCCTGACATTGAGGTAGGCAATGCCCGCCAGGAAGCCGGAAGCCAACCCCATCAGGCCGGCGGCAAGCTGATCCTGCTGGAAAGTCGGGCGCAGCAGCACCACCACGCCGGCAAACCCCAGCAGAATGGCGAACGCCAGCGGCCAATGTAGGCGCTCGCGCAGCACCAGCGTGGTCAGCAGCGCCAGGAACAGGGGCGAGGTGTAGTTCAACGTCACCGCCGTCGCCAGAGGCAGGCTGCCGATGGCGTAGAAGAACAGCATCAGCGCGGCGAAGCCCGACAGGCCGCGCCACAGGTGCATTTTCCAGCAAGGCGTGGACAGTGTCCGCCGCTGCGCCTTGACGATGAGAAAAATCACCAGCAGGCCGAATAGCGAGCGGTAGAACACCAGCTCGGCGCTGGAAAAATATTGCGCCCCAAGCTTGACGAACACCCCCATGCAGCCGAACAGGAAGCCGGCGACGACCATCCAGCCGGATTTCAGGGGCGGCATTTACTTGGATAGATAAGGCGCCATCTCGCGCCGCAGGAAGCGGTGGAAATGTTCCATGCCGATTTCGGTGGGTTCCTGGTAGGGACCTGCCTCGCTGATGCCCTGCGCCCACAGCGCCGCGCGACCGTCCTGCATACGCTGGCAGATGTCCTCGTCCTCGACCGCGGTTTCCTTATAGGCTGCCTGCTCGGCCTCGACATAGTCGCGCTCGAACAGAGCGATGTCCTCGGGGTAATAGAACTCGACCACGTTGGTGCAGCGATCCAGCCCGCGCGGAACAATGGTGCTGACCACCAGAGTGTTGGGATACCACTCCACCATGACGTTGGGGAAATAGGTCAGCCACACCGCGCCGTACTTCGGCAGCTTGCCCTGGTTGTAGCGCAGTATCTGTTCCTGCCACTTACCGTAAACCGGCGAGCCGGCCTTTTTCAAGCCCTGGTTGACGCCCACCGTCTGCACGCTGTACCAGTCGCCGAATTCCCATTGCAACTGGCCGCAGTCCACGCAGTTGCCCAGGCCGGGGTGGAAGGGTACGACGTGGTAGTCTTCCAGGTAGACCTCGATGAAGCATTTCCAGTTGATGGCATATTCGTCGATCATCACCCGGTCGAGCTTGTAGCCGGAAAAATCCAGTTCGGCCTTGATGCCCAGATCGGCGAGATCCTTCGCCACGTCGCGGCGTACGGAGAACAGCAGACCGTTCCAGTTCTGCAAGGGCGTCTTGCCCAGGTTCAGGCAGGGATCCTTATCGAAATGCGGCGCACCCATCAGCTTGCCTTCCATGTCATAAGTCCAGCGGTGCAGCGGACACACGATGCTGGCGCCCTTGCCCCGCCCCTTCAACATCACCGCCTGGCGATGGCGGCACACGTTGGAAAGCAACTCCACCCCCTTGTCGCCGCGTACCAGCGCCTTGGCGTTGTCGAGCCATTCCGGCACGAAATAATCGCCCGTTTCCGGCACCAGCAATTCATGGCCGATATACGACGGGCCGTTTTCGAAAAACAGCTTCATTTCCAGCGCGTAAACCGCTGGATCGAAATACCAGGAAATCGGCAATTGAGGCGCGCCATTCAAGGTTTCCAGCGCACCGGAAGGTTTCGCCAGCAGAGTCATATGGTAACTTTCTCCACCAAACAGTCAGGTTAACCAAACATGCCTCTGAACTATTCTCAGCAAACGTATCATCCCCTCCCTTGCGCGCCTGGCGCGCGGGGGAGGGATGGGGAGGGGGCTGGTTATTCACCAATATTCACCGACGTTTTCCCCCATCCCAGCCTTCCCCCGCAGGCAGGGGAAGGGGCGCCAACAATCACCTAAAAATAGTTCAGGGGCATGTAACCAAATAAAGGATTATTTTGTCTTAATCCCACTTCCGCCGCAATCCGCGCAAAGCCGGGAAGAATTGACCGATAGCCGCTATTTACGCTATTTTATCGCTTTTAACGAGTGCGGCAGATGAGCAAAGCAGCAAAAAATCCGACTTTCGAGAACGCGCTCGCCGAGTTGGAACAGATCGTCGCCGCCATGGAATCCGGCCAGCAGCCGCTCGAACAGCTCCTGTCCTCGTACAAGCGCGGCGCCGAATTGCTCCAGTTCTGCCAGGGCGCGTTGCGGGATGCCCAACAGCAGGTACGCATCCTGGAAAACGACACGCTGGCTCCCCTTCCCGGCAACGATGACGACAACTGATTTCCCAACCTGGTCAGGCACCTTGCAAACACGCATGGAAGCCGTGCTGGCGGCCTTGCTGCCGGCGCCGGAAATTGCTCCCCAGCGCCTCCATCAGGCAATGCGCTACGCCGTGCTGGGCGGCGGGAAACGGGTGCGTCCGCTGCTGGCCTGCGCCGCCGCCGAAATTACCGCCGCCCCGGCCGACCGCGCCGAGACCGCCGCCGCCGCGGTGGAGCTGATCCACGCCTATTCGCTGGTGCATGACGACCTGCCCTGCATGGACGACGATGCCCTGCGGCGCGGCAAGCCCACCTGTCACGTCGAGTTCAACGAAGCCACCGCGCTGCTGGTGGGCGATGCACTGCAAACCCTGGCATTCCAGTTGCTGGCGCAGCATGAACTGGCCGACACCCCGGCTGTCCAGCTGGAAATGGTCAAGACACTGGCGCTGGCTTCCGGCTCGCGCGGCATGGCGGGCGGGCAGGCCATCGACCTGGCGAGCACCGGCAAGTCCCTATCGGTGCCGGAACTGGAATTCATGCACATCCACAAGACCGGCGCCCTGATCCGCGCCTCCGTCCGCCTCGGCGCACTGTGCGGCCAGCCGCTGGCCGACGGCGAGGCGGATGCGCTGGAGCATTACGCCAAATGCATCGGCCTGGCTTTCCAGGTGGTGGACGATATCCTCGACGCCGAAGCCACCACCGCCACGCTGGGCAAGACCGCCGGCAAGGATGCCGAACAAAATAAACCGACCTACGTCACCCTCCTCGGCGTTGCCGCGGCGCGCGCTTTCGCCGACGAATTGCACGAAAACGCGCGCGGATCGCTCGAAATTTTCGGCGAACGCGCAATCCGGCTGCGCCAGATCGCCGACTTCATCATCAAGCGGCAATTCTGAATATGCCTCTAAAACTATTCTCAGCTATCGCTCCTTCCCCTGCTCGCGGGGGAAGGCTGGGATGGGGGCAAACAGCGGCGGCCATGCGGGCAAACGCCCCCACCCCAACCCTCCCCCGCGCGCTATGCGCGCAAGGGAGGGCGTGGACGTTTGCTGAGAATAGTTTAGAGGCATGATTCTGAATGAATAAAACCCATCAGCCACGGATTACTCAGATGCACACGAATGTGATTAATTTTATTATCCGTTTACATCCGTGCGCATCCGTGGCCAATAGCATATAAACGCCGAATGCACCCCCTGCTCGATACCCTCGACGACCCGGCGCAACTGCGCGCCCTGGAGCGCAAACAGTTGCCGCAGCTTGCCCAGGAACTGCGCGCCTTCCTGATCGACAGCGTCAGCCGCACCGGCGGCCATCTGGCCTCCAACCTCGGCGCGGTGGAACTGACCATTGCCCTGCACTACGTCTTCAATACTCCTTTCGACCGGCTGGTGTGGGATGTCGGCCACCAGACCTACCCGCACAAGATACTCACCGGGCGCCGCGAGGCGATGAAAACCCTGCGCCAGCACGGCGGCATCGCCGGCTTCCCCAAGCGCTCGGAAAGCGAATACGACACCTTCGGCGCGGGACACTCCAGCACCTCGATCAGCGCCGCGCTCGGCATGGCGGTGGCGGCCAAGCGCGAGGGCAAGGAGCGGCGCGCCGTGGCGATCATCGGCGACGGCGCGATGACCGGCGGCATGGCCTTCGAGGCGCTCAACAACGCCGGGGCGATGGACGCCAATCTGCTGGTGGTGCTCAACGACAACGACATGTCGATCTCCGCCAACGTCGGCGCGCTCAACAACTATCTCGCCAAGCTCATGTCGGGGCGCTTCTACGCCGCCGCCCGGCGCACCAGCGAAAAAGTGCTGGGCAGCGTCGCCCCGCCGATCTGGGAACTGGCCAAGCGCGCCGAGGAACACATGAAGGGAATGGTGATCCCCGGCACCCTGTTCGAGGAATTCGGCTTCAACTACATCGGGCCGATCGACGGCCACGACCTCGACGTGCTGGTCGCTACCCTGGCCAATATCCGCAAGCTCAACGGCCCGCAACTGCTGCACGTGGCCACGCAAAAGGGCAAGGGCTACAAGCAGGCCGAGGAAGACCCCTGCCGCTACCACGGCGTCGCCAAGTTCGACCCGGATGCCGGCCTGGCCGAGGGCGGCGGCAAACTCACCTACACCCAGGTGTTCGGCGACTGGCTGTGCGACACGGCAGCCCGGGACGAACGCCTGGTCGGCATCACCCCGGCAATGTGCGAAGGCTCCGGCATGGTGCGCTTCGCCGCGGAATATCCGCAGCGTTATTTCGATGTCGGCATCGCCGAGCAGCATGCCCTGACCTTCGCCGCCGGGCTGGCCTGCGAAGGCCTGAAGCCGGTAGTGGCGATCTATTCGACCTTCCTCCAGCGCGCCTACGATCAGGCCATCCACGACATCGCCCTGCAAAACCTGCCGGTGGTGCTGGCGATCGACCGCGCCGGGCTGGTCGGCGCGGACGGCCCGACCCACGCCGGCAGCTTCGATATTTCCTTCCTGCGCTGCGTGCCGAATCTGACGATCATGACGCCCAGCGATGCCGCCGAATGCCGCCGGATGCTGGATACCGCCTTCGCGCTCGACGGCCCGGCGGCGGTGCGCTATCCGCGCGGAGCGGCGGCCGGCGCGCCGCCGGAGGAGAAAATGCCTGCCTTGCCGCCGGGCAAGGGTGAAATCCGCCGCCCAGGCGTCAAGATAGCCATCCTCGCCTTCGGCACCCTGCTCGGCGCGGCGCTCGAAGCCGGAGACGAGCTAGACGCCACGGTGGTCAACATGCGCTTCGTCAAGCCCTTGGATGAAGAGCTGGCGCTGCAACTGGCCAAGGAACACCAACTCCTGGTAACGCTGGAAGAAAACGCCGTGATGGGCGGCGCCGGCAGTGCGGTGGCGGAAGCCTTGGCGAATCGCGGCATCCACGTGCCGCTCTTGCACCTCGGCCTGCCCGACGATTTCGTCGAACACGGCGACCCTGCCCTGCTGTTGGCCAAGTGCGGACTGGATAGGGAAGGCATAATTCGTGCAATCCGGCAGCGCTTAGCTGAGTAATTTACTCGGAAATTAAATTATGTTAAACTTAGTCTAAAGTCATTGACTAAATTTTATTTGAATTAAGGATTTTTCCATGAGCAACTGCGAAACCCCCTGCGACCTCGCCGCGCCGGCCTGCGACACCATCGCCGACGTGCAGAATTTCGAGGATACGCGGCAAATCGCCATCGACAAGGTCGGCATCAAGTCGATCCGCCACCCGGTCAAGGTCGGCGACAAGAACGAAGGCGTGCAGCACACCATCGCCTGGTTCAACATGTACGTGTACCTGCCGCACAATTTCAAGGGTACCCACATGTCGCGCTTCGTGGAAATTCTCAACAGCTACGAACGCGAAATCTCGGTGGAATCGTTCGAATCCATGCTGCGCGAAATCGTCATGCGCCTGGAAGCGGAATCCGGCCACGTCGAGATGAGTTTTCCCTACTTCATCAACAAGGCCGCGCCGGTTTCCGGGGTGCAGAGCCTGCTCGACTACGACGTCACCTTCATCGGCGAAATCGACCGCGGCACATACCGCTTCACCATGAAAGTGGTGGTTCCGGTCACCAGCCTGTGCCCCTGCTCCAAGAAGATTTCCGACTACGGCGCCCACAACCAGCGCTCCCACGTCACCGTCACCGCCCGCACCAGCGAAATGGTGTGGATCGAGGACGTGGTGCGGATCGTCGAGGAACAGGCCTCCTGCGAACTGTTCGGCCTGCTCAAGCGCCCCGACGAAAAGTACGTCACCGAGCGCGCCTACGACAACCCGAAGTTCGTCGAGGACATGGTGCGCGATGTCGCCGCCGCGCTCAACCGCGATGCCCGCTTCGAAGCCTACACCGTCGAAGCGGAAAATTTTGAATCAATTCACAATCACTCAGCCTATGCGCTCATCGAGCGCGACAAGACCGTGAATTGATTCGCAATTTCTGAGCAGGCTAACCTTTTGCCGCAGGCACAAGGTTACGCCGGAACTAAAATTTTGAATCAATCCACAATCATTCGGCCTACGCGCTCATCGAGCGCGACAAGTCGGCGGGTTGACCGAAACGGACTTAAATCCAGAAAACCGCCTTTGCCCACGGTTCAATATTTTTTTATCAGCGTCATCGTGCCGCCCTCGTGCTTCATTTCCACGCGATTGAGGAAACTCATCCCCAACAGCGTCACTTCCAGAGGCGCTTCATGTACCGATGCCTGCACCTGGGTCACCGTCACACCGCCGAGCTTCACCGTGTCCAAAGTAATCCGGTAAAACGGCACCACGCCGTTGGCGGTGGACATCATGCCGCGCTCGCCGTTTTGGTAGTCGATGCCGAGGCGGCGCGCTTCCGCCGCGCTCAGGGAAACATAGCTGGCGCCGGTATCCACCAGGAAGCGCGTGCTGCCGCCGTTGATGCTACCCGGGGCGAAAAAATGGCCGCGCCCGTCGGCGATCAGCGAAACGCTCTGCTTTCCGCCGCCCCCGGATGACGATGCGTAGGAAAGCGACTGTCCCATGCCCAGGGTCTTGCGCTTACCGTCGATTTCCAGCACCGCCTCGCGCGAATCGGCGCTGAGCAGCTTCACACCCTGCGCGGCGCTCTGGCCGACGCTCAGCATCCGCGGCTTGCCGCCGTCCACCGACACCATCGCCTTGCCGTTGAACAGGCCGACCACGTTGACCTCGGTTGCCGGCGCGGGAAGGGCGATTAGCCAAAGCAGGGTCGCTGAAATACAATAAAGTTTTTTCATGGATTGCTCCCGCTGATGAAACCGATTGCGATTTTCCGACATGCCGCCACCGAAGGGCCGGGTTATTTTGCCACATTCCTTGATGCCCAGGGCATTCCCTGGCAGCTCTTCAAAATCGACGCAGGCGACGCCGCCCCCGCCGACGCCAGGCAATTTTCCGGCCTGGCATTCATGGGCGGACCGATGAGCGTCAACGACGATCTGCCATGGATATCCCTTTCGCTGGCGCTGATCCGCCGTGCGCGGGAAGCCGCCATCCCCCTGCTCGGCCACTGCCTCGGCGGCCAGTTGATGGCCAAGGCGCTGGGCGGTTCGGTAAGCGCCAACCCGGTCAAGGAAATCGGCTGGGGCGAGGCGGAAGCCGTCGATACGCCGGAAGCCCGGCTATGGTTCGGAGCAACGCGAAAATTCGAGGTCTTCCACTGGCACGGCGAAACCTTCACCCCGCCCACCGGGGCGCAGCTTCTGCTCTCCAGCGCCCACTGCCGCAACCAGGCTTTCCTCCTCGACGGCAAGCACCTCGCCATGCAGTGCCATATCGAAATGACCGAAGCCATGGTCAAGGATTGGTGCGCGGTCGGCGCCGGTGAAATCGCCGGCGCGCTCGCCAGCCCCGGCGTGCAAACCGCCGAGGCCATGCAGGAAGACCTGCCCCGGCGCGTGGCAGCCCTTAACGCCACCGCCGAAACGGTTTACCGGCAATGGATCAAGGGGCTGCAACCCTGAGTTTTAGGCTACAATTGGCTTTTTGGATTCTCGGAGCAATTTCATGTCTATGTCCGACCGCGACGGCCTGATCTGGTACGACGGCAAAATGGTGGAATGGCGCAGCGCCACCACCCACGTCCTTACCCACACCCTGCACTACGGCATGGGCGTATTCGAAGGCGTGCGCGCCTACAAGACCGACAAGGGCGCGGCAATCTTCCGCCTCAAGGAGCACACCGACCGGCTGTTCGGCTCTGCCCACATCTTCGGCATGAAAATGCCCTGGGACAAAGCAACCCTGATGGAAGCTCAACGCGCCGTGGTGCGCGAGAACAAGCTGGAATCCGGCTACATCCGCCCGATCGTGTTCTACGGTTCGGAAGCCATGGGCATTGCCGCCACCACCCTGTCCACCCACGTCGCCGTGGCGGCCTGGCCATGGGGCGCCTACCTGGGGGCGGAAGCGCTGGAGAAGGGCATCCGCGTCAAGACCTCGTCTTTCACCCGCCATCACGTCAACGTCAACATGTGCCGCGCCAAGTCGGTGTCCACCTACACCAACTCCATCCTTTCGCACCAGGAAGCCGCCCACGACGGTTACGACGAAGCCCTGCTGCTCGACGTGGACGGCTACGTGGCGGAAGGTTCCGGCGAGAACATTTTCCTCGTCAAGAACGGCAAGCTCTTCACTCCCGACCTGACTTCCTGCCTGGAAGGAATCACCCGCGCCACCATCATTCAGTTGGCCGGCGAACTGGGCATCCCGGTGATCGAAAAGCGCATCACCCGCGACGAAGTGTACTGCGCCGACGAAGCCTTCTTCACCGGCACCGCCGCCGAGGTCACGCCGATCCGCGAACTCGACAACCGCACCATCGGCGCAGGCCGCCGCGGCCCGGTCACGGAAAAACTGCAAGCTCTGTTCTTCGACTGCGTCACCGGCAAATCGACCAAGCACATGGACTGGCTGACGCCGGTATAGGAGGCCTCCATGCACCAAGCCGAAATCAAGGCGCGCTACTATGAAGTCACCGCCAAGGACCTGCCGCTGCATTGCCCGACCCCGGCGATGCAATTGTGGAACAGCCATCCCCGCGTCTTCCTGTCCATCGAAAAGACCGGCGAGGCGGTGTGTCCCTACTGCGGCACCCATTACAAACTGAAGTGCGAACTGCCCAAGGGGCATCATTAGGCCTCATGTAGGGCGGGTTAGCCCAACGGGCGTAACCCGCCGAACCGCACACCATCCTGACTCCCGACTGTCGGGTTTCACGTTATGTCCAAAGCCCTGATCGTCGCTCCCTCCTGGGTCGGCGACGCCGTCATGGCGCAGCCGCTGCTGCGCCGCCTGCGCGAACGCAACCCGGAGTTGCTCATCGACGCCTTCGCCCCCTCCTGGGTCGCTCCGGTGCTGCAACGCATGCCGGAAATCCGCCATGTCGCCATCAACCCTTTCGCCCACGGCGAGCTATGCCTGAAAGCGCGCTGGCAAATGGGGCGCGCCCTGAAGCGGGAAAGCTATCAACATGCCGTCATCCTGCCCAATTCGCTCAAATCGGCGCTATTGCCCTTTTTCGCCGGCATCCCGCTACGCACCGGCTACCTCGGCGAAATGCGCTACGGCCTGCTCAACGACGCGCGCCGCCTCGACGAACAAGCTCTGCCATTAATGGTGGAGCGCTTCGCCGCGCTCGCCGAACGCCCTGGCACAGCCTTGCAGCGCCCGGTTCCCAACCCATCCCTCACCGTCGATCCAGCACAACGGCGCGCCACCTTGGACCATCTCGGCCTGGCGCCCGCCAAGCCGGTCGCCGCCTTCTGCATCGGCGCCGAATATGGCGCGGCCAAGCGCTGGCCGGCGCGACATTTCGCCCGATTGGCGCAACTGCTGGCGGGGGATTATGAAATCTGGCTGCTGGGGTCGAAAAAAGACGCCGCCATCGGCGCGGAAATCGAACGCCTGGGACAGGGCAGCGCCACCAACCTGTGCGGCAAGACCGACCTCGGCCAGGCCGTTGACTTGATCGCCGCCTGCGCTCTGGCGGTCAGCAACGACTCCGGTCTGATGCACGTCGCCGCCGCCCTCGACATCCCGATGGTCGCCCTCTACGGCTCCTCCAGCCCCGGCTTCACCCCACCGCTGTCGGACAAGGCCAGGGTGGTCACCCTCGGACTGCCGTGCAGCCCCTGTTTCAAGCGCGACTGCCCGCTCGGCCACCTCGATTGCCTGGAAAAGCTCACACCGGAATGGGTGCTGAAAGAAATTGCGGGATTGACCGTCTCCCCATTGAGATAACCAACCTACCCTCTAGTAATAAGGAAAAGAAAGTAAATTCAAAATCATTCCGGCCTGACTCAATCAATTATGATCAAAGGGGCAGAAAAGTGATATTCAATCACGAACAACAATTTGAAACTGCTGAAGAATTTATTGATTTTTTTCAAAAGCATTCATTTTTCCGTACTAGAGGAATTTATGAGGCAAATACTATTGGCAGAGGTGGGCATATTTACCGAGGACAGGCAAACGCTAATTGGGAATTAAAACCAAGCGTATTTCGTTCCCATGAGTCACTTAATAATTTTACGCCACAACCACCAGGCAAGTATGACCCCGAATACAAGGTAAGGTGGCTCGGCCACCATTTACACGCCGAACTAAGATCAGTCTTTATTTTTTTAGAAGCAGCCGACAAGTTAGGAATTGAAACTCCAATTGATTATTCGAGGGTAAAAGACCACCAAGAACTTATCTACAGTGCAATGAATAATCAGAATTATGATTACTCCGTTGTATTTCCAAATGAAAAAACACTATAGTGGACCCCTCAGTCAAGACAATATTGAGTCGAGTTTAAGAGGGTAGCCC
>CAZDIJ010000076.1:0-13512 GCA_964505475.1 uncultured Sulfuricella sp. | reverse complement strand
GCCGTGCCCGTGCTTTTCAGAAATGTTCTGCGCAGTGAATTCATACTCTCCTCCTCAAAAGAATTTACGCATAAAATTGCAAACTTTGAACATAGTCGGCGACTTTGTCAATCGCGGATTTGGCCGGGGCGTTTCCAGGGCTTGCAGGCGGCGTTCGCCGCACCTTTACAACTGGAATTCCCATTGCATCGGCGGGGTTGCATACCGTGCTTATTCTGCTAGGCTGTACAGCATTACGGAATATCGACCAGGGGGTCTGCCATGGATGTTACCCGTCTCGCCTCAACTGTAGTTTCCGGTCAAATGGCCGGCGATGCGGCTGGATTGCCGTCGCTGAAAAAAGCCCTGAATATCCAGGGAGAAGGCGCCGCCGAGTCGCTCGGCGCTCTGCCGGCGCCGCCGAGTTCCTCCAACTTGCCGCCCCATCTGGGGCAGAACGTCAATACGACCGCCTGACCGTCCTGTTTTTCAATGAGCATGAAGCCCCGCAAAGGGCTTCATGCGGCGCAAGCCAAGTTTTTCCGCGGCATTCTCAATGACCTGGAATTCCTCTTCGGTGAGGGGGCGATCCAGCGGCGGCGTGCCGAGCGCGTTGTGGCATGGGCGATAGTCCGGCAGGATGCATACGGTCGTTTGCGGCGATATTTCCCTGGCGACGAATTCCAGCACCTTCAAGGCGCCTTCCTGGTTGCCCGGCAATACCAAGTGGCGAACCAGCAGCCCGTGTCGCGCCTCACCCCATTCATCCAGATGCAAGTCGCCGACCTGGCGGTACATTTCCTTGACCGCGCGCTGGCTGGCCTCGATGTAGTTCGGGGCGTGCGAGTACATGCTTGCCGACCGGGCGTCGCCGTATTTGATGTCGGGCGCATAGACGTCGATGATGCCGTCGAGCAGCGCCAGGGCTTCCAGGCTGTCATAGCCGTCGCTTTCATAAATCAGCGGCAGGCGCAGGCCGCGCTGGGCGGCAATGCGCACGGCGGCGAGAATTTGCGCCACCACGTGGCTCGGGCTGACCAGGCTGATGTTGCGGCTGCCCTTTTCCTGCAAGGCCAGCATCATGTTGGCGAGTTCCATTGGCTCGACTTCCCAGCCTATGCCCTTATGGCTGACTTCGCGTTTGTTGCAGTAGATGCAATTGAGGTTGCAGTAGCTGAAGAAAATCGCCCCGGCGGCGCTTTCGGAAGGGCGCCCGCCTTTGTTGCGGCAATGGTTCTCGAAACGATAAACCAGCGCTCTTTCGCCGGTATGGCAGGCGGCGCCGGAGATGGTGCGGCGGCGGTTGACTAGGCAACATCGGGCGCACAGGTCGCATTTTTCCATGCGCCGGTAGGCATCGTCCACGCGGCTGCCGAGTTCGCCGGTGGCGAGCAGTTTGAGATAGGGTGCTTGGGTAAGCATAAAGAATAATATATGACAATTATAAACATGCCTCTGAATTTTTTCAGTAAATCGCCACCCCCATCCCACCTTCTCCCGTTTACGGGGGAAGGTGGCGCCGGGAGCAACTGAAAATAGTTCACAGACGTGATCCTGAAATACTGAGAAAATTTTCATAAAAGGGGATAAAAAGGGGATAAAAAGGTAGCAAAAGGTAGCATCGGTGGGAATTAATTAATAAAATTCAAAATAGGTTTTTTAAAAAAACTACTACTTAGGGAAATAACATGCGCTACTTGAGGGGGGGGCTGGCTGTCGCGCTATTCATGCTGGCCATGCACGCCAATGGAGAGGAGGCGGCAGCCATTCCGCGTTTCGATATTTCGCGCTTCCAGGTGGAAGGGAATTCCTTGCTCAAGGCGGATTTCCTGGAAGGGCTGCTGCAACCCCACGTCGGCAAGCAGCGCGATTTCGGCGATGTGCAGCGCGCCCTCGAAGCGCTCGAAGAAGCTTACCGGAAGCGCGGCTACAATGCCGTCCAGGTGATCTTGCCGGAGCAGGAGCTAGAGCGGGGGGTAATACGCTTCAAGGTGGTCGAGGCCAGGCTGATCCAAGTGGAGGTGGAAGGCAACCGCCATTTCGGGGAGGAGAACATCCGCCGCAGCATGCCCACCCTGCGCGTGGGCGAAACGCCCAATATCGCCAATATTTCCGCCAACCTGCGCGTCGCCAACGACAATCCCGCGAAGAAAATCAACCTGCAACTGCAAAGCGGTGACAAGGAAGACGAAATCGCCGCCAACATGAAGATCACCGACGAGGCGCCGTGGAAAGTCGGCATGACCCTCGACAATACCGGCACCCGGCAGACCGGCGCCACCCGCCTCGGCTTTCTTTACCAGCATGCCAATTTATTCGACCGCGATCAGGTGTTGAGCCTGCAATACACCACCTCCCCGGAAAAGAACGACCAGGTGGGCATTTACAGCCTCGGCTACCGCATCCCTTTGTATGCCTCGGGGGATTCCATAGATATTTTCGGCGGCTACTCGGATGTCGATTCCGGCACCATCACGGCCGGCGTGTACGACCTCAAAATCAGCGGACGGGGCACGGTTTCCGGGATTCGCTACAACCAGAATCTCGGCCGTCACGGCAATTACGATCCCAAGCTGGTCTACGGCCTCGATTACCGCGCCAACAAGAATAGCGTCAGCCTGGTCGGCACCCCGCTCGGCAACGATGTCACCGTTCATCCGCTGAGCCTCACCTATTCCGGCATGTGGACGCTGGCGGCGGGTGAGGCGGGCTTCTATCTGACGGCCATCCACAATCTGCCGGGTGGGGAAAAAGGCGGCAATGCCGATTTCAACCTGGCGCGCGCCGGCGCGCCAGCCGGCTACAAACTGCTTCGTTACGGCGCCAATTTCAGCCAGCTTTTCGCCGAGGACTGGCAACTGCGCCTGCTGCTTTCCGGCCAGTTTACTCAGGATCGCTTGTTGCCCAGCGAACAGTTCGGCGTGGGCGGTGCGACCTCGGTGCGCGGTTTTCTCGAGCGCGAAGTCGCCAACGACAAGGGCTACCTGGTGACCGGCGAGGTCTACACCCCCAACCTGTGCCCCCGGTTCGGCATGGAAAGCCTGCAATGCCGCATTTTGGCCTTTTACGACATGGGCGCCGTTATGCGCATCGCGCCCTTGCCGGGCGAGGATGCCAAGGCCTCGATCGCCAGCTTCGGTCTGGGGCTGCGCGTGGTCAAGGATAAAAGTCTCAATGTCAGCCTGGATTACGGCCACGTGCTCGACGCCGGCGGCACCCAGGGCAAGGGCGACCAGCGCATGCATTTTCGCATGGGCTTGCTATTCTGAAAGCGGATGGCTTGTTTCCCCTTTCCTCCGGGAGATGGGGTGTAAAGCCGTAATGAATATCCCGCCGGAGCGTGGAGCAATAAAATGAAGCGCAAAATAACGATGGCAGGCAAGGCCGTGGCATTCCGCCATACCTTGCTGAGCGTGGCGATGGCCGGGTGTTTCGGAGCGGGCGTGGCGTTGGCGCAGCCGGTCGGGCCGCAGGTGATTAACGGCAGCGTCAATTTTTCCACCCAGGGCAACGTCCTCAACATCACTAATACTCCCAACGCCATCATCAACTGGCAAGGTTTCTCCATCGCGCCCAACGAAGTTACCCGTTTCATCCAGCAAGGCGCCGGCAGCAATGTCCTGAACCGCGTCGTCGGGCAGGAAAGCTCGGCGATACTCGGCGCCCTGCAATCCAACGGGCGGGTCTACCTGATAAACCCCAACGGCATCCTGTTCGGCCCCAATGCCCGTGTCGATGTCAACGGTCTGATCGCATCGACCCTCGACATCGGCAACCAGGATTTTCTTGCCGGCAAATATAGCTTCAAGGCCGGCGCGGTGGCCGGCAAGCTGGACAACCAGGGCGCCATTGCCACGCCGGGCGGCGGACGGATCGTGCTGATCGCCCCCGACGTGCAAAACAGCGGCATTCTCACCAGCCCCCAAGGCGAAATCCTGCTGGCTGCCGGCAAGAGCGTGCAATTGGTGGATACCGCCAACCCCGATATGGCGGTGGTGGTCAGCGCTCCGCAAGACCAGGCGCTCAACCTCGGCCAGATCGTCGGCCAGGGCGGCAAGGTGGGCATCTACGGCGCCCTCGTCAACCAGCGCGGCAAGATCAGCGCCGACAGCGCGGTGGTGGGCGAGAACGGCAAAATTATTTTCAAGGCCAGCCGCGACGCCCTGCTCGAAGCGGGCAGCGTCACCAGCGCCACCGGCGCGGGAAAGGGCGGCGAGATACAGGTGTTGGGCGAGCGGGTGGGGCTGACCGGCGATGCCCGGGTGGACGTTTCCGGCCAAATGGGCGGCGGTACGGTGCTGGTGGGCGGCGATTACCAGGGCAAGAACCCCGCCGTGCTGAATGCCCAAGTCACCTATGCCGGCCAGGATGTTCAGATCAAAGCCGATGCCATTCAGAGCGGCGATGGCGGCAAGGTGATCGTGTGGGCGGACGATACTACCCGTGCCTATGGCAAGATATATGCGCGGGGCGGGCAGCAGGGTGGTAATGGCGGTTTCGTCGAGACCTCCGGGAAACGCTATCTGGATGTGCTTCATGCACCGGACAATTCCGCTACGCGCGGCAAGGGTGGTACCTGGCTGCTGGACCCGGAAGACATCACGATCAGCGCGGGGGGCGACGCCAACATTACCGCCGGCCCGACTTTCCAACCCGCTACGGCAGGTTCTTCGACATTGAATGCCAGCACCTTGACCAACTATCTGGTCAATACCGGCGATGTGACGGTGGATACCACCTGCGCTTCGGCATGTGGGACGAATGGCGGCAGCATTACGGTCAGCGCGCCGATTGCGCCCGTGCTGACCGCGGACAGAACTCTCACGCTCAAGGCGGACAAGGGGATAACGATCGACGCGGGGGCGGGGATTGATGCCACCGGGGGAAGCAATAAACTGCACGTCACGCTGCTGGCCGATCAGAACAACAGCGGCAGCGGCGCGATTTCGCTTAACGATGTAATCAAAACCAAGGGCGGTAACATCAACATTACCGCTTACGATGCGGTGACGCTGGTGGCGAACAAGCCGGTCGACTCGGATGGTGGCCAAGTCAATATCACGGTCAATAATTCCGCGTCGGGAATCAATATGCCTGCCAGCTCCTCCATTGTCAGCAGTGGCGGCGCCATAACACTTAAAGCCGACAATATGTCGTTTACTTCCAGCAGCATCAACGCTGGCAGCGGCGACGTTAAGCTGACGCCGAACAATGGGGAACTGGCGATCGAACTTGGCGTCGGCGCGACTGACGTGGCCGGCGCCAAGTTGGGATTGACCGATGGCGAGCTGAAGACCATTACCACCAGCGGCATGTTGACGGTCGGCGCCACCACCAACAGCGGAGCGATGACCTTTGCGGGCACGCTCGACCTGACATCGGGTGCGGGACTGACGGGGCCGCTGACGCTCGAGGCGGGTACTTTGGATTTTACCGTGAGCAGCGCAATCAGCGCGCCCGCAGGCTTGAATATTTCCACTGGCGGAACGCTGATTAACTCCGCCGCCATTGCCGCAAGCGGGAATGTTTCCCTGAAGGCGGACAAGATGAATCTGGCCGGCGGCACCATCAATGCGGGGAATGGCGCGGGCATGGCCATGCTGAAAACGTATACTCCGGGTGCCGCGGTGGCGATTGATCTCGGCGCCGGGGCGGGCGATGCGACGGTGGGCACGCTGGAGTTGTCCAACGCCGAACTCAGCACGATTTCGGCGGGCACGCTGCGCATAGGTGATGCCAGCAGCGGCGCCATCGACATCAAGTCGCCGTTGACCAAGGATGTGGGAGGGGCGCTGGAGCATGTTTCCGGCGTATTGAGCCTGACCTCCGGCGGCGCTGTTACGCAGCAAGCGAATGCCACCATCGGCGTTTTGCCGGGATTGAGCGTCAGGGGCAGTTCTGTGGCATTGACGCAGGCTAATCCGGTCGGCGTGATCGCCGGTTCGGCCTCCTCCGGGGACTTTATTTATCATTCGTCAAACAAGGTGACGGTCAGTCCAGTGGACGGCGTCAACGGCATTAGCGTTCCCACCACTGGTCAAAACGTCAAGCTCGAGTCGGATTCAAGCGAGGGCGTCAACCAGCAGACGGGATGCATCATCAACGCCAACGGCGGCGGGCTGGTGCTGAAAACCATCGGTCCGGTATATTTGCCCGAGGCCAACAATGTCGGGACGGTTGCCGCAGATTTGTCCTTGGGCGGAACGGGAGGCGGCAACCTCTTCCTGCGCAGCACCACCAACTTGACCGTCGGTTCGCTGCTGTCGGTTACCGGTGTTACCACCAATAACAAGGAGGTTTCATTGTCCACCGCTTCTGGCATGGCCGGTAATTCGTTGACCATCGCCAATTCCATCAGCACCGGCGCCGGCGCCAATAAGGTGACGCTGGAGGCGGACAGCCTGGTGTTGAACGATACCGTCACCACGGGGGGGGAGGTGGAAATACGCCCCTATACGGCAGGCCGCAATATCACCGTTGGCTCGGCAACCTGCAATGCCGCGCCGTGCCTGAATGTGACGAATCTTTACCGAATTTCGGCGCCCACCGTCGTCATCGGCAGCGACTATTCCGGCAAGGAGTCGGGGGCGATTTATGTGGCACGTATCGCCGGCCCTCTTGAAGATGAAGCAGCCGAGAAGATACGGAACTCCAACACTACGCGCATCGGGCTGCTCACGGGGGGCGGCGTGACCCAGGGTGGCGCTATTAACGTGCAGGACTTGGGTGTTAGCGCGGGTGATGTGGTCAACCTCAATCATGCCGCCAACTCTGTGACCAACTTGGCCGGCAAGACCAGCGCCGACAATTTCACCTTCGTCAATTCGGCGGCTCTAAATGTTATCGCGATGAGCGGCGGCGCGGCGCCCTATGGTTACAGCATGACCGGGATTTCCACTGGCGGCGGGAATGTTTCCCTGACCGCCAGCGCCCTGAATATTCCCGCGCAGATCAATGCGGGCGCGGGCAGCGCCAATCTGACGGCAAGCGCCGGGTCGGTCTACGGTTCCGGGACAAGCCCCGACATTACCGCCGGGGTGCTGGATGTGACGGCGAGTGTCAATGTTGATGGTGAAAATGGGCTGCGTACCCAGGTTTCGCGAATCAACAGCCTGACCGCCACCGGTGGATATGTCTCCGTGCGGAATTATGGCGCGCTCGTCGTCGGCCCTGCCACCGCGACGCCGGCGACAACCAGCGTGACGGCGGGGAGCTATGTGTCGCTTGCGACATTTTCGCCGATCACGATCAACGGCGCCCTGTCGGCGCCGGGCGCGATCAGCGTCACTTCCAGCAACGGCGATGCGCTGACCATAAGCGCGCCCATTGCATCAACTGGCGGGGGCGCCGTTACCCTGACGGCGAGCGGCGGCGGGACGCTGGCGATCAACCAGGCGGTCACCACGTCGGGAACCATGAGTTTGGCGGGCGGGTCGCTGGGCGGCTCGCTGGGGGCGACGTATAGCAGTAGTTGGTCAAATAATACGCCGGCTGCCGGTGGTGGTGGCGGTGCTTTACCGCCACCGCCACCGCCACCGCCCACATTGGATCAGTGCGTGGCAAACCCTTCTGCATCCGGCTGTACGGCTGTTTTGCCGACACTGAATGCCTGTACGGCAAATCCCGCGGCAGCCGGTTGTTCCGTGGTGCTGCCGACGCTGAATGACTGCACGGCCAATCCAGGCGCTACGGGCTGCGCGGCGGTGCTGCCGACGCTCAGCCAGTGCACGAGCAATCCCTCTGCGGCGGGTTGTTCCGTGGTGCTGCCGCCGCTGAGCGCCTGCACGGCCAATCCAGGCGCTACGGGCTGCGCGGCGGTGCTGCCGACGCTCAGCCAGTGCACGAGCAATCCCTCTGCGGCGGGTTGTTCCGTGGTGCTGCCGCCGCTGAGCGCCTGCACGGCCAATCCAGGCGCTACGGGCTGCGCGGCGGTGCTGCCGACGCTCGGCCAGTGTACGAGCAATCCCTCTGCGGCGGGTTGTTCCGTGGTGCTGCCGACGCTGAATGACTGCACGGTCAATCCAGGTGCTACGGGTTGCGCGGCGGTGCTGCCGACGCTCGGCCAGTGCACGAGCAATCCCTCTGCGGCGGGTTGTTCCGTGGTGCTGCCGCCGCTGAGCGCCTGTACGGCCAATCCCTCGGCTGCGGGGTGTTCCGTGGTCTTGCCGTCCAAATTGCCCGATGTCGTCAAGGATGTCGGGAAGAAGGACGAGGGTAAGACCTTGGATCAAGCCCTCAATCAGACCAACAATACTCTCAACAATACGGCGCTGACCTCGGTGGTCAAGCCGTTGACCACGACGGCGCTGCTCTCCCCCGCCAAGGAAACGCCGGCGCCCGGCAGCGGTGCTTCCGGCGAGGCGCCGGGGCGCGTTGCCGGTTCGGAGAAACAGGAAACCAAGGCGGCGGATGAAAAAAAGGAAGAGAAGAAGGACGACAAGAAGAAAGATACGACCGCCCAGAAAGAGGAAAAGAAAGATGAAGCGCCCAAGAAAAAACAGTATTGCAACTAGCCTGCTGGCGCTGTTGTTCGGGCTGGCGCTGGCCCCGCTGGCGTTCGCCGAGGTGGCGGGTACCGTCACGCACCTGAGCGGGCCGCTGCTGGCCAGGAAGGCTGACGGCACGAGCAAAATACTGTCGCAGAAATCCATCGTCGAGAGCGGCGATCTGCTGGTTTCGGAAAAGGATACCTACGCCCGCGTCAAATTTACCGATAACAGCGAAATCACCCTCAAGCCCAACACCCAGATCAAAATCGACGCCTACCTGTTCGATCAGGCCAAGCCGGAAGCCGACAGCGCCGTATTCGGCCTGCTCAAGGGGGGCTTGCGGGCGTTGACCGGGCTGGTCGGCAAGCGCGGCAACCAAGACAGCTACCAGCTCAAGACGCCGTCCGCCACCATCGGTATCCGCGGCACCGACTACATCGCTCATTTGGGGGGCGCGGGGGGGTTGGCTCCCGGCTTGTACGTGCAGGTTCTCGACGGGATGATCCATATGACGAACCAGGGCGGCAGCCAAACCTTCAGCGCGGGGCAATTCGGCTACACTCCGAGTTTTACCCAGCCGCCGGTTATTCTTCCCGCGAACCCCGGCATACAGTTCACGCCGCCGCCGTCCTTCAGCGCCGCGCCGCCGCAGCCCGGCCAGGCGGCTTCCCCTTCCGCGCAGGACGGCAAGAAGGTTGATTGCGAGGTGCGCTAGCGATTCTTACAAGGAAACGCTTTGAAATGGCGGGTGTTGTTGGTACAATACCCGCTTTTTTATTGAACCTTTTTTAAGGGGTAATCAGGAAATGCCGAGTGTACGTGTCAAGGAAAACGAGCCGTTCGACGTTGCGTTGCGCCGTTTCAAGCGCGCTGTGGAAAAAGCCGGTCTGCTGACCGAATTGCGCGCCCGCGAGTTCTACGAGAAGCCCACCGCCGAGCGCAAGCGCAAGGCCGCCGCCGCCGTCAAACGCACCCACAAGCGCCTGCGCAGCCAGACCCTGCCTCCCAAGCTGTACTGATGTCCCTCAGGCAGCAAATCACCGAGGACATGAAAGCGGCGATGCGCGCCAAGGAGGCGCAGCGTCTTGCCGCCATTCGCCTGTTGCTGGCGGCGATGAAGCAGCGCGAGGTGGACGAGCGCATCGAATTGTCCGACGAGCAAGTCGTCGCGGTCATCGAGAAAATGCTCAAGCAGCGCCGCGACTCGATCACCCAGTACGAAGCCGCCGGCCGCCAGGATTTGGCGGACAACGAAAAGTTCGAGGTGACGGTGCTGCAAGGCTACATGCCCCAGGCGTTGAGCGAAGCCGAGATCGAGGCGTTGGTTGCCGCCGCCGTTGCGGCGTCGGGCGCAGCCGGGGTGAAGGACATGGGCAAGGTGATGGCCGCCGTCAAGCCGCAAATGGCCGGCCGCGCCGACATGGGCAAGGTTTCCGCCCTGATAAAATCCAAACTGGGCGGCTGATCGCCGTTTTCTCCCCGCCAATCGCTGGCTGGGAGTGCAAGCGGTAACGGTGGGGCGAAATGATTCCGGAATCGTTTATTCAGGAACTTCTGAACCGCCTCGACATCGTGGACGTGGTCGATCGCTACGTCCCTCTCAAGAAGGCAGGCGCCAATTATCAGGCCTGCTGTCCGTTTCACGGAGAAAAAACTCCTTCGTTCACCGTCAGTCCGACCAAGCAGTTCTATCATTGCTTCGGTTGCGGCGCGCACGGCACCGCCATCCGTTTCATCATGGAGTACCAGGGGCTGGGCTTCGTCGAGGCGGTCGAGGATCTGGCGAAAAGCGCCGGGCTTGCGGTGCCGCAGGAAAATACGGAGCGCCGCCATGCCGGCGCGGCGGCGGATCAAGACCTCGCCGGGTGCATGCGCCAGGCGATGCAGTTTTACCGCAGCCAGCTCAAGCAATCCGAAACCGCCATCGCTTATCTCAAGAAACGCGGGTTGAGCGGAGAAATCGCCGCCCGTTTCGGCATCGGTTATGCGCCTGCCGGCTGGCAAAGCCTGGCGGCGGTGTTTCCCGATTACAGCGCCAAGGCGCTGACGCAGGCCGGGCTGGTGGTCGAGAACGACGAGGGCAAGCGCTACGATCGCTTCCGCGATCGCATCATGTTCCCCATCGTCAATCAGCGCATGGCGGTGATCGGCTTCGGCGGCAGGGTGCTGGGGGCGGGGGAGCCGAAGTACCTGAATTCGCCGGAAACGCCGTTGTTCGAAAAAGGCAAGGAGCTTTACGGCTTGCCGCAGGCCCGCCAGGCGATCCGCGATAAGGGCTGCGTGCTGGTGGTGGAAGGTTACATGGACGTGGTGGCGCTGGCGCAGCATGGCGTCGGTTATGCCGTGGCGACCTTGGGCACGGCGACGACGCCGGAGCATGTGCGCAAGCTGCTGCGCCAGACCGACAACATCGTTTTCTGTTTCGACGGGGACGCTGCGGGGCGCAAGGCGGCATGGCGCGCCCTGGAAAACAGTCTGTCGCAATTGGCCGACGACAAGAGCCTGAAATTTCTTTTTCTGCCGCAAGGCGAAGACCCGGACAGCTACATTCGCACGCAAGGCAAGGAGGCGTTCGAGGGACTGTTGGCCGAGGCGTTGCCGCTTTCGCAATTCCTGCTGCGCGAGCTTTCCGGTCAGGTCGAAATGCAGACCCAGGAAGGACGGGCGCGGCTGGTGCAGTTGGCCAAGCCGCTCCTCCAGCAAATCAGCGCGCCGGCGCTGGGTTTGATGCTGCGCAAGCGGCTGGCGGCGCTGGCGGATATCGCCCAGTCCGAACTGGATGGATTGTATCGGGTCGAACCGGTTACCAAGGCGGCCGCGCGTCTGCCGGCTCATCGTTCGCGCAAGCCGGTCTCGCTGGAAAGAAAGATGCTCCAGTTGCTGCTGTTCCAGCCGGAACTGGCCAAACACCTCGACCGCCAGATGTTTGCCGGCAATGCGGGGTGGCTGCCGGCCGTGCTTGAATTTGCCGAAACAGCCCACAGCATGACTACGGCGGCATTGCTGGAGTATTTTGCCGACACGCCGCACGGCGCGGTGATGGAAGAGGTCGCCGGCGAGATTTTGCAATGGGACGCCGAATTCGATGCGGCGGCGGAATTCGATGGAGTGCTGGCGAAATTGCGCGGGAATGCCCGCAAGGCGAAAATCGACGCCTTGTTGGCGCGCTCGAAGGAGCAAGGATTGTCGGTCGAGGAAAAAGGACAGCTCCAGGAATTGTTGCGCGGCGCCGGGGCTGAATGTTGATGACTTTAATGTATAATGCACGGTTTTTCCAATTCTTCTTGGGAACGGACGGTTATGGCGACGGAAAACGAAAAAGCTGAAGCGCGGCAGGACATGGATGACCAGAGAATGCGCCTCAAGAACCTGATTATATTGGGTAAAGAGCGCGGCTACCTGACCTACGCCGAGATCAACGATCACCTGCCGGACGACATGCTCGACGCCGAGCAGATCGAAGGCGTCATCAGCATGATCGGCGACATGGGAATTTCAGTCTACGACGAGGCGCCCGATGCCGAAGCGCTGTTGATGTCCGATGCGACGCCCGCCGTGGCCGACGAGGATGTGGTGGCGGAAGCGGAGGCCGCCTTGTCCACCGTCGATTCCGAGTTCGGCCGCACCACCGATCCGGTGCGCATGTACATGCGTGAAATGGGGACCGTCGAACTGCTGACCCGCGAAGGCGAAATCGAAATCGCCAAGCGCATCGAAGACGGCCTCAAGCACATGATCCAGGCGATTTCCGCCTGCCCGACCACCATCGCCGAAATTCTCGACCTGGTCGGCAAGGTCGAGCGCGAAGAAATGCGCATCGACGAATTGGTCGATGGCCTGTTGAATTCCGCCGACGATGTGCCCGAAGACCTGGAAGCCGCCGCCGAAATGAGCGAAGACGAGGAAGAGGCGGATGAAGGCGAGGAAGATGACGATGACGACGGCAGCGCCATCGCCGCCGCCAATCTGGCGCAGCTCAAGGCGGATGCGCTGGAGCGCTTCGCCGTGATCCGCGCGTCCTTTGAAAAAATGCAGCAGATTCTCCCCAAGAAAGGCCACAAGGCAAAAGCCTACAAGGAGTTGCAGGAACAGATTTCCAACGAATTGCTGGGTATCCGTTTTACCGCCAAGCAGGTTGAGGCGCTGTGCGACGGCCTGCGCACCCTGGTGGAAGAAATCCGCGGCCACGAGCGCCAGATCATGGAGTTGTCCGTCACCAAGGGCGGCATGCCGCGCCAGCATTTCATCAAGAGCTTCCCCGGTAACGAGAATAACCTGCAATGGGTGATCGACGAGATCGCCGCGGCATCCAAAACCTATGGCGAGCGCCTGTCGCGTTTCCAGCACTCCATCGTCGATCGCCAGCAGCGCCTCATGGATTTGCAGGCGCGCGTCGGGATTCCGGTCAAGGAACTCAAGGAAATCAATCGCCAGATGTCCACCGGCGAAGCCAAGGCGCGCCGCGCCAAGCGCGAGATGATCGAGGCCAACCTGCGCCTGGTGATTTCCATCGCCAAGAAATACACCAACCGCGGCCTGCAATTCCTCGATCTGATCCAGGAAGGCAACATCGGCCTGATGAAGGCGGTGGACAAGTTCGAATACCGCCGCGGCTACAAGTTTTCCACCTATGCCACCTGGTGGATCCGCCAGGCAATCACCCGTTCCATCGCCGATCAGGCGCGCACCATCCGTATTCCGGTGCACATGATCGAAACCATCAACAAGATGAATCGCATCTCCCGCCAGATTCTCCAGGAAACCGGCCAGGAGCCGGATCCGGCAGAACTGTCGGAAAAAATGGAAATGCCCGAGGAAAAGATCCGCAAGATCATGAAAATTTCCAAGGAGCCGATCTCCATGGAAACGCCCATCGGCGACGACGAAGACTCGCACCTGGGGGACTTCATCGAGGATTCCGCCACGTTGGCGCCGGCGGATGCCGCACTCTACGCTTCCCTGCGCGAAGCCACCCGCGAGGTGCTGGAAAGCCTGACGCCGCGCGAAGCCAAGGTGCTGCGCATGCGCTTCGGCATCGAAATGA
>CAZDIJ010000075.1:0-13545 GCA_964505475.1 uncultured Sulfuricella sp. | reverse complement strand
AGCGCTCCAGCACGGTCTTGTCTTGCAGGAAACTGGTGACGACCTCGTTCAAGTCCTCCTTGCAGATGCGCGTGGCCTCCGAGCTTTGCGGCCTTGCCAGCCCGTTGATCTCGACGTGAATCTCACCGGTGTCCTTGTTCACGCCGATGTTGTGGCCGCCATCCTTGTAGCCAGCCTCGCCGTAATCGAAACCTTCTTTCGTGCCATTGTTCCTGGGCGTGAACTCAAAACGTGGAGCCAGCACCTGTTCCATCAGCAGGCTGGCGGAAATCGCCTTGAGCATGTCGTTCACCGCCTCCGCCACGGCGGCTTGTTCGGCTGTGGGTTCGGCGATCAGGTTGGTGAAGCGCGCCCGTTCCTTGCCCTCTGCATCGCGGGTGGCACGGCCAATGATCTGTACAATCTCAGTGAGACTGCTGCGGTAACCAATGGTCAGGGCGTGTTCACACCAAATCCAGTCAAAACCCTCCTTGGCCATGCCCAGTGCGATGATGATGTCCACGTGGTCTCGGTTGTTTTTCTGCGCCGGGTCTTTCAGCGCAGCCAGCACACGGGAACGCATTGCCAGGTCGGTGTCATCTACCAAGTCCGCCACTTTCAGGGTACGGCCATCACTTGCCTGCACCAGATGGAAACCGGTGACCGGGTCAACGCCCTTCCATTCGCCCAGGCTGTGCATGATTTCGTTCACCTCGCGTTCCTTGTCCTTGAGGCTTTCGCGGGCATTCACATTGGGAATATGGACGATGGTTTTCAACGCCGGATCGAGCACCTTCTCCACTGCCTCCACATAGCGGCCGGTGTAAAAGAAATAACCGATGTCCAGCGATTTGAGCCATTGGTAGCCGTTGAGCTGCTCGTAGTAGGTATAGGTGATCGTCTCGAACCGGGCTTCATCCGCCGGAGCCAGAACCGCTTCGCTGTCGCCACGGAAATAGGAACCGGTCATGGCCACCAGATGCACCTTGTCGCGCGCGATGAATGCGCCCAACTGATTGCCCAGCACGTTGCCCGAGTTGCTGGAGACGTGATGGAATTCGTCGACAGCGATCAGGCGGTTGTCGAAAACCTGAACGCCCAGCTCATCCACCGCGAAGCGAAAAGTGGCGTGGGTGCAAACCAGCGTCTTGTCAGTGCTTTCCAGAAACTTGCGCACCGCCTCCACCTTGGACTTGGCCACGCGCGGTTCGTCAATGCCGGGGGCGTTGCACAGGTTCCACTGCGGCGCGACCTGCCAATCCCAATAGAAGCCGAACTGGCTCAGCGGCTCATCGGCAAAGCTGCTGCCAATTGAGCGCTCCGGCACCACGATGATGGCCTGCCGCAAACCCTGGTTGTTGAGCTTGTCCAGCGCGATAAACATCAGCGCGCGGGATTTGCCCGATGCCGGCGGCGATTTGATCAGCAAGTATTGCTCGCCACGCTTGGCGTAGGCGCGCTCCTGCATGGCGCGCATCCCCAGCGCGTTGGCCTTGCTGGACGCCCCGGTGCGCGCCGTGGTGATGGATACCGATGGCACAGTGTAGGCGTTGGTGGGATTGGTGGTGGCTGTGGTCATGGCATCATTTACCTGATGGAATTATTTTTTAAAAGTACAAGCAACTCTTGCACAAATCGGCATATCTTTCAGGCGGGTCAGCAACACCAGATTGTGGCCCCACGGCAATTGGGCAGCAGCCTGCTGCCCAAATTTATCGCCCGGCCATATCCCGTCCCGGTCAGCATAACCCTTGGAAGGCGGAGGCAGGCTGGGTAGCGCTTTATTCATGGTCAGGTTCATAGCTGTGCACATCGAATTTTGTGGAGCATGTGCGCACCACAAAATCAGTAATGGAGTCTATTTTTAATTTTGCGCTCCAGTAATGGGTTCTCGGAGTGTTCAGGCTCCACAAGCCGTTCATAGCACCTCTCGGCCTTCGGCCAGGTTGATCAGCCGAGGGAAACACAACGTGGCCGGACGTCTGCCGCTGCCGGGCTGCAATTCACGCAAGATGCCCGCCTCTTTCATCTGCCGCAACAGGCCGGGGGTCGTCTTCTCATGAATGCCAAACTCCTTGAAAAGCTGTTGAGCCAGATCAGACGAGCGGAAGACGGGCTTACTGAAAACAGCATCCAGCACATGCACCGTGTACTGCGAGTGTGTGGCCGCCTGAATAGCCAACTTCATCTCTTCGTACAAGCTTTGAATGGCCGTTACGCGGATGCTGTTCTGGCCTGCCTGGGTGATGATGGCATGCAGAAAAAAAGCGATCCAGCCGTTCCAGTCGCCTTCGCCCGAAATGGCCTTGAGCCGCTGGTAATACTCATCCCGATGACTCTCCAGATACTCGGACAGATAAAACATTGGCTGAGATAAAGCCCGCTTCTGGTACAAAAACAGCGGAATCAAAATGCGGCCAATCCGGCCATTGCCATCCTTGAATGGATGCAACAACTCAAACTGCGCGTGCACCACCGCCGTTTGCAGCAGAAAATCGACATCATCGCTGTCCAGATATTTCTCCCACGCCTGCAAGTGGTCGGGCAGTTGATGCGGATTGGGCGGCACAAAACTCGCCTGCTCCATCGTGCAGCCGTGCTTGCCGATCCAATTCTGATCAAGCCGAAACTCACCCGGTGTCTTGTCTTGCCCGCGCACGCTGCTCATCAAAATGCGGTGCAACTCGCGCACAAAACCCAGGCGAATGGGGTAATCCTTCAAGTGCTCGCGCGCCGAATACAAGGCGAGGCGATAGTTGGAAATTTCCTGAATGTCGGCGAATTTTTCGCCTTTCTTGATGAGTCCGGCCTCCTGCTCCAGTACCTCATCCACTGTGGCTTGTGTGCCCTCGATCTTGGACGACAAGACAGCTTCTTGCGTGGTCAGCGGCGAAAGCATGACCGCCGGATTGGGGATGCCTTGCAGCAGGCCGTCGTAACGCGCCAACGCCGCGTTGGCCTGCCCCACCAAGGGCAACAGACGGCGAAAATCCAGGTCGGTCAGTGGCAGAGCATTCGGTGTGTACGGTTGCATAGGCAGCTCCTCAACGACATTTGCCGGCAATGCCAGGCGGCATGGACGAATTATTCATACTTTCTTCCCTTTACTCGTAATGGCTCCCTCGCCCCGCTTGCGGGGAGAGGGTTGGGGAGAGGGGTGTTTGACACCCGCCGTCATCTTCGTATAAAGCTCGAACAGTTTTTCCAGCCGCTCGGTGTCATTCCTGAAATGGCGACCGATGTAGATGCGCTCCAGCACTTCGTCGTTGCGCTCGTGAGCGTGGCGCAGATTGTCCGGCATCTTGTCCGGGTCGTACAGGTTGGCGATGGTGGCGGGGAAATGCGCCTCGCGGGCGAGCAGGATGTCCTCCGCGCAGCGGGTCAGGTCGGCCTTGTTCTGCTCGGTGAGCAGCGGAACGGGGAAGGTGTTCCAGCCGAGAGTGTTGGAGTAGCGGAAATCGGTTTTCAGCTTGCCGCAGACCGTGGAAATCCAGACCAGATGCAGGCGGGAGGCGATGAGGGCTAGGTTCCAGAGGGGGGCGTCGTAAATTACCGAGGCAAGGTTGGAGACCACTGTTTGGCTATCGGTCATTTCGCACGGTAAATACTGACGTCGCTCCGAAGATACATTTGGAATCGCAATTGCAGGATGGCTGCTGTGAGGCGCAAATACGAAACGATGCGGTGTGGTGGCATTGTCATTCGCCTGAGACCCTCCGCTTATGCGTAACTGCTGTACCCGCTCGAAGCGAACGCGAAATTCATCAATGCTTTTAGCTTCTGCAAGCGCCGCGTCCTCAACCCAGATACACCAGCGGCCACCGCCATTGATGAGTTCTTGTGAGCCGACGTAGCGTTTGATGAACCGTGCCGCCGCTGGTTGATTGGCGACAATCCAGTTTTTTTCTTCGGTTGAAAGAACCAAATTTCCACCGTCAGTGGGTTTGTTTCCTGACTGCATGCGCCCAATATCCGAGAGCGTGTTTGATCTCTTTGTGACAATCACCGAATCGGTTGCGGCCAGATAGGGGCTGATATTTGGCACGCTGCGGACAACGTCATCGCCAAACAGTTTCTTGTCGCTCGCTTGCCGCGAAGAAAGGCCCAGAATCACGCAGGTCACAGCAGCTTTGTTGCTGGCGAGATTGCTCCATAGAAAGGAAGTGTGTGCAAAGTGGATGAAGTTGCCTTCTTGAAAGACGAGCGGCCAAAGCATCGCAACCTGCTCACCTTGCGTGACTGAATTGGTCGTCACGAAAGCGCTTGACGATCCCGTATGTCTATTGAGCTGGGCAGCCTTGAGAACGAAGGCAGCAACGTAGTCCAAATCCTTGTATGCCTTAAGCAACGGCGAGAACAATCTCGCCATGTCGTCTTTCTGCTCAGCCGTCTGCCCGACGCTGCCCTGATAGGGCGGATTTGCACACAGATACGTCTCGCCGCCTTCGTTCACAAAGTCGATTCCCGTCCGATCGAGCGGCGTGCTGAATAGGTCATCACCTGCCATCTTTACGCCCGTTCCTGTGGATGGACACACACTCAGCCAATCCAGCCGCAGCGCGTTGCCGCAGACGATCCAGTTTTCCTTGGAAAGCGGCAGGAATTCCAGCAGGGCATCCTTTTGCCCGCGATACAGCACATCGCACTGGAACTCGGCGATGATGAGCGCCAGGCGGGCGATCTCCGCCGGGAAGTCGCGCAGCTCTATCCCCCGGAAGTTGGTCAGCGGGATGTCGCTGCCGCGGTGGGTTTCGTCCCGGCGGCGGTTGATCTCAAACTCAATCTCGCGCATCTGCTTGTAGGCGATGACGAGGAAATTGCCCGAACCGCAGGCCGGGTCGAACACGCGGATGCGCGCCAGGCGCTTGCGCAGGTTGAGCAGCTTGCGTTCGTTGTCGCCCGCCTCTTCCAGTTGGGCGCGCAGGTCGTCGAGGAACAGGGGGTTCAGCACCTTGAGGATGTTGGGCACGCTGGTGTAGTGCATCCCCAGCGCGCCGCGTTCTTCGTCGTCGGCGACGGCCTGGATCATGCTGCCGAAGATGTCGGGGTTGATCTGTTTCCAGTTGAGGTTGCCGGCATGGATCAGGTAGGTGCGCGCCATGCGGGTGAAGCGCGGCGTTTCGGTACTGCCGGAAAACAGGCCACCGTTGACGTAGGGGAATTGATCCGCCCAGGGACGCAAGGGCGCACCCTCTTCGCCAGTCTCACCCTCTCCCCCTGCCCCTCTCCCCTCAAGGGAGAGGGGGATTCGCGCCCTCCGCTTTCTCTCTTCTATCGGCGTGTTCATGGCGCGGAAGATTTCGGACATCACTTCATGGGTGTTGGCGCCGTCGCGCTCGCTCATCTGCTCGATGGTGTGGGTGAACAGGCCTTCGCCGTTGAAGATGTCGGTGTCTTCGGCAAAGAAGCAGAATACCAGCCGCGCCATGAAGTGGTTCATGTCGGGGCGGCGCTCGGCGGTGGCCCAGTCCGGGTTTTCCCGCAGCAGTTCGACGTAGAGCTTGTTCAGCCGCCCGGTGGCGCGCACGTCGATGGGGTTGTCCTTGATCTCCTTGATGGTGGAGATGCCCGCCAGCGGGAGGAAAAAACCGAGATGCTCAGGAAAATCCGGGTAGGTGCAGGCGATGGTTTCGCCGCTCGTCATATCTTCGGCTTCGAGCGTTTGCCCGTCGGTGGCGAGGATGAACTTGACTTTGCCCTTGGCGGTGGCCGGGCTGGCGCGCAGGGACTGGAGGGTTTCGCCCACCGCCCCGGTTTCGTTCACGGCGATGTGGATGTTGTTGCGCTGGAGCACGCCGCCAGGTACATCAGAAGCGTTGTTGTTGCCCGACCGCAGGCGTTTGAGCGCCGTGTCCTTATTGCCGAAAGCAGCCAGAAACGCGAACGGGAACTCCGCCGCATCGAAGGGTTGAAGGGCCAGGTCGGATATGGCGGCTTCGATTTCAACTGCGTTCATTGGGCATCGTTAGAGCAGCACCTTCTCTATTCCGCCGTTGTTGGCGCGGGTGATATAGTCTTCCATCCATCTCTCGCCGAGCAGGTGGCGCGCCATTTCCACGACGATGTAGTCGGCCTCGATGGGGGCGTCGTCGCGGTAGCGGTGCAACCCTTGCAGGCAGGAGGGGCAGGAGGTGAGCAGCTTGACCTTGCCGCCCGCGCCGCCGTGTATTTCCGCCACGTTCCCGGCGATTTCCTCCTGCTTGCGGAAGCGCACCTGGGTGGAGATGTCGGGACGGGTCACCGCCAGCGTGCCGGATTCGCCGCAGCAGCGGTCGGACAGCAGCACGCCGCCGCCGAGCAGGTCGTTGGCCACCTTGAGCGGCGCGTAGGATTTCATCGGCGTGTGGCAGGGGTCGTGATACAGGTATTTCTTGCCCGCCTCCAGCTTCAACCCTTTCTCCATCAGGTATTCGTGGATGTCGAGGAGGCGGCAGCCGGGAAATATCTTCTCGAACTGGTATTTCAGCAACTGATCCATGCAGGTGCCGCACGACACCAGCACGGTCTTGATGTCGAGGTAGTTGAGGGTGTTGGCGACGCGGTGGAACAGCACGCGGTTGGCGGTGATGATGCTCTGTCCCTTGCTTTCGTAGCCGGCGGCGGTCTGCGGATAGCCGCAGCACAGGTAGCCGGGCGGCAGCACCGTCTGGGCGCCGACGTGGTAGAGCATCGCCTGGGTGGCGAGGCCGACCTGGCTGAACAGGCGCTCCGAGCCGCAGCCGGGGAAATAGAACACCGCGTCGGATTCCTCGCTGACCTTGGCCGGGTCGCGGATCACCGGCACGACGGCGGGGTCGTCCAGGCCGAGCAGGGCGCGCGAGGTCTTGCTCGGCAAGTTGCCCGGCATCGGCTTGTTGAGAAAATGGATTACCTGTTCCCGCACTGGCGCGCGCCCGACGGTGGCCGGAGGATGCCCGGTCTGGGCGCCGGCCAGGCCGAAGCGGCGCGCCAGCTGATAGCCTAGGTTCTGCGCCTTGTAGCCCCACTCTATCATCACTTGGCGGATGGCCTTGATGGCGTCGGCGTCGGTCACCCCGAGGAACAGCATGCCGGCGGCGGAGCCGGCGTTGAACTTGCGCTTGCCCAGTTGGCGCAGGAAGTTGCGCATGGCGATCGACACGTCGCCGAAGTCGATGTCCACCGGACAGGGCTTGACGCATTTGTGGCACACCGTGCAATGGTCGGCGACATCGTTGAATTCATCGAAATGCTGGAAAGAAATGCCGCGCCGCGTCTGCTCCTCGTAAAGGAAAGCCTCGATCAGCAGCGAGGTGGCGAGGATCTTGTTGCGCGGGCTGTACAGCAGGTTGGCGCGCGGCACGTGGGTGCTGCACACCGGCTTGCATTTGCCGCAGCGCAGGCAGTCCTTGACCATGCTGGAAATACGCCCGATCTCGCTCTGTTCCATAATCAGGCTTTCCACGCCCAGCAGATTGAAGCTGGGGGTATAGGCATTGGACAGATCGGCGCCCGGCAGCAGCTTGCCGCGGTTGAAATGGCCGTGGGGATCGACCTTGGCCTTGTAGGCGGCGAAGGTCTCGATCACGGCGGGATCGAGGAATTCCAGCTTGGTGATGCCGATGCCGTGCTCGCCCGAGATCACCCCGCCCAGCCCGGTGGCCAGGCGCATGATGCGCGCCACCGACTCGTTGGCGGACTGGAGCATTTCGTAATCGTCGGAATTCACCGGGATGTTGGTATGCACGTTGCCGTCGCCGGCGTGCATGTGCAGCGCCACGAATACCCGGCTTTTCAGCACCTGCCGGTGGACGGCGTCGATGCGTTCCAGGATCGGACGGAAAATGGCGCCGTCGAAGATGGTTTCGAGCTGCGGCCTGAGTTCGGCCTTCCAGGACACGCGGACGGCGTATTCCTGGATGGCGTGGAACAGGGTGGAAGCGCCGCTGCGCTCGCCCATTGCCCCGAGCGTCACGCCGCGCGCCGCGAATTCAGCCTCGGCGGTATTTAACGGAGTGTCGAGGTTGTCGAACAGCCATTGCCAGCGTCCGCGCACCGCAGCCACGTGGTCGAGCGCCGTCTGGCGGCGGTCGCCGAGCAGTTCTTCGCTGTCCAGCGTGGCTTCGCCGCGATGCAGCGGCAGCGTGCCGCTCAAAAATTCGCCGAGGGCGCCGCACAGCGCCAGTTTGTTGCGGATCGACAGTTCGATGTTGATACGCTCGATGCCGTCGCAATAATCGCCCATGACGGCCAAGGGGATCACCACGTCCTCGTTGACCTTGAAGGCGTTGGTGTGGGCGGCGATGGCGGCGGTGCGCGAGCGGTCCAGCCAGAATTTCTTGCGCGCCTCGGCGGAGACCGCGATGAAGCCCTCGCCGCCGCGCGCGTTGGCGAGCCGCACGATATGCGAGGCGGCTTCGCCCGCCGCGGCCTCGTCGTCGCTGGCGATGTCGGCCAGCAACACCATCTTGGGGCGCTCGGCGCGCTTGGCCTTGGTGGCGTAGCCGACCGCCTTGACGTAGCGCTCATCGAGATGTTCCAGCCCCGCCAATGCGGTCAGGGGGTGGCCGTCGAGGTAATCCTTGATTTCGACAATGGCAGGCACCGCCTTGTGCACCTGGCCGAAAAACTCCAGGCACACGGTGCGGGTGTGCTTGGGCATGCGATGGAGGATGAAGCGCGCCGAGGTGACGATGCCGTCGCAGCCTTCCTTCTGCACGCCGGGCAGGCCGGAGAGGAATTTGTCGGTAACGTCCTTGCCCAGCCCGGATTTGCGGAAATGGCTGCCGGGGATTTCGAGGATTTCCTCGGCACGCTTGGTCTTACCGTCCGGCGCGAAGCGCTCGATGCGAAAACGCGCGGTTGCGGCATCGTGGATCTTGCCGAGATTGTGGTCGAGGCGGGTCACTTCCAGCCAGTCGGCGTCCGGCGTCACCATCCGCCAGGAGGCCAGGTTGTCGAGCGCGGTGCCCCACAGCACGGCTTTCTTGCCGCCGGCGTTCATGGCGATGTTGCCGCCGATGCAGGAGGCGTCCGCCGAGGTCGGATCGACCGCGAACACGCAGCCGGCGGCCTCCGCCGCCTCCATCACGCGCCGCGTCACCACCCCGGCGCCGCAATGGATGGTCGGCACGGCTTCGGCCACCCCAGAAAGATGAAACATCTCCATGCCGCCATGGCGGTCGAGCTTCTCGGTATTGATGACGGCGGAAAGTTTGGTCAGCGGCACCGCGCCGCCGGTGTAGCCGGTGCCGCCGCCGCGCGGGATGAGGGTCAGCCCGAGTTCGATGCAAGCTTTCACCAGTGGGGCGATTTCCCGCTCGCCGTCGGGGTGGAGCACCACGAAGGGATATTCGACGCGCCAGTCGGTGGCGTCGGTGACGTGCGACACCCGCGCCAGGCCATCGAACTGGATGTTGTCGCGGCGGGTATGGGGCAGGAGCTTTTTCAGCGCCAGGCGGCGCAGTCCGGCGACATGCTCGAATTCGGCGGCGAAATCGTTGACGGCGCGGTGGGCGGCGTCGAGCAGCCGCTTGACCAGCGCGTTGTCCTGGCGCCGCGCTTCGATGGCGCGCAGGCGGTGGCGCAGCGCTTCGATCAGCGCCTCGCGGCGCTTGCCGTTGGCGAGCAGGTCGTCCTGCAAATAGGGATTGCGCGTCACCACCCAGATGTCGCCCAGCACCTCGAACAACATGCGCGCCGAGCGGCCGGTTCGGCGCTCCGCCCGCAGTTCGTCGACGACCGCCCACATCTCCGCGCCGAGCAGGCGGATGACGATCTCGCGGTCGGAGAAGGAGGTGTAGTTGTAGGGAATTTCCCGCAGGCGTGCTGTCATGGAACGACGTTTCGGCAAAAGCGCTATTCTAGCTTATCCCTGATGTTTCATGAATTCGCGCGATGATCGCGCAGGATTTTGTTCCGTAGGGAAATATTGCGAAAGAGCGGCGTAGTTATTCATACGCCCGATGGAGCAAGATTTTCATACGGAACAAAAGACCAGCGAGGGCGCGCGTTAATTTATGAAACATCAGGGAGTTAGCGGACAGGGAATCACAGGGCGGCATAGGCGACCACAAGATAGCGCCCCAGCTTGCCCGACGCCATGAAGACTCCCACCCAAAATGGGTTCAGCCGCAACCAGCCGGCGGCAACGCACAGCGCATCGCCGATCAGCGGCGCCCAGGCCAGCAGCAGGGCGGCGGCTCCGTAGCGGCGCACCCACGCCAGGCCGGGCAACACATCGCGCTGCGGCAGCAGCCTGCCGAGCAGGTAGGAGGTCATGCCGCCCAGGGTATTGCCGACGGTGGCCAGCGCCAGCGCCGGCCACAACAATCCGCCATCGAACCGGAGCACGCCGAACAGCACCGCCTCCGAGCCGCCCGGCAACAGCGTGGCGGCAAGAAAGCTGCTGAGGAACAGCGCCCCCAGGCTGAATTCGCTAGCCCCCATGGGCAGATGACAAACTCGGTAAAAATTCGGACAATACGGCTCTTTTCATTATATCGGGCGCGGCGCATGGATACGGGACGCAAAAAAGCTATTCTGGCGGTGATGGCGGCGCTGACGCTGGCCGGAATCGCCGCCTTCATGCTGACGCAGAAGCCGGCGGCGCCGCAGGCGGACTTCGTCACCCTGAAGGGCGAGAAGATCGCCCTCGACAGTCTGCGCGGCAAAGTGGTGCTGGTCAACTTCTGGGCCACCAGTTGCCCTAGTTGCGTCCGCGAAATGCCCGACCTGGTCAAAACCCACAAGAAGTTCGAGGCGCGCGGTTTCGAAACCGTCGCCGTGGCGATGAGCTACGACCCGCCGGAATACGTACGCCAGTTCAGCGAAAGGAACGGCCTGCCGTTCAAGGTCGCGCTCGACCGCGACGGCTCGGCGGCGCTAGCCTTCGGCGTCCGCGTCACGCCCACCACGTTCGTCATCGGCAAACAGGGACAGATCGTCCAGCACATCGTCGGCGAGCCTGATTTCGCCAATCTCCATGCGTTGATCGAGCAGGCGCTTTAGACCGGCGGAGCGGCCTTCTCCTCGGCGCGCCAGATTTCCGTGACCTCGCCGGGCAGGGGCGGGATGGGCTGGCCGCCGCCGGCGGTCAATTGAGCCATCACGGCGGCGTTCATGACGATCTTGATGCGGCTCCCCCGGCGCGCCTCGTGCAGCGCCCGCAATTCGTCGAAGATCAGTTTGTAATCCATGGTTACCTCCGCTCCAGCTTGCCCGGCGGCTGTTCCGGGGCGCCGCCAAATTGCGATCGCTGGCTCAATACCAATGTAAACAAGCCGGCCAGGATCAGAAGAAAAAGTATCGCTTTCATGATTTTTATATCGGCAGCGCGGGGGCGAACATTACCCTTGCGGCGGATCGGGATTAATTCATCCCTCGCCCCGCTGGCGCCGCAAGCGGATTTGCCGCTATGATCGGACATATCCGCCCCCAGCGGGGGCTTGACACTCGACCAGGGAGCCGGCCTTTTGGAAATACTCACGAACATCGTAGCCGCCGAGGAAGACGACCTCGCCGCCATCGGCGAATCATTGCGCCCCGCCGACGAATGGCGCGGCATAGAGCGGCGCGGCCTGGATGTGGCCAAGATCGCCACGCTCCATTGCCTGCTCACCGGCGACCAATTCGAACAGGCGATCGGCGCCTACGAGCCGGTCTATGCCGCGGAAGAAGGCGCCTGGGTGCTGCGCATGGCCGACGAGGTTGTGGCCAAATTGGCGTTTCTCGACGAATACGCCCTGGAACGGGTCGCCGAAGAACTGGCCGCCACGGAAGAATTCGAAATGGGGCTATGGGAGGCGGAGGACGCGCTCGACCTGGTGATGGAACTCGCAGAACTGGCGCGCCACGCCGAACCCCAAGGGCTGGCGTTGTTCATCTGGATGCATCCGTTGCTGACCTGACCACCTGACCGCACAAACCCGCCAGCCGCCTTATTCCCGCAACAGCGGCTCCACCAGATCATCCAGCCGCGCGTAATGTACCTGACCGCTGATTTTATTGCGTAGCCGCCCCTGCCTGTCGATCAGGAACGAGGTCGGCAGGCGGCCGACCCCGCCGAAAGCGGCAGCGTGGCCGCCGTCCGCCATGGCGGCGGGAAAATGGTAGCCTTCCTCGGCCATGAAGCGCCGCACCGTCTCGGCGTCGTCATCCTGGCTCAGGGCGACGATCTCGAAGCCGCGCGCGCGGGTGTTGCGGTAAAAACGCTCCATGTCCGGCATTTCGTGGCGGCAGTAGGGACACCAGGTCGCCCAGAAATTGACCAGCACCACCTTGCCGCGCAGCTCTTCCGAGGTCATGCGCCGTCCGTCGAGCAACTCGAAATGCAGCGGCGGCAGGGCGCGCGTTTCCTCGCTCACCCAGGCTGGCGGGCGGAACCAGAAATAGACGATCAGGCCGACGAGCAGGAGGGTCAGCCAGTCGGGGCGGAATTTCCCGAGGCGCGCGGCGAAATCCGCGTTTATAATGGGCGGCATGTTATGGGTTAAAGCGCTTCATATTATTTTCGTGACTTCCTGGTTCGCCGGCCTGTTCTACCTGCCGCGCCTGTTCGTCAATCACGCCATGGTGGAGGATGAAGCCACCGCTACGCGCCTGGCGCTGATGGAGCGCAAGCTCTACCGCTTCATGACGATCCTGGCGGTGCCGGCGGTGGCGCTGGGTCTTTGGCTGTGGCTGGGCTACGGCATCGGCGGCGCCTGGCTGCACGCCAAGCTAACGCTGGTCGTCGCGCTGATCGGCTATCACTGGCATTGCGGCAAGCTGGTGAAAACCTTCGCGGAAGGCCGCAATGCGCGCGGCCATGTGTTCTACCGCTGGTTCAACGAATTCCCGGTGCTAATCCTGACCGCCGCGGTGATCCTGGCGGTGGTCAAGCCGTTCTGAATATCCTTTTCTAAAGCGGGAGCGGCCTCCCGGCCGCGATATGGAAAAGTTTGCGGCCGGGAGGCCGCTCCTACAAACTAATCCTGCAATCCCAGATTATCCACCCCGGACATCACGTCCTTGTCCTTGGACTCCTTGCTGAACAGCTTGATCTTCAGGCGCAGGTCGTTCATCGAATCGGCATTGCGCAGCGCATCTTCGTAAGTGATCTTGCCGGACTCGTAGAGGTTGAACAACGCCTGATCGAAAGTCTGCATCCCGAGTTCGTTGGATTTCGACATGATTTCCTTGATCGAGTGAACGTCGCCCTTGAAAATCAGGTCGGAGATCATCGGCGAATTTAACATGATTTCGATCGCGGCCGCCCGTCCCTTGCCGTCCTTGGTGGGAATCAGGCGCTGCGCGATCAGCGCGCGCAGGTTGAGCGACAAGTCCATCAACAGTTGCGGCTTGCGCTCCTCCGGGAAGAAATTGATGATGCGGTCGAGCGCCTGGTTGGCGCTGTTGGCGTGCAGGGTACCCATCGCCAGGTGGCCGGTTTCGGCGAAGGCGATGGCGTGTTCCATGGTTTCGCGTTCGCGGATTTCGCCGATCAGGATCACGTCGGGCGCCTGGCGCAGAGTGTTCTTCAGGGCGATTTCCCAGCTTTCGGTATCCACCCCCACTTCGCGCTGGGTGACGATGCAGTTGATGTGCGGATGCACGTATTCGACCGGG
>CAZDIJ010000074.1:0-13736 GCA_964505475.1 uncultured Sulfuricella sp. | reverse complement strand
CGATTGGCTCGACAACAAGGGCGACAAGAACCACATCGAGGATACCGTCAAGTAAGCAAAGGGGAGCCGCTGGCCGTAATGCCAGGCTCGCCGCGATGAACCCCCACACCACTCAATTGGAGGAAATGATGAATAAAATCGGCAATACCGCCCAACACCGAGCCGGCCGCGCCGTGCTGTTGGCGGCCTTATTGGCCGCCGCGGCGCCGTTGACGGCGCATGCGCAAACCCCGGCTGTCGAAAAAGACGCCGCCACCCTGGAATTCGAGCGCTTCCGCGCCGAGATGGAGGAATTCGGCCCCTCCGGGCTGTGGGAAGACAAGGGCGAGCAGCTCTGGAAAACCCCGCGCGGCCCCAAAAACGTCGCGCTCGCCGAGAAGTGCGACCTGGGGCTTGGCCCGGGCGTGGTCAAGAGCGCTTATGTGCAGATGCCGCGCTATTTCGCCGATGCCGACAAGGTGATGGATGCCGAGCGGCGCATCGTCTGGTGCATGGTCAATCTCCAGGGCTTCAAGGAAGCCGACCTTGCCAAGCAGCCTTTCGCCAAGGACGGCCAGGAAACGCCGGAGCAGACTTCGCTGGTGACTTACGTCGCCGCCCAGTCGCGCGACATGAAGATCGCCGTGCCGCAGAAGCATCCCAAGGAAATCGCCGCCTACAAGATCGGCAGGGAAATCACCGGCTACCGCGCCGGCCCTTACGATTTCTCCTGCACCAGTTGCCACGGCGAGGAAGGCAAGCGCATCCGCATGCAGGACCTGCCCAACCTCGCCACCCCGGAGGGCGCGCTCAAATCCTTTCAGGGCTGGCCCGGCTACCGCATGACCGGCGGCGTGATGCTTACCCAGCAATGGCGCATGAACGACTGCTTCCGCCAGCAGCGTTTCCCCCAGCCTAATTATGCTTCCGACACCATCTCGTCGCTGCTGACCTACCTCACCGCGAACGCCAACGGCCAGGTGTACAAAGGCCCCGGCATCAAACGCTGAACAAGGAGATAACCCCATGAAACGTCAATACGCATTCCCGATGGCCGGCCTCGCCGCAGCCTCGATCTTTTCAAGCGCGGCGCTGGCCGAACCCGACTGGCGCGCCGAGGCCATCGCCATGATGAAGCGCGATTTCCAGACCAAGGGGCAAGCGGCCTACGAGCGCATCCATGAGGACGAGTTGCAGGCGGCATGCAACAAATTCAGCAACAATCCGCCGGAAGCCGTTCTCATGCCGCTGATGCAGGATCAGGCGAAAACCGTGAAATATCCCGCCGACGGCAAGATGGTGGGCGACTGGAAAGTCGGCGAAAAAATTGCCCAAAGCGGCAAGGGCTACACCTGGACCGACGAACCGGGGCTGCCGGTGGGCGGCAACTGCTACAACTGCCACCAGATTTCCCCCAAGGAAATTTCCTACGGCACCCTTGGCCCCAGCTTGTACCAATTCGGCAAGCTGCGCGGCGGGCCATCGGCGGAAATGCAGAAATACACCTACAGCAAAATCTTCAACGCGAAATCCTACAATCTCTGTTCGCTGATGCCGCGTTTCGGCCATATCGGCGCGCTCAACGAGCAGCAGATCAAGGATCTGGTGGCCTTGCTGCTCGACCCCGAGTCGCCGGTAAACAAGTAAGTGTATCGGGGGCTGCCTGCTTGTCCGGGCGGGCAGCCCCTTTCTTAACCACTGGGAGCACGGGGGAAATGTTGTTTTCCCCGTGCTCACCCGTGGTGAAATTAATCTACTTCCCTGGAGTTCCCATGTCCATGAACCGCCGCGAATTCCTGCAACTGCTCGCCGTCGCCGCTGCCGGCGGCTTCACGCTGGACAGCCGCAACGCCCTGGCCGGCATGTCCGCCGGGCTATACGACGCGCCGCCCTTCGGCAATGTCTCGCTGCTGCACATTACCGATACCCACGCGCAATTGCTGCCGATCTACTTCCGCGAACCCAATGTCAACCTCGGCATGGGCGCCAGTCTGGGCAAGGCGCCGCATCTGGTCGGCGAAAAACTGCTCAAGGCCTTCAACGTCAAGCCCGGCACGGCGGAAGCCCACGCCTTCACCTATCTCGAATTTGAACAGGCCGCCAAGACCTATGGCAAGGTCGGCGGCTTCGCCCATCTCGCCACGCTGGTAAAGAAAATCCGCGCCTCCCGCCCCGGCTCGCTGCTGCTCGATGGCGGGGACACCTGGCAGGGTTCCGGCACCGCCCTGTGGACCCAAGGGCAGGACATGGTCGATGCCTGCAAGCTGCTCGGCGTGGATGTGATGACCGGCCACTGGGAATTCACCTATGGCGCGGAGCGCGTCAAACACATCGTCGATAACGATTTCAAGGGCAAGATCGACTTCGTCGCCCAGAACGTCAAGACCAACGACTTCGGCGACCCGGTGTTCGCTCCCTACGTCATCAAACAGATCAACGGCGTGCAAGTCGCCATCGTCGGACAAGCCTTCCCCTACACCCCCATCGCCAACCCGCGCTACATGATTCCCGACTGGAGCTTCGGCATCCAGGACGACAACATGCAGAAGGTGGTCGATGAAGCGCGCGCCAAGGGGGCGCAAGTGGTGGTGGTGCTGTCGCACAACGGCATGGACGTCGACCTCAAGATGGCCAGCCGCGTCACCGGCATCGACGCCATCATGGGCGGCCATACCCACGACGGCGTGCCGGCGCCTAGCGTCGTCCAGAACCCCGGCGGCAAGACTCTGGTCACCAACGCCGGCTCCAACGGCAAGTTCCTCGGCGTGCTGGATTTTTCGGTGAAAAACGGCAAGGTCGCGGATTTCCGCTACAAGCTGCTGCCGGTGTTCTCCAACCTGCTGGCGGCGGACGCCGAAATGGCGGCGCTGATCGGCAAGATCCGCCAGCCCTATCTCGCCAAGCTCGGCGAGAAGCTCGCCGTCAGTGAAGGGCTGCTGTACCGCCGCGGCAACTTCAACGGCACCTTCGACCAGTTGATCCTCGACGCCCTGATGGAAGTCAAAGGCGCCGATGCCGCCTTCTCCCCCGGCTTCCGCTGGGGCACCTCGCTGCTGCCGGGCGACACCATCACCATGGAGCATGTCCTCGACCAGACCGCGATCACCTATCCCTACACCACCCTCAGCGAAATGAGCGGGACGATGATTAAGGAGATCATGGAAGATGTTTGCGACAACCTTTTCAATCCCGACCCCTACAAACAGCAGGGCGGCGACATGGTGCGGGTGGGCGGCATCGAATATACCTGCGATCTCACCAAATCGGCGGGGCGGCGCATCCAGAACATGATGCTCAAGGGCAAGCCGCTGGTTCCCAACAAGACCTACAAGGTCGCCGGCTGGGCGCCGGTGGCGGAAGGCGCGGCGGGCGAACCGGTGTGGGAGGTGGTGGCGGGCTACTTGCGCGACAAGAAGACCATTGCGCCGCGCCGCCTCAACCTGCCCAAGCTGATCGGGGTGAAGGGCAACCCGGGGATTGCCTGAGCGGCCGGCCAAACGCCAAGCCCGTCGCGGCACCATGACCCGCTACCTGTTGATTTTCCTGGCGATGGCCTGGTTATTCCGGGCAAACCCCGGCCTTGCCGCCGCCGGATTTCCCCCGCCCCTGGCGGCGGGGGAAAGCCGGATCGTCATCCAGGTCAACGAAGACGATCTGAAAAAATGGAATGCCGTGCTCGGCAATATCCGCAACATCCGCGCGGAACTCGGCGCCAGGCGCGTGGCGTTCGCTGTGGTCGTCATCGGAGCGGGGTTGGGAATGGCGACCGCCGAATCGCTGTCGGCCAACGGCGTGCAGGAGGCGCAGGCCGAGGGGGTGCGCTTCGTCGCCTGCGGCAACTCGATGAAAGCGCAGGCGTTAGCCAAGGACGATTTGCTGGACGGCGTGGAAGTCGCCGCCGCCGGATATGTCGAAATTATTCGGCTGCAACAACAGGGATGGAGCTATTTGCGCCCCTGATGATTGCCGGGATAACCGGTTCGCCGCCCAACGCGCAAAGACAAAGTTGATCCTAGAAAAAGCAGTTCAGCCACGGATTATCACGGATTGTCAATGGCCTGTGAGGCGCACGCCTTACGCCCGCCAGGTGACCGGTCAATCTTTGCCAGTTTGATGGCATCCGTGTCAATCCGTGCTCATCTGCGGCTAACTGGGTTTTTGGATGAAATGCATGGATGGGATAACCACGTACCGCCTCCCTTTTTGCAAGGGGAGCGCCTTCGATTCATGTCAGGCATGGCGATCCATGCCTGATTTTTGCACCACCACGATTCTGGAGAAAAGCATGAAAACCACGCTCAATACGGTAGCCGTACTGCTGTGTCTCTCATTCGGCGCGCAAGCGCAGGAAGCCACGTTCACCGGCAAGTCGCTGACGCCGGAAACCGCCCTGGCCGCGGCGCAGGCGGCATTGGCGCATTGCCGCAAGGAAGGCTTCCAGGTGGCGGTGGCGGTGGTCGATAAAGCGGGGCTTCCCCAAGCGCTACTGCGCGACCGCTATGCCGGCGCGCATACCGTGGAGGTTTCCGTCAACAAGGCCTGGACGGCGGTCAGCTTCAAGACTCCCACCATCACCCTGGCCGAGGAAACCCAGCCGGGCAAACCGATGAGCGGCCTGCGCGGCCTGCCCCGCTTCCTGGCGGCGGGTGGCGGACGGACGATCGAGGGAGCGGGAACGCTGCTCGGCGGCATCGGCGTGTCCGGCGCGCCGGGCGGGGATGCCGACGACGCCTGCGCCCAGGCGGGGATCAAAGCCATCGCCGACTCGCTGGAATTCTGAACGCGGATTAGGGATAAACCCAATCCCTCACCACAAAGAAAATCGGGAAAATAACGGGATGTTAGTTCTCAAAGCATCCCCCTCCGGGGGAACTACAATGTGCATCAACTCTAAAAACTTAGCCACGGATAAACACGGATAAGCCATCAGGCTGGCAAAGATTGACCGATCACCCGGCGGGCGTAAGGCGCGCGCCTCGCAGGTCATTGATAATCCGTGATTATCCGTGTCAATTCGTGGCTGAACTGTTTTTTCTAGGTTTATTCCGTTTGTGGCGGGCTTGTCGAACCATGAACGGCTCTTCGACAGGCTCAGGGTGAACGGTGCCTGTTATTCGGCGCTTCTTCCTACGGTTTCTGGCAGCGCGGGCAGTAGAAGGTGGCGCGCTGGCCCTGGCGCAGGGTGGCGATGGGGGTGCCGCAGACGCGGCAGGGCTGGCCGGCGCGGCCATAGACGAAATATTGCTGCTGGAAATAGCCGGGGTTGCCGCTGCTGTCGACGAAGTCGCGCAGGCTGCTGCCGCCGGCGGCGATGGCGGCGGCCAGGGTTTCCTTGACGGTTTCCGCCAGTTTGGCGTAACGGGTCTTGCTAATCTTGCCGCAGGCGCTTTGCGGGCGGATGCCGGCGCGGAACAGGGCTTCGCTGGCGTAGATATTGCCGACGCCGACCACCGTTGCGCCTGTCATGAGGAATTGCTTGACGGGGAGATTGCGCCCCCGGCTGGCGCGGTAGAGCACATCGCCGTCGAACCCGGGGGTGAGCGGTTCGACACCGAGTCCGGCGAGCAGCGGGTGGCGCAGCGGGTCGCCGTCCGTCCAAAGGATCAGGCCGAAGCGGCGCGGGTCGCGCAGGCGCATGCAGGCGCCGTTTTCCAGCAGCAGGTCGAAATGGTCGTGCTTTTCCGGCGGCGTATTCGCGGGAACGACGCGCAGGCTGCCGGACATGCCGAGATGGGCGATCAGCCAGCCGTTGCCGCATTCCAGCAGCAGGTACTTGCCGCGCCGGGCGACGCGGCGGATGGCCTGTCCGGCCAGCAGTGCCGGCAAGCCGGTGGGGATGGGCTGGCGCAGTCGCCCGTCGCGGATTGCCGCGCCACGGATGCGCTGGCCGGTGAGGTGGGGATCCAGGCCGCGGCGGGTGGTTTCGACTTCGGGCAGTTCGGGCATGTCGGGGTGCGATGGCGAGGGGATGTCGATCGCCTGAGCAAAGTTTTCACGGTGGCCTAAAATGACATTGTAATGGATTCGCTCGGCGGATCGACTGCCGGGCGGGTCGGGCTATTATTTCGAGGGAGGCTGTCATGAAAACCTTTATCAAGTTACTGCTCGCGGCGCTCTTTTTCGGGACGTCCGCGCTGTGGGCTGGCAGCGGCGTGTGGACGACTTCCGGCCCCCAGTACAATGGGCTGAATGTCCATGTTTATGCCTTCGCGCTCGACCCTGCGGCGCCGGCCACGGTCTTTTCGTCCGGTTACAGGGTTTGGAAAACGACCGATAGCGGCGCCAGTTGGACGTATTCCGATACGGGGATCACCAATTCGTCGGTGGAATCCCTCGCCAGGGACCCGACCAACTCCAGTATCCTGTACGCGGGAAGCTACGGCGTTTTCAAAAGCACCGACGGCGGCGCGAACTGGACGGAAGTCAGCAACGGCTTCGGCTATAGCAAGAATTTCGTCCGCTCACTGGCCGTCGATCCGGTGACGCCCACGACCGTCTATGCGGGGGTCAACAGCGGTATCGGGGTGTGGAAAAGCACCGACGGCGGCGCCAACTGGGTGGACAGCAATAATGGGCTGATACCCGCCGCCATTACCGCGCTGGCCATAGACCCAACAGCGCACCAGACGGTCTACGCGGCCACCGAGCTGAACGGGTTGTGGAAGAGCACGAACGGCGGGCAGAGCTGGAGTTCGGCGGGGTTGGCGAGTGAAGGGGTGTACGCCGTGGCCATCGACCCCGCCAACTCTTCGACGCTTTATGCGGCCGGCCAGCCGAGCCTGCGGGCGACTGACGGGATTTACGGCGTCTTCAAGAGCACCGACGGCGGGGCCAGTTGGACGACCATCAAAACTGGATTGCCGGCGTCCGTCGATGGCCGGGGGATCGCCATCGATTCATCCAGCGGCGCGGTCTATCTCGCCACCTACGGTTCCGGGGTGTATCGCAGCACCGACGGCGGTGCGAGCTGGACGGCGTTCAACAACGGCCTTACCGATGCGAGCGTCTCGATATCTGCCCGCAACATGCGCGTGATCGCGGTTGCCAGCGGGGTGATTTATGCCGGCGGCGATTTCGGGGTTTACAGTTACAGCGCCGGATCGGGGCAGGGCGGGCACTCGATCACCGGAAACAGTTCGGGAGGCAGCGACTACCTTTACCTGCACGCGCAAATCCATGTCGCGGCATCCGATGCCGGACAATACGGCAACTATTACGTTGCGGCGATGCTGCCCGGCGGCTCCTGGTATTTGCACAACGGCGCCGGCTGGGTGCTGTGGTCGGGAGGGGCGTTGCCGGTGTATTCCGCCGGCAGCCTGGCCGACACCACCATCCCCGTTCTGACGGGCATGGATGTGCGTAGCCTGGTGGGAACCAGCGTGGTGGTCGGCTACGGCCTGTCTGATTCGGACATGCTGGCAAATCAGAAATACACTGTGATCTACACGATACAGTGAGGAGCCTAATGTAGCTTGCGCTTGCGCCACCAGTTGTAGCCTCCGCCGGCGGCGAAGGCCAACGGCAGGAGGAACAGGAAGCCGATGGCGATGGCGCTCGCCGTGTTCCTGCCGAATTCCAGCCGGGTATCGCGGGTGGCGCGGGGCGGGATGGCGATCAGGTTGCCGTCGCCGGCCAGCCAGCCGGCCAGGTTGACGCCGAGGTCGAGGTTGCCGCCCAGCCCAAGGTAGGAATTGGCGAGAAAAGCGGCGCTGCCGGCGACGACGACGCGCTGGGGTTTGTCCTCGACTTGGCGTTCCAATGCGGCGGCGAGGATGACCGGGCCGCGGATGTCGTGTTGCGGGTCGAAGGCGGCAGCGTCGCGGTCGCCATTCTCAACCCAGCTTTGCCCGGAAGACTCCGCCAGGGGGGCGACGTGCCAGGCGGTGTTTTCGTTGAAGCCGATTTGCCGCGCCTCGGGAAAGATGCTGACCAGATCGAACTGGTCGGTCGCGGGGTGGTGGCCATAGGCCGAGACGGGCGCGGCGGCGGGCGTGGCGTAGCGGCCGCGCGTCGCCGGGTCGATCACCGTGCCGGGCGTAAGCGCCAGCCCCAACGTCTCGGCCAGCGGCTGCAACCCGCGCAGCGGTCCCGGTTCGATCAGCCACAGCAGGTTGCCGCCTTGCGCCAGGAAAGTTTCGATCTTGTCGATTTCCCCCGGCAGCAGTTCGTTTTGCGGGGTGGTGACCAGCACCACGTCGGTTTGGGCGGCGATTTCGCCGGTGGCGCCGAGGTCGAGGGGGCGCGGCTTGATGCCGCGGTTTTCCAGGTGCTTGCCGAAGCTGCCGAGGTCGTGAGGGGCGCCGCCGCGCAATTTTCTTTCGCCGTGGCCGTCGAGGTAGCCGAGGCGCACCTGGCGGTTGCGCGCCAGGCGCAGCAGGGCGTTGGTGAGCGCCTGCTCGTTGAGGGTGGTGAGATGCTCGCTGCGCTTCTTGTAGGTAATCACCAGTTCGCCGTTGGCCTGGATGCCGGCCTGGCGCGCCTGTTGCGGCTGCTCCGCCGGATCGACGAAGGTCAGGCTGAGGTCGGGCTTGGCGTGGCGGTAGGGTTCGAGGAAATCGTGGATGATCTTGCGGATGTCGCCCAGCTCGGCGTCCTGGCGCGAGGCATAGGCGGTGACGGCAACCGTGCCGTTCAATTGCCGCAGCACCTCGCGGCTGGCCTGGCTCAGGCTGTGGCGGCCGTTCTGGGTGATGTCGCGGGCGAGCGGGTGGCGCTGGGCGTAGGGCGGAAGCAGGAGCAGCCCGGCAACGGCGGCCACGGCCAGCAGCATGCGGAGCTTGTTCCAGCCGCGCAGCTCGATTTCCAGGCGGATGGCGGCGAGCGCCAGCAGCAGGGCGGCGGCGCCTGCGAAGAAAGCCGCGCCGCCCAGCCCGGGGACGCCGCGATTGAAGGCTTCGAAATGCTTGAGCGGAGAATAGGCGTGCAACAGGCTGTCCGGCGTCTGCGCCGGCAGGCTGATGAGCCACATGGCGAGCAGGGCGCCGAGCGTGGCGGCGGCGGCGATGGCCGGGTGTGCGGTGAGGCTCGACATCAGCAGCGCCAGGGCGGCGAAGGCCGCGATCAGCAACAGCAGGCCGAGCAGGTTGGCGGCGAGCAGGCCGGCGTCCAGGGCGCCGCCGAGATACAGGGCGCAGGCCATCGCGGCGGGCAGCAAGGCCGCCGCGCCGAGGAAAGCCGCCAGGCCGAGGAATTTGCCCAGGACGATCTGCCGCGTGGAGAGCGGGGACGACAACAGCAGGGCGAAGGTGCGGTCGTGCCGTTCGCCGGCGATCAGGTGCATGCCCAGCAGCGGCACGGCCAGCATCAGCAGGATGGCGGCGCTGCCGAACAGCGGCGTGACGATGATTTCGGTGGCGCCGGGCGGGTTGGCGAGTTCGGCCAATTGCGGTTGCACCGCGAAAAAAGCGTCGATCTGGCCGAGGAACTGCCAGGCCAGGATGAACTGCATCATGCCCAGCACCAGCCAAGCCAGGGGGGTGGCGAAGAGCTGTTTCAGCTCCTTGGCGGCGAGGGTGGCGATCATGCGGTTTCCTCCGTTGCGGTGAGCCGGACAAAGGCGGCTTCCAGTCCGCCCGGCGCGGCGGACAGCTCATCGCCGCGCCCGCTGAAGACGCATTCCCCCGCCCGCAGGATGACGAGGCGGTCGCACAGGGATTCGATTTCCGCCAGGGTGTGGGAGGAAAAGATCACGCTGGATTCGTCGCCCAGTTCGCGGATCAGCTTGCGGGTTTCGCGCAACTGGAGCGGGTCAAGGCCGCTGCCCGGCTCGTCGAGGATCAGGACTTGCGGATCGTGGACGATGGCCTGGGCGATGCCGACGCGCTGGCGGTAGCCCTTGGAAAGCCGGCCGATCAGGCGCCGGCCGTCGGCGGACAAACCGCAACGCGCCATGGCGCGTTGCGCCGCCTCCGCCGGGGCGGCCGCTCCGCGCAGCTTGGCGGCGAGCGCCAGGTAATCGCCGACGCGCATTTCGGGATAGAGCGGCGGGTGTTCCGGGAGATAGCCGAGCAGCGCCTTGGCCGCCGTGGGTGCGTCCGCCAGGCCGATGCCGCCGACGGCGATGCTGCCCGCGCTGGGCGCCAGGGTTCCGGCCAGCATTTGCATCACGGTGGACTTGCCGGCGCCGTTCTGTCCCAGCAGACCCAGCACCTCGCCGCGCCGCAGTTCGATGGAAACGTCGCGGACGGCGCGGTGCGCGCCGAAATCGCGGCTGAGATGGGTGGCGCTGAGGGTCGCTGGGAACATGATCCGGTAGCTATGAAAAACCCCGAATATAGCCTAATATGGTCGGCGAAATATAGAACTACCGGGAAAAATCCGCCTCTACAAGGTGTTTCGTGGCCGAATGCCGTTCCAGATGAATTTTCGATACTGTTTGTTGCCGCTTTTACTGCTGCTGGCCTTGCCCGGCTGCGCGCAGCAGCCTCCCCGAAAGACGGATGTTCGCCCCGCTCCGGTCGCCGCGCCGGAAGCCAAGGCGGCCGCGCCGTCCCAGCCTCCCGCAGATCCGCCCAGGCCTGCCGCCGAACTGCCCAGGCTGGAATTGACCTCGCAAACGCTTTACCAGTTTCTTGCCTCGGAAATCGCCGGCCAGCGCGGCCAGCCTAGCATGGCGGTGGAAGGTATGCTCGATCTGGCGAAAAGCACCCGTGATCCCCGTCTGGCCAAACGCGCCACCGAACTGGCGCTACAGGCGCGCATCGAAGGCCGCGCCCTCGAGGCGGCGCGCCTATGGCTGATTCTCGATCCGGGCGAAGTGCGCGCGCGCCAGACCGTCACCGCGCTGCTGGTGGGCGGCGGCAACCTGGGCGAGGCGAAAATCCATCTGGAACGCCTGCTGGCCGACGAGGAAGGCAATGTCGGCGCCGCTTTTCTCAGCCTGCACCAAGTGCTGGCGCGCCAGGCCAACCGGGATGCCGTGCTGGTGCTGGTCGAGGAACTGGCCAAACCCTACCCGCAGGTGCCCGAGGCGCACTTCGCGGTCGCCCAGGCCGCCTGGGGGGCGGAAAAGGACGAGCAGGCGTTGAGCGAAATCGTCGAGGCCTTGCGCTTGCGCCCCAACTGGGAAACGGCGGCGCTGTTCAAGGGGCAGGTATTGCAGCGCGTCACGGCGGCGCAGGCGCTGGACTTCTACAAGGAATACCTGGACAGCTTTCCCAAGGCGCTCGACGTGCGCCTGACCTACGCGCGCATGCTGGTGGCGGAGAAGCGCTACGCCGAGGCGCGCAGCCAATTCGAGAAGCTGATTGCCGATTTTCCCGGCAACGCCGAGGTGAGCGTGGCGCTGGGCTTGCTTTCCATGCAACTGCGCGATCTGGACAAGGCCGATTTGTACCTGCAACAGGCGCTGGCGGAAAAATACCGCGACCCCAACGCGGTGCGCGTGTACCTCGGGCAGATCGAGGAGGAGCGCAAGCATTACGGCGAGGCGGCGAGCTGGTACGCCAGCGTCACGCCGAGCGAGCATTATCTCGGCGCGCAGTTGAAATACGCCGCCATGCTGGCCAAGCAGGGGCGCACGCCGGAAGCCTTGCGGCATCTGCGCCAGCTTGCCGTGCAATCCAATCAGCAACGGGTACAGGTGACGCTGGCGGAAGCCCAGATATTGCGCGCCGCCAAGTCCTACCGGGAGGCCTACGACCTGTTGAGCAAGGCGCTGGAAAAACTGCCGAACTATCCCGATCTGCTTTACGAACGCGCCATGGTGGCGGAGAAGATAGGCCGCCTGGAGGCCATGGAGCAGGATTTGCGCAAGCTGATCCAGGTGAAGCCCGACTATGCTCACGCCTACAATGCCCTCGGCTACACTTTCGCCGAGCGCGGCGAACGCCTGGAGGAAGCGGAGCAACTGATCGGAAAAGCGTTGCAACTGACGCCGGGCGACCCTTTCATCATGGATAGCATGGGTTGGGTGCAGTTCCGCCTGGGGGCGCTGGACAAGGCGCTGGCCTACCTGCGCCGCGCCTACGCCGAACAGCCCGACCCGGAAATCGCCGCCCATCTCGGCGAAGTGCTGTGGGCGCAAGGCAACCGCGAAGAGGCGGACAGGATATGGCAATCCGCCCTGAAGGAATTCCCGGACAACGAAGTGCTGCTGGATGCCGTCAAGCGCCACAAATCCCCATAAGGCCGCGTTCGCGGCGCTCGCCGCATTTCTGCTGTCCGCTTGCGCCGAATTGCCGGCGCCGCCGGAAATGCCCGTCTCCCCATCCCGCTTTGCTTCCGTCGAAGCCGTAAAAGCCTTTCGGCTGGCCGGGCGGATCGCGGTCAAATACGACGGCCAGGGGTTTTCCGGTACGCTGAGCTGGGCGCACGATGCAGGACGTGACGAAGTGTTGCTCCAATCGCCGCTCGGCCAGGGGGTGGCGCGCATCGAACGCGACGCAGGCGGCGTCGCGCTGACGGACGCCGACGGCAAGATTTACCGTGCCGCCACGGTCGAAGCCTTGACCGGCGAGGTGTTGGGCTGGCCGTTGCCGCTGCGCGGCCTGGAGCACTGGGTGCTCGGCCGCGCCGCCCCGGAAAGCGCGGCACGGCGGATCGCCGGAGACGATGGGCGTCTGGCGCGGCTGATCCAGGACGGCTGGCAAGTCGATTTCGAGCGTTATCAAATGGTGCAGGGCGCCATGCTGCCGGGCAGGCTGGAAGCCGTCTACGGCAACGACATGGCGGTGCGCCTGGTGATCGACCGCTGGGTGCTGGAATGAACCTAAAAAACTCAGTTCAACCACGGGGAGCACGGGGAAATGATGGGATTGCGGCGCGGCATGAGAAGAGTATGCCGCTCACCCGGCGGGTGAACGGTCAATCTCTTTCAACCCGGTGTTTTCCTGTCTTTTCCCCGTGGTTCAAATGAGGAATTCAGGATGAACGGCCTCGCTTCCTACCCGGCGCCGGCCAAGCTCAACCTGTTTCTCCACGTCGTCGGGCGACGTTCCGACGGTTATCACCTGCTGCAAAGCGTATTTCGCTTCGTCGATTTCGGCGACAGCCTGGCTTTCGCCGTGCGCGAGGATGGTGGGGTGCGCCGCACCAATGCCCTTCCCGGCCTCGACCCGGAGCGCGACCTGTGCGTGCGTGCCGCGCGGCTGCTCCAGGAAGCCAGCGGCTGCCGCCTGGGCGTCGACATTACCCTGGAAAAGCGCCTGCCGATGGGCGGCGGACTCGGCGGCGGCAGTTCGGATGCGGCGACCACGCTGCTGGCGCTCAACCGCCTGTGGCGGCTGAATCTGAGCCGCGCCGCCTTGCAGCAACTGGGCTTGAAGCTGGGCGCCGACGTGCCGGTGTTCCTTTTCGGCGAAAGCGCCTTCGCCGAGGGCGTGGGCGAAATCCTCCAGCCGCTGGCCTTGCCGCCGGCCTGGTACGTGGTGCTGATTCCTCCGGTCGCGGTGCCGACCATGGAAATTTTTCGCAGCGAGGAATTGACACGCAATACGATTCCTATCAAAATAGCGGCCTTTTCAACGGGATATGGTCATAACGATCTGGAACCCGTTGTTTGCCGGAAATATCCGCAGGTCGCCACAACCCTCGCCTGGCTCAAGACGTTCGGCGATGCCCGCATGACGGGATCGGGTGCTTGCGTGTTCGCCGGTTTTGCCACGGAGCAGGAAGCGCGCGCGGTATTCGCGCGGCGGCCGGACAAGGTGGAAGGATTCGTCGCAAGGGGGCTGGATCGGCATCCGTTGCGCAATTTCGCAGATTAATTGGGGAGTCGCCAAGTGGTAAGGCACCGGATTTTGATTCCGGCATTCGTA
>CAZDIJ010000073.1:0-14178 GCA_964505475.1 uncultured Sulfuricella sp. | reverse complement strand
GGCTTCAATATTGGTTTTACAGCGTGCGTGACTCAATTTAACCGGACACTACTGGTACAGAATGATGAAATTATAGATGTTCATTTTGGCGGCTGCCAGCACTGCTGAATTTGAGAGGAATTAGGCATCGAGACAGGTCGCGATCAATGCCATCAATCGCGCGGTCGCGCCGCGATGGCGCTGGCTGAAATCCAGGCCGGCCTGCGCCATCGCGGCGCGGCGCGGTTCGTCGCGCAGCAGCCGTTGCAGTTCGCGCGCCAGTCCGGCGCCGTCCATTACGCGCTGCGCGGCGCCTGCGGCAATCGCCAGTTCGCCGGCCTCGGCGAAATTGAAGGTGTGCGGCCCGATCAGCAGCGGTTTGCCCAGGCTGGCGGCTTCGATCAGGTTCTGCCCGCCGTAGGGCAGCAGGCTGCCGCCGATGTAGGCGAGATCGCAGGCGGCATAGTAGGCGAACAGTTCGCCCATGCTGTCGCCCAGCACGACCTGGGTGTCGGGAGGCAGTGCGCCGCCATCCTCTGTTTTCCCCCCACCCTGCCCTCCCCCGCAAGCGGGGGAGGGTTGCGGAGATAGCTGCGAGCGGCGTATGTGGCGGATGCGGCGCGCTTCCAGCAGTTGCGCCACCTCGGCGAAGCGTTGCGGGTGGCGCGGTACGATCACGGTCAACAGTCCGGGGATGTCCACCCCATGCAAGGCATCCAGCAGCAAGGCTTCTTCTCCGTCACGGGTGCTGGCGGCGAGAAAAACCGGGCGCCGCGCGCCGAACCGGCTTCGCAGGGCGGCGCCCAGTTCGAGCATGGCCGGCGGTGGGGCGATGTCGAATTTCAGGTTGCCCATGACCTCCACGGCGGGCGCGCCGAGTTCGCGCAGCCGCGCCGCATCGGCCTCGGTCTGGGCGGCGACGTGCGCCAGCCCGGCCAGCGCCGGGCCGGTCAAGGCGGGTACGCGGGCGAACTTGTGCGCCGATTTTTCCGACATGCGGGCGTTGACCAGCAGCAGCGGGACGGCTGCGGCGCGGCATTCGGCGACCAGGTTGAACCAGATTTCGGTTTCCAGCAGCAGGCCGATGCGCGGGCGGAAGTGGCGGAGAAAACGGCGGATCGCCCAGGGGTAGTCGTAGGGCAGGTAGCTGCGCAGCACCCGGTCGCCGAACAACTGTTCGCCGGTTTCGCGTCCGGTCGGCGTCATGTGGGTGAGCAGGATGCGGTGGTCGGGATAAGCACGCAGCAGGGCTTCGACCAGCGGCGCGGCGGCGCGGGTCTCGCCGACGGAGACGGTGTGCAGCCAGATGAGCGGTTCCTTCCCTTCGCCGTGAGTGATCTTGCCGTCACCTTTTCCTCTCGGCATTCCCCCCTTCCAGCTTTCCCCCGCTTGCGGGGGGAAGGGCGATTGCTCTCTCCCCTGCTGGCGGGGGAGGGTTGGGGAGGGGGCTTCGGATGGTTGGAGAGGCGGGCGGAGAGTGCCTTGCGGCACGGCTGGATAATAGCCGAAACGCTCACCGACGTGCCGCCGGTAGCCGGGCTGCCGGCGTCCGCGCCACAGCAGATGGAACGTCACATAGGGCAGGAGCAGGTAAAGCAGCAGGGAATAGAAGCGCCTCATTCCGCCAAAACCCGTTCAACTGCGGCCAGCACGGCGGCTACCGTCGGCGGGTTGCCTATGCCGCCCAGGTTCACGGCGTTGGCGCCGCCGTAAACCCCGGTCAGTCCCGGTTCGGTGGCGCAATACAGCGCCACGGTCGGCACGTTCAGGGCTGTTGCCAGGTGCGCCAGCCCGGTATCCACGCCGATGGCGACGCGGGCGCGCGCCAGCAGCGCCGCCGCTTCGCCGAGGTCGAGGCGGGGCGGAACCGTTGCGCTCTCTATCCGGGTGGCCAGACGCTCGCTGCGCGCCTTCTCGGCATCGCTGCCCCAGGGTAGCACGCAGTGCATTCCCCGCTCGTGAAAACGCTGCCCCAGTGCTATCCAGCGTTCCTCCGTCCACAGTTTTTCGTCGCGGCTGGTGGCGTGAAGCAAAACGGCATGGGCGCCGCCGGGCAGCCAGGGCAAGACCGCTTGCGGCGCGGCGATGCCGTAATCCGCCGGGCTGTCCGGCGCGTAGCCGAGTACCTGTCCGGCCAGCAGGCGGTTGCGCACGACGGCATGGAGGTTTTTTTCAACCGCCACGCCGTAGTCGTAAAACAGTGAGGCCAGGGGTTCGCGCGCGCTGCGCCGGTCGAGGCCGGCGCGGCTGCCGCGCGCCAGGCTGGCGATCAGGGCGCTCTTGAGCAGTCCCTGGCTGTCCAGCACGATGTCGTAGGCGCTTTCCCGCAGACGCCGCGCGAAGGCGCGGATTTCGTCGCGGGTGCGGCGGGCGAACGGCGTCTTGCGCCAGCGCCGCAGCGCCACCGGCAACACATTCTTAACTCCCGGATGCAGCAGCGGGATGACCGCGAAGGATTCCTCCGCCACCCAGTCGATTTCCGCCTCCGGGAAATGCATGCGGATGTCGCTGACGACCGGCAGGTTGTGGATGACGTCGCCCAGCGAGGAGGTTTTGACCAGCAATATTTTCGGCATGGCGATATTGTAGTCGAACTTGACGCGCCATCGTTGGTCACATAAAGTGACCATATATAGGAGGTGCTATGCCCCAATTCAATATCGCCGAAGCGAAAACCCATTTTTCCGAACTGGTGCAAAAGGCCATGCTCGGCGAGGAGGTCATCATCGCCAAGGACAACAAGCCGCTGCTGCGGCTGGCGCCCCTGACGCCACCGGCACAGCCGCGCCAGCCGGGGTCGGCGAAGGGGCGCATTCTGCACATGGCGGAGGATTTCGACGCCACTCCCGACGACTTCAGGGATTACGCCTGATGCGTCTGTTGCTGGATACCCATGCCTTCCTGTGGTGGGTGAACGATGCTCCTGAATTGTCGCCCAAGGCGCGCAAGGCGATTGCCGATCCGGGCAATGACTGTCTGCTGAGTCTGGCCAGTTGCTGGGAGATCGCGATCAAGGCCAGCATCGGCAAACTCAAGCTGTCAGGGGCGGTGGAGCGCTTCATTCCCGAGCAGTTGGCCGCGAACCATTTCGGCAGGCTCGACATTGATTTCCGCCATGTGGCGCGGGTCGCGGCAATGCCCTTTCATCACCGCGATCCGTTCGACCGTTTGCTGGCGGCGCAGGCGGAGGAGGAAAAACTGGTTATCGTCTCGGCGGATGCGGTGTTCCAGGCATATGGCGTCAAGCGGGTCTGGTAGCCTGAAATGTCCGAAAAACTGCCCGTTTCCGCCGTCATCATCACCCGCAACGAGGAAAGCCGCCTGGCCGCCTGTCTGGCCAGCGTTTCCTTCGCCGCCGAAATCGTGGTGGTGGATTCCGGCAGCACCGATAAGACGCTGGAAATTGCGCTACAATACGGCGCGCGGGTTTTCCGCCAGGAATGGCTGGGTTTTGGCCGGCAAAAACAGTACGCCGTCACCTGCGCCAGCCACGACTGGGTGCTGTGCCTGGATGCCGACGAGCGGGTCAGCGCGGAATTGCGGGCAAGCATCGAGGCGGCCATGCGCAACCCGGTTTTCGGCGCCTACCGTTTTCCTCGCCGCAACCGTTTCATGGGGCGTTGGCTGTTCCACGGCGAGGGTTACCCGGACTGGAGTTTGCGCTTGTTCCAGCGCACCCGGGCGCGCTGGAGCGAGGACGACATCCACGAAAAAGTGCTCGCCGAGACCCCGGTGGGCGCCTTGCGCGGCGACCTGCTGCACGAGTCCGAGGAAAGCCTGGCAGCCTACCTGGACAAACAGAATCGTTACACCACGTTGCAGGCTCGGGCGCTGCACGGCCAGGGAAAGCGCGCCGGCATCGGCCAACTGCTGATTAGCCCGCTGCTGCGCTTCGTGAAATTTTATCTGGCGCGGCGCGGCTTTCTCGACGGCGTGCCGGGGCTGGTGCACATCGCCATCGGCTGCTTCAACAGCTTCGCCAAGTACGCCAAGCTGAGGGAATTGAATAAGGAATGACGTCATGGGTATCGTACGAACCAAACTGACGCTGGCGAATCCGGTCAAGCCTGAATTGTCGTCCATCGAGGTGGAATCGCTGGCCGACACAGGGGCAATGCATTTATGCATTCCCGAGCATATTGCCATTCAGTTGGAGTTGAGCGAGCAGGAAAAGCGCGAAGACCCCCTGGCTGACGGCTCGAAACGGCTGATTCCCTACGTTGGACCAGTGGAGGTGTTCTTCGCCAACCGGCGCTGTTTCGCCGGGGCGACGGTGATGGGGGATGAAGTGCTGCTCGGCGCGATTCCGATGGAAGACATGGATTTGGTGGTGCGCCCCTTGACGCGGGAAGTGACGGTCAATCCGCTCAGCCCGAACATTCCGTCGTCGCTGGCGAAAGGCTTCGTCGCCGGCCTCCCGGAAATTATTTTGAAAGAGATGGAATGAAAGTTCTGGTCACCGGCGCCGCCGGCTTTATCGGCATGCATGTCGCCAAGCGTCTGCTGGAGCAGGGCGCCGAAGTGGTCGGCATCGACAACTTCAGCGAGTACTACGACGTCGGCCTGAAAAAAGCCCGCATCGAGCAGCTCAAGCCGTTTTCCGGCTTCCGCTTCGTCGAGATGGATATGTCGGGGCGCGAGGCGATGGAAGCGCTGTTCGCCGCCGAGGGCTTCAACCGCGCGGTCAATCTCGCGGCCCAGCCGGGGGTGCGCTATTCGCTGAAAAATCCCCACGCCTACATCCAGAGCAATGTGGTTGGTTTCGTCAACCTGCTCGAAGGTTGCCGCCACCACAAGGTGGAACACTTGGTCTACGCTAGCAGTTCCAGCGTGTACGGCGCCAACACCCACATGCCGTTCTCCGTGCACGACAACGTCGATCACCCGGTCAGCCTGTACGCCGCCACCAAGAAATCCAACGAGTTGATGGCGCATACCTACAGCCACCTGTACGGCCTGCCCACCACCGGCCTGCGCTTTTTCACCGTGTACGGCCCCTGGGGGCGTCCCGACATGTCGCCGTCGCTGTTCACCGGCGCCATCCTGGAAGGCCGTCCCATCGACGTGTTCAACGAAGGCAGGATGCGGCGCGATTTCACCTACATCGACGACATCGTCGAGGGGGTGGTGCGCGTGCTCGACCACATCCCCGCGCCCGACCCGGCCTTCGACCGCGCCGCGCCCGATCCTTCGGCCAGCTATGCGCCATACAGACTCTACAATATCGGCAACCACGAACCGGTCGAGCTGATGACTTTCATCGCCACCATCGAAAACGCGCTGGGCAAGCAGGCCGTGAAAAACATGCTGCCGATGCAGGCCGGTGATGTCGAGGCGACCTACGCCGACATCGACAGCCTCGCCGCCGCCGTCGGCTTTGCGCCCAAGACCCCGCTCAGCGAGGGCATCGCCAAATTCGTGGCGTGGTACAAGGATTATTACCAAGGAGGTCTATCTTGATTCTGGTAACGGGCGGCGCCGGTTTCATCGGCTCGAATTTCATCCTCGACTGGATTGCCGGCGAGGGAACCCCGGTGGTCAATCTCGACAAGCTGACCTACGCCGGCAACCTGAACAACCTGGCCGCGCTGGAGGGCGATGCACGGCACATCTTCGCGCACGGCGACATCGGCGACGGCGCACTGGTGGGACGCCTGCTGCGCGAGCACAAGGTGCGCGCCATCGTCCATTTCGCCGCCGAGAGCCACGTAGACCGATCCATCCACGGCCCGGCGGATTTTATCGAAACCAACATCAACGGCACTTTCCGCCTGCTGGAAGAGGCGCGTGCCTATTGGAGCAGCTTGCCGGACGGCGAACGCGCGGCGTTCCGCTTTCTCCACGTTTCCACCGACGAGGTCTATGGCTCGCTCGGCCCCAATGATCCGCCCTTCACCGAAACCACGGCCTACGCGCCGAACAGCCCCTATTCGGCATCCAAGGCGGCCTCCGACCACTTGGTGCGGGCTTATCACCACACCTACGGGATGCCCGCGCTGACCACCAATTGCTCCAACAACTACGGCGCTTTCCAGTTCCCGGAAAAACTCATTCCGCTGATGATCCTCAACGCCTTGAACGGCAAGGCGCTGCCGGTCTACGGCGACGGCCTCAACGTGCGCGACTGGCTGCATGTCGGCGACCACTGCGCGGCGATCCGCGAAGTGCTGAAGAACGGGCGCCTCGGCGAAACCTACAACATCGGCGGCTGGAACGAAAAAACCAATCTCGACGTGGTGAACACCGTGTGCGCCATCCTCGACGAGCAGAAACCGGCAGCCGACGGCAAGCCTTACGCCTCGCTGATAACCTACGTCAAGGACAGGCCGGGACACGACCGGCGCTATGCCATCGACGCGCACAAGATCGAGCGCGAACTGGGCTGGAAACCGAAGGAAACTTTTGAAACCGGCATCCGCAAAACCGTGCGCTGGTATCTCGACAACGCCGGTTGGGTGCAGGATGTGGCGAGCGGCGCTTATCGCGACTGGGTGGCCAAACAATACGGCAGATAATCACGATTGGGACTACCGATGAAAGGCATCATCCTCGCCGGAGGTTCCGGCACCCGTCTCTATCCCGTAACGCAGGTGATCTCCAAGCAACTCCTGCCGATTTACGACAAGCCGATGATCTATTACCCGCTGACTACCTTGATGCTGGCGGGGATCAACGACATTTTGCTGATTTCCACGCCGCAGGATACGCCGCGCTTTCAGCAGTTGCTGAGCGACGGCAGCCAGTGGGGGCTGAATATTTCCTACGCCGTGCAGCCTTCGCCGGATGGGTTGGCGCAGGCATTCGTCATCGGTCGCGAATTCGTCGGGGATTCGGCTTGTGCGCTGGTGTTGGGCGACAATATTTTTTACGGCCACGATTTCTCGAACCAGTTGCAGCGCGCCGCGTACAAGGAAAAAGGCGCCACGGTGTTCGCCTACCCGGTTCACGATCCCGAGCGTTACGGGGTGGTGGAATTCAACCGCGAGGGGCGCGCCGTCAGCCTGGAAGAAAAGCCGTCCCAGCCGAAGTCGCGCTATGCGGTGACCGGCTTGTATTTCTACGACAACCGCGTGCTCGACATCGCCGCTTCCATCCAACCGTCGCCGCGCGGCGAGCTGGAAATCACCGACGTCAATCGCCGTTACCTGGAAATGGGCGACCTCGACGTGGAGGTGATGGGACGCGGCATGGCGTGGCTGGATACCGGCACCCACGAGTCCATGCTGGAGGCTTCCTCCTTCATAGAAACCATCGAGCGCCGCCAGGGATTGAAAATCGCCTGTCCGGAAGAAATCGCCTACCGCATGGGCTATATCGACGCGCAGCAACTGGAGAAACTGGCGACGCCGATGCGCAAGAACGGCTACGGCCAATACCTGTTCAACCTGCTGCAGGAAAAGATTTTCTGATGAAAGCCATCCCCACCGCCATTCCCGATGTGCTCATCGTCGAACCGCAGGTGTTCGGCGACCCGCGCGGTTTTTTCTTTGAAAGCTTCAATGCGCGGAAATTCGCCGAATTGACCGGGGTGGCCGGCGAATTCGTCCAGGATAACCATTCGCGCTCGGCTCGGCATGTCCTGCGCGGCCTGCACTACCAGATCCAACAGGCGCAGGGCAAGCTGGTGCGGGCAGTGGCCGGGTCGGTGTTCGACGTGGCCGTGGATATACGCAAAAGCTCGCCGACTTTCGGCAAATGGGTGGGAGTCGAGTTGTCCGCCGAGAACAAGCGGATGCTGTGGATACCGCCCGGCTTGGCCCACGGTTTTGTGGTGCTGTCCGATTACGCCGAGTTTCTCTACAAGACCACCGACTACTGGGCGCCGGAATTCGAGCGCTGCATCCGCTGGGATGACCCCGAGTTGGACATTTCCTGGCCGCTCGACGGCGCCGAACCGCTGCTTTCCGGCAAGGATGCCCAGGGCGTGTTTTTCAAGGATGCGGAAGTTTATCCATGAAAAGGGGGCACGGAATTGACGGTTTCCAGTAACTCAACCCGCAAGATTCTGCTCACCGGCAAGAACGGCCAGGTCGGCTGGGAATTGCAGCGTGCGCTGGCGCCGCTGGGCGAAGTGGTGGCGGTGGATCGCCAGGTTTTCGACCTCGCTAGCCCCGACTCGATCCGCGCGGTCATACGCGAGGTCAAGCCGCAGTTGATCGTCAATCCGGCGGCCTATACCGCGGTGGACAAGGCCGAGAGCGAACCCGAGCTGGCGCACGCGGTGAATGCCGTCGCCCCCGGGGTGATGGCGGAAGAGGCGAAGCGCCTTGGCGCCGTGCTGGTTCACTATTCCACCGATTACGTGTTCGACGGCGGCAAGGAAAGCGCATACACGGAAGAAGATCGAACCAGTCCGTGCAACGTCTATGGCAAAACCAAGCTGGCTGGAGAAGAGGCGGTGCAGGATTCCGGCGCGGCGCATATTATCCTTCGCACCAGTTGGGTGTACGGCGCCAGAGGCAAGAATTTTTTGCTGACCATGTTGCGTTTGGCGCGGGAACGCGAAGAACTGAAAATCGTCGCCGACCAGATCGGCGCCCCGACCTGGAGCCGCATGATCGCCGAGGTTACGTCCCAGATATTGTCCCGGCGCATTGGCCATTGGCGCGAGCTGGCCGGCCTCTATCATTTGTCCGCGGGCGGCTCCACCTCCTGGCATGGATTCGCTTCGCGGATAGTGGAGCTTGGCGCCATTCCGACAAAACCCCGGATTGTCCCCATTCCGTCCACGGAATATCCCCTGCCGGCGGCACGGCCAAAAAACTCGATTTTGTCCAATGCCAAGCTGGCGGCAGCGTTCGGCTTGTCCTTGCCTGATTGGGAAGAGTCGTTGCGGCTATGCATGGATCGTGACGGCGTGGCCGGTTGCTGATTGCCGAAAATCGGCTTGGCGATGTGATACCATATTTCCCTTCATTGATATTCCACCGGTTTTTCTGACGCCTGCCCTATGCCATCGCTGGATGAAACTCAATTGCTGGAAAAATCCCGGGTATTGCTCGGGGTTCAAATTCTCGATGCCGGGACGTTTCCCGAAGACATCATTCCTCTCGACGGGGTGTCCCCGGCCTTTCTGAAGGAATATGCCTTTCTGCCGCTGGGCATCGACGGCAACTTGCTCAAGGTGGCGGCGGCCGTGCCGGTGCAGGCGCATATCCTGGATGCGCTGCGGCAGTTTTCCAATTTCCCGCTCAAGCTGTTCCTGGCGCGCCGCGAGGATATTCTGGCGCAGATCGAAAAAGTCTACGAGTCCGGCAATGCGCTGGTGCGGGAGCTGTACGGCGAAGCCGACGTGCTGGGCGACGGCGAGAGCGTGGGCGAGGATGAACTCGAATCCTTGCGCGTGCTGGCCGAGGATGCGCCGGTGGTGCGCTTGGTTCAGCAGGTTATCGCCAATGCGGTGGATGCGCGTGCCTCGGATATCCATCTGGAAATTTACGAGAGCGTCTTCAAGGTGCGTTACCGTATAGACGGAGTGTTGCACGATGTCGAGTCGCCGCCCCGCCGCATGTTCCTTCCGGCGATTTCGCACCTGAAGCTGCGGGCGCGCATGAACATCGCGGAGCGCCGGCTGCCTCAGGACGGCCGGATCAAAATGGCGATCCACAGCCGCGAAATCGACATGCGGGTTTCCACGGTACCCACCATGCACGGCGAGAGCATGGTGATCCGCATCCTCGATCAGGGGGCGACCGTTCTCGACCTCGATTTGCTCGGCTTCGAGCCGGATACGCTGGCGGCCTTCCGCCACAACATACTCCAGCCTCACGGCATGATTCTGGTGACCGGTCCGACCGGCAGCGGCAAGACCACCACGTTATACGGCGCGCTAAATCAGATCAACACGCCGGAACTGAAAATCATCACGGTGGAAGACCCGGTCGAATACCAGATCGACGGCATCAACCAGATGCAGGTGAAATCGCAGATCGGTCTGACGTTCGCCTCGTCGTTGCGTTCGATTGTGCGCCAGGACCCGGATGTCATCATGGTGGGCGAAATCCGCGACCGCGAAACCGCGGAAATCGCCATCCAGTCGGCGCTGACCGGCCACCTGGTGTTTTCCACCCTGCACACCAACGATTCCTTCAGCGCCCCCCACCGCCTGCTCGACATGGGGGTGGAAAGCTACCTGATCGCCTCCTCGGTGCTGATGATCCTGGCGCAGCGGCTGGTGCGGGTGATTTGCCCGCATTGCAAGCAGGAAACCGCGCCGACCGAGATGGACCTGCTGTTTCTGCAACAAGAAGGCATCGAATTGGATGCCGGGGCGCATCTCTACAAGGGAGCGGGATGCAGCCATTGCGCCAACACCGGCTATATCGGCCGCGCCGGGATTTACGAACTGATGCCGCTGACCGGCAAGATCAAGGAAGCCATCCTGAAAAAAGCCCCCGCTGAGGCGATACGCAATGCGGCACTGGCGGAAAACGTGCGCACCATGCGTTCCGACGGGTTGAAGAAAGTCATGGCGGGCATAACCACCCTGGACGAACTGGCCAGGGTCACGCGCCAGGAATTCTAGCCGCATGCCTCAATTCAAATACCGTGCGCTGAACCCGCAAGGCAAGGCGGTTACCGGCGTGATGGAGGAGACCGATGCGGCGTGCGTCGCCAATGTGCTGCGCGCCGGGGGGCTGACCCCGCTCAAGGTCGAGGAAAAGGGCGCTTCGCGGCAACCGGGCGGAGCAATCTCCCTGTTCGGGCAGCGCCGGGTGAAGCTGCGTGACGTGCTGGAGTTCACGGAGCAGTTGGAAGCCTTGCTCAAGGCCGGCCTTCCTCTCGACCGCGCCCTGAAGATCCTCCAGGGAACCCTGGAAAACCCCGCGCTGCTCGAAGTGGTGCGCGGTATTTATCTCGAGGTGGAGAAAGGGCAATCCCTGGCGGATGCCTTTTCCCAGTATCGCCGGGTATTTCCCAAGGTTTACGTCAACATGATCCGCGCTGGCGAGGAAGGCGGCATTCTGCAACTGGCCTTGGAACGGTTGATTGATTTCTACGAGCGCACCCTGGAGTTCAGAAACTTTCTGATTACCTCCTCGGTCTACCCGGTCTTGCTGTTCGTGTTCGGGATCGCCTCGCTGGTGGTGCTGACCGTGGTGGTGATTCCCAAGTTCGGCGAGATTTTTCACGACATGGGGCAGGAGCTGCCTTTCGCCGCCGCCGTCCTGATCGACACCAGCAATTTTCTGGTGAATTATGGCCTGGTAGTACTGGCTGGCATGGCAATGGCAGCCTGGATGTTTGTCGCCTACATCCGCACGCCGGGTGGGCAAACCTGGTGGCATACCACGTTGCTGCGCTTGCCGGTGGTCGGCAAGCTGCTGTTGAAAATCCAGCTCGCGCGGCTGTGCCGCACCCTCGGCACCTTGCTGGGCAGCGGCGTGCCGATCCTGACCAGTATTCATATTATTCATGGATTAACGGATAATATTCCGCTGAAAAAGGCGATCGACCGCTTGCATCAAGCCATCAAGGAAGGGCGCGGGGTGGCGCAGCCGCTGCGCACCGACGTATTCTTTCCGCCCCTGCTCGGCCACCTTGCCACCGTGGGCGAGGAAACCGGCTCGCTGGACAAGATGCTGATGAAAGTGGCCGATCAGTACGATACCGACATCAAGAAAGCAACCAAGGGATTTATTTCTATTTTTGAACCGGCCATGATCGTATTGATGGGCGGACTGATTGGCGCCATCGTGGTATCCATGCTGACGGCCATCTTCTCCATCAACGACTTGCCCATGTAAACAGGAAACCAGCCAATGCAAGATACCGCCATTCAAAACCCGCCGCGCAAACTATCCCGCTCCAGGGGCTTTACCCTGGTGGAATTGCTGATCGTGATGATCATCATCGGTCTTTTGGCGGCACTGGTCGGGCCGAAGCTGTTCGGCCATGTCGGCACCTCCAAGGCCAAGGCCACGCGCGCGCAAATCGAAATGCTGGGGACGGCGCTCGATACTTTTCGCTTGGATTACGGGCGTTATCCCACCACCGAGGAAGGTCTGAAAATCCTTTGGGAAAAACCGGCCGAGGACGCCAAGGAAGCCAACAACTGGAAAGGTCCCTACCTCAAGAAGAAAGTCGAGAAGGATTCGTGGGGCAACGATTACCAATACAAGGCGCCCGGCACCCGCGGCGACTATGACCTCTCCTCTTTCGGAGCCGACAAAAAAGAGGGTGGGACCGGCGAGGATGCGGACGTCAATAGCTGGGAGTGAGCGCCAGGCCGGTTTCACGCTGGCCGAACTGCTGGTCGTGATGGCGATTGTCGGGTTGTCGGCGGTGCTGGTCGCCACCAGCCTCGATCGCACCCTGGTCGTTGCCCAGGAAAAAAACTGGGTGGAAAAAACCCTGCGCGAACTCAACCGCGTCAAGGTCAAGGCGATCCTGACGGGCAGAAAGCAACAGGTGATGTTGGATTTTTCTGCGGGCGCCATGCGCCTGACCGACGGCATCGTGGAGCAGGAGTTGCTCGGTTTGCCGGCTAAATATGTTTTCAAAGGCATCGGGGCGGACGGCGAACAAGACAGCCTGTATATCATTTTTTTCCCGGATGGCAGCGCGACCGAATCGCGCTTCGATCTGATCGCTCCCAAGACCGGACGCAGCAGCTTTCGCGTGCGCGGCTTGACCGGCCAGGTCGAATTGCTGGCGGCGGGCAAAACATGAAAGCCGGCGGCAAACGGAACCCTTGCGGCGGCTTCACGCTTGTCGAGGTGGTCGTGGCGATTACCGTGTTGGGGGTTTCCTACGCCGCCATGCTGGGGGCGTTTTCCGGGTCGCTCAAACTGTTGCGGCAGGCTTCCGAATACCAGAACGCCTTGCTGTTGGCGCGTTCCAAGCTGGACGAAACCTCGATCGACACCAGCCTGGATATTGTCGATCAGGAAGCCGAGGAAATCTACGGCGGCGTCACCTATGCCTATAAAATAGAAATCCGCGACGTTCCGGTGGTGGAAGAGGTCTTGAAGGAAAGCGTCAAGCTGCCGGCCAAGCTGGAGGAAATTACCGTTGAGGTGTTTTGGGGAAAGGCCGGCAAGGAGAGAAGCTATAAGCTCGCCGCCTATAAGTTGAGTCCCGACAAACCGTCGGCGCGGAAAGACCCCGCGCCTGCCAAGGCCGGCGCGCAGGCTCCCGCGGCAGGCGCGGCGCCTGCCGCAAGTCCGTCATCCCCCCAGTCATCCCTGTCTCCGCCGGGGAAGGCGCCATGACGCCGCCGCGCCGCGCCGCGCAAAGGGGGTTTACCCTGCTCGAACTGATTATCGCCATGACACTCGCGGCGCTGATCGTGGCGTTGGGCGCGGGTATCCTGCGCATGGGCATGGATTTTTACCAGCGCTCGCATGCCTATATCCGCCAGCAGCAGGAAGTGCGCGGTTTTTTGAAGCTGTTGCGCGAGGAGTTGCAGGGTGCGACCCCAGGCGTGCTAGCGCTGGCCGGCGAACCGCTCCGGTTGAATTTTACCACCGACAGCTTGCCGGCGGGCATCGGGCGCGGCGGACAAAATGCCATCTCCCTGGAATGTCGCGGCAATGAACAGGGGCAGGTGGATCTGATACATCGCATTCTGCTGAAAAAAGAAATCGAGGAAAATCAGAAAAAGCCGGATGAAATTGCCAAGCCGGGAGCAGCGAAACCGGAAACCGTGAAAGTGGAAGTTGCAAAGCTGGAAGCCGTGAGGCCGGGAACCGCCTTGCCGGAATATGAGGAAGAGGCGCTGGTGCGCCAATTGTCCCAGTGCGCCTTCTCATTCCTGGCGCGGGATGAAAAAGGCGGCAAATCGAAGGCTGTCTGGGTTAACGAGTGGCCGTCGGCGGCAGGCCTGCCGCTCGCGGTTCGCGTGCAACTGGCGCCGCCCAGCGGCAATTTGCCGCCGGTGGTCATACCGCTTAACTAGGGAGTGTTAATTCTACTTTGTCAGATTTCACTTCAAACGCTGGCAGTACGTTCCTTCCCCCAACGGGGGAAGGACAGGATGGGGGCGAGCCAAGAACCCATCTTTTTGATTTTGAAAAAATAACCCCCCATTTGTATTTCCCCCACCCCAACTCTCCCCCACAGGGGGAGGGGGATAAAAATCAGTGGCACGGTATTCTGACAAAGTAGAACATGCCTCTAAACTATTCTCAGCAAACGGCCACCCCCCTCCCTTGCGCGCATAGCGCGCGGGGGAGGGTTGGGGAGGGGGCGTTTGCC
>CAZDIJ010000072.1:12434-14237 GCA_964505475.1 uncultured Sulfuricella sp. | reverse complement strand
AGCGGCATTTCCATGAAGCGCAGGTCCTCGTTCAGGCGAAAGCCGATGTCGAGGTAGCGCGAATTGACGCTCTTGATTTCAAGGTTGATTACCGCGCTGCCCAGGTCGCGGCTGGCGGCGGCATAGCCGGTCATGCTGTGGATCATGTTTTTCTGGTCTCCGTCCCGGAGCCGGTTCGCGGCGCCAAAAGCAGTTGTTTACAGCGAGGGGGCGAACAAGGAAAATTGCGGCAGTATATCAACGCGCCTATAGCCCATCGTGGTCTCGCAGAACAATCACGCACTTCCTCCCGGCTACGAACTGGAAGGCTATCGCATCGAGCGGCAGCTTTCGGTCGGCGGCTTTTCCATCGTCTACCTGGCCCACGACGCGCAGGGCGTGCCGGTGGCGATCAAGGAGTACCTGCCCAATGCGCTGGCCTTGCGCGGCGAAGGCCAGGTGGCGCCGGTCATCCCGCCCGAATACCAGGCGGAGTTCAACTTCGGCCTCAAGTGCTTTTTCGAGGAAGGCCGCGCGCTGACCGGTATCGTGCACCCGAACGTGGTGCAGGTGCTGAATTTCTTCCGCGCCAACGAAACGGTTTATCTGGTGATGCGCTTCGAGACCGGACAGACGCTGCGCGACTACATCCGCCAGCATCGCGGCCGGATGGACGAAGCCTTCCTGCGCGGCATGTTCTGCGGCGTCCTCGACGGCCTCGGCGAAGTGCATGGCCGCGGCCTGCTGCACCTCGACATCAAGCCGGCCAACATCTGGCTGCGTACCGACGGCAGCCCGGTGCTGCTCGACTTCGGCGCCGCGCGCTACGCGGTCGACATCGGGCCGCCCGAGCCGCGTGCGATGTACACGCCGGGCTACGCGGCGCCAGAGCAGTACCACGGCAAGTACACGCTGGGGCCGTGGACCGACATCTACGCCATCGGCGCCTGCATCTACGCGGCGCTGGCCGGCTCGGCGCCGCAGGCGGCCGACGAGCGCTTGGTCGACGACCAGCTGCTGCCCGCCCGCCAGCGCTGGGGCCGTGACTATTCGCTGCGCCTGCTGACCACCATCGACGAATGCCTGCGCCTCGACCCGCCGCGCCGGCCGCAGCACGCGCGCGCCCTGCATGCCTCGCTGATGGCCGACCCGGACGCCGTCAGGTCGCGCTCGTGGCTGTCGCGCCTGGGCTTCTGACGCCGTCGATGAAATACACCATCGTCCATGACAGCCGCATCGGCGGGCGCGACATCAACCAGGATCGCGCAGCATGGCTGGCAACGGATGACGCGCTGCTGATGGTCGTGGCGGACGGCATGGGCGGCCATTTGCAGGGAGAGATCGCAGCGCAACTCGCGGTGGATACCGTGGTGGAGTGCTTTCGCCGCGAGGCCGATTCGCGCCTCGCCGACCCGGCCCGTTTCCTGGTCGGGGCTTTCGAGCGGGCCCACGCCAACATCCTCAATCACGCCAACGCCTGCCAGATTGCCACCCACGCCGCGCCACGCACCACCTGCATCGCCTGCGTGGTGCAGGACGGCCAGGCCTGCTGGGCCCATGCCGGCGATTCGCGGCTGTACCTGATTCACGGCCGCGCGCCGGACAATGCCAGCGTGATGCGCACGCGCGACCATAGCGTGGTGCAGCGCATGGTCGACGACGGCACCTTGAGCAGCGACCAGGCCGCGTCCCATCCGATGCGCAATCGCGTCTTCAGCTGCCTCGGCGGCAGCGTGGACCCGCACATCGAGGTCTCGCGCCTGGTGTCCCTCGAAGACGGCGACGAGATCGGGGTCGAACCACAGCCCGGCGCGCCGCCTGACT
>CAZDIJ010000072.1:0-12424 GCA_964505475.1 uncultured Sulfuricella sp. | reverse complement strand
CTGATCGCGTTATGCACCGACGGCGCCTGGTCGCCGCTCGGCGAACGCCTGGTCAATGAACTGGCCTGCGCGCCGCTGACCAGTTCCGTGCCGCATTTGCTCGATGCGGCGGAACGCGCCGCCGGTCCCGGCGCGGACAACCTGACCGTAATCGCCATGCGCTGGGATGCACCCGATCCCGACGCGCACACCCTCAACCTGCGACCCGACGCACCGCAGCAGTTGCTGCTGGCTCCGATCAGCGACGAGGACATCGAACACGCCGTGGCCGACATTCGCCGCCGCATCCCTTACACCCCCACCGGAAGTCCGCAATGAACCGTCCTTCGCAACGCATCACCCGCAACGCCGCGCAACTGCGCGAGCTGCGCATCACCCGCGGCTACACCCGCCACGCCGAAGGCAGCGTGCTGGTCGAGTTCGGCAACACCAAGGTTCTGTGTACCGCCAGCGTCGAGGAATCGGTGCCCGGCTTCCTGCGCGGCAAGGGGGCCGGCTGGGTCACGGCCGAGTACGGCATGCTGCCGCGCGCCACCAACACGCGCACCGCGCGCGAGGCGGCGAAGGGCAAGCAGTCCGGCCGCACCCAGGAAATCCAGCGCCTGATCGGCCGCTCCCTGCGCGCCGTGACCGACCTGGTCGCCCTCGGCGAACGCCAGATCACACTCGACTGCGACGTGCTGCAGGCCGATGGCGGCACGCGCTGCGCCGCGATTACCGGCGCCTGCGTGGCGCTCCATGATGCGCTCTCCGGCTTGGTTGCCGCGGGCAAACTGGCCGCCCACCCGATGCGCGACTTCGTCGCCGCCGTGTCGGTGGGCATCGTCAAGGGTATCCCGGTGCTCGACCTCGATTACAGCGAGGATTCTTCCTGCGACACCGACATGAATGTCGTGATGACCGGCAAGGGCGGCATGGTCGAACTGCAGGGTACGGCCGAGGGCGAACCCTTTTCGCGCACCGAACTCAATGCGTTGCTGGCACTGGCGGAAAAAGGCATTGGCGAAATCATCAAGGCACAAAAACTTGCACTGGAAATCAAATGAACACAAATTATTCAATTGGGCCCCGTCATTCCCGCGCAGGCGGGAATGACGGTGTTTTTGGGCTAATGGATAATCTGAAATGAAAAAAATCGTCCTTGCCTCCGGCAACCCCGGCAAGCTGCGCGAATTCGGCCAACTGCTCGCCACCTGCGATTACGAAGTGCTGCCGCAATCCGCGTTCAACGTCCCCGAAGCCGACGAGCCGCATTGCACCTTCGTCGAGAACGCGCTGGCCAAGGCGCGCCACGCGGCGCAATTGACCGGCTTGCCGGCGCTCGCGGATGATTCCGGACTGTGCATCTCGGCGCTGGGCGGCGCGCCCGGCGTCTATTCGGCGCGCTACGCCGGCGAACCCAAATCGGATGCGCGCAACAACCAGAAAATGATCGCCGCCCTGCAGGGACAGAGCGACCGCCGCGCCCACTACGTCGCCGTGCTGGTCTTCGTGCGCCACGCCGAAGACCCGCAACCGATCGTCGTCGAAGGCGAATGGCATGGCGAGATCATCGACACGCCGCGCGGCGCAGGCGGCTTCGGCTACGACCCCTATTTCCTGGTGCCCGACCTCAAGCAAACCGCCGCTGAAATCTCCGCCGCGGAAAAGAACCAGCGCTCGCATCGCGGCAAGGCGCTGGCGTTGCTGATCGAACGCCTGAAACAAGGGGCGTGACGCTGACGCTCACGATTCCACTTGTCGCCGTCCCGCCAGTCCCAAAAAAGGGATTCCCTTCGGTCACGCCGACTTTTGTCTCGCCACCGCTGGCCCTCTATGTGCACTGGCCATGGTGCGTGCGCAAGTGCCCCTATTGCGACTTCAATTCACACGAGGCCAAGCAACCGGTCGATGAAGCCGCCTATCTGGCGGCGCTGATCGCCGACCTCGAAGCCGCATTGCCGGCCATCTGGGGGCGCTCGGTGGTCTCGGTCTTCATCGGCGGCGGCACGCCGAGCCTGATGTCCGGCAAGACCGCCGACGCGCTGCTCGCCGCGCTGCGCATGCGCGTGCCGCTGCTGCCCGAGGCCGAAATCACGCTGGAGGCCAACCCCGGCACGCTGGAAGCCGGCAAATTCGCCGCCTTCCGTGACGCCGGAGTCAACCGCCTGTCGCTGGGTATCCAGAGCTTCGACGATAAAAAACTTGCCGCCCTCGGGCGCATCCATTCGGGTGATGAGGCACGCCGCGCCATCGATCAAGCGCAGGCCCATTTCGCACGCGTCAACCTCGACCTCATGTATGCCCTGCCGTCCCAGACATTGCAGGAGGCGCAGCATGACGTCGCCTGCGCTATCGCCACGGGCGTCAGCCACCTTTCCGCCTATCACCTGACGCTGGAACCCAACACGCCGTTCCACCATGCCCCGCCGCCCGTGCCGGACGACGACCTGGCCGCCGACATGCAGGAAATGGTCGAGGCGGAACTCGCGGCGGCCGGCTTTCTGCACTACGAAACCTCGGCATTCGCCAAGCCGGGGCAGCAGTGCCGCCACAACCTCAACTACTGGAGCTTCGGCGACTATCTGGGCATCGGCGCCGGTGCGCACTCCAAGTTGTCCGACCATGCCGGCATCCGCCGCGAGGCGCGCCCACGCCACCCCAAAGACTATCTGGCCGATCCGACCTTGCGCCGCTGGCAGGCCATCGATCCCGCGGACCTGCCGGGCGAATTCATGATGAACGCGCTGCGCCTGACGGCGGGCGTGCCACAGGCGCTGTTTGTCGAGCGCACCGGCTTGCCGCTGGCTGCCATTGAAAAGTCGGCGCTGGCCGCAGTTTCCAATGCGCGGCGTGCCGGCCTGCTCGATACCGCAGACGGCTACCTGAGGCCGACGGCGCTGGGTCGGCGTTTCCTCAACCGGCTGCTGGCCGAGTTCATGCGCTGATTTCGGCGTCAAAATCACAGCCGGTGCCCGCCGCCACCCAGCGCCGGAAGGCACGACTACTGAACGAAACGAGGCGGCGCGGCAACCAGCGTAACTGACTGGCCGGATCAACCACCATGCCGCAGACGTAACGCTGGTCACTGCTGCGCCAGCTCAGCGCCGGGCAACTGCCGCCCCGATGACCGAGGAGCAGGCGGCTGACCGGACAGGGCGCGGCTGCGCAGCAGGCGCCACAGCCATTGCAGGGCGTGCCAAAACCCGGTTTTTCCGGTGCGGCGGCGTGTAGCGTGATGACCCGCACCGGTTATTGTTTGCGCTGGAACAGCACGTCCCAAACGCCATGCCCCAGGCGCAGCCCACGCGCCTCGAACTTGGTCTGCGGCCGCCAGGCGGGGCGGGGCGCGAAATCCGTTGCGGTGTTTTCAAGCAGAGGCTCGGCGCTCAGTACCGCGAGCATCTGTTGCGCATACTCCTCCCAGTCGGTGGCGCAATGCAGATAGCCGCCGGGGGCGAGGCGCGAGGCCAGCAGGGCGACGAAAGGTGGCTGGATCAGGCGCCGTTTTTGTTGGCGTTTTTTCGGCCAGGGGTCGGGAAAGTAAATGTGCATGCCGGCAAGGGTGCCCGGCCGGATCATGTCGCGCACCACCTCGACGGCATCGTGCTGGATGACGCGCAGGTTGCCGAGCTCGCGCGTGGCGATTTCCTTCAGCAGGCTGCCGACGCCGGGCGTGTGCACCTCGATGCCAAGGTAGTCGTTTTCCGGATGGGCGGCGGCGATCCGCGCCGTGGTCTCGCCCATGCCGCAGCCGATTTCGAGAATTTTCGGCGCGCCGCGGCCGAACACGCCGGCCAGGTCGAGCGGGGCGGCCGCGTAAGGCACGCCGTAACGGGGCATGCCTTCCGTGTGATAACGCAACTGGGCGCTCGACACCCGCCCCTGGCGCAGCACAAAGCTGCGGATGTGGTCACGCTGTTCGGGCGGCATGGTCACTGCAATATCCCCAAAGAATCTGTTTTGCCCCCGCGCTGCAGTATTTCCAGGGTCCTGGCCTGAAAGCGGCCAAGGTCGTAGCGTGCTTGCGCCAGAGCATTGGGCAGCGTGTCGCACGCCGGGCCGAGCACTTCAGGTGGCAACTCAAGCGCCGGCTTGAGGCCGAGTGCGGCGGAAATGACAGCGGGCGACAGGTCTTCGACGCCAAAATAATGCTGCCCCAGCAAGCGTCCGGCCGCCATGATCCGCGGCTGTTCGCGCTCCCGCCAGTCGACCCAGGCCTCGGCCGCCGCATGGCTGCCGCTCTCGGCACAAGCCTTGGCGAGCAGGCGTACGCCATGCGCGACGCCCCAGGCTAATTGTGCGGTCAGCACTTCGGGTTTGTCGAAGGCATATTCGGAAGGGGTGACCTGGCGGATCGGCGCGGCCGGCGCCGTCCCGTCAGCGCCGACTTTTTCTTCGGCACGGGCCGGCAACGCGAGCACCATCAACAAGGCGCAGCCGAGCACGGCTCGTCGCATCACGCAGCTCAAGAGCCGATCATGCCGCCGGTCGGCGAGCTCGGGCTGGCGCTGTAGAGTTTTTTCGGCATGCGGCCGGCAAGGAAAGCCTCGCGGCCGGCTTCGACGGCCTTCTTCATGGCGCCGGCCATCAGCACCGGGTGTTGCGCGCCGGCAATCGCCGTGTTCATCAGCACGCCGTCGCAGCCGAGTTCCATGGCGATGGCGGCATCCGAGGCGGTGCCGACGCCCGCATCGACCAGCACCGGCACCTTGACGGCAGCGATGATGAGCTTGAGGTTCCAGGGGTTCAGGATGCCCAGCCCCGAGCCGATCAGCGAGGCGAGCGGCATCACCGCCACGCAGCCAATGCTTTCAAGCAACTTGGCCTGGATCGGGTCGTCCGAGCAATACACCATCACCTGAAAGCCGTCCTGCACCAGCGTTTCGGCGGCCTTGAGGGTTTCCGGCATATTGGGGAACAGGGTTTGCGGGTCGCCCAGCACTTCGAGCTTCACCAGGCTGTGGCCATCGAGCAGCTCGCGCGCCAGCCGCAGGGTGCGCACGGCTTCAGCGGCGGAATAACAGCCGGCGGTGTTGGGCAGATAGGTGTAGCGGTCGGGCGGCAAGGCATCCAGCAAGGAGGGCTGCCCCGGTTCCTGGCCGATGTTGGTGCGCCGGATGGCCACGGTGACGATCTGCGCGCCGCTGGCCTCGACGGCGCGGCGGGTCTCGTCGAAATCCTTGTATTTGCCGGTGCCGACCAGCAGACGGGAGGAATAGGTCTTGCCGGCGATGGTAAGCAGATCTTGCATCATGGAAAGCCTTGTAAAAGTATTAACCGCCGCCGACGGCGACGACTATTTCAAGCCGGTCTCCCGCCGCCACCAAGACACTGGCGTGCTGGCTTTTGGGGACGATCTCGCCGTTCTTTTCGACGGCCAGGCGCTTGCCGAGCAGGCCTTCGCTTGCCAGCAAGGCGGCAATGCTCAGGGGCGCGGGAACTTGTCGTGGTGCGCCGTTGATGGAGATTTCAAGCATGGATCGATGGTACCACGCAGGGCATGCCCCCCTGGCGCTCGCGCCACCCCGGCAAGTACAGTCCGGTTTTACCCGCTGCGGTGACTACTCAGCCCAGCCGTCTTTCCCCCTCTCCCCTTGCGGGAGAGGGCCGGGGAGAGGGGGGTTTTGCCCGCGCAAAGCGGGGTCTGACCCCAATTACGCTAAGAGGCTGCGCCGACTTTTGGGAAATCGTGGTCTGGTCACGGTTTTATAACGGTTAAATGGTGTCTGACCCCATTTTCCATCCTCTGCTGTCGTCAAGCCGTCGCCGCGTGACGCACGGCAACTTTCGCCTGACCGCGCTGCTCGGCCTGCCACAGGTCATAAGCAAGCTGACCCTGCAGCCAGCTTTCCGCGCTCGGGCCGTCGAGCCATGCCTCCAGGCGCAGGGCGAGATCGATGCTGATGCCGGCTTTACCATTCACCACCCGAGAGAGCGTTACGCGGTTGATGCCGAGTTCCGTTGCCGCCTGGGTCACCGTCAACCCCAGCGCCGGTAGCACATCCTCGCGCAGGGTTTCGCCGGGGTACGGCGGATTATGCATTCTGGCCATATAGTCTCCTTCTCAGTGGTAATCCCGGTAATCGACCAGGACCGCTTCTTCACCCTCAAACACAAAAGTCATGCGCCAATTGCCGTTGACCGTAACCGACCAATGTCCCGCCAGATCGCCGGAGAGCGGATGCAATCTCCACCCCGGCATATTCATCTCGCGCGGGCTTGCGGCATCGTTCAATTGCCGCAGTTGCCGCGCCAGGCGGGACGCGTGATCCGGCCGGATGCCCGACCTGTTACCCGTCTCGAAGAACGATTGCAGACCTTTGTGCTTGAAGTGCTTGATCATGCCCGAATTGTAGCGGCAGACGCTACACATCGCAACCCCGTTATAACGGGTATAGAAAAAACGGGGTCTGACCCCGATTACGTGCGCGCTCGTTGTCGTGCAAAACGGGGCCTGACCCCGATTACACGCCGGCTTTCCCGTGACCCGGTTTTCCGCTTCTATTGTTCGTGATGCAGTTCCTGCCTGATGGTCTCGCGCACCACGTCGGCCAGGGTCTGTCCCTGCGCAAACCGCGCCAGCGCTTCGTTGATCAAGGTCTGGTAGTTGCCGCCGGTCATCTCGGCGCGCGCCTTGAACACAGCCAGCGTGGCGTTATCCACCCGAATGGTGATGCGCGACTTGCCGCCCCGCTCGGCCTGCAGGCGAGCCAACGCCAACACCTCGGCAACCGGCTTGGCATCGGTGAAATCCATCCCGGCGTAGCGGACAAACAGCGGATCAGAATTGTTGTTCATAGCGGCTCCGTTGAGGTTTGCTGGCCTTCCAGGCCGAAATCAGGCGCGGATTTTGGCCGCGCAGAGTCCATACCACAATCAGAATCCGGCCCTTGCCGCCCATGCCCAAGGTCGCGAACCGCTGCTCCCCTGCCGCGTGACTGTCTTCCTTGGTCAGCGCATACGGATCAAGCAGCACCGGCGCGGCCTCCTCGAACGTCACCCCGTCATGATTCAACGGGTTCAGCGCGGCTTTCTCCGGGTCGAATTCAATCTCCATGTCGATCATTGTATGCACAAAAGGATGCACAAGCAAGAATCTACTGAATCGGGCTTGTCCAATGGTGGCGGAAATCGTCCAACCCCTCGCTCCAGGGGATGCGCCGCAAGTGGCGCGTCCCTGAGCTTCAACGGTCTTTCCTGTTTTTTTTCCGCTGCGTTGCAAAAACCCTACACCCGGCTTCAGGTATTCGCACTAAAGCGGGGTTCTTTGTTCCTGGGCGCACCGCATTGGGGATAATGGCTCCAACTTCCAGTTCAGGGAGTTTCCACGGTATCAGTGACTAACCACGTGGAGTCATTGAATCCGTACTCTACAAACCAAAGGAGATTTACTCATGCAAAAGAAAATTATCGCTCTGGCTGTTGCCGGTCTGGTGTCGGGCGCTGCGTTCGCGCAGACGAATGTCACCGTCTATGGCACTGCCGATGTCACCTTTGACAATGTCAAGGCTACCGGCTCCGCTTTCACTACCCCTGCCACCAACATGAACATGTCCGCCCGCAACCGTGTTTCGGCCAACTCGTCGATCCTCGGCTTCCGCGGCTCGGAAGACCTCGGCGGCGGCCTGAGGGCGGTGTTCCAGTTTGAAGGCGGCGTGGGTAACGATGTTGCCGCCGGTTTCAACTTCAACCGCGACAGCTTTGTCGGCGTGGCGGGCGGTTTCGGCACTGTCGCCGCCGGCATCCTGACCGGCCCGACCCGCAGTCTGGGTGCGGCCATGGAGCCCTTCGCCGGTTCCACCGGCATCAACGCCAACATCGGCCTGATCGGCAAGCTGGGCGGCGATCGTATTAACACCGCCGCCGGAGCTGCTTATTCATCCTCATCCGCAGCTGCCTGCGCGTCTTCCACGATCTGCGCCTCGATTTTCGACACCCGCTGGAACAACGCCATCGCCTACACCAGCCCGAGCTTTGGCGGCGTCACCGTCACCGCAGCCTATGTGGCCAACGAGAATAAAACCGCTGACGGAGCAGCGGCGAAACTCGAAACCCGTGGCTATGACATCGGTGTGCGTTACACCGTGGGCCCGATTCTGGCCGGCCTGACGCATAACCAGGTGAAGGTCGGCAATATCGCCAACGTCGAGGCCGCCGCCACGCGCGCAGCGGTCAGGTATAACTTCGGTGCGGGCACGGTCGGTTTGCTGTGGGATCGCGTCGATCTGGAAGCAACTGGCTTGGATCAGGATCGTACTGCCTGGTTCCTGCCGGTCACCTTCAATGTCACGCCCACCGGCAAGATCGTCGCTCAGTATGGCAAGGCCGGCGATATCTCCGGTACCAGCAACACCGGTGCCAAGATGTTCGCCCTCGGCTACGAGCACAGCCTCAGCAAGCGCACCATCGTCAAGGCCGTCTGGTCGCAGATCAGCAACGAAGCCGCTGCCAACTACGACTTCGGCATCAATGCTGTCGGCCTGGGCACCGGTACCGGTGCCGATCCGCGTGGCTTCCAGATGGGCGTGCGTCACTCCTTCTAATTCACCCGCAGCCGTCAGGCTGCTGTGATGCAGAAACTAACAGCCACCTTCGGGTGGCTGTTTTTATTTGGGAATAAGAATTAATGGGTGAAATAAATAGGGGTCAGACCACGGTTTTCCGGTTTTAGTGAAAAGGGGCCAGGCTCGATTTAATTTACCCGGTACGCCTGAGTTAGCCGAACGGTCGCCACTCTCACATGAGGCGGCCGTTTTGTTTGGTGCGCCGCAAAGTCGGCGCTGGCGGGACGGCAGCGACGGTCGTGTAAAACGACAGGTAAGGCTACAATTGTCGTAAGGAGATCGCTATGCCGACCATCAGCATGTTCTACGGGATACTCGTTCTGATGTTTTTCCGTGACAACAAACAGCACAACCTGCCGCATATCCATGCTCGTTACCAAGGTGACGAAGCATCGATTTCGATTGAAGACGGCGCGCTGCTTGACGGAAAACTGCCAGCCAAGCAACTAAAGATGGTGCAGGCATGGATCGAGATACACAAGGAAGAACTGCAAGTCGATTGGCAACTTGCAGTGAATGGCGAGGAGCCGTTCCGCATCGCTCCGTTACAGTGAGGCCGCTTATGTCACTTGATGTCATATCTGTCACCCCGCACGCAGACTTCATTCTCGACCTTGAGTACGCAAACGGTGAACGTCGCCGCTTCGACGTAAAACCCTTGCTGACGATGAAACCCTGGAATCGTCTTGCATCGCCAGCCATATTCAATCGCGTGCGTGTCGATTACGGCACCGTAGTATGGCCAGGCGAAATCGACATTGCCCCTGAGACGCTCTACATCGACTCCGTGCCTATCAAAGAAGCCAACGAGCTTGCTGCCGCGTGGTGTCGTACATAATAATAGGCAAATAAATAGCAAATAAATAGGGGTCAGACCACGGTTTTCTGACCCCTAATTCAAGCTTTACCTGAGCTAGTTGAAACGGCCACCTTCGGGTGGCCGTTTTTATTGGTATAGTTAATGGACAAGGAGAACAAACCATGAGCACGATTACATTCGATACCCATAAGTTCGTCCGCAAGCTTCAAGAAGGCGGTTTCGATCAGAGGCAGGCCGAATCGCTTACCGAAGCGATGCGCGCGGCGATCGATGAGTCCGAGCTTGTCACCAAAAGAGATCTGCAAATCGAGCTTGCGCCCATGAAGGCCGACCTTCTCGTTCTTAAGTGGATGGTGGGTGCCTTACTTGCTTTGGCCATCGCCAACTTCGCCAAACAGTTTTTCTGAGCCTGTCGCGAAGTGAAGGATTAAAGGGGCCAGGCTCGATTTAATTTACTGGAAGTAGATGCTGGAGGGACGGCGACGACACTCGAACTCGCGCCCCCTTGCACCCAATGCAAGCGCTCTACCAGGCTGCGAACCCGCGGTTGTTTACTTCACGGTTTTTCGCCATCATGCGACATTATGAAATGGATATAAGGCCCGCCCTTACTGGATCGACCACCTAGATTTGTCAAGCTGCTACCGACACCCTATAAATCGAAATGCCTGAGATCAGTCGCTTTCTGGGAATTGTCATCAGCATGTACTTTGATGACCACAACCCGCCGCATTTCCATGTTCGATATAACGACTTCAGGGCGGTTATGGATATTCGCTCGCTCAATGTTTTGCATGGCGCGTTGCCCGCGCGCGTTCGCGGCCCCGTCGAAGAATGGGCCGAGCTCAATCAGGCCGAATTGCTGGCAATGTGGGAGTCAAAGGGCTTTCATAAAATCGCTCCGCTGGTATGAAGGAGAATCCATGATCATCAAGGTTGCCGATGCGCGTTATTTAGACCACTTCAGGATTTGGCTACGCTTCAATACGGGCGAAGAGGGAATTGTCGATCTTGCCGATGTTGTCGAGAGGTTTTCCGCCGCCAAACCCCTGCGAGATCCCAAGGTTTTCGCCAATTTCTATTTGGATGAATGGCCCACACTTGCCTGGCCGTGCGGTTTCGATTTTTCGCCGGAATCCCTCTATGAAAGAGCTACCGGCAAAATAATTCCCTGGTTACGGGAACAACATCCGGTTGTTGCCTAAAATTCAAATTTAAAGGGGCCGCCCATTAGCCGGCCGGTGTCATGCGAGTAAACGAATCCATGGCGGCGCCAGCCGCCGATTTTGAAGTTCAATTCCCACCTCCGCAGTTACCGACCGCGCCTGGTTCTTCACTGTATGGCTGCGAACGAATCGCGCCAGTCACCCATCAGGATCAAGCGATTGGCGATGTTCAGCCGTCGCCCTGGCGGCTTGGCCGCCCCAGAAGAACGTTGGTGCCGCTTCGTGTCCAATGGATTTGCACAGACTCATGGCTGCCGGTGTTTCGGGCGCCAACCCCTGGCTGGCTCACGTTGCAGGCGATCCGCTTTACTGCTCGGGTGACGGCAAACGGCATCCCATTCAGGCTCGTGGCTCCACAAGTTTAAAGGGGCCAGGCTCGGTTTAATTTGCTGGAAGTAGATGCTGGCGGGACGGAATAATAGGGGTCAGACTACGGTTTTCCGGTTTTCTGGCGGCAAATGGGGTGAGTGGTCAGAAATGTTTCGGCAACCCCGCCTGCTTTAGAACGGCATTTGCCGTGTGCCGGGATTTAATCCTGGAATCGACGGGGAAGTGCATTCCGGTATGCGGGGAAAACCAGATGTCGTGATCGCCCTTGCCTGATCGAACGAATCGGCAGCCGGCAGCAAGCAGTAGCTTCTTGAGATCAGGGGTGAAGCTTTCGCTCATCAGGCCGCTTCACGGTGGGCGATGGAGAATTTCCGTGCCAGCAGTTCGAACGGCACTTCAGGCCCATCGGGATAGCCGTTTGCATCAAGCAGTTCTGGCACCATGATTTGCAGCCTGGATGAAAGTGCCTCAATGGTTTCAGCTTCGGTCGCCAGTCCCGGAACATCGTCGGATGTCGCAACCCAGACATCCGCTTCATCATCCCACTCGGCTCGGATAAAGAGAATTTTCGGCATTACTTGCTCCTTGTGATCTTATTCATCGTTGGTCATTGTATAGCCAAGGCTTGCCTGGCCTCGCCCGAAAATCTCACAGTATTTTCGTTTGTGTCAGGCAATCTGAACGTGGACGTGCTTACCGAGCACGTTGGCAGCAGCCTCGATCTGGTCGAGCCTTGAGGCGTGACGCAGGTCAAACAAGCGATCAACTTGCGGCATATGCCACCCCAAGCGGCGGGCGAGTTCCGCCTTCTTGATTCCCTGATCGGTCATCGCTTGGTACACGCCCAGCTTGGCACATTCCAGCGCCGATGGCCGCACGGTCTTTTGTCCGGCTGCTGGCTGACTGGTGGCGGGTAGCGGTTTGCGGGAATCAACATAGAACGACAAGCCGGTTTCCAACGCGTCGATTGCGTTCAGCAGGGCTTCATCCTCATCGGCACCGAAGGTGATGGCTTCGGGCACGTCGGCAAACGTGACCAGCACGGTGCCGTCATCGGGGGTCAAGGTCACGGGGTAGTCGAACATCATTTTCTCCTTCACTTCATCAAACCAAGCTGTCGTTTGATCGCGGCTTCTAGCCCTTTACCAAGCTCGGCGGTACCGTGCATCGGGAGGGAAGACTGCTTGGAGTTCATGGGTGAAGCCTAACAGAAGTGTTGTGTTTGTCAAGTAGGGACAAAATGGAGGACAAAATGGGGTCAGACACTCATGGCACTACGAGAGGCAAGAGACATATGCAATTTAAATGGGCCAGGCTCGATTTAAATTTTGCAATCAACCGGATAGGCAAGCTTTGTTCGTCATTCCGGCGCGGCCTCGCCATAGCGCCACGCGAAGGTACCTGCCGGAGCCCAGAACAGCCGGTCGTTGCTCAGAGAAATAATAGGAGACACCCATCAGGATCAAGCGAGCGGCGATGAATCTGCCTGTCGCCCTGGCGGC
>CAZDIJ010000071.1:0-14455 GCA_964505475.1 uncultured Sulfuricella sp. | reverse complement strand
CCACCATCGCGGCGATGAGCTACAAGTACAACGTCGGCCAGCCCTTCGTCTACCCCAGGAATGCGCTGTCCTATGCGGAGAATTTCCTCCACATGATGTTCACCACCCCGTGCGAGGACTACGCCCTGAACCCGGTGCTGGTGCGCGCCCTCGACCGCATTTTCACGCTGCATGCCGACCACGAGCAGAACGCCTCGACCTCGACGGTGCGTCTGGCAGGCTCCTCGGGCGCCAACCCGTTCGCCTGCATCGCCGCCGGCATCGCCTCGCTGTGGGGGCCGGCGCACGGCGGCGCCAACGAAGCGGTGCTGGCCATGCTGGAACAGATCGGCGATGTCGAAAACATCCCCCAATTCATCGAGCGCGCCAAGGACAAGAGCAACCCCTTCCGTCTGATGGGGTTCGGCCACCGCGTCTACAAGAACTTCGACCCGCGCGCCAGCCTGATGCGCAAGACCTGCCACGAAGTGCTCAACGAACTCGGCGCGCACGACGACCACCTGTTCCAGATCGCCCTGGAACTGGAGCGCATCGCCCTGGAAGACGAGTATTTCATCGAGAAGAAGCTCTACCCCAACGTCGATTTCTATTCCGGCATCGTGCTGCGCGCCATCGGCATCCCCACCAACATGTTCACCGCGATTTTCGCCATCTCGCGCACCATCGGCTGGATCACCCAATGGAACGAAATGATTTCCGACCCCGAGCAGAAAATCGGCCGTCCGCGCCAGCTTTACCTGGGCGAGGGAAAACGGGATTTCGGAATAGTGAAGAAATAGTCGAGAGTGGCGAGTTAAACCTCGAAAGTCAAACCGTCGCGGTTTTCCGCCCTCGACTCAAGAAAGGAGGTGACCGATGGGCACCATGAAGGACATGCAGGACAATTCCTACCTGTTCGGCGGCAACGCTCCCTTTATCGAGGAACTCTACGAAAACTGGCTGACCAATCCCGCCAGCGTGGACGAAGCGTGGCGCGGCTGGTTCGAGAAGCTGCGCCAGGCCTCGGGCAGCCTGACGCGGGAAATCGCCCATGCGCCGATCCAGGCTTCCTTCGTCCAGCGCGCCAAACTGCCGCCCGCCGCCAATCCGGCGCTGGCCTGCACCCCGCTGCTGGACATGGAGCGCAAGCAGGTCAAGCTGCTGGAGCTAATCACCGCCTACCGCTTCCTCGGCGTGCGCCACGCCACGGTGGATCCGCTCGAGCGCTTCGAGCGCCCCGCCATCCCCGAGCTTGAACCGTCCTTCTACGGTTTCGGCGATGCCGACATGACCCGGGAATTCAACACCGGCAGCCTGATCGGCCCGGAAAAAGCCACCCTGGCGGAAGTCCTGCAAATCCTGCGCACCACCTATTGCGGCAACCTCGGCTCGGAATACCGCTACATCAGCGACAGCGAGCAGAAAAACTGGCTACAGCAGGAAATCGAGGGCTGCCGCGCGCGCATCACCTTCACCGCCGATCAGAAGCGCCTGATCCTGCAACGCCTGAGTGCCGCCGAGACGCTGGAAAAATACCTGCACACCCGTTTCACCGGGCAGAAGCGCTTCTCGCTGGAGGGCGGCGAAACCCTGATTCCCCTGCTCGACCACCTGGTGCAACTGGCGGGCGACAAGGGCGTGCAGGAGATGGTCATCGGCATGGCGCATCGCGGGCGCCTCAACGTGCTGGTCAACACCGTGTGCAAGCAGCCCGGCGAACTGTTCAAGGAATTCGAGGGCGTGCACGGCCACGACGAGCACATCACCACCGGCGACGTGAAATACCACCAGGGTTTTTCTTCCGACATCGCCACGCCGGGCGGGCCGCTGCATCTCACCCTGGCCTTCAATCCCTCGCATCTGGAAATCATCAACCCGGTGGTGGAAGGCTCGGTGCGCGCGCGCCAGCAACGGCGCGGCGACCTCACCGGCGACCTGGTGATGCCGGTGTTGATCCACGGCGACGCGGCTTTCTCCGGCCAGGGCGTGGTCATGGAAACGCTGGCCATGTCGCAAACGCGCGGCTTCACCACCGGCGGCACCGTTCACGTGGTGGTCAACAACCAGATCGGCTTCACCACCTCCGATACCCGCGACACCCGCTCCAGCCTGTATTGCACCGACATCGCCAAGATGGTTGAGGCGCCGATTTTCCACGTCAACGGCGACGATCCGGAAACCGTGCTGCTGGCGGTGGAAATCGCCCTCGATTTCCGCATGAAATTTCACAAGGACGTGGTCATCGACCTGATGTGCTTCCGCAAGCTCGGCCACAACGAGCAGGACGAGCCGATGGTCACCCAGCCCCTGATGTACAAGAAGATCGCCAAGCATCCCGGCACGCGCCAGGTGTATGCCGAGCGCCTGATCGGACAGGGCGTGATTTCCACCCAGGAACCCGAGCGCATGATCGAGGATTACCGCAAGGGGCTGGATGAAGGCGTGTTGCGCCACCGTCCTGTGCTGACCAACTTCCGCCAGGCGTTTTCCACCTATTGGGCGCCGTTCAAGAGTTCCAACTGGAACGCTCCCGCCCTGACGGCGGTGCCGAAAAAAGACCTCAAGCGCCTGACTGAAAAGCTCACCACGGTGCCGGACAATTTCAAATTGCATCCGCGCGTCGACAAGATCATCGCCGACCGCAAGCTGATGGGCGAAGGCAAACTGCCGCTGGACTGGGGCATGGCGGAAAACCTGGCCTACGCCTCGCTGCTGGAGAACGGCTACGGCGTGCGCATTTCCGGACAGGACAGCGGGCGCGGCACCTTTTTCCACCGCCATGCCGTGCTGCACGACCAGAACCGCGAAAAATGGGACGACGGCGTCTATGTGCCGTTGCAGAACATCGCCCCGGAGCAGCCGCATTTCCTGGTCATCGACGCGCTGCTCTCGGAAGAGGCGGTATTGGGTTTCGAATACGGCTACAGCACCGGCGAACCGAACCATCTGGTGATCTGGGAAGCCCAGTTCGGCGATTTCGCCAACGGCGCGCAAGTGGTCATCGACCAGTTCATCTCGGCAGGCGAGACCAAGTGGGGGCGCCTGTGCGGGCTGGTCATGATGCTGCCGCACGGCTACGAGGGCCAGGGGCCGGAACATTCCTCGGCGCGCCTGGAACGCTACCTGCAACTGTGCGCCGAATACAACATGCAGGTGTGCGTGCCCAGCACCCCGGCGCAGATGTTCCACATGCTGCGCCGCCAGATGATCCGCCCCTACCGCAAGCCGCTCATCATCATGAGCCCGAAGAGCATGCTGCGCCACAAGGACTCGGTTTCCAGCCTCGAAGACCTGGCGGAAGGCGCCTTCCAGCCGCTGATTCCCGAACACCAGGCGCTCGACCCGAAAGCCGTGAAACGCATCGTGCTGTGCAGCGGCAAGGTGTATTACGACCTGCTGGCCGCGCGGCGCGAGGCGCAGATCGACAACATCCCGATCCTGCGTGTGGAGCAGCTCTATCCCTTCCCGCACGAGGAATTCGCCGCGCAGTTGAAGCGTTACGGCAAGGCCGTGGAAATCGTCTGGGCACAGGAAGAGCCCAAGAACCAGGGTGCCTGGTATGCCATCCAGCATTACCTGCGTCAGCACATGAAGCCCAGCCAGATACTCGCCCTGGCCAGCCGCAAGTCCGCCGCGTCGCCGGCCATCGGCTACCTCGCCGAGCACCTCGAACAACAGAAGGCGCTGGTGAGACACGCGCTGGGAATCAAGTAGCCGGAATTATTTGAAAAAACCGCTTAGCCTGTGGGAGCGGCCTTGGCCGCGAGTTTTTTGGTATGGTAGCGAAAAAGTCAAAATCTCGCGGCCAAGGCCGCTCCCACACCAAGTAATCCGGCATCAATAACAAATTGAGTTGAATGGAGTGACCATGCAAATCGAAGTCAAAGTTCCGGCACTGTCCGAATCCGTATCCGAAGCCACCCTGCTGGCCTGGCACAAGCAGCCCGGCGAAGCGGTCAAGCGCGGCGAAAACCTGATCGACGTCGAAACCGACAAGGTGGTGCTGGAATTGCCCGCCCCGCAGGACGGCGTGCTGGTGCAGATCGTCAAGGGCGACGGTTCCCTGGTCGCCAGCGGCGAAGTCATCGCCCTGATCGACAGCGCGGCCCAGGCCGCGGCGCCCGCCGGAGCGCCTGCCGCAACGTGCCCCGTTGCCGCGCCGGCCGTGCCGCAAAGCACTTCCGCCGCAGCGGCGCTCAGCCCGTCGGCGCGCAAGCTGGTGGCCGAAAACGCCGTCGATGCGGCCAAGCTCGAAGGCAGCGGACGCGGCGGGCGCGTCACCAAGGGCGACGTGCTCGCCGCACTGCAAAGCCCGCCGCAGCCTGCTGCCGCACCGCTTTCCAGCGCGCCGTTTTCCAGTGCTCAGGCGGCTCTCGCGCCGTTGCCGGGCGCGGCGGCCTTTTCCGGCGAGCGGCCCGAGCAGCGCGTGCCGATGACGCGCCTGCGCGCGCGCATCGCCGAACGCTTGATCCAGTCGCAGCAGACCGCGGCGATCCTCACCACCTTCAATGAACTGAACATGGCGCCGGTGATGGAACTGCGGAACCGCCACAAGGAACGCTTCGAGAAAGAGCACGGCGTCAAGCTGGGCTTCATGTCCTTCTTCGTCAAGGCGGCGGTCAATGCGCTCAAGAAATTCCCCGTGGTCAACGCCAGCGTGGACGGCAACGACATCGTCTATCACGGCTACCACGACATCGGCATCGCGGTGGGCAGCCCGCGCGGCCTGGTGGTGCCGATCCTGCGCGACGCCGACCGCATGAGCTTCGCCGACATCGAGAAGAAAATCGCCGAGTTCTCTGCCCGCGCCAAGGACGGCAAGCTCGCGCTGGAAGAGCTTTCCGGCGGCACCTTCTCCATCACCAACGGCGGCGTGTTCGGCTCGATGATGTCCACCCCCATCATCAACCCGCCGCAGTCGGCGATTCTCGGCATGCACGCCACCAAGGAACGCCCGGTGGTGGAAAACGGCCAGATCGTCATCCGCCCGATGATGTACCTGGCGCTCTCCTACGACCACCGCATCATCGACGGCCGCGAAGCGGTGCTGACCCTGGTGGAAATCAAGGAAGCGCTGGAAGACCCGGCGCGGTTGCTGCTAGGGCTGTAAAGGAATGAACCCAGATTATCCATTAGGCGGCTCTTCGAGCCTGCGCGAGCGCTGGCGGACAGTTTGCGGTCATTTCCGCCGCTTGTTCGTCGTCCATGGAATAGCCATGAACGCCTCGCAAGCGACAAAACTGCCTCACAAACTGTCTCGCCATCATCTCGCGCCCTAATAATGGAATCTGGGATGAATATGGCGAAATCCTACGAGGTTGGCGTGATTTCCCAGCGTGGGAATTCATTTCACCATGAATCCACACGTAGCTTGACCGGTACGCGTTGCGTACCTATAATTCATTGCAACACACCCGCCATGCCTCTCAACGATGCACACTCTGGCGGGTTTTTTACGTCCGTGGTTTGCCGATGACCACTTTCGACAAGCCCGCCTTCAGGCTCGACCAACATCTCGCCACCTTGCGGCAACGGGGGTTGGCAATCCCCGACGAGTCCCGTGCCCGGCATTATCTGGGCAACATCAGCTACTACCGCCTCTCGGCCTACACCCGACCGCTCTACCGCCCCGGCCAGTCCGAGCACATCTTCCTGGCGGGCGCGAGCTTCCACGATGTTTTGCATCTTTATGTCTTCGACCGGGAATTGCGGCTCCTGCTCCTGGATGCCATCGAACGGTTGGAAGTCGCCCTGCGCGCCCAGCTAACCAACACCCTGGCCGAGCATCATGGCCCACATGGCTACCTCAATGCCGCGCTGTTCGACACCCGCTATGACCATGGCTGGCTGATCGCAAAGCTGGATAACGAGACCAAAGCCCGCGAGGTCGAAACCTTCCTCGCCCACTACCGTAGCAAATACACCGCCGCGCCAACGCAACCACCGATCTGGATGGCTGTCGAACTGCTGACCTTCAAGGAAGTCTCCATCCTGTTCGCCCACCTGCGCCAAGCCAAGGACACCCAGCGCATCGAAGCCCACTTCGGCTGGAAATTTCCCCTGCTCAAGTCATGGTTCCGCAGCCTTTCTGACCTGCGCAACATCTGCGCGCACCATGCACGAGTATGGAACCGCGAATTCGGCAGCCGCCCCGAGATGCCGAAGAAAATTCCGGCTCACTGGCCACAAATACCCGATGCCATAGCCACCGGCGCACATGAGCATCCGGCACAGACGCTCAACCCGCGCAGACGCCTCTACCTGCAACTGGTAGTCATCGAATCGTTGATGCGGGTGGTCTGCCCGGAAAGTCACTGGGTAAAACGGCTGCTCGATCTGCTGGATCGCTACCCGCAGGTTTCGCGCCCGCACATGGGCTTCCCTCAGGATTGGGACAAGGAAGCGTTCTGGAAAGATGCCATGACGGCGGCAAGGGAGCCGGCGGCATGAAATATCATTCGGAAAACGGCAAGATCGTGACTCGCCGCATGGATGATGGCAACCTCCAACGGCGCGGGAAATTTTCAAAACGATACACAACCGTTCATCCGCAAAAGACCGGCAAACTCATGAGGGAAACGACATGACCAAATCCTACGACGTGGTAGTCATCGGCGGCGGCCCCGGCGGTTACGTGGCGGCCATCCGCTGCGCGCAGCTCGGCCTCAACACGGCCTGCATCGACGAATGGAAGAACGACGACGGCAAGCCCGCGCTGGGCGGCACCTGCCTCAACGTCGGCTGCATCCCCTCCAAGGCGCTGCTGGAATCCTCGGAGCATTTCGAGCGCATCGCCCATGCCTTCCCCGCCCACGGCATCCGCGTCACAGGGGCGGCCATCGACATCGGCGCGATGCTGGCGCGCAAGGACAGGATAGTCAAAACCCTGACCGGCGGCATCGAAATGCTGTTCAAGAAAAACAAGGTGACGCGCCTGCACGGCCATGGCCGTTTCGTCGGCGGCGGCGAACCGTGGCAGGTGGAAATCGAGGCGGAAGGCAAGGCCGAATTTGTCGAGGCGCGCCACGTCATCGTCGCCACCGGATCGGCGCCGCGCCAATTGCCGGTGGCGACGTTCGACGGGGAACGCATCGTCGATAACGCCGGGGCGCTGAAATTCGCCGAAGTCCCGGCCCGGCTCGGCATCATCGGCGCCGGAGTGATCGGCCTGGAGCTGGGCAGCGTATGGCGACGCCTGGGTGCGGAAGTCACCGTGCTGGAAGCGGGCGACGCCTTTCTCCCCGCCGCCGACGGCCAAGTGGCGGCGGAAGCCCTCAAGCAACTGGGCAAACAGGGGCTGAAAATCCTTACCGGAGTCAACATCGCCGCCGCCAAGGCGGGCAAGAAAGCCGTCACCGTCGAATACGCCGCCAGGGACGGCGCCAAGCACAAGGAAACCTTCGACCGCCTGTTGGTCGCCGCCGGGCGCGTGCCGCACACCGAGGGTTTAAGCGCCGAGCGCGTCGGCCTGAAGATCGACGCGCGCGGCTGCATCGAGGCGGACGAGCAGTGCCGCACCAACCTGCGCAACGTCTGGGCTATCGGCGACGTGGCGCGCGGGCCTATGCTGGCGCACAAGGCCAGCGAGGAAGGGGTGATGGTCGCCGAGTTGATCGCCGGCCAGGCCGGCCACGTCAATTACGGGGCGATTCCCTACGTCATCTACACCTCGCCGGAAATCGCCTGGGTCGGCAAGACCGAGGAGGAGCTGAAAGCCGCCGGCATCGCCTATGCAAAAGGCCAGTTCCCCTTCGCCGCCAACGGTCGCGCCCATGCCATGGAAGAGACGGCGGGCTTCGTCAAATTCCTCGCCGACGCCGCCACCGACGAATTGCTCGGCGTGCACATCGTCGGCCCGCATGCCTCGGAACTGATCGCCGAGGCGGTGGTGGCGCTGGAATTCCGCGCCGCCGCCGAGGACATCGCGCGCATCGTCCACGCCCACCCCTCGCTCGCCGAGAGCATGCACGAAGCCGCGCTGGGCGTGGCGAAGCGGACGATACACGTTTGAAACCGATAAAACAATATGCCTCTAAACCATTCTCAGCTATCGCACCTTCCCCTGCTCGCGGGGGAAGGCCGGGATGGGGGCAAACAGCGGCGGCCATGCGGGCAAACGCCCCCCCAACCCTCCCCCGCGCACTATGCGCGCAAGGGAGGGGGCGGACGTTTGCTGAGAATAGTTTAGAGGCATGTAAAACAATTCAACCACGGGGCGCACGGGGAAGTGATCGAGTTTCAGAGGCGTATCAGGATAATGCCGCCAACCCAACGGGGAGGCTGGAGACATTCCTTTGTTTCCCTGACTTTCCCCGTGTTCCCCGTGGTTCGAATCAAGAACTCAGATCAAAGGAAACAGTTTGGAAAACGTAGTTTTGGCTGAACAGGAAACGCCGGAAGACCGGCATTGCGCCATCCATCTCCAGCAGCGCGCCTCGCTGGCCGACTGGTATGCCTGCCACGCCGACCAGCACGGATTCCAACTCGACGCCGCGCAGCAGCGGGCGATTGCCCGCCTGCAACGGCTTTACGACGAACTGGCCGCCGCGCCGAAAAACGGCTGGCTTACCAAGCTGTTCGGCAACCGGCCAACACCGCGCGGCATCTACCTGTGGGGCGGAGTGGGACGCGGCAAGAGCTTCCTGATGGACGGTTTCTTCGCCTGCGCGCCGCTGGAAAAAAAACGCCGCCTGCACTTCCACCGCTTCATGCAAGGCATCCACGCCGAACTGCAAACCCTTGACCGGGTACCCGACCCGCTGGTGAAAGTGGCCGGACGCATCGCCGAACACGCGCGCCTTTTGTGCTTCGACGAACTGCACGTGAGCGACATCGGCGACGCCATGCTGCTCGGGCGCCTGCTGCGCGAATTGCTCGACCGCGGAGTGGTGCTGGTGGCCACTTCCAACAGCCCGCCCGACGAACTGTACCGGGACGGCCTGCAACGCAGCCGTTTTCTGCCCGCCATCGAGTTGCTCCAGGAACGCCTGGAAGTGCTGGAAGTGGACGGCGGCGCCGATTACCGCCTGCGCGCTCTGGAAAGGGTGGAAATCTATCACTGGCCGCTCGACGCGGCGGCGGAGGTCAACCTCGATTCCGCCTATTTCCGCCTCGCCGGCGAAAGCGGCATGGGTACGGCGGCGCTGGAAGTCGAGGGGCGGCGCATCCTGGCGCGTCATCTCGCCCCCGGCGTGGCCTGGTTCGATTTCGACGAACTGTGCGGCGGCCCGCGCGGCCAGCCGGATTACATCGAGCTGGCGCGACGCTTCCACACCGTGCTGCTGTCCGGCATTCCCCGCCTCGGCGCGGACGACGAAGCCGCCGCACGGCGGCTCACCTGGCTGGTGGATGAATTCTACGACCGCCGGGTAAAACTGATCGTCTCGGCGGAAGCGGCGCCACGGGAACTGTACCGGGGCGGCCACGCCGAATTCGCCCGCACCGTCAGCCGGCTGGAGGAAATGCAGACCAAGCGGTACCTGGCGCAGCCGCACTTACCATAAGGACACGACATGAAATTATTCAAAGCCTACCGCATCCACAACGACGCCGGCCGTATCCACGGACGTTTCGAGGAGACCACCCTGGACGAACTCGATCCCGGCGAAGTGGTGATCCGCGCCCAGTATTCCGGCGTGAACTACAAGGACGCCCTGGCCGCCACCGGCGCGGGCAAAATCCTCAAGCGCTTTCCCCTGATCGGCGGGGTGGACGTGGCGGGGACGGTAGCGTCTTCCAGCGACGCCCGTTTCAAGGAAGGCGATGCGGTGCTGGTCACCGGCTACGACCTGGGCGTCGGCCACGACGGCGGCTATGCCGCCTACGTCCGCGTCCCGGTGGACTGGGTGGTGCCGCTGCCGTCCGGCCTCTCCGCCTTCGAGGCGATGGCCATCGGCACGGCGGGCTTCACCGCCGCCCTGGCGGTGGAGCGCATGGAACATAATGGCCTCACCCCGCAAAGCGGCACCGTGGCGGTCTGCGGCGCCTCGGGCGGCGTCGGCAGCATCGCGGTGGACATCCTCGCCGGGCGCGGCTACGAAGTCACGGCGATCACCGGCAAGGATGCCGAGCACGATTACCTGCGCAGCCTGGGCGCAAAGGAAGTGCTGTCGCGCCACACCCTGGAAATGGGCGTCAAGCCCCTGGAAAAATCCCTGTGGGCGGGCGCGGTCGATCCGGTCGGCGGCGCGACGCTGGCCTGGCTGACCCGCACCATGAAGCAGCACGGCGTCATCGCCGCCTGCGGCCTGACCGGCGGCATCGAGGTCGCGACCACGGTGATGCCCTTCATCCTGCGCGGCGTCAGCCTGTTCGGCATCGACTCGGTGCAGTGCCCGTATCCATTACGCCGCAAGGTCTGGGCGCGCCTGGCCGCCGACCTGCGCCCGCGCCACCTTGCCGCGATAACCAACACCGTGGCCTTCGAGCAATTGCCGGAGGTTTTCGAGGCGCTGCTGAAGGGCGCGATGAGAGGACGCACGGTGGTGAAAATCGGCGATGAAGGGTGAAGGTAAAGAATCCATGAACGGGATGCTGTATCGCAGCCCAAACTCCCTCATCCCCAGCCCTTCTCCCGCCTGCGGGAGAAGGGAGTAAGCCCCTCGCCCGCGGGCGGGAGAGGGGTGGGGGTGAGGGCGCCTGGGAAATATTCATAGCCGGGAATTGCACCTAAAAAGAAAACGAGGAGACAGCAGCATGGGCAATTACAAAGAGTTCTACCGCCGTTCCATCGAAGAGCGCGATGCTTTCTGGACCGAGCAGGCCAAGCTGATCGACTGGCATAGACCATTTGATTCGGTTTTGGACTACAGCAAGCCGCCGTTCGCCAAATGGTTCGTCGGCGGCCAGACCAACCTTTGCCACAACGCGGTGGACCGCCACCTCGCGGAGCGCGCCGAGCAGAAGGCGCTGGTCTACATCTCCACCGAAACCGGCCAGCAGAAGACCTACAGCTACCGCGACCTTTACGCCGAAGTAAACCGCTTCGCCGCCATCCTGCAATCCCAGGGCGTAACCAAGGGCGACCGGGTCATCATCTACATGCCGATGATCGCCGAAGCGGTGTTCGCCATGCTCGCCTGCGCGCGCATCGGCGCGATCCACTCGGTGGTGTTCGGCGGCTTCGCCTCGGCCAGCCTGGCGACGCGCATCGACGACGCCCGCCCCAAGCTGATGGTCACCGCCGACGCCGGCATGCGCGGCGGCAAGATCATCCCCTACAAGCACCTGGTCGATGAAGCCCTGCGCCTGGCGCAGTTCCCCCCGGAAAAAGTGCTGATCTGCCATCGCGGCCTGGACAACGAAATGACCCGCGTCGCGGGGCGCGACCTCGACTACGCCACCCTGCGCGAACAGCACCTCAACGCCACGGTCGCGCCGGTGTGGCTGGAATCCTCCGAGCCTTCCTACATCCTCTACACCTCCGGCACCACCGGCAAGCCCAAGGGCGTGCAGCGCGACACCGGCGGCCACGCGGTGGCGCTCGCCGCCTCGATGCGCCACATCTACACCGGCCAGCCCGGCGAAACCATGTTCACCTCCAGCGACATCGGCTGGGTGGTGGGGCACTCCTACATCGTCTACGGCCCGCTCATCAACGGGATGACCACCATCGTCTATGAAGGCCTGCCGATCCGCCCGGACCCGGCGATCTGGTGGAAAATCGTCTCCGAAAACCAGGTGAACGTGATGTTCACCTCGCCCACCGCCATCCGCGTGCTGAAAAAGCAGCCGCCCGAATACTTAAAAAAATACGACGTTTCCTGCCTGCGCTCGCTGTATCTCGCCGGCGAGCCGCTCGACGAACCGACCGCGCGCTGGATTTCCGAAGCGCTGGGCGTCAACATCGTCGATAACTACTGGCAAACCGAAACCGGCTGGCCGATCCTCTCCAGCGTGCCGGGCATCGAAGACACCCCGCGCAAATTCGGCTCGCCCAGCTTCGCTGCCTACGGCTTCAACCTCAAATTGCTCCACGAAGGAACGGGGAAAGAAGTCGGCGTCAACGAAAAAGGCGTGCTGGTGGCCGTGCCGCCGCTGCCGCCGGGCTGCCTCTCCACCGTGTGGGGCGACGATAAGCGCTTCGTCGACACCTATTTCACCAGCTTCGACAAGCAGCAGGTCTACACCACCTTCGACTGGGCGACCAAGGACGCCGACGGCTACTACTTCATCCTCGGCCGCACCGACGACGTCATCAACGTCGCCGGCCACCGCCTGGGTACCCGCGAAATCGAGGAAGCCATCTCCGCCCACAACAACATCGCCGAAGTCGCGGTGGTGGGCGTCCACGACGAGGTCAAGGGCCAAGCCGTGATGGCCTTCGCCGTGGTGAAAGACCCCAGCCGCACCGCCACCCCGGAAGCCACCGCGCTGATGGAAAAGGAAGTGATGGCCACCGTGGACAAACAACTCGGCGCCATCGCCCGTCCCGCCAAGGTGCATTTCGTCACCCTGCTGCCCAAGACCCGCTCCGGCAAGCTGCTGCGGCGCAGTATTCAGGCGATTGCAGAGGGGCGGGAAACCGGAGATTTGACCACGCTGGATGATCCTAGTGCGTTGGAGCAGATCAAGAGTGCGGTGGCGGGGTGGAAAACTGGTAAATAAGTAATGCCTGTTATTACCGCCAAAATGACCATGAATTGGTGTTGATGGTTTGGTGCGGTTACAGCAAGATGGAGTGATTTTACCAATGGGGCAAATTGAGATAGGAGTAATGCACCCTTACCTGACTTTAAGATTTTGCCCCCATTAATGGGGTTAATTTCGCTGCCGATATTTCCAATGGCTACGTTTTATAATTATTTTGATATAAAATGCCTTATTCTATCTACGATTATGTGAACCAATCAGGCCAGAATGAGTTCAAAGAATGGACAACTGGTTTAGAAAATGTGCAACGTGGAAAGCTTAATGAAAAGCTTGATAAGCTCTATTTATATGGAGATATCCTTCATCCAGAAATGCTAACTGGCACTAGCGTTCCAGGTATTAAAAAGATACGCGGAAGAGGAAATGTTCAATTGCGCCCTTTGCTTTGCAATGGGCCTATTGATGTTAAAAAGGAATATACGTTATTGATGGGAGCCAAGGAGATAGGAAGTAAATGGGTTCCAAAGGATGCACCATCTTTAGCAAAAACCAAGAAAGAAGCTGTCATTAAAGACCCGACTCATCGGAGAACTAAACATGAAAGGGTTGAATCATGAAAGAGTTTTTTAATCACCTAAAAGAAGCTTTTGCCAATAAGGAGTATGCGCATAGCTATTTAGAAAGCCATGCCGTAAGTCGGTTGGCGGCGCAAATTCATGCTTTGCGTAAACAGCGTGACTGGTCCCAAGAAGAGTTGTCTTTAAAAACGGGAATTGCTCAAGAGCGCATCTCAAAAATTGAGAGCGCTAATTTTGACTCTTTAACGATGAAGACACTGCAAAAGTTTTCTAGGGCGTTTGACGTTAATTTACGCGTTGCTTTTGAGCCTGTTACTTATGGGATACTTGATGTCGCAAACTTGAATTGTGACCAGCTAGAAGTTAAACCACGAGAAGAGGATTTGGCGACAAGCTTTACGGATAATACGGTATTTGTTCAAAGCAAAGGTGAATGGAAGGCAATAAATCACCTACGCCCTATAAATAATACTATTTCGCGCCAACCCTTGCATCCTAGAAATGATTGGCAAAACCTTGGCACACCAGCACCTGTTAAAGTGGCCGTTTCATGAAAAAAATGAAGAAACAGGAAAAGCCCCAGGAGCAACGTCAGTTTTCGCTTCGTGCAATATATTTGCGCGAAGGTTTGCAGTGGATTTCGGATAGTTTTGATCCATCGTTGCCTGGGCAAGGGCTTTCGGGGCAATTTAGAATATCCGGCCATCAAATGGAAGTTCAAGAGGCGATTGAAAACGTTCCTAATGCTATTCCTATTAAAACTTTTCGTGTCACATCTAGTTTTGAGTTTCGATATCTGAATATTCCAGAGGACGAGCAGATTGATGTTGAAGATGAGAGTAAACATTTGGTTGCTAAGATATCGGCGCGCATTACTGTGGACTACCTGATTGAAACGCCTGATACACCTCCAAAGGAGAAGCTTGAGAAGTGGGCATCAAGCAACGCATTGCTTCATACGTGGCCGTATTGGAGGGAATTTTGCCATTCCACTCTGTTACGTATGAGTCTTCCTGTAATTGTGATGCCCATGATGGATGTAACTACAACTAAAGAATAGCCTCAGATGCATTTTCCCGTCACGTCGGGTTACGGTGCAGAATAGAAATGGGGACAGATTTATTTTGCACCGCCGGGGGATAAATAAATCCGTCCCCTTTGTTCCCCGTAGCGCATTGCACCGAACATCACTGTCATGCCGGCACAGTTTGCGGCTTGCTTATCTCATTGACAATACGCGAGTTTCCTTTCAAACTATAGTGGACCCCTCAGTCAAGACAATATTGAGTCGAGTTTAAGAGGGTAGC
>CAZDIJ010000070.1:0-14567 GCA_964505475.1 uncultured Sulfuricella sp. | reverse complement strand
CCATCACTTTCTGGACGCAACGCGGGGTATGGATACTACTGAAATAGGCTCTAAGGATTATTTCTTGGCGCCGCGCACCTTGGCCAGTGCCTCGTCGATGCGCCGGTCGAGGAAGCCGCCGTAATAATCGGGGGTGGTGATGCCCACCAGCGGCTCGGTAAGAGAGGTGCCCCAGGAATCGTAGAGATGGATCGCCGGCACCATGCCGACGCCGTTTTCCCTGGCGAAGTCGGCGTGGGTGGTCATGCCGCCGGAAAAATCGCGCAGCTTGGCGCGGCTGCCGGCCTTGACCACGCGCATGATCACCTTATCGCGGTATTCGGCGTTGCGCTGCATCGGTTCGAGAAATTCCTTGAGCACCTGGGTGCAATAGGCGCAGTTGGGACGGCTGAACATCACCAGGATGGGCAGGCGGGCGGCTTCCGCCGCCTTGGCTTCGAGCGCCAGATCCTGCGCCAGCGGAACTTCCCCGCCGCCCTTGGCGTACCCCAAAGCGGGCGCCATCCATGCTAAAATCAGCGCCAGCAGGGCAGCTTTATGTTGCGCGAAAAATTTTATTACTATCATCGCATCGAGACCATTCTTGAAAACCGCCATCACGAAACTGACCATCGCCTCGCGCGAAAGCGCCCTCGCCATGTGGCAGGCGGAGCATATCCAAGCGCGCCTCAAGGCATTATATCCGCAAATCGAGGTAAACATACTCGGCATGACCACCACCGGCGACCAGATCCTCAATTCGCCGCTCGCCAAGATCGGCGGCAAGGGGCTGTTCGTCAAGGAGCTGGAGCAGGCCATGCAGGAAGGCCGCGCCGACCTGGCCGTGCACTCGATGAAGGACGTGCCGATGGTGCTGCCGGAGGGATTCGTCCTCGCCGCCACCGGCAAGCGCGAGGATCCGCGCGACGCCTTCGTCTCCAACAATTTCAAGCAACTCGAAGACCTGCCCGACGGCAGCGTGGTCGGCACATCCAGCCTGCGCCGCCAGTGCCAGTTGCAGGCGCGCTTTCCCAAGCTGGTGATCGAACCCCTGCGCGGCAACGTCCAGACCCGCCTGCGCAAGCTCGACGAAGGGCAATACGCCGCGATCATCCTCGCCGCCGCCGGCCTGAAGCGGCTCGGCCTGGGCGAACGCATCGCCGCCCTGCTGCCGACCGAGCAAAGCCTGCCGGCGGTGGGACAAGGCGCGCTGGGCATCGAAACCGTCGCCGGGCGCGACGACGTGGCCGCCTTGCTGGCGCCGCTCAACGACCCGGAAACCGAAGCCTGCGTCGCCGCCGAGCGCGCCATGAGCCGCGCCCTGGCCGGCAGCTGCCAGGTGCCGCTGGGCGGCTTCGGCGAACTGCATGACGGCAAGCTGCGCCTGCGCGGCTTCGTCTCCAGCGTGGACGGCGTGCGCATGGTGCGCGCCGAGGTCGAAGGCGCGCCGGAAAATGCCGAGCAGTTGGGCAACGAACTGGCGCAAAGGCTGATCGGCATGGGCGCCGACAAGATACTGGCGGAGTTGGACAAGCTGTAATGAACCTAAAAAACTCAGTTCAACCACGGGGAACACGGGGAAGTGATGGAATTGCGGCGAGACATGAAGAGTATGCCGCTCTCCCGGCGAGTGAATGGTCAATCTCTTTCAACCCGATGTTTTCCCGCTTTTTCCCCGTGCCCCCCGTGGTTTAAATGAGGAATTCAGGATGAAGCCGCTGGAAGGCCTGGGCATCCTGGTCACCCGCCCGACGCAGTCGAGCGGCGGGCTGGCGCAACGGATACGCGAGGCGGGCGGGAACCCCATCTTGTTTCCCACCCTGGAAATCGCCGAGATTGCCGACAAGGCGCCGCTTTACGCTATCATTGAGCGGCTGGAGCAGTTCGACTTGGCGGTATTCATCAGCCCCAACGCGGTCGAAAAGGGCATGGCGCTGGTGCGCGCCCGGCGCGAACTGCCGGCGGCGCTGAAGATCGCCGCGGTCGGCCAGGGCAGCGCCGCCGCGCTGGCGCGGGAAGGCGTGGAAAACGTGTTGGTGGCGGCGCAGGGCAACGACAGCGAAGCGCTGCTCGCCTTGCCGGAACTGCAACAGGTAGCCGGTTGGCGGGTGGTGATATTCCGCGGCGCCGGCGGGCGCGAGACGTTGGCCGACGAACTGAAGCGGCGCGGCGCCGAAATCACCTACCTGGAATGCTACCGCCGCCGCAAGCCGGATGCCGACCCGGCGGAGATACAGGCGCTGGGCGCGGCGGGCGGCATCGGCGCCATCACGGTGACCAGCGCCGAAAGCGCGCGCAACCTGCGCGACATGCTCGGCGCCGAAGCCTGGCCTTGGCTGAAGCGCACGCCGCTGTTCGCGCTCCACCCGCGCATCGCCGCCGCCGCCGGCGAACTGGGATGGGAAAAGATACAGGTCACCGCGCCGGGAGACGAAGGCTTGGTGCAAGGTTTGATCGAAATGGCGCAATCGAGAGAAACAGCTATGAACAGCGAAACCACAGCGGAACCCGCAGCCACCCCATCGCCGCAGACCGAGACGCCGGACGCCGCCGCGCCCGAGCGCAAGCCGGGCGGCAACCTGCACCGCATCAGCCCGGCGCTGGCCGTCGCCTTGCTAGCGCTGGCGCTGGCCGGCTGGCAGTGGTTCGACGGCGCGCGCCAACTGAACGCGCTGGAACAAATGGTCGGCAAGCGCCTGGGCGAATTCGACAGCCGCCACAAGGAAAGCGCCGCCGCCGCCGCCCGCTCCCATGAAGATACCAAGCAAGCGCTGGCGAAGGTCGGCCTGCTGGAACAAAAGCTGGCCGAATCGCAAAACCAGCAAGTGGCGCTGGAAGCCATGTACCAAGAATTGTCGCGCAACCGCGATGAGTGGGTGCTGGCGGAAATCGAGCAAATCCTCCTCACCGCCAGCCAGCAACTGCAACTGGCGGGCGACGCCAAGGCGGCGCTGGTCGCCCTGCAAACCGCCGAAGGGCGCTTGCAGCGCCACGACAAGCCCCAGTTCCTCTCCCTGCGCAAGGCCATCAACCAGGACATCCAGCGCCTCCAGGCGCTGCCGCTGGTGGATGTGGCCGGCTACACCCTGAAGCTGGACGGCCTGATCGCGGCGGTCGATAACCTGCCGCTGCTGATCGGCGAAGAAATGCCGCCGGAACGCCAGCCAGCCAAGGCGCGCCCGGACGACACCCCGTGGGCCAAGCTGTCGCGCGAAATCTGGCAGGACTTGAAACAACTGGTCAGCATCCAGAACATGGAAAACCCGGAAGCGCCGCTGCTGCCGCCGACGCAGGCCTATTTCCTGCGCGAGAACCTCAAGCTGCGCCTGCTTTCGGCGCGGCTCGCCGTGCTGCGCCACGACGAAGCCGGCTACAAGGCCGACCTGAAAGTGTCCGAGGAATGGCTGCGCCGCTATTTCGACCTCAAGGCGAAGAGCGTGAAAAACGCCCTGGCGAACTTGAAGCTGCTCTCCTCCAGCCCGGTCGCCATCGAGCTGCCGGACATTTCCGCCAGCCTCGACGCCGCCAGGAAATTCCGGCTGACGCGCGACAGGAGCGGGCGGTGAGGATATTGTTCTGGATACTGGCGATCTGCGGCCTGGCCGTGGCGCTCACCCTGGCCGCTCGGCACAATGCCGGCTATGCCCTGCTGGTCTACCCGCCCTACCGGATCGAACTTTCCCTCAACCTGCTGATTACCCTGATGCTCGGCGCGCTGGTGGCCAGCTACGGCTTGGTGCGGCTGCTCTTCCATACCCTCAATCTACCTTCCTACGTCGGCACCTTCCGCCTCGAACGCAAGCGCAATCGGGCGCGCGCCGCCATGCTGGAGGCCTTGCTGGCCTTCCATGAAGGGCGTTACGGCAAGGCCGAGAAACTGGCCGCCGCCACCCTCGACCTGCCCGAGTTTTCCGCCGTCGGAGCGCTGCTCGCCGCCCGCGCCGCGCACAAGATGAAGGACTACGGCAAGTGCGATGGCTACCTGCTGCAAGCCGAGCGTCTGGCGCCCGGCCAGGCCGCCGCCCGCCTGATGACCGAAGCCGAACTGCTGCTCGACCAGCACCGCCACCAGGAAGCGCTGGCGGTGCTGAAACGCCTGAATGGCATCGCCCGCCTGACCGGCGCCGTGCGCCTCGAACTGAAGGCGCAGCAACAGGCGAAGAACTGGGGAAAAGTGCTGGAACTGATCGCCAAGCTGGAAAAAAAGGAAGCCATCGACCCCACCTACGCCACCCAACTGAAGGTCAACGCCCACCGGGAAAACCTGGAAAACCGCATGCCCGACCTGGCCACGCTCAAGGAGTACTGGCGCAAGATTCCGGCCGCCGACCGCGGCGACAGCAAGATCGCGCTGGCCGCCGCCCGCCAGTTCCTGGCCTTCGGCGAATGCCCGGCGGCGATGGAGATCGTCACCGAAAGCCTGGAAAAGCATTGGGACGGCAATCTGGTGCGGCTTTATGCCGAATGCCGCGGCGACACCCTCAAGCAGATCGAGCGCGCCGAAAACTGGATCAAGCAACACCCCCAGGATGCCGCCCTGCTGCTGACCCTCGGCCGGCTGTGCGCCCAGCGCGAACTATGGGGCAAGGCGCTGAGCTACCTGGAAGCCAGCCTGAGCATAGAACGGCGCGCCGAAACCCACCTTGCTCTGGCGCAACTGCTGGAAAAAATCGGCCGCGAGGACGAGGCGCGTCAACAATACCGGCTCGGCCTGATCCAGGCGGCGGCCTGACGGCCTATTTGCCGTTCCCCGCGAAGGTGAAGGCGTCCGCGAAGAATTCCTCCCCCGGCAAGCCGCGCTGGCCGGTGAATGTTTCGCGTGCGGCATTCACCATGGCCGGCGCGCCGCAAGCGTAGACCTGAAATCCGCTCAGATCGGTGAAATCGTCCAGCACCGCCTGGTGCACAAAACCGCTGCGCCCCGGCCAGCCGCCGTCCGCCTGCGGCTCGGAAATCACCGGCACGAACTTGAAATTGGCATGCTGACGCTCCCACTGGCGCGGCAAATCCGCCAGGTACAGGTCGCCCGGCGCGCGTGCGCCCCAATACAGGGTGACGGCGCGCTGGCGGCGGTGATGGAACAAGTGCTCGGCGATGGATTTGAGCGGGGCGAAGCCGGTGCCGCCGCCCACCAGCAGCAACGGCTTGTCGCTGTCCTCGCGCAGGAAAAAGCCGCCATGCGGCCCCTCGAAGCGCAGGATGGCTTTTTCCTGCATCCCCCCGAAGACGAAGCCGGTGAACAGGCCGCCCGGCACATGGCGGATGTGCAATTGCAGGAATTCGTCGTCGTGCGGCGCATTGGCCAGGGAAAAAGCGCGCCGCTTGCCGTCCTTGAGCAGGATTTCGATATATTGCCCGGCAAGAAACTGGAGGCGTTCGCCGGCGGGCAATTTCAGCCACAGAATCGCCACGTCGGGCGCCGCTTTCTCGATCTTCTCCACGCGGCAGGGCATGACCTTGACCGCGACGTCCCTGGTGGCGCCGATCTCGCGCACCTCGATGGCCACGTCGGAAAGCGGCTTGGCGCAGCAAAACAGGGTCAGCCCGGCGCCGCGCTCGGCCTCGCTCAGGGCATGTTCCTGAAACGCGCCATGATCGACTCCGCCGTCCAGCACCTTGCCCTTGCAGGCGCCGCAGGCGCCGTTGCGGCAGCCGTAGGGCAGGGTAACGCCATCGCGCAAGGCCGCGTCCAGGATGGTTTCCCCGGCATCCGCGGCGAATTGGTGGCCGCTCGGCTTGATGGTGATCTTATAAGTCATGGTTCATTCCTCCGTGGCGAAAAGATTACCACAAGTGACCGGTCACGGAAGACGATCGGGCGGTTCGTCCATCTTGCGCCATTCACCCTCGATCACCTCGTCGTTGGCGGCGGGAGGCATCCCGCCGCGCCGCGCGGGAAGCGGCAGCAGCAACAGGAGCAGCGCCAGCGCGTCGCTGACCACGCCGGGGAAAATCAGCAGGACGCCGGCGATGAAGGGTACGAATCCGTACCACAGCGATGCCCCCAGCGTTTGCCCGGAATGCAGCGCCTCCAGCAGGCGCACGGGCGCATCGACCCCGGCGTCGCTCAACAGCACGATACCGACCAGCGCGGCCAGCAGCAGCCAACCCAGCAGCCACCAGCCGGCCCAATCGGCAAGGCGCACCAAGGTAAAAATTTCCAAAACCGGAAAAGCCAGTAAAATAGCCAGAATTAATATGCCACGCATTAACTTGTATCCCGAAAAATGAGCAGCGACGCCCTACTCGTCCTCACCAACCTGCCCGACCCGCAAAGCGCCGCGCACCTGGCGGAAAAACTGGTGGGCGAACGGCTGGCCGCCTGCGTCAACATCCTGGCGCCCTGCGCCTCGGTGTACCGCTGGCGGGGCGAGGTCGAAACCGCCCAGGAAACCCCGCTGTTGATTAAAACATTGCGCTCGCAATACGGCAAGCTGGAGGAAACCATCCGCGCCGGCCACCCCTACGAACTTCCCGAAATCATCGCTGTCCCAATCGAGGCCGGGCTGCCCGCCTATCTCGCCTGGATAGCCGCCGAAACCGGCACGACGGAGATTTAAACCCCATGCGTATTTTGACCGCCATCCTGCTCTGGTTTTCCCTGTTCGCCCATGCCGGCGAGAGCGATCTGCTGGAAGCCGAGCAGGCTTTCCGCTTTTCGGCGCGCGCCATCGACGGCGGCACCCTGGAAGTGCGCTACCAAATCGCCGAGGGCTATTACCTGTACCGCGACAAATTCAAATTCAGCGTCGAACCCGCCGCCGACTTCACCCTGGGCACGCCGCAGATTCCGCCGGGCAAGGTCAAGCAGGACGAATACTTCGGCAAGGTGGAAACCCACCGCAACGAAGTCGTCGTCAAAATCCCCTACACCCGTAGCGGCAGCGCCGCCAGCCTGACCCTGAAAGCGACCTCGCAGGGCTGCGCCGACATCGGGGTATGCTACCCGCCGCAGACGCAAACCGCCAAGCTCGCCCTGCCCGCCGCCAAACCCGCCGAAGAGGCCGCCGCCGGCCCCGCCGGTACGATCATGGCGGCAATGCGCCAACTCGGCGGCAGCCTAACCGGCGCGGCCAGCGAATTTCTGCCGGTGGAACAGGCATTCCCGGTATTCGTCCGGGTCAGGGACGCGCACACCCTGCTGGTGGACTTCGAAATCGCCGAAGGCCATTACCTGTACCGCGACAAGCTCAAGTTCACCCTCAAGAACGGCGGCCAGACGACGATCGACCAGGTGGAACTGCCCGCCGGCGAAATCAAGAACGACCCCAACTTCGGCAAGACCGAGGTGTACCACAAGCCGATCCAGGCTGTCCTGACGCTCCGCGACGGCGACGAAAAAGCCAAAGCGGTCACGCTGACCGTGGATTTCCAAGGATGCAGCGAGAAAGGCATTTGCTACCCGCCGCAAAGCAAGACCTTCAAGCTGACGCTGCCGGCCGCGCCGCCAGTGGCCAGCGCCGCGCCGGCGGTGGAACCCGTGGCGGCGGCGACAAGCAAGGGAGGGGACAAACCGCAATCCCAGGCCAAAACGGCGCCGGCGGCGACAAGTTCGACCGTGGCCGCCGATGACGATTCCTCGCGCATCGCCGCGCTGTTCAAGGGCGGCAGCTTCTGGCTGGTGATCGCCAGCTTCTTCGGCTTCGGCCTGCTGCTGGCGCTGACCCCTTGCGTCTTCCCGATGATTCCGATTCTCTCCGGCATCATCGTCGGCCACGGCCAGCATCTCACCAAGGGGCGCACCTTCGCCCTATCGCTCGCCTATGTGCTCGGCATGGCCATCACCTACGCCCTGGCCGGCGTCGCCGCCGGGCTGTCCGGCGCAATGATCTCCAATGCCCTGCAAAACCCCTGGGCGCTGGGCGGCTTCGCCCTGATCTTCGTGCTGCTGGCGTTTTCCATGTTCGGCTTTTACGAGCTGCAAATGCCCAATTTCATCCAGAGCTGGTTCAACAAGGAAGCCAACCAGATCAAGGGCGGCAGCTTGGCCAGCATCTTCGCCATGGGTGCGCTCTCCGCCGTGATCGTCGGCCCCTGCGTGGCGGCGCCGCTGGCGGGCGCCCTGCTGTACATCGGCCAGACCCGCGACGTGGTGCTGGGCGGCGCGGCGTTGTTCGCCCTGGCGCTGGGCATGGGACTGCCGCTGCTGCTGGTGGGGATGTCCGCCGGCACCCTGCTGCCCAAGGCCGGCGGCTGGATGAACGCGGTGAAGAATTTCTTCGGCGTGCTCATGCTGGGCATGGCGATCTGGCTGGTGTCGCCGGTTATTTCCCCGGCGCTGCACATGCTCGCCTGGGCGGCGCTGCTGATCGTCTCGGCGATCTATCTGCACGCGCTCGACCCCCTGCCGCCGCCGCCCAGCGGCTTCAAGAAATTCTGGAAGGGCGTCGGGGTGATCGCCCTGATCGCGGGGATCGCCCTGCTGGTCGGGGTGCTTTCCGGGGGACGCGACATCCTCCAGCCGCTCGGCGGCCTGCGCGCCGCCGGCGAGTCCAAGGCCGCCACGGCGGCGCACCTGAAATTCGAGAAAGTGAAAAATCTGGCGGAACTGGAAACGCGGATACAGGCATCTTCCGGCAAGATCGTCATGCTCGATTTCTACGCCGACTGGTGCATTTCCTGCAAGGAACTGGAGCGGTTCACCTTCACCGACCCGCTGGTGATCGACAAACTCAAGGATGCCGTTCTGTTGCAGGCCGACGTCACCGCCAACAGCGAGGACGACAAGGCGCTGCTGCGGCGCTTCGGCCTGTTCGGCCCGCCCGGCATGATATTCTTCGACGCGGACGGCAAGGAAATCGGCCGGGTGATCGGCTATGAAGACCCGGAAAAATTCCTCGCCAGCCTGGAAAAGATTCTGTACTAAATTTCCACAATCCTATTCATGCCTCTAAACTATTCTCAGCAAACGCCCCCTCCCTTGCGCGCATAGCGCGCGGGGGAGGGTTGGGGTGGGGGCGTTTGCCCGCATGGCCGCCGCCGTTTGCCCCCATCCTGGCCTTCCCCCGCGAGCAGGGGAAGGGGCGATAGCTGAGAATAGTTTAGAGGCATAATCCTATTTGAACCACGGGGCACCCGGGGAAAATCAACTTATTGAAGACAAACGGTTTACTCCACCTTCAAAATCTTTCCCCGTGCCCCCCGTGGTTGAACTGATTTAAGGCATTAATGACTACCACAAAATCCCTCATCGCCGTGGCGGCGCTGTCCCTGGCTATGGGCGGCGCCTATTTCGCGCTTTTCAACGCCGGCGAAGCGCCGCTCCAGACCGTCGGCGCCGATGCCGGCCAACGGGTCTTCGCCTCATCCTTTCCTGACCCGCAGGGAAGCGTCCAGCCGTTGGCGCAATGGCGCGGCAAGGTGGCGGTGGTGAATTTCTGGGCGCCGTGGTGTCCGCCGTGCCGCAAGGAAATGCCGGGATTCGTCGAATTGCAGAGAAAATACGGGGATCGCGGACTGATTTTCATCGGCATCGCACTCGACGGCAAGGAAAACGTCCTGGCCTTCCTGCGCGAAAATCCGCTCAACTACCCCATCCTGCTCGGCCAGGACGATGCCGTGGAGCTTGCCGCCGCCATCGGCAACAGCCAGGGCGGGCTGCCGTTCAGCGTCGTTCTCGACCGCAAAGGCGAAATTATCGCCGCCCAGGTGGGCGAGTTAAAGGAAGACCGGCTGGAAAAGCTGATCGTGCCTTTGTTATAGCGATTTAACCGCATTTCCAGCGAAAAACTGGACAAGTTACCCCTATTTACGGCAAACTTGCCGCCATGAAAACTAAACGACCGGGCACAGGCATAACCGGCAAAATCCTGGTTTTGCACGGACCCAACCTGAATTTGCTGGGATGGCGCGAACCGGCTCATTATGGCAGCGACACCCTGGAACAGATCGACCGGCGCCTGGAAAACCTGGCCTCCGCCGCGGGCGTGGCGCTGGAAACCTTTCAGAGCAACAGCGAAGCGGAACTGATCGAAAAAATCCAGCAAACCCGCGACGGCAACACCCGCTTCATCGTCATCAATCCCGCCGCCTACACCCATACCAGCGTGGCGATGCGCGACGCATTGGCGGCGGTGGGCGTACCGTTCGTCGAGATACACCTTTCCAATGTTTTCGCGCGCGAACCGTTCCGCCAGCATTCTTATTTTTCCGACCTGGCCGTCGGCGTCATCAGCGGCCTGGGCGCGCGCGGGTACGAACTCGCCGTGCAGTTCGCGCTGCAATATCAAAAGGATTAAGCCATGGATTTACGTAAAATCAAGAAACTGATCGACCTAGTCAGCGATTCCGGGATCGCCGAACTGGAAATCACCGAGGGCGAGGAAAAAGTCCGCATCAACCGCTTCGGTCCGGCGGCCCCGCAAGCCATGATGATGCCGGCGCATTATGCGCCGCACTACGCCCCCGCGCCCGCGGCGGGCGTTCCGGCCGCGCCTGCCGCCGAAACCGCGGCTGTCCCGGCCGAACCGGAAGGCCACCAGGTCAAATCACCGATGGTCGGCACCTTCTACCGCTCCGCCTCGCCCGGCGCCAAGCCCTTCGTCGAGATCGGCCAGAGCGTGAATGCCGGCGATACCCTGTGCATCATCGAGGCGATGAAGCTGCTCAACGAAATCGAAGCCGATCAGGGTGGCGTCGTCAAGGCCATCCTGATCGAGAACGGTCAACCGGTGGAATACGGCGAGCCGCTGTTCATTATCGGTTAAAGGCTTTTCACCCACCGCAGAGGACGCTAAGGACGCGGAGGAAACCACATTTTCTGTAGGTTGTCTTCCTCTGCGTCCTCTGCGGTTCAAATGGGACTTGCATATGTTTGAAAAGATATTAATCGCCAACCGCGGCGAAATCGCCCTGCGCATCCAGCGCGCCTGCCGTGAAATGGGCATCCAGACCGTGGCGGTCTACTCCGAGGCCGACCGCGAAGCGAAGTACGTCAAGCTCGCCGACGAATCGGTCTGCATCGGACCGCCCCAGTCCAGCGCCAGCTACCTGCACGTCCCCGCCATCATCAGCGCGGCGGAGGTTACCGACGCCGAGGCGATCCACCCCGGCTACGGTTTTCTCTCGGAGAACGCCGATTTCGCCGAGCGGGTCGAAAACAGCGGCTTCACCTTCATCGGGCCGCGTCCCGAAACCATCCGCCTGATGGGCGACAAGGTGTGCGCCAAGGACGCCATGAAGCAATCCGGCGTACCCTGCGTGCCTGGCTCGGACGGCGCGCTGCCGGACGACGAAGGAGAAGTTCTGCGCATGGGACGGGAAACCGGCTACCCGGTAATCATCAAGGCCGCCGGCGGCGGCGGCGGGCGCGGGATGCGCGTGGTGCACACCGAGGCGGCGCTGCTCGGCGCGGTGGCCATGACCAAGAACGAAGCTCAGACGGCATTCGGCAATCCCATGGTATACATGGAAAAATTCCTGGAAAACCCGCGCCACATCGAAATCCAGGTGCTGGCCGACGAGCACGGCAACGCGATCTACCTGGGCGAGCGCGATTGTTCGATGCAACGCCGCCACCAGAAGATCCTCGAAGAAGCCCCCGCGCCGCTGCTCGCCGCCAAGCTGCGCGACAAGATCGGCGAAGCCTGTGCCGCGGCCTGCCGCCGCATCGGCTATCGCGGCGCCGGCACCTTCGAGTTCCTCTATGAAAACGACGAATTCTACTTCATCGAGATGAACACCCGGGTACAGGTGGAGCATCCGGTCACCGAACTGATTACCGGCGTGGACATCGTCCAGGAGCAGATCCGCATCGCCAACCACGAAAAGCTGCGCTTCAAGCAAAAGGACATCCAGTTCAAGGGACACGCCATCGAATGCCGCATCAACGCCGAGGATCCCTATACCTTCGTGCCGTCGCCCGGCCGCATCACGGTTTACCACGTGCCCGGCGGCCCCGGCATCCGCGTCGATTCCCACGCCTACCAGAACTATGTGGTGCCGCAATATTACGATTCGATGATCGGCAAGCTGATCGCTTACGGCGCCACCCGCGAGCAGGCGGTGGCGCGCCTCAAGACTGCGCTCAGCGAAATGGTGGTGGAAGGCATCAAGACCAACGTCCCGCTGCACCAGGACTTGCTGCGCGACGCCGCCTTCCTGCAGGGCGGCACCAGCATCCACTACCTCGAACACAAGCTCGCCGCTGTCAAGAAGGGTCAGTAACCACACTTCCCGAAGGTATCCTCCATGGCATGGCTATCGCTCAAAATTCAGGCCGATGAACACAGCGCCGGCGCATTGAGCGACGCCCTGCTCGATTTGGGAGCGCTCTCCGCGGCGATCGAGGATGCCGACGCCGAAACCGCCGCCGAAAAGGCGATTTTCGGCGAACCCGGCGAACCTACCGACAGCGTGTGGCTGCACAACGTGGTCAGCGGTCTATTCAGCGACGACGCCGACATGCCCGCCATCGTCGCCGCCGCGTCCGCCGCCGCCGGCCTTGCCGCCGCCCCCCGCTACGCCGTGGAAACCGTCGCCGAACAGGATTGGGTGCGCCTCACCCAGGCGCAATTCGAACCGATCCAGATTTCCCGGCGCCTGTGGATCATTCCCACCTGGCATACTCCGCCAGATTCCGCGGCGATCAACCTGGCGCTCGACCCCGGCCTGGCCTTCGGCACCGGCAGCCACCCCACCACCCGCCTCTGCCTGCAATGGCTGGAGCGCAACATCCAAGGCGGGGAAACCCTGCTCGATTACGGCTGCGGCTCGGGCATCCTGGCCATCGCCGCCAAGAAGCTGGGCACAGGACGAACCATAGGGGTGGACATCGACCCCCAAGCCATCGCCGCCAGCCGCCAGAACGCCGAGCAGAACCAGACCAGCGCCGAATTCTTCCTGCCCGGCGAGGCGCCGAAGCTGGCCGCTGACATCGTCGTCGCCAATATCCTCACCAACCCGCTCAAGGTGCTCGCCCCCCTGCTCGCCGAAGCCACCCGGCCGGGCGGAAAGATCGCTCTTTCCGGCGTGCTGGCCACCCAGGCGGACGATGTCCTGGCGGTATACCGCCACTTCTTCGACATCGCGGTGGCGGCGGAGGATGAAGGCTGGGTGTGCCTGGCGGGGGTGCGGCGCTGATGGCGCACACCACCACCTGCCCCTCCTGCAGCACCACCTTCCGCGTCACCGCCGCGCAATTGCTGGCTCGCGACGGCGAAGTGCGCTGCGGGCGTTGCACCCGCGTCTTCAACGCGCACCAATCGCTGTCGCTGGATTATCCGCAGGCCGAGAGCAGCGCTCCCGCGCCAGCGACCTCCCTCCTCGCGGCGGAAATCTCCGCGACACCGGAATTCGTGGTGGAAGAGACGCCCCCGGACGAACCCGAACCGCACCCCGAAGAGACCGACGAACCGGATTTCCGCACCGTCGATCTGGAGTCCGAACCCGCGCCGATGGAAACGCCCGCCCTCGCGGCGGAAGCATCCGTTGCCCCAGAATTTGTAGTGGAAGACACGCCCCAGGACGAATCCGAACCGCACCCCGAAGAGACGGACGAACCGGATTTCCGCACCGTCGATCTGGAGTCCGAACCCGCGCCGATGGAAACGCCCGCCCTCGCGGCGGAAGCATCCGTTGCCCCGGAATTTGCAGTGGAAGACACGCCCCAGGACGAATCCGAACCTCCCACCGAAGAGACGGGCGAGCCGGATTTCCTCGCCGTCGATCTGGAGTCCGAGCCGGAACCGCGGCCTGAAAACAGCACCGAAGCCGAAGCCGCATATGAACCGGCATGCATGCCCGAAGCACGGGAAGAGGTGACGGCGGCGGAAATATCCTCATTGCCCGCCCCCGAAGCCGTTCCGGTGGACGAACCCGCCCCGGCGCCGGAGGAGGGAAGCGAACCGCCCCGTCCCGGGGAAACGCCCGGCAGCGAAGCGTCCCCACGCCGTCGTAATTTCCGTTTGGCCTGGCTGGCCGGGATCGCACTGCTGGCGCTTGGCCTGTTTCTGCAAAACGCCATGCATTTCCGCAATGAGCTGATCGCCCAGTCCCCCGGACTCAAACCGGCATTCGAAGAGGCTTGCGGCCTGCTCGGCTGCCGCGTGGCGCTGCCACAAAATGCCGATTTGCTGAGCATCGAGGCATCCTCCCTGGAAGCCGGCGCGGGTCAGCCCGGCATCGTGGTGCTCAACGCCGCGCTACGCAATCGCGCCAGTTACATGCAAGCGCACCCCCTGCTGGAATTGACGCTGACCGACTACCAGGACAAGCTGGTCGCGCGCCGCATTTTCCAGCCCCGCGAATATTTGCCAGCGCAAGCGGCGGCGCAAGACGGCATGCCCGCCAACGAGGAAATCGAGGTCAAGCTGATTATCGACCTTGGCGATTCCAAGGCGGCGGGTTACCGCGTTTACCTGTTCTACCCATCAACCGCGAGTTAGGCCACAAGCGCGTATCTCATGAGATACAAGTCAATTTCCCTTTTTTGCGGATTAATGTCGCTGACTCACGTTGCTTGTTGCTCAACTACTGAAGCAGTTGAAATTAGAATCACAGGCATTTCGTCATGCAGGGGGAATCTAATGTTGGCTGTGTATAGTGGACCCCTCAGTCAAGACAATATTGAGTCGAGTTTAAGAGGGTAG
>CAZDIJ010000069.1:0-14597 GCA_964505475.1 uncultured Sulfuricella sp. | reverse complement strand
CGGTATTGATGCCCTGGAACATGATGTCGCCGGATTGGCCGTGGAACGCCGCCAGGCCGGAGCCGCCGTTATCGACCCAGGCGTCGCACAGCTTGCGCAGCACGTCGGTGGTGTAGTGCATGCCGCCCGCGGGAATGATACGGATGGTATGGAATTCGGCCGCGTCGGGGAACAAGGGCTTCTCGTGCTCGTCCTTGAGTTCGGTGAAACGCGGAATCACGCCGCCGCCATAACCGAAGACGCCGACCGTGCCGCCCTTCCAGTAGCCCTTGCGGGTCTTGTAGGAGGTTTCCAGCTGGCCGAGCAGGTCGACCATCATGTCGTTGTCCTTGGCGAGGCGCTTCAGACCGGTCACAAAGCTGGGCCAGGGGCCGCTTTCCAACTGGTCGAGCAGTGGCGTGTCGTATTGTTTCTTGGCCATATCATCAATCTCCTAGAAAATTAAAACGGACGCGTTTCCCAGTTAAGCCCGGAATACCGGCATCCCTTTCGGCAAACCTAAAATTTCGTGGCGAACCACACTTCGCTACCTCGCGGATCCCCTTTTTCGTTCTCTTCTCGGATCGGGGAATCACCTATGCTGTGGCCGTATGTTACAACCGTTGGAGTCCGCCTTTCTATCATTCTTCGCGGGTGGGGACACACTACCCATATGGGGTATATGTCACTCCCCCTCCTTGGGGTATGGCTGCTTTACTTGATATTCCGCGTACAAATCCCCATATAATTAAGCGCGACTTCACGCTCAATACTATTACGAGGTACAACGAATGCTAGATTACGGTGTTGGCATGGAACAAACCGCCTCTCTGGACAAATTCCTCGCCACCCCCTTCCGGCAGGAAATCGAGTTGCTGCACGTCGATCACGAAGCCGGATTTTCTACTTTGCGCGTTCGTGTCCGGGAAATCAAGCGCTTTACCGTGTTCGACATCGACCCCGCCACCGCCGAGCATTGGGGAAAAGCCCTGCTGGAGTGGGCAGCGGCACAAAACGAAGGAGCCGAAAAATAGGCTGGCCGACCGAAAAAACCGTGCCGTATGTCGATGAGGATGCCGTCACCGACATCCAGTTCGATTTGCACTGCACGCGCCTGCCCATCGACCACGGCCTCGCCCTGTTCAATGAACTGGCGCGCCTGTTGCCCTGGCTGGCGGACGAGGAGTTGCTCGGCATCCACCCGGTGCACGGCGCCGACAGCGGCGACGGCTTCCTGATCCTGAACCGGCGCGCCAAGCTGGTGATCCGCGCCCCCAGGGAACGGCTGGAGGAATTGCTCGGCCTCGGCGGCAAGCTCATCAACATCGCAGACAACCCGCTTGCCATCGGCAACGGCAAGGCCAAGCCGCTGACCCGCCACACCCCGCTGTATGCGCCCCTCGTCACCACCGGCAGCGCGGACGAAGGCGATTTCGCCCGCGACATCATGCGCCTGCTCGACGACTTGCTTATCGACACCCGTTTCATCTGCGGCAAGCAACGAACCTTGACGACGGCCTCCGGCAAGGAGGCCGGCTATAGCCTGATGCTGCACGGCTTGCCGGTCGAGCACGCGATCCGGGTGCAGCAACTCGGGCTGGGCGGCAACCGCAAACTCGGCTGCGGCATTTTCATTCCGCACAAATCGATCAATGCGCTCGTATAATTGATTTTTTACCCACCCTAAATTCAAGGAGGAAACACCATGGGATACATCGTTAACGGCACCGAACTCGAAACCGACGACGAGGGCTTTTTGTTGGAAGCGGACTATAGCGACGAAGTCGTACCGGTCATCGCCGAAGCGGAAGGCCTCAAGCTGACCGACGACCACTGGACAGTGGTCAACTACATGCGCGAACAATACAAAGAGCATGGCCACACCCCGAATTTCCGCAACATGTGCAAGGACTTCGACGCCAGCCACCCCGGCACCGACTGGAAAAAGCATCTCTACACGCTGTTCCCGATGCAGCCCAACCGCCAGTCCGCCAAGGTCGCCGGCCTGCCCAAGCCGTTCGGCAAAGGCGGGTATTGATTCCGTAGGGTGGGTTAGCGAAGCGTAACCCACCATCGGACGGCGGGTTACGGCGCCAAGCGCCTAACCCGCCCTACACAGCTAAACACTCACCACTTATGTTCAAAACACTCGTATCCACTAGCGAACTGGCGCAGCATCTCGACGACCCGGACTGGGTGGTATTCGACTGCCGTTTTACGTTGACCGACCCGGAAGCGGGGCGGCGCGCCTATGCCAATGGGCACGTCCCCGGCGCGCGCTACGCGCACCTGGACGACGACCTGTCCAGCCCGATCGCGCCGGGCAGCGGACGCCACCCTTTGCCCGATCCCGATGTCCTGGCGCAAAAACTCGGCGCCTGGGGAGTCGGCCCGCAAACCCAGGTGGTAGTGTACGACGACAGCTTCGGCAGCATGGCGGTGCGCATGTGGTGGCTGCTGCGCTGGCTGGGACACGACGCAGTCGCCCTGCTCGACGGCGGCTTGCCGCGCTGGAACCGCGACAAACAGGCTCTCAGCAAGGAAGCGCCGGCCATCCGCCCGGCGCATTTTCACGCCAAACCCAGCCGCAACGCCTGGGTGGATGCCGCCGAAGTGGATGCCGCGCGCCGCGACCCGCACCGCCGGGTCATCGACGCGCGTCCCGAGGAACGCTTTACCGGCGAAATCGAACCGCTCGACAAAATCGCCGGCCATATTCCCGGTTCATGCAACTGGTCGTTCGAGGAAAATCTCGACCTGGGCGGCACCCTGCTGCCGCCCGAAGAGTTGCGCGAAACCTATCTCAAGCTGCTGGCAGGCCTGCCGCCGGAAAACATCGTCCACACCTGCGGTTCCGGCGTCACCGCCTGCCACAACATCCTGGCGATGGAAGCCGCCGGCCTGTCCGGTTCCAAGCTGTATCCCGGCTCGTGGAGCGAATGGATCGCCGACCCCGCCCGCCCGGTGGAAACCGGCGAAACCGGCCTGATGCCCTGCCACCACGAACACAACGGAGAAATAGGACATTTGCCATGCGCGTAAAATCCAAATGGCACAAGACCGATAAGGCCAAGACGCCGCAACAGGTCGCCAGCGTCATCGCCTTCATCATCTGGCGCGTCACGGAAGAAACCGTGACCCACATCCAGAAAGACAAGTTCGAGATCGCCTCGAACCAGCAGGCTTTCGCCATGATCGCGGAATTCCTCGCTTTCTTCATCCAGCTCACCGACCGAGTTGCCTACCTGCGTTTAGGCGGCGACCTGCGCGGCCCGGTGGTGCAGGCGACGGCCAAGCGCCTGGCGGAAATTCTCGAGGAAAACCAGCTCATCCGTCTCGGCCCGCCCGGCGAGCAAAACTATCAGGCGCGCTTCATTGCTCTGCTCAACGAGCGCCTCGCCGACTACGCCACCTTCGATTATGCAGAGGAACCCGATTTCTCCACGCTGCGCTATCTCGGCAACCGCATCATGGACGTGATGGAAAAACAGGACCAGTCGTGGATCATCGACCAGATCATCGAAATCGAGGCGCCCGAGGCGGTGAAGAACGTCTTAAAAGGATTACGGGATACCCTGGTTCCCGACAGCATCGCCCTTTGAAAAGCCCGGAAACCCTTCCCGCCATCCGCCTGCTGCGCCTCGCGCGCATGGGGCTGCACCTTGTTCAAGGCTTGCTGACGGCGTTCCTGCTGTTTCCCGTCCTGCAACAATCCGTGCGCGATTTCCTGATCCGCAGCTGGTCGGCAAAACTGCTGGCGATACTCGCCATTCGCCTGACCGTGCGGGGGGATTTACCCCGACGCGGCAAGCAAGGCGTCCTGTTCGCCGCCAACCATGTTTCCTGGCTCGACATCTACCTGCTCAACGCGCTGCACCCGGTGCGTTTCGTTTCCAAGTCCGAGGTGCGCGCCTGGCCGCTGATCGGCTTCCTGGCCGCCAAGGCCGGCACGCTGTTCATCGAGCGCGCGCGCCGCCGCGATACCGGACGGGTCAACCAGACCATCGAAAGCGCCCTGCGCGACGGCGGCCACGTCGCCCTGTTTCCCGAAGGCACCACCACCGACGGCACGCACGTCCGGCATTTCCATGCCCCGCTGCTGCAACCGGCGATCGACGCCGAAGTCCCGCTGCAACCAGTGGCGATCCGTTATTCCCGGGAAAACGGCGAAATCGACACGGCTCCCGCTTATATCGGCGACCTGTCCTTCGGCGATTGCCTCAAGCAGATCCTGCGCCGCCCGGCCATCCACGCGGAACTGCATTTGGCCGCGATGGTGGCGCCGCGCGGCATGAACCGCCGCGAGCTGGCCGGGGTGCTGCACAACGCCATCACCAGTGCGTTGTTCCCGGCTCATCCTTGCACGACACCTGAAATACCCGGCGATCTTCGAGGCGCACCGCCGACAGACAGCCACCCCACAGGCAGCCGGTATCCAGGGCAAGAAGATTCGGCTGCACTGTTAAGCCCAACGCCGACCAGTGGCCGAAAATAACCGTGGCATCCCGGCTGGCGCGCTCCTCCACGGCATACCACGGCAAATAGCCTTCCGGCGCGATCTGCGGCGGCCCCTTGTGGGCGAACTCCATCTCGCCGCGCGGAGAGCAAAAGCGCAAACGGGTCATGGCGTTGGTAATCATGCGCAAACGATCCATGCCGCGCAGGCCGTTGCTCCAGACATGCGGTTCGTTGCCGTACATGCGCTCGAAAAAGTGCAGGTAGCGCTTGCCCCATAATTCCTCCTCGACCTCGGCGGCAAGATTGGCGGCCTTCTTCACCGACCATTGCGGCAACAGCCCGGCGTGCACCAGGGCATATTCGCCTTCGCGGTAAAACAGCCGGCGGTGGCGCAGCCAATCGAGCAACTCGCCGCGATCCGGCGCCTCCAGCACCTGGGCGATGGTGTCCTTCTTGTGCGGCTTGACGAAACCATGCGCCACCGCCAGCAAGTGCAGATCGTGATTGCCCAGCACCACCACCGCCGCCTCGCCCAGTCCTTTCGCCCAACGCAGCACCTCCAGCGAATCCGGCCCGCGGTTGACCAGGTCGCCGACCAGCCATAGCCGGTCGCCCGCCGGATCGAAAGCGATTTCATGCAGCAGTTTCTGGACTGCGGAATAACACCCTTGGATGTCGCCGATAGCGTAGGTGGACATAATTCAAATACAAGTTCTTGGTGACGGGCTATTTTACACCGTATGTTAAAATCCGTTCCCAACCTCGACACTCCGGTAGCATGCTCTCCCACCTCAACCCCCCCCAGCGCGAAGCGGTAAAGTATCTCGACGGACCCCTCCTGGTGCTGGCCGGCGCCGGCAGCGGCAAGACGCGGGTGATTACCCACAAGATCGCCTGGCTGATCGAGGAATGCGGCTACGCGCCCGCCCATATCGCCGCCATCACCTTCACCAACAAGGCGGCGCGCGAAATGCAGGAGCGCGTCGGCAAGCTGCTGCAAGGCAAAAACGCGCGCGGCCTGACCGTCACCACCTTCCACTCGCTGGGATTGTCGATCCTGCGCCAGGAAGCGGCGCACCTTGGCTACAAGCCGAAGTTTTCCATCCTCGATGCCGCCGACAGTCTGCACATCCTCGGCGAAATCCTGAAGACCACCGACAAGGGCGAACTGCGCGCCACCCAGCAGCGCATTTCGCTGTGGAAAAACGCCCTGCTCAACCCCGACGCCGCCTGGAACGCCGCCCAGGACGAGCTGGAACAACGCGCGGCGCGCGCCTACCGGGCTTACCAGGACACCCTGCACGCCTACCAGGCGACCGATTTCGACGACCTGATCCGCCTGCCGGTGGAACTCTTCGAGAGAAACCCGGAAATCCTCGAAAAATGGCGCAACAAGCTGCGCTACCTGCTGATCGACGAATACCAGGACACCAACGTCTGCCAGTACCGCCTGGTCAAGGCCATCAGCGGGGTGAGCGGCGCCTTCACCGCGGTGGGCGACGACGACCAGGCGATCTACGGCTGGCGCGGCGCTTCCGCCGACAACATGCGCGGGCTGAGCGAGGATTTCGCCCGCCTCCATGTCATCAAGCTGGAGCAGAACTACCGCTCCAGCATCCGCATCCTGCGCATCGCCAACAACCTCATCGCCAACAACGCCAAGCTGTTCGACAAGCGCCTGTGGAGCGATCTCGGCCTGGGCGACCCGATCCACGTATTGAGCGCGCGCGAGGAAGAACACGAGGCGGAGAGCGTGGTGATGCGCCTGCTCGCCCACAAGTTCGAGCACCGCACCCGCTTCGCCGACTACGCCATCCTCTACCGCGGCAACCACCAGGCGCGCGTCTTCGAGCAATACCTGCGCAACGAAAAGGTGCCCTACCAGCTTTCCGGCGGCACTTCCTTCTTCGAGCGCACCGAGATCAAGGACATCATCGCCTACCTGCGCCTGATCGCCAACAGCGACGACGATCCGGCCTTCATCCGCGCCGTCACCACCCCGAAAAAAGGCTTCGGCACGCAGTCGCTGGAAAAGCTCGGCGCTTACGCCGCGCAGCGCCACCTCTCCCTGTTCGCGGCGGCCTTCGAGGCCGGCCTGGAAACGCAGCTCGGCGCCAAACAGCACGAAACACTGATGCTTTTCTGCAATTTCATCAACGGCTTGCAGGCGCGCGCCGAGCGCGAGAAGGCGGGCGACATTCTTCAGGAACTGCTCAAGGCGGTGGACTACGAAGCCTACCTGTTCGACACGGAAGACCCCAAGCCGGCGCAGAACAAATGGAACAACGTCCTCGATTTCATCGCCTGGCTGGGCAAGAAAGGCGAGGAAGACGGCAAGAACCTGGTCGAACTGACGCAGACCATCGCGCTGCTCAACATCCTGGAAAACCGCGCGGACGCGGAACTGGATGCGGTGCGCCTGTCCACCCTGCATGCCGCCAAGGGGCTGGAATATCCCCATGTCTTCCTGGTGGGCGTGGAGGAAGGCATTCTGCCGCACCGCGAATGCATCGACAACGGCCTAGTCGAGGAAGAACGCCGCCTGATGTACGTCGGCATCACCCGCGCCCAGCGCAGCCTGACCCTGACCCATTGCAAGAAGCGCAAGCGCGGCCGCGAATGGCAAATCTGCGAAGCAAGCCGCTTCATCGACGAACTGGGAGAGGAAGATTTGCGCCTCAGCGGCAAGGAAAATCCCGCCGCCGAGCAGAAGCAGGAAGGCAGCGCGCGCCTGGCTCAGCTCAAGGCGATGCTGAAAAAATAAGGGGATGAGGAATTCTGGACAAGTGTCCGCACGTGGATACGCCCTCACCCCAACCCTCTCCCGCCTGCGGGAGAGGGAGTAGCGGCGCTGACGTTACTTGGCTTGCGCAGCCAGGTAGTCCACCGCGGCTTTCACCTCGGCGTCGGACAGGTTCGGATTGCCCCCCTTCGCCGGCATGGCGCCCTTGCCCTTGAGCGCCGTAACGTACAGAGCCGGCATGCCCGCCTTCAGGCGCGGCGCCCAGGCAGCCTTGTCGCCGGCCTTGGGCGCGCCCGCCGCGCCGCTGGCGTGGCAAGCCTGGCAAATCGAATCGTAAACCTTCTTGCCGTCCACCGCGCCGCCGGCGGCCGGCGCCGCCGCTTGCCCCACCACCAGGTGGCCGACCGGCTTGAGGCGCTCGGCCACCGCCTTGTTTTCCGCGGCCGGATCGCCATCCGTAATATGGGTTGCCGCGATGCCCATGAAATAATTCACCAGCAACACCACCACGATCAGCACCGGCGCCAGCGACCCCAGCACGGCGGCGATAAATTGGGTGGGCGTGGTCGGTTTCATTTTATGTTCGCTCATGACGCATCCTTACATTAGCATTCCCTAACATTCCTCTAAACTATTCTCAGCAAACATCCGCCCCCTCCCTTGCGCGCATAGCGCGCGGGGGAGGGTTGGGGTGGGGGCGTTTGCCCGCATGGCCGCCGCTGTTTGCCCCCATCCCGGCCTTCCCCCGCAAGCAGGGGAAGGGGCGATAGCTGAGAATAGTTTAGAGGCATATTCTCTAAAGAGCTTTGGATTATAACGGGATTTCCCCCCATTCACAAAAACCTTGCCATAGACGCCGCCCCCCAATAAGGCTAGAATCGCTTCCTTAGCGCGTGCGCCCGTAGCTCAGATGGATAGAGTGTTGGCCTCCGAAGCCAAAGGTCGCTGGTTCGACTCCAGTCGGGCGCGCCACCCCCCGTTCCCGGTTTCCCTTATCAACGAGGGAAATCCATCTTAGCAGACCGCCGATGATCTACTGGGAAAAACACGATCACATCAACAACCGGCATAGCTGGTACCACGTCTCGCTAGGCCGCGACCTGCTCGGTGATCTGATCCTTTCCAGGAAGTGGGGCATTCTTGGCCGCCACGGCTATCAGGAAAGGAAAACGCCGCTGGAAAGCCCGGAGGATGTGCAGCGCCACTTGCTGAACGTCGGCAAACAACAGGCGGCGCGAGGTTATGCGGTCAAGAAGGTCGGCGGCGGCCCGGCTTGACCTCCCCTCTCATCCCGTCATCCGCCGCCTGATTCCAGCAAGCCCTTCACCATTGGCAATATGGCTTCCGGCGCCAGCGGCGCGCCGGGGAAACGGAGGCGGAGACGCTTTTCCCCCAGGCCGACATCGGCGCCGTAGCAATCCAGCCCGAGCACGCGCCGGCCGCCCCAGGCCTGGCGCTCCAACTCATCCAGCATCGCGTTTTCCCGAACCGGGGAAAGCGGCGCCGCAACTTGCCAGGCAGCCCCCTCCAGCCAGCCCGCTTGGCCGAAGCCGGCGATCAGCCTGAGCCTCAACGGCGTCATCCGAAAAAACGCAAAATCGCCGAACCCCGCCAGTTGGCGCATTTCAGGATGGTAACGGAAAAAACGCGCCATTGATTCCGTCGACGGCTCGGCCTGGCGCGCCTCGCCGGCCAGGGTTATCCTGGGACCGGCCAGGACATCCTCGCCGTCCGGCAGAGCGACCAGGAAACTGGCGCGCGCATCCGCCATCAGGTTCTTGGTATGTTCCGCCAGGCGGCTGATGAAAAATAGCAGGTTATGGTTTTCGTCGGGGACGAACGGCAGGATGGTGGCGTAGGGAAAACCCGGCAGGTGGAGGGAATGCGTCGCCAGGGCGCCGTATCCGGCCTCATGAATGAGGTGGATGGCGGAATCGACGGATACTTTCACGGATTCATGGCTGGCCGCCTTCTTCGCCAGCCTGGCTCACCAACTGTATCCTGGCGGCGCGGCGCGGCGCTCCCCCGCTCTTGCCGTGCGGGCCGGCCTTGCGCTGTTTCGCCAGCGCGGCAAAGGGATTGCCGGGACGGGAGGGCGGCAGGCGAAAAACCAGCTTCTGCCGCGTCCCCAGGGTTTTTCTGGCCATCGCCGCGGTTTCCCGGCGGTCAGTGGCTGACGCGGGTAGTGCCGCCGCCGGTCAACACCCGCACCCGCTCGCCGGGATGGAACGCCTCATCGGCCTCCTGAGTGACGGCCAGCAAGCGACCATTGTCGAGCTTGACGGTAATTTCCAGGCCGTTTTTCTTGGTGACGCCCTCCTCGATAGCCGAGCCGGCCACGCCGCCCGCCACCGCGCCGAGGACGCTGCCGATGATGCTGCCCTTGCCGCCGCCGACGTTACTGCCAGCCACGCCGCCGACTATCGCCCCCGCCACGACGCCGGCGCCGCTGTCGGTGCCTTCCAGTTGCACCTGGCGCACGCTTTCCACCACGCCCATTTTCACTTCCATGGCCTGGCGAGCCTGGCCGCGCGGGTAAGCGCCTCCCGACATGCTGGAGGCGCAGCCGCCCAGCACGGCGACCGCCGCGATGGCGATTGCGCCAGTTTTCAAACCGTTGATCCAAGTTTTCATGTTACCGCTCCTATTCCAGTCTTATCCCGAATTCTTCCTTGAACCGCGCCAGGATTTCATCCCGCGCCGGGGCATGGTTCTGGCCGCCACGGCTGGCGATCTTGATCGCGCCCATCAGCGACGCCAATTGGCCGGTCAGCATCCAGTCCATCCCCTTGGCCATGCCGTAGAGCAGGCCGGCGCGGTAAGCATCGCCGCAACCGGTGGGATCGACCACCTCCCCGGTTTTAACGCAGGGAATTTCATGACGTTGACCCCCGGCATGAATCACCGACCCCTTGGCGCCCTGGGTGACCACCAGCGCCTTGACCCGCTTGGCCAGTTGCTCGACGGTTTGACCAGTGCGCTCCTGCATAAGTTGCGCCTCGTAGTCGTTCATCGCCACATAATCGGCGAGTTCGACGAAATCGAGCAATTCCTCGCCGCTGAACATCGGCAACCCCTGGCCGGGGTCGAAGATGAAAGGAATGCCCGCCTCGTGGAAATCCCGCGCATGTTGCACCATGCCTTCGCGGCCGTCGGGAGCGACGATGCCGAGCTTGATGCCGCTCGCGTCACCGACCTTGTTCTCGTGGGAATAATTCATCGCGCCGGGATGGAACGCGGTGATCTGGTTGTCGTCGAGATCGGTGGTGATGAACGCCTGGGCGGTGTAAGTGCCGGCTACCGTGCGCAGGTGCGCCTGATCGAGGCCGAGTCTTTCCATGCGCGCCGCATAGGGAGCGAAATCCTCACCCACGGTAGCCATAATCAGCGGCTCGCCGCCGAGCAATCGCAGATTGTAGGCGATGTTGCCGGCGCAGCCGCCGAACTCGCGGCGCATGTCCGGCACCAGGAAGGCGACGTTCAAAATATGGATCTGCTCGGGCAGAATGTGGTTCTTGAACTGGTCGTGGAACACCATGATGGTGTCGTAGGCGATGGAGCCGCAAATCAGGGTGCGCATTTGATTTTCTCTTGATCGGTTAAAAACTGGCGCAGTATAGCAGCTTGCCGCGCCCCAAAAGAAAGGCGGCCGAAGCCGCCTTTCTTCATTCCCGAACTGCCGGACGCTTACTTGATGACCGCGTTCAGTTCGCCCTTGGCGTAGCGGGCGGCCATGTCGTCCATGGAGATGGCCTTGATCTTGGAGGCCATGCCGGCGGCGCCGAAGGCTTCGTAGCGCGCCTTGCAGATGTCCTTCATGGCCTTGCGGGCTGCGGCGTAGTATTTGCGCGGATCGAAGTCCTTCTTGTTTTCCACCAGGTACTTGCGGATCGCACCGGTGGAAGCCATGCGCAGGTCGGTGTCGATATTGACCTTGCGCACGCCGTTCTTGATGCCTTCGACGATTTCCTCGACCGGCACGCCGTAGGTCTGTCCCATGTCGCCGCCGTACTCGTTGATGATCTTGAGCCATTCCTGCGGCACCGAGGAGGAGCCGTGCATCACCAGGTGGACGCTGGGGATGCGGGCGTGGATTTCCTTGACGCGGTCGATGCGCAGGATCTTGCCGGTGGGCTTGGAGGTGAACTTGTAGGCGCCGTGCGAGGTGCCGATGGCGATGGCCAGGGCATCGACCTGAGTGGCCTTGACGAATTCGGCTGCCTCGTTGGGGTCGGTCAAAAGCTGGTCGTGCGACAGCACGCCTTCTGCGCCGTGGCCGTCTTCCTTTTCGCCGTGACCGGATTCCAGGGATCCTAGGCAACCCAATTCGCCTTCGACGGAAACGCCGATGGCGTGGGACATTTCAACGACCTTGCGTGAAACATCGACATTGTATTCAAAGCTGGACGGGGTCTTGCCGTCGGTCATCAGCGAGCCGTCCATCATCACGCTGGTGAAGCCGGAACGCATGGCCTGGATGCACACCGCCGGGGAGGCGCCATGATCCTGATGCATGACCACTGGGATTTCCGGGTGGGCTTCGACGGCTGCCAGGATCAGGTGGCGCAGATAAGCTTCACCGGCGTATTTGCGCGCACCGGCGGAACCTTGCATGATCACCGGAGCGTCGCATTCGGCAGCGGCTTCCATGATCGCCTGCACTTGCTCCAGGTTGTTGACGTTGAACGCCGGCAGGCCGTAGCCGTGCTCGGCAGCGTGATCCAGCAATTGACGCATCGAAACGAGTGCCATGTTTTTTCCTCCTCAAAAATAACTGAATTTCAACCGCCCTGTTCCGGGCGGAAAACTATTGCCCCGTGCCCGGCCCGCGTTCGCCGACGCGCACGATTTTCATGGTGTTGGTGCCGCCCGATTTGCCGACGGCCTCGCCGATGGTCAGCACGATCAGATCGCCCTTGCGCACCGCGCCGCGGCGCAGCAATTCCTGCTCGGCGTTGAACAGGGTTTTTTCGCGGTCGTCGCTGGCCGCGCTTTCAAAGCGGATCGGGTAGACGCCGCGAAACAGCGTCAAGCGGCGGCGCGTTTCGGTGACCGGCGACAAGGCGAAAATCGGCACGTCGGAATCCACCCGCGACATCCACAGGGCGGTCGAACCGGATTCGGTGAGCGCGGCGATGGCCTTGATGTCCAGATGGTGCGCGGCGTAGATCGCCGACATGGCGATCGACTGGTCGATCTTGGTGAATTCGCGGGTAAGGTCAAGATTCAAGGCATCGGTGGCGTGCTCTTTCTCCGCCTCGATGCACACCCGGTCCATCGCTTCCACCGCCTCGACCGGATACTGGCCGGCGGCGGTCTCGGCGGAGAGCATCACCGCGTCGGTGCCGTCGATCACCGCGTTGGCCACGTCCGACACTTCGGCGCGGGTGGGAATCGGGCTGTTTATCATCGACTCCATCATCTGGGTGGCGGTGATCGCCAGCTTGTTCCTCATCCGCGCCATGCGGATCATGCGCTTTTGCAGCGCCGGAACAGCGGCGTCGCCGACTTCCACGCCGAGGTCGCCGCGCGCCACCATGATGGCGTCGGAGACGTTGAGGATGCCGTCGAGCGCCTCGATCGCCTCGGCGCGCTCGATCTTCGCCACCAGCAGGCTCTTGCCGCCGGCCGCCTGCATCAGGCGGCGCGCCAGCAGCATGTCGCTGCCGTCTCGCGGGAAGGAAACCGCGATGTAGTCGGCGTTCAGCGCGGCGGCGGTCTTGATGTCCGCCATGTCCTTGTCGGTCAGCGCCGACGCCGACAGACCGCCGCCCTGGCGGTTGATGCCCTTGTTGTTGGAAAGCACCCCGCCGTTGACCACCTGGCAGATGATCTGGTTGCCCGAAACCTGTTCCACCGTCATGACGATGCGCCCGTCGTCGAGCAGCAGGCGGTCGCCGCCTTTCACGTCGCGGGGCAGCTCCTTGTAGTCCAGCCCGACCCGTTCCTGGTTGCCCAGAGTGCAATCGGCGTCGAGGATGAACGGGTCGCCCTTGACGAGAGTGATCTTGCCTTCGGCAAATTTGCCGATGCGGATTTTCGGGCCTTGCAAATCGACCAGCACGCCCACCGGACGATGATGTTCACGCGCCAGGGTTCGTATCAACTCGGCGCGCTGGATATGCTCCTCCGCCGTGCCGTGCGAGAAATTCAGGCGCACGACGTCGATGCCCGCCACGATCATCCGGTTCAGCATCTCGGGAGAGCTGGACGACGGTCCGAGCGTGGCGACAATCTTTGTTCTTCTTCGCATAGTTTCCATTCGGTTATCCCGCCCCTCGATTCTAGGCGCGGGATATTGACGCAATATGACGGGTTACTTGGCCGCGCGTTTTTCCAGGATTTCCATGGCGGGCAGTTTCTTGCCCTCGAGGAATTCCAGGAAGGCGCCGCCAGCGGTGGAAATGTAGGACACCTTGTCGTAGATGTCGTACTTCTGGATCGCGGCGATGGTGTCGCCGCCGCCGGCGAGGGTGAACGCCTTGGTGTTGGCGATGGCCATGGCGATGGTCTTGGTGCCGGCGCCGAACTGGTCGAATTCAAACACGCCCACCGGGCCGTTCCACACCACGGTGCCGGCCTTCATGATGATGTCGGCGAGTTCCTGTGCCGATTTCGGGCCGATGTCGAAAATCATGTCGTCGTCGGCCACCGCGCCGGCATCCTTCAGCACGGCGGGTTCGTTGGCGTCGAACTGCTTGCCGCACACCACGTCCACGGCGATCGGGATGGTGGCGCCGCGCGCCGTCATCTTGGTCATCAGCGCCTGGGCGGTGGGAATCAGGTCGGCTTCGCACAGCGACTTGCCGACGTTCTTGCCGGTGGCGGCGAGGAAAGTGTTGGCGATGCCGCCGCCGACCACCATTTGATCGACCTTCTCGGACAGGCTTTCCAGCACGGTCAGCTTGGTGGAAACCTTGGAGCCGCCGACGATGGCCACCATCGGACGCGCCGGGCTGAGCAGCGCCTTGGTCAGCGCATCCAGCTCCTCGGTGAGCAGGATGCCGGCGCAGGCGGTCGGAGCGAACTGCGCCACGCCGTAGGTGGAAGCCTCGGCGCGGTGCGCGGTGCCGAAGGCATCCATCACGAACACGTCGCACAGAGCGGCGTATTTCTTGGCGGTTTCCTCGACGTTCTTCTTCTCGCCCTTGTTGACGCGGCAGTTTTCCAGCAGCACCACTTCCCCTGCGGCGACATCGAAACCACCGTCCACCCAATCCTTGATAACGCGCACCGGCTTGCCCAGCTTGGCGGCCATCACCTCGGCGACCGGCTTGAGGGAATTCTCCTCGCTCCACTCGCCCTCGGTGGGGCGCCCCAGATGGGAGGTCACCATCACCTTGGCGCCGGCCTTCATGGCGTGCTCGATGGTCGGCATGGAAGCGGTGATGCGCGCGTCGGAGGTAACCTTGCCTTC
>CAZDIJ010000068.1:0-14726 GCA_964505475.1 uncultured Sulfuricella sp. | reverse complement strand
CCGGTTGTTTTCCCGATTTTTCCCCATGTTCCCCGTGGTTCAAATAAGGAATTTAGGATTATCCGTGTCAATCCGTGGCTAACCGAACTTTAGGGGTTAACGGGCGTTTCCCAGATATTTCACCAGATGTCCGCCGGCACCTTGAGGCGCTCGACCGGAACGTCGCCGAGCAAATGCTCGTCAATGATGGCTTTCACATCCTGGCGCGTCACCTTGCCGTACATCACCCCTTCGGGATAAACCAGCACGCTGGGGCCGCAGCCGCACGGGCCGATGCAGCCGGTGAAGGTCAGCGCGTATTTGCCATGCAGATCGCGCTGCTGGAATTCCAGCATGAATTCATCGACGATCTCGCCGCAATTGCTTTGCTGGCACGAGCCGCGTGGATGGCCGGGGCCGCGGTTCTGGGTACAGACGAAAACGTGTTTTTTGGGTTTGGGCATTTTGCCGCTCCTCGTAGTGGAATTTCATTGCCGCCGGCGCATCCAGGGCGAAGCCTGGAGTAGCGCGGCGGTTTGGGTTTCGATGGCGGCGGCGACTTCGGGCGACAATTTGTCGCGCCAGCGCCTGGGAATCGCCGCCGCCCCGTACAGCGCGCCGGCCAGCATGCCGGCCAGCGCCCCGGTGGTATCGGCGTCCTCGCCGCGATTGACGGTTTCCACCAGGCAATCCTCGAAGTTGTCGGTATAGAAAAAGTGGTACAGCACGGTCTGCACGGTATCCACGATGTAGCCCGAGGCACGCTTGGGGTAGGGGTCGAACTTGAACTGGCGGTGCCGGGCGATCAATTCGTTGGCGATCGGCCGGCATTCCTTCACTCCGCCGCCGCCGATCAACACCTGCGCCATGCGCCCCAGCGCCAGCGTGCCGGCATCCGAGAACTCGTGGTTGTGGGTGATGTGCGCCTGCTCCAGGGTGCAGCGCTCGAACGCCGTCTCGTCCCCCAGGGTGTACAGCGCCACCGGCAGGTTGCGCATGGCCGCGCCGTTGCCGCCGTCGGTATCGGACAACGGCGTTTCCAGGGTGCCTTGCAGCATGTAGCGGCGGATGCCGCGGCGGCAGGTGGCGCCCACATCGACCGGCTTGGATTTGAGCCAGGCGGCGAAGGCGTCGGCCACGGCGGTCAGATTCCAGCCGCCGCCGAGGATCGCCCGGCCGAGATACAGCGACATTTCGGTATCGTCGGTAATCTGCCCCGGCTTCAGGCGCAGCCAGCCGCCGCCCAGCATGTCCTTGTGGATGCCGTACTGCGCCTTGATCTCGCGCGCAGTGAGAAATTCCACGGTGGCGCCCAGAGCATCGCCGACGGCAAGGCCGAGGTAGGCGCCGAGAGCGCGATCATGGAGGGCGTCCATCGAACTAGACCGGGCGATTCTCCACTACCTTCACCGGCCCCATTTCCGCAACCGCCGTGGCGAACGGGGTGGCCGGGAATTTGCCGTCGAAGCCGGCGGCGGCATCGACGATGGCGTCCACTTTTTCCTCGCCGCTCATTTTCTTGAGATCGCCCCTTTCCAGGTAGAACAGGTCGAGGAGTTCGTTATAAACGGTGGCCTCGTCGAGCGGCAGGACGTTGAAGGGGATGCCGTTCATGTCGATGGCGTATTTCTTGGAAATATCGACGTTGCCGGCGAACAGGAAATAACGCCCCTGCGGCGTGAAGTCCGCGCCCAGGCATTCCATGACCATGTCCAGGTAGGCCAGCGACGGCGCGTGGCCGGCGAAAAAGACGATCTTGCCGCCCTCGCAGGCCATGATGACTTGGTCGGCCTTGGCTTCCGGCGGGCGCTTTTCCCCACCCTTGCTGGGCGCCAGCTTGAGGGCGAATTCGCCGCGAAAGACGAAGCGCCCAGGCGCCTTGCCGGCACCTTGAATGACGGGAGAAAGCAGGCGCTCCGAATGCTTCGCCAGTGGGGTGGATGAGATATTGGACATGGTTATTACTCCTTTTGAAAAATCAGTTTTAAGTTTTTAGTGCTTAGCGTTTAGTGGCGGAATGCGCTTCGCGCAGCGACTCCAGAACTAAACACTCAACACTAAAAACTAAACACTGCTTTACCAGTAACTCACCTTCACCCGGTAATCGCCGCCGATCACCAGGTATTCGCCTTCGCCCTTGAGCGGGTGATGCGCCAGCAGTTCATTGAAAAACAGTATCTTCACCAGCGGCACCCGGGCTTCCAGGATGGTGTCGCCGAACTCGTCGGCGCGCATCCGCTCCGAGGTGAACGACACCAGGTTGTTCTGCCTGACCACGGCGTTGCGCTTGTCGATGCGCTCGATGATCTGGTGTTCCTCGAAGCCGTTGACCCCGCGGTACAGCGTCACGTGCTTCCTGCCCGGCATCGTCCAGCGCGCCAGCATCCACTGGCAAAAGCCGTACATGAGATCGAGTTGCAGGCTGATGCTGTTGTTGTGAAAGCGGCTCGACATTTTTTCCTCGACATAGGCGATCCACGCCGGCGAGGGAAAGCGCCGCAGCGGCTCCTTGTGGAAGGTCGGCAGCAGGCCGAAGCGGCTTTCCACCCAGCCTTTCAGCACCGCCCCCTCCGCCCCGTTGGAGTCGAACCCCCAGCCTTGCAGCAAGCGCAGGTAACTGGAGCGGAAACGCCGCCTGGCGCCCTCGTCCCCCACCAGCGCGCCGCCGTCGAGGCCGAACAGCAAATTCATGTAGTGCTCGAACATTTCTCCTGCTTCCGCCGCGCAGCCTGTCTGCCCCAGCTTTTCAAAAAACGGCCGGTTCATCTCGCGCACCCCGTTGATTTCCAGCGGCAGGGGGTAATCGTTGAAGGCCGTGCTCGCCAGCAGGCCGGTGGCGATTCCCACCAGGTTGGTGCTGTGATCCTTGGCGATGGCGGGCGGGTTCTTCATGGCTAGCGGATGTCGAGCAAGGATTGTTCCCGTTTCCGCCACACCAGAACATTTCCTTGTTATTCATTACGTTAACAAACAAAGCCGGGGTTTTACGGATACTCGTGCGTTGCATCTTTCCCGACATGGGAATCCTCAATTGTCGGCTTTGCGACAACCCGCCGGGGCACCGCCATTTTTATAAAAAACATTTAATTTCATCGCGTTGCACTCTAATTTCGGGATTGGCACGGTCGTTGCGTAATGCCTGTCACCGGGCAATTGCGTCCGACTCGTTTCAAGTCAATTTTCAAAAGGAGCTAGCAAATGAGCGCACTAAGACAGATCGCCTTCTATGGCAAGGGTGGCATCGGCAAATCGACCACTTCGCAAAATACCCTGGCCGCGCTGGCCGAGATGGGACAGAAAATCCTCATCGTCGGCTGCGACCCCAAGGCCGACTCCACCCGCCTGATCCTCCACGCCAAGGCGCAGGACACCGTGCTGTCGCTGGCCGCCGAAGCCGGCAGCGTGGAAGACCTGGAGCTGGAAGACGTGCTGCGCGTCGGTTACCGCGACATCCGCTGCGTCGAATCCGGCGGCCCGGAGCCGGGCGTGGGTTGCGCCGGCCGCGGCGTTATCACCGCGATCAACTTCCTTGAGGAAAACGGCGCTTACGACGGCGTGGACTATGTCTCCTACGACGTGCTCGGCGACGTGGTGTGCGGCGGTTTCGCCATGCCGATCCGCGAGAACAAGGCGCAGGAAATCTACATCGTGATGTCCGGCGAGATGATGGCCATGTATGCCGCCAACAACATTTCCAAGGGCATTCTCAAGTACGCCAACGCCGGCGGCGTGCGCTTGGGCGGGCTGATCTGCAACGAGCGCCAGACCGACAAGGAATGGGAACTGGCCGATGCGCTGGCCAAGCGCCTGGGTTCCAAGCTGATCCACTTCGTCCCCCGCGACAACGTGGTGCAGCACGCCGAACTGCGCCGCATGACGGTGCTGGAATACGATCCCGAATCCAAGCAGGCCGAGGAATACCGCCAACTGGCCGGCAAGATCCACGCCAATGCCGGCAACGGCACGATTCCCACCCCCATTACCATGGAAGAGCTGGAAGACTTGCTGCTCGAATTCGGCATCATGCAGAAGGAAGACGAATCCATTATCGGCAAGGCTGCCGCAGCGGCGTAACGCAGGCGGGAAATATGCAGGGTGGGCACGCTTTTTGTGCCCACCAGGATCGCGGATTGTTTCCGCGTGGGCACCAATACGTGCCTACCCTACCAAATTATCAGGAGTCAATCATGACAACAGACGTTAAGACCCGGAACCGCGAGCTGATCCAGGAAGTTCTGTCGGTTTACCCGGAAAAAGCGGCGAAGAAGCGTGCCAAGCACCTCAACGTGTACGAGGAAGGCAAGCCCGATTGCGGCGTGAAATCCAACATCAAGTCGCTGCCCGGCGTGATGACCATCCGCGGCTGCGCCTACGCCGGCGCCAAGGGCGTGGTGTGGGGCCCGATCAAGGACATGGTGCACATCAGCCACGGCCCGGTCGGCTGCGGCCAGTATTCGTGGGGCACGCGCCGCAACTACGCCGGCGGCACGCCCGGCGTGGACAACTGGGTGGCGATGCAGATCACTTCCGACTTCCAGGAGAAGGACATCGTCTTCGGCGGCGACAAGAAGCTGGACAAGTTGATCGACGAGGTCAACAAGCTGTTCCCGCTGTCGCGCGGCATTTCCATCATGTCGGAATGCCCGATTGGCCTGATCGGCGACGACATCGAGGCGGTCTCCAAGAAAAAGGCCAAGGAATGCGGCAAGACCATCGTGCCGGTGCGCTGCGAGGGTTTCCGTGGGGTATCGCAATCGCTGGGCCACCACATCGCCAACGACATGGTGCGCGACTGGGTGCTCGACAAGGGCGAAGCCACCCATGAGTCCGGTCCCTACGACGTGGCCATCATCGGCGACTACAACATCGGCGGCGACGCCTGGTCTTCGCGCATCCTGCTGGAAGAAATCGGCCTGCGCGTGGTGGCCCAGTGGTCCGGCGACGGCACGCTCCAGGAGATGCTCAAGACCCCCAAGGTCAAGTTGAATCTCCTGCACTGCTACCGCTCGATGAACTACATCTCGCGCCACATGGAAGAGAAGTACGGGATTCCCTGGATGGAATACAATTTCTTCGGCCCGAGCAAGATCGCCGAATCCCTGCGTGCCATCGCGGCCCATTTCGACGACACCATCAAGGAAAACGCCGAGAAGGTCATCGCCAAGTACCAGCCGATGGTCGATGCCGTGATCGCCAAGTACAAGCCGCGTCTCGACAAGAAAACCGTGATGCTCTACGTCGGCGGCCTGCGTCCGCGCCACACCGTGGGTGCCTATGAGGATCTGGGCATGGAAGTGGTCGGCGCCGGTTACGAGTTCGCCCACGGCGACGACTACCAGCGCACCGCGCACTACGTGAAGGACGGCACGCTGATTTACGATGACGCTTCCGGTTTCGAACTGGAAAAATTCGCCGAAAAAATCCAGCCCGACTTGGTCGGCTCCGGCATCAAGGAAAAGTACGTCTTCCAGAAGATGGGCATTCCCTTCCGCCAGATGCACTCCTGGGACTATTCCGGCCCCTACCACGGCTTCGACGGCTTCGCCATCTTCGCCCGCGACATGGACATGGCCATCAACAGCCCGGTTTGGAAAATGACCAAGGCGCCCTGGAAGAAGTAAGGCAGGGACGAGGGGCCAGGGATCAGGGGCTAGGAAAGCCCCAATCCCGAAGCCCCGCAAGAAAATTGGATTTACCGGGATAGGACGCAGGGTTCAGGGATTTGGCGATTTTCGCTAGCCCCTAGCCCCTAGCCCCTAGCCCCTAAACAGGAGAAAGATCATGCCACAGAATGCCGAAAACATTCTCGACCATAACGAGCTTTTCGCTCAACCCGAGTACGTGGCTTCCCGCGAAGGCAAGAAAGTCTTCGAGGAAGCCTACCCGGATGCGAAAATCCAGGAAATCACCGACTGGACCAAGTCCTGGGAATACCGCGAACTCAACTTCAAGCGCGAAGCCCTCACCATCAATCCGGCCAAGGCTTGCCAGCCGCTGGGCGCGGTGCTGTGCGCCGCCGGCTTCGAAAGCACGATGCCCTACTGCCACGGCTCGCAAGGCTGCATCGCCTACTTCCGCAGCCACTTCAACCGCCACTTCAAGGAGCCTTGCTCCGCCGTGTCGGATTCGATGACCGAAGACGCGGCCGTGTTCGGCGGCCTGAACAACATGGTGGACGGCCTGGCCAACACCTATGCGCTGTACAAGCCGAAGATGATCGCGGTTTCCACCTCCTGCATGGCGGAAGTGATCGGCGACGACCTGGACAGCTTCATCAAGACCGCCAAGACCAAGGGCGCCATTCCCGAGGACTACCGCGTGCCGTTCGCCCACACCCCGTCGTTCGTCGGCAGCCACGTCACCGGCTACGACAACATGATGAAGGGCATCCTCACCAACTTCTGGGAAGGCAAGGAGCGCAAGGCCAACAACAGCGTCAACATCATGGGCGGCTTCGACGGCTACTGCGTCGGCAACAACCGCGAACTGAAGCGCATGCTGGGCATCATGGGGGTGGATTACACGCTCCTCTCCGACCCCAGCGACGTGTTCGACATGCCCACCAACGGCCATTTCGAAATGTTCGATGGCGGCACCAAGCTGGAAGACGCCGCCAACGCCATCAACGCCAAGGCCACCGTCGCCCTGCAAGGCTTCTCGGTCGCCAAGTCGCTGGAATACGCACAAAGCAAGGGCCAGGAAACCGTCAGCCTGCACTGCCCGGTCGGCATCACCGGCACCGACGCCTTCCTCATGGAAGTGTCGCGCATCACCGGCAAGCCGATCCCGGCGGAACTCGAACTGGAACGCGGCCGCTTGGTCGACGCCCTGGCCGATTCGCAGGCCTACCTGCACGGCAAGAAATTCGCGCTGTTCGGCGACGCCGACATGGTCTACGGCCTGACCGCCTTCCTGCTGGAAATCGGCGCCGAACCGACCCACATCCTCTGTTCCAGCGCCCCCAAGGGCTGGGAAGAGAAGATGCAGGCGCTGCTCGACGGCTCGCCGTTCGGCAAGGAAGCCAAGCTCTACCCGGGCAAGGACCTGTGGCACATGCGTTCGCTGCTGGCCACCGAGCCGGCGGACTTCGTGATCGGCAACACCCACGGCAAGGTGCTCGAAGCCGATACCGGCGTTCCGCTGATCCGCGTCGGCTTCCCGATCTTCGATCGCCACCACCATCACCGTTATCCGATCTGGGGTTACCAGGGCGGGCTGAACGTGCTGGTCAAGGTGCTCGACAAGATATTCGACGAGCTTGACAAAAACAAGGGTGGAGTCAGCTTCGAAATCGTGCGCTGATGTAGGGTGGGCACGGGTTTTCGTGCCCACCTTATCAACGATGGTTCCGCGTGGGCACGGCTTGCCGTGCCCACCCTACACCTAAAGGGATTAACCATGGCAAATATCACTTTCTCATCCCCGGCGCTGAAAAAGGACATCACCGTCTACGCCGTCGCCGGCGACCGCCGCACCCTGCTGTCGGTCGCGCAGGAGCACAAGGTGCCGATCCACTATGAATGCGAGAACGGCGAATGCGGTTCGTGCACCGTCGAAGTCGCGGTGCTGGACGGCAAGAAGCTGAAAGGGGTGCATCTCACGGAGAAGGAAAAAACCGTGCTGGTGCTCAACGGCAAGCTGACCAAGGAAGAAATCGAACACATGGAACTCAACGACGTGCCGCCCAAGTGGCGCATGGCGTGCCAGTACATGGTGCTCGACCAGGACATCCTGGTGAAATTCTAAGCTTTACTCCACCCGACGTAGGGTTTTGCCCATCGCCTCACGGCGATGGGCAAAAAAACCATACTGGCAGGCAACTCAGGTTTTCCTTGACACCGCTTTCCCCGCATGGACAAATGACAAAGTCATAACCACTGCCAACTTCCTGCTTAATGACGAACATGAAACCCCTTATCCGATTGTTGTTCGTCATTCTCTGCCTGTCCGCGCAATCCGCCCTGGCGGTGGGGCTGCTGCCCATCCCGGTGCTGAAGGACGTGCAAATCCGCGCCGAAGCCCGCCTCGATACCGCGCGCGGCTGGTACGTCTATGCCTATGCCGTCAGCAATCCCGCGCAGAATACCGGCGAAATCACTGACCTCGAAATTGACATCCAGAATCCCTATGGAAACCGCTTGAGTACCGATGGCCTGACGATTTCCAGAGGCGGCAACCCTTATGATTATCAGCAGCAGTACGACAGAATAAAGGCCAACCCCTATTGGGGGAGGCAACTGCCGCTCTTCGTTCCGGTTGGGTTGAAAGTCCCGCCTCGCTGGAATGGCATTCTGATGGTGACGGGAGTCGCCTCGATGTATCCAAGTGCGGGTTACGATTCGATCAAGCCCGGGATGAGTCAGGCCGGCTTCGAATTGACCAGCTACGGCTTGCCGTCGATCCGCGACGTATGGTTCAGACCCGAGTGGGTATTCATGGTGGCAGACCACGACGCGGTGACGCTGGCGGACAGAGAGGCGGCGGGGCAGATCGAGCAGAACATCAAGTACCAGACCGTCACCCTCGGCCCCTCCGGCGTGGACCGCGGCAGCTTTGCCCACTGGAACCTGTTGCGCGACGACCTGGCGCGCGCCATCCAGTTGGGCTGGTTTCCCGACGCCGCGCTGGCGAACGCCTTGACCGCCCAACTGGCCAATGCCCGCGCCGCGCTGGATGCCCGCGACCTGTACCTCACCCACCAGCGGCTGGACGTGCTGCTCGCCACCATCTCGGCTTCCACCCCGGCCCAGCGGACGAGCGAGGGCTATGGGCTGATGTACTTCAACGTCAAGGCGATCATCGAGTCCACCAACTACAATACCGAGGAACCCAAGGTCACGCTTTCGCCGCGCGCTGCGGGGTACTCGCTGGGAGAGACCCATACCGTGACCGCCACGGTGGTCGATCTGGCCAACGGCAATCGCCCGATGGCGGGATTGCGCACCCACTTTTACGTGGACAGCGGCCCCCATCAAGGGCTGTTCGGCACCGACACCCGGACGGACGACAACGGCGTGGCTTCCGCGAGTTATACCGGCACGCGGGAAGGTATCGACAATCTCGTGGCGCGCATCGACTATTGCGGCGAATGTTCGCTGGAAACCACCGACACGGTGAGCTGGGTCGGCGGGCCGGATCTGACCGTGCCGTTCTTCAGCCCGCCGGCATTGATTACGGCGGGCGGCAGGAATTTCTTCCTCAGCGATGAAACCGAGAATATCGGCAGCACGGCGTCGCCGCCCAGCGTCACCCGCTACTATATTTTCCCCAACCAGAACAACGATCCGAACGCGGCGCTGCCTATCGGGGAACGGGCGGTGCCCGCCCTGCAACCGGGAGAGTCGAGCGCCGTGCGCAACCAGGTTTTTATCATCCCGGCCAACATTCCGGTCGGGACGCATTATCTGGTTGCCTGCGCGGACGCGGGCAAGAGTGTGGCGGAACTCGACGAGGCCAACAATTGCTCGTTCAATACGCTGGAACGCCGGACATCGGTGATCCATTTGATGGAGCCGCCCAGCAACCAGCCGCCCGTCTGCGCCCAGGCCAAGTCGAGCGTAGCGCTTCTCTGGCCGCCCAACCATAAGCTGGAAACCGTCGCTATCCTGAATGTGACCGATCCCGACAACGATCCGGTCAGTATCAAAATCACCGCCATTACCCAGGATGAGCCGGTCAACGGTTTGGGCGACGGCGATAGCGCTCCCGATGGCTTCGGGGTGGGAACCAGCCAGGCGCAGTTGCGCGCCGAACGGTCCGGCACGGGAAATGGCCGGGTATATGCCATTTCCTTCATGGCTGACGACGGCAAGGGCGGCACGTGCACCGGCCAGGTTGCCGTGGGAGCGCCGCATGACTTGGGCAAGGGCAAGGCGCCCATTGATGACGGTCAGAATTACGATTCGACGCTCACGCCTTAAATTCCATGACCGCCGAGACTGAATAGCAATATAGCGGCTTCAGCCACGATCCGCTGGGGATTCGCGGCTGAAGCCGCTCCTACAACATCAAGCCGCCTGGGCCTTGCGCTCGTTGGCCTTTTCCACTTCCTCTTCCCAGCCGTCCATGCGCACGTAGGGGTTGGCGCGCGGATGCAGGATCATGTTGGGATCGACGTCGACGCCGATGCCTTCGAGGAAATTGACCAGGCCGATGCGGTCGATCATTTCGCCGGTGCGCTCGTGCTCCAGCGCATTTTCGGCGAAGAAGTCGATGGTGTCCTGGGCGATTTCCACCAGGCGGTCGTAATCCTCGTCGGATTCCAGCTTCATGAACGGCACCACCACGGTGCCCATGGTCGCGCCGATCTTCAGCACGCTCTTGCCGCCGATCAGGATGGTCACGCCCTTGTCCTTGCCCGGAGCCAGAGCGCCGGTCATGACGTTGACGCAGTGCATGCAGCGCACGCAGTCGTGGTTGCTGATCTCCAGGCTCTGGGTGTCGTTGAGCGCGACGCTGGAGATGCCGTCCGCCTTGGAAACATCCTTGGTGTCCACCAGGGTGATGGCCTTGGTTGGACAACGGCTGACCACGTCGTTGACCAGTTCCTTCATGCCGTGCTTGGCGAACCACGCCTTGCCCAGCGCGTCGTCGGTCTGGATGTTGTCGCGCCAGGTGCCGATGACGGCCATGTCGGAACGCTGGATGGAATTCACGCAGTCGTTGGGGCAGCCGGAGAACTTGAACTTGAACTTGTACGGCAGCGCCGGGCGGTGCATGTCGTCGAGGAAGGTGTTGACCACCGTGCGCAGGGCGCGGGCTTCATCGTAGCAGGACTGCTCGCAGCGCGCGGCGCCGACGCAGGACATCGAGGTGCGCACGGCGGGGCCGGCGCCGCCCATGTCGAAGCCCATTTCGTTGAGTTCGTCGAAGGCCGGCTGCACGTCGGCGGTGGTCGCGCCCTGGAACATGATGTCGCCGGACTGCCCGTGGAAGGCGATCAGGCCGGAGCCGTGCCTCTCCCACACATCGCACATCTTGCGCAGCAGGTCGGTGGTGTAGTGCATGCCGGCGGCAGGCTGGATGCGCAGGGTATGGAACTCGGCGGCCGCCGGGAACAGCGGTTTGTCGTTCTCGTCCTTGAGTTCGGTGAAACGCGGAATCACGCCGCCGCCATAACCGAAGACGCCGACCGTGCCGCCCTTCCAGTAGCCCTTCTTGGTCTCGTAAGAAGTTTCCAACTGGCCGAGCAGGTCGGCCATCATGTCGTTGTCCTTGGCAAGGCGCTTCAGGCCGGTGACAAAACTCGGCCAGGGGCCGCCTTCCAACTGGTCGAGCAGGGGAGTCGCTGGGATGGGCTTGGACATATCTATCTCCTTTTGGCAAACGCAAAACCCACGGCAAGGCGGGATTCATCGGTTTTGAAAAAAACAGCACTGCCGGATAGATCACTTTTAGCAGTTGGAACAAGTATAGCTATAGTTGATAAACGCAGTCAAGTTATTTGTGCGCGCGGAAAACTTACGCGGGATGGAAAATAGCGTGAATGCCAAGCGCCCGCCGGAAGCAGGCAATGGTTATCGGGAATTGGCGCCATTTCAGGGGAATCCCCCAGGAGAAAAGGCTATGGCGGCGAGCTATTCCGGCACGGAATAGCTCCACTCCAGTTTTCCGCCGCGACCGGCGTGGATGGTTTCGCCGCCCATCGAGGCGCCGCGCAGAGTGGCCTTGAGGTTATTGAGAGGGACTTCGTACAGGGCGCGCTCGTTTTCCGGGGTGATCTTGAGGGTGCGCACCAGGATTTCTCCGCCGATGCTGGCGATGGCGCAACTCGCCCCGCTTTCCACATCCTTCCTATGCTGCGCCAGCAGCGCCGCCTGATCGGCAACGGCCTGTTTCTCCGCGAGGCTTGCCTTGATCTCGGCATTCACCTTGGCGACCAGCTTCAGCGCCGGACTGACCGTGGCGGCGAGCTTTTGCAGGCTCACCTGCTGCTCCGGGGTCAGGGTGATTTCCCCTTTTTTGACCTTGGTCGCCACCATCAGGTATTTCTTGACATCCGCCTGGGTGGTGACGCTTTCCAATGCCTGGCTCTTCTTCCGCACGGACAGGTCGATTTCGTCGATCTTGTCCTGGAGCGCCGCGATTTTCCGGTCGAATTCACCCAGGTCGGGAACCGGCACGAATACCAGCATTTCGCTTTGCTTGCGCGGCGCGGCGCTGCCCAGGGCGATGGTCTTGCCGACGAGGGCACAGCCTTCCGCCGTACCGATGAGGATTTCCTCGGCAAGAATATCGCAGTTGGCCGCCTTGTCGATCACCACCTTGGTGCCGACCACCACGCAGTTTTCCGCGCGCGCCAAGTTAACGACGCCTTTCCTGGTTTGCAGGGTAGCCCCCGAGGCGACGCCCTTGACGACGATGTCGCCTTCCTGGTTGAGCGCACTGCCGCCGACCAGATTGCGCTTGAGCAGGATGCTGCCGCCCCGCGACGAGACGGTGCCGAACACATCGGCGTGCATGACGAGGTTGTTGCCCTCGACCACGCGCTTTTCCTGAACCTCACCATGTTCCTCGTACTCGTCGCCGGTCAGGAGCAGATCGCCGGTGGTTTTGACGCTGACGCCTTCGCGGTTGATGATCTTTTCGGTAATCGAGATTTGATTGGTTTGGGTATCGAGGTTGAGGAAGCCATCCTGCAACGAGACGATGAATTCACCCTCGTTATAGTGCTCGACCGCGGTGCCGGGGCCGGACAGATCGGCAAGGTTGAAATCCTTGGGGATGGGCGGTTCGATGGGCTTGCCCGAGATTTCAAAACCGGTCGTCCCCATCACCCGGGGGATCTTCTTGATAAGCAGGATGCCCTTGTTGATCTGGGGAAAACGGTTCTTGAACTGGCGCAAATCCAGCCGCCCGTTCGGCAGTTCCTTGGGGGCGTCGTCGCGGTGCAGCTCCTTCGCCAGCTCCTTGATGTCGGCGGCCTTGCCGAGCACCGGCTCCAGCCGCCGTGCGATGACGATGCGCTCGCTCTTGCCGCTGGAGATATAGGCGCGCACCGTATCGGCGTCGATGCCGAAGCGGATGCCCTTGTTCCACATGTCGGCGACGAACTCGTCGAACGTCAGGGAAGTCCGGTTCATCATGGTTTTTTTCACGACATCGACCGGCGCGCCGTCCCGGTAGACCGGGTCTTCAATGACAACCTCCAGGAAAACCGGCTCGAAATAGTACTCCGCCTCGCCGTTGCCGATTTTCACGGCTTTATAAAGGCTGCGCCGTTGCGGCGTGAACGCCACGACATCGGCGGCGAAACGGACGACCAGCCTGGAATCGCCGGCCATGGCGCTATTGCGCACCGCCACCGGATCGGTCAAATACAGCAACTGGATGAACTTCTCGTAATCGAGATCGAGAAAATAAGCGCCGGAAGAAAATATCTGATCGACCGCCGCCTGGAAATCTCCGGCCGACTCCAGCCAGCCCAGATCGACGAACAACCCTTCCTTGCGTTTGAAAATATATCGCGGCAAGGCGACCTGGCCATCCTGAAGATCGGCCAGGCTGCCGATAACCGATTGCGGTGACTCGGCCATCGGCTCAACCCCAAACTTTCGATGAATCGTACATCCCCGGAAGCATAGGGATTTATGGCAGTCCGATCAAGAGATTATTGTGTCGCATTCACGACATCGCCGCAGTTGCCGCATCTTTGCAACACCCGGCTTCCGTTCGCGGCAGGCCAACCGTTCTGGACAAAACAAAATGGCGCGGAAAATATTTCTGGCGGGTATGAAAAATGCATGGAACGCCGTGCCAAAATTCTTTTGATGCCGGAAACGGTTTTGGCATAATTTCCTCCGTAATTTCACGGAAATGCGCGACGCCAAAACGGTATCGCCAATTTTTTCAATAACCAATATTGGGAGTCACCATGTTCAAGAATGTTTTAGCGCTTGTCATCGCCGCCGCCGCGATGATCTTCAGTCATGTCGCCGCCGCCGATACCGGCGGCTTTGCCAATCTGTTTCAGCGCGCCATGGTACAGAGCAAATCCGGCAACGGGTTCGCCGCCGGCTATTCGTGTTCGACCACGGGCGCCACCACCACCTGCACCAGCCCCTACGGCGGCAGCCTGACCCAAAGCTACGAGCAGTGGAACGGCAATAGCGGCTCGACAAGCTGGAGCTACAATAATTTCACCATCAGCGCCGCCGGCATCACCATGACCATCAACGGCACCTTCAACTACCAGGGCAGCATCTCGCCAAGCGGCATCCTGAGCGGCACCATGGCCGGCAACCTGGTGTATGACATAACGACGCCGGCAATGAATTACGGCGGGTATAGCGTTCCGGGCACGACGCAACATCTGACCATCGTCATCAACGCCACCTTCGGAAGCGGCATGGCCACCGTGAACCTGACGGCGAACGGCCAATCCAGTACGGTAACCTGGTCGCAAACCCAGTTGCTGGGCTATCTCTACTGAAAAACGACGCCAGACGGCTACTCCACCCCGCCACCTTGGCGGGGTTTTTTAATCCGCTTGCCTACAAAATCCTTGTCGCAAACCCTACGGTTTTCTTCCGCAAAACCGCTTCAATAACTCACCAGCAATAAATATATTTGTTTTTCAAAACATTGCGTCACCGTCGCAATGGTGGTACGCAATTTGCAGAAGAGTTCGGCAAGAATCATTTTTGTCGGAACTACCGCAATGAGCGCCTTGAAAAATCGCATCGCATCCGTCATGGAAGAACCGGCCTGCGGCAAGAACCAGGCCAAGGACGCCAAAGACCGCAAGA